>NZ_JAAXPN010000019.1 GCF_012396505.1 Periweissella fabalis | reverse complement strand
CCCGCCGGAGGTTTTTCTAGCCGGATAATAGGCGTAGAAAAATAGCAGTTTCCCCAGTAGGAAGGGGGAACGCTACTACCTCGTAGAGCCCACACTTTACCATGTAAAGTATAGTGAGTTATACTTTACATGGAAGATAACTCCGAAATGAGGTGCGTACGATGAGTTTTGCTGTTGCTAGAATGACAAAATTAAAAGCTGATAATTTGGTCGGTATTGGTAATCATGACCAACGGAAAACGACCAATCACAGCAACGAAGATATTGATGTTTCCCGCTCTCACTTGAATTATGATTTGGTGGCAGGACGGACAAATAATTTTAAAACGGATATTGAAGCTTATATCAACGAAAACAAGGTTAGTAGTCGGGCAGTCCGTAAAGACGCTGTTTTGGTTAATGAATGGATCATAACTAGTGACAAAGTTTTTTTTGAGCAGTTAGACGAAAACGACACTCGTAAATATTTTGAAACGGCTAAACAATATTTCGCAAATGACTATGGCGATGAAAATATTCGTTATGCGGTCGTTCATATGGACGAAAAGACACCTCACATGCATATGGGTATTGTTCCTTTTGATGACGATAAAAAGCTCTCTGCCAAGCGTATATTCAATCGTGAAGCCTTACAACGTATTCAAGATGAATTATCCCAGTACCTCAAAGAAAATGGCTTTGATGTTGAACGTGGGAATAAAAACAAAGAGCGCAAAAATTTATCCGTTCCTGAATACAAAGCTATGCGGGAAGAGTTGAAGAAAATAGAGACTGAAAAACAAGAGACGCAAGCAAGGCTTGCAGATACACAAAAAGAATTTGATGAAATTAAGCCACGTAGTAATAAAAATATTGATAGTAAACCAACGCTACTAAACAAAAATAAAGTGCTGGTTGATAAAAATGATCTCGCTGATTTAGAAAGGCGTGCTTCTTTTAGTGATAGTTATAATCTTAGGTATACTAGAGCGACTAGTGAAGTTAATTCGTTAGTAGATAAGTTGGATAGAAAAACGTGGGATTATAATGACTTAGAACGAGAGAATGAGCGTTTGAGAAATTTAGTGAGCACGTTGCAGAATTTGGTTAAGAAAGTAGATGTATTTCTTCAGCGCAAAATCGGTATACATTTACCTGATACTTTTTTAGAGCGTGCAGGCTTAAAAGAACCGTCTAAAAAAGCCCCTGAAAGGTCACAGGAGATCAAGAGGCATAAATCTGATGAATTAGGTGGTCCGCACCTTTAAAACGCTTATATGGGCTTAAAATCGCATTTAAGAGCTTAATACAACATCTTTCTTGGTTGAACACTGTTAATTTTGTGTCTGTCAACGGTAAATCGAATTAGAGGGGCTTGCTGCTTTAGCAGTTAGCCCCTTTTTGAGGCTTTGAGGAGTTGATAGACTAGCGGATAAAACACTTTTGCGCATGCGAAGAAAAGCACACCTGCTTTTTTTGCCTGCCCCACGGCGAGTGCGGGGTGAGTTTGAGCGGGAGCGCCCGCTCATTTATGTGGTCAAGCTGACACAGCTTGCGGGTTTGGGCGGAGCCCATATTTTGGTTTGAGCGGGATAAAAATTTTGGAAATCAGGGGGGGCAGGGAGCGAATTTCGCTCCTGTACTACGACCCCCCTTTTAAGTGCCGAGTGCCAATTTTAATAAAAAAGTGTCTTTAAGCCTTTTATATCAATGGTTACAGAGTTTTATAACTCGGCGAGTTTTTGGCGAGTTTTTGGCGAGTTTTTAGCTAGTTTCTAGCGAAATAGAGTTTTCTAGCACATGTTGTTGACAGTAATGTTGCAAAAATGCATAATATCGGTGTACCTAAATTTAATTTAGTTTGGAGTAAAAAATATGGCTACAAATAAAAAAAGAATTACGGTCAGTCTAACCGAAGACCAATATTCTACTTTGGAAAAGCTTGCAAAAGAAAAAGGTTTTTCTAAGTCTGCGATTCTAGCTTTAGCTTTAGAAGATTATTCAAGAAAGGAATTAGAACAAAAAAAATAAGCGAAAACTCGGCTTGGGCAAGACGAAAGTTTCCGCTAAACATTGTTGTTCTAACAAGGTTATTTTACCATTATGGCAAAAGACAAATCAAGATACTTCACCTTTTTGTTATATCCCGAATCTATTCCAGAAGATTGGAAATCAAAATTAGAATTAATTGGTGTCCCAATTGCTGTTAGTCCATTGCATGATAAAGATAAAAGTGCTGTGCCAGGACAAGAGTTTAAAAAACCACATTATCATGTTGTCTATGTGGCTAAAAATCCAGTTACTGCTGATAGTGTTCGGTATAAAATTAAACAGCTTCTGGGCGATCAGAGTATTGCTAAAGTACAAATAGTCATAAGAAGTATGACAAGTATGTTTTTATACCTTACTCATGAGTCTAAAGACGCTATTGAGAAGAAAAAGCATAAATATAATAAACAAGATATTACGTTAATTAATAATTTTGATATTGATAGATATATATCGCTTGATGTGGAAGATAAAGACGATATGTTGAATACTGTGTGCGATTTGATTGACGAATACGGGATAGCTAATATACGTGAATTAAAGCGTTTTGTCAGAATTCATGGTAATGAACATGGGCTTCCTAGTATGAAAATAATTAATTCTGTTTTGCGGGCGCATACCGCTTTGGTAAGACTATATTTTGACGCGGTTTATCAGGAAAGAAGATATGGTAGGGGAGATATTGATGAAAAAACAGGAGAAATATTGAACAATAAGGAGACTAGAGATGAAAAATAAAATTATTGCTTTTATTGATGTTCTTGTTCGCATGTTATTTTCTATTTTTGGGGTTTATCTTTTAACAAAATATAACTCTGATAACACAATTAAAGCTGCAGGCTACAGTATAATAATTTTTAATATTGTTACTACATTTTTTGATTCCAATTATCATAAAAATAAAACTTTGTAAGTTGAATTTATAATGTTTTATTTTTCGTTGTTATATTATTTTGTAAAAGGATGGTTTATTATGTCAACAAGAAAAAATATTTTAGATGTTGTTCAAGAACATATTGATAATGGAGAACGTGTTTTAGTTACTGTCGGAGATTTTGGAACTCAAGAAATGGCAGTTACTAACCAGGTTGTTACGATTCATTGTGTTTTTGTAAGTAAGAATGATCGTATGCACTATCTTACAGAATTGGTTGATTCTTCAAAAGAAAAAGTTTATGAATTATTAAACGCTATTCAAGAAAAAGTGAGTCCTTTTTATTTTAAGAGTGAATTATCTCCAGAGGACTATATGGAATTTTCAAATTTATTCAAGACCGATTTTTGAGGTGTTGATTTGATGAATGATAATGTATAAAGGAGATTAATATTTTATGGCACAATGTACTGCACCAGTTAATGGACATAGATCTGCGGCTGCGAGGGCTAATTGTCCTGTATGTGGTGGAAGAGGGGGTTATAGCTCTTATGGATACAGTGGTTACAGCGACCATAGTCGAAGTTACTCAAGTCCTTCTAGAAATAGAACAAGTTCTTTAACTTCTGGTAATAAAACTAGAGCGAAATGGTCATCTTCTAGTTCTACTATTTTGTATACTCCAGCAGAAATTAAAGCTCTTACTCCATTGCGTAATGAAGTTGAAAAAAGAGCTAAAATTGATTTAAAAGATATTTTTCTTTGTCATGCTTGGGAAGATAGAAAAACTACTGCCAAAAATTTAACTGATTTACTTGTGGGAAATGGTACGTCTGTTTGGTTTAGCGAAAATGAAGTGCTTTTGGGTTCTAATTTACTTAGAGAAATTGATAAAGGTCTAGTTAATTCTCGTGTTGGTATTGTATTGGTTACTCAATCATTTCTTAAACGAATTAAAGGAAACGGAATAGCTGATAAGGAACTTTCCGCTCTACTTTCTCGTGATCAATTAATTCCAGTTTTGGATGGTGTAACATTTGAAGAACTTGTTGATGTAAGTCCATTACTTGCTTCTCGTAGTGGATTAAATACTTCAGAAGAAACTATAGAAGATATTGCTGATAAGTTATCAGAAGTAGTTTCTGTATAATCTTTTAAGAGCTGACTATATTATGGTCAGCTCTTTTTGTGATTAAGCTGATATATATCAGCTTGCCCCGCTCGGGTAGAGTTCTGCATGAAATGCGCTTGCTATGCAATAGCCCGCCGGAGGTTTTTCTAGCCGGATAATAGGCGTAGAAAAATAGCAGTTTCCCCAGTAGGAAGGGGGAACGCTACTACCTCGTAGAGCCCACACTTTACCATGTAAAGTATAGTGAGTTATACTTT
>NZ_JAAXPN010000018.1 GCF_012396505.1 Periweissella fabalis | reverse complement strand
GCTTTAACCATCTCAACGATGGATTTTTTAAAGTCCTCTTCATAACGTGTAACCATAAATAAAAATGCTCCTATGATGATATTTTACCAAACTAGAAAAACTAGTCCGGAATCTCATCATAAGAGCACTACTATCGTCAAATGCATGAAGTGCCTCCGCCAAATTTTTCGCGACATTAATATTCTCAAGTTCAAATTTTTGACCTTGATTAATGAAATGGCCACGATATTTCATTATATGATGAAATGCCAAATAAACTAGGCGCAAATCTGCTTGCGCTGGGTTGTCTATCAATCGTTGACGCAAATGATAAATCGTGGGGTAAGCTTCATAGTAAGAAGTATCATCCTTGTAACTTTCACCTTCCCCCATATTACCGTTAAAAAACGGGTACAACACTTGCGAATTAGATTCAACCATTCGTGATTGCAAATGGCCATTTTCATCATGAACGGTTGAATGTTTTTGCTCCCTTATCATCTGTCTTCAAAAAGCTTTCATCCATCCGAATAAAGAAATTATCATCAAATTTCAAAATTTCATTTTCAAATAAGCCACGCAAATAGTTCAGACGCTCTTTACGACGTGCAATACGACGACGGTCAGCCGCTGTATCGGCTTCAGAGAACAAACGAACTCCCCAAAGATTCGTTCGTGATCGCTTGATAATACCATTATCGTTAATTTTTTTCTTCCCAGACGCAAGATTGAATTCATTATCAATCACGGCCCATCCAACTGAATTCGTCCCAATATCCAAACCAATTGTATATTTTTTATTAATCACTCAAATACTCCTTATCTATTAATGATATAGCTGATTATACTATATTGTTATGCTAATATTATGAAATGTTTTTTCTAGTTTTGTAAAATATGGTTCAGGTGTAAAAATTTTCAGATAAACTTATTTATTAGTATAACTATCATAATAATTTCAACGTCGAAAAGCCACGGGCCTTTTTGGACTATTTTATGTACAACCGCAATCCAACTTAACATATTTGAAACATGTCATTAAATTTTACCGACCTTATCTAACTTTAAGAGAGTTACCTATGTATTAGGCGGCCTTGACGGTAAGGTTGATTTAACGGGAATTACAATGAATGGGTACGTAAATAAGCCTGATGTCATTATTGTTGATGGCTATGCAGGACAAGCGACTGTTAAGCAAATTCAATCTAATTTGAATCGGGGGCATATTATCATTGATTAAGGTTAGCGTCCAGGAGCCTTGACCAAATATGTAAGATAATTTAAAATATAAACAAGTATTCTTCTTGATATGAATTTTATGTAGTTTATGTGTCATAAAAAGACCTAGCCTTAATTGGTTAGGTCTTTTTTGTTTGTTTACTTATTAAATTAAAAAATTGCAATTGCATTCTAACTATATTACAATAAAAACCATCCTTTTGTTTTGTTGTGTTTCGTAACTAACTAACCCAAAAAAACCTGACCTTAATTGGCCGGGGGCTTTTTTGTTGTGTATTTAATTAATCAGTTGCCCAGATAGTTTCAATGGATTCGCTAGTTAATGTTTCAATTTATTCAATCAATAGTAGGCCTGGAGTTTCCTCAATTACTTTGCGTATCTTGGTTAGCGCTATATCTCTCTGATGGCCATCAGTACGTTTAACAGTATCCTCAAGGTTCATTAATCGTGTTTCTACTGCCCAATAAGACTTATTGTATTCAATCACATACTGTATCCCAGCAATTGAAAGGACTTCATCATTGTCACATATGAGGTTCATTATTTACGTCCCTTTTTTTAGTCAATATATATATATCTATACATATTTATAAATCATGATTTTCAAAAAACTCTGCCAAAGCTATATTTAATAACTTAGTTGCTCCACCTGACTTTCTACCTAGATGGTCACCATAAGCCTTTAATTTGTCCCAATTTTCTGGTTCTATATAAGTTGAAAATCTAACTTTATCCACCTTATCTACAATCATTTCATTAATTAATTTTTTATTAACGTCAACATTAACTTCATTGTTAACGCCTTCGTTAGCGTTACTCTTACTGTCTTTTTTAACGTTATCTTTAATGTCATTAGTGACGTCCTTGTTAACGTTATCCTTAATATCCATGTTAACAATCTTATTTAAACTATCTAAGTTAAAACCTTTTTTGTCTCTAGCCAATGTATTCTAACTCCTTTGCTAATTCTTGATAAACTTCTGCATATGGTTTCAAGGTCTCAGGCACTTCTTCGAGTAATGTTACAGGGACATTTTCTCTAAGAGTTGTCTCAGCATACTTAATAGACTCTTTAATTACGATATCACTGAATTTAATATGTTGAGTTTTAGCAAATGCTTTAGCACTATCTATAAATGCGCGGTGCATTACCGTATGACGATATTTAACTGGTATCACAGACTTAACTTTTAAATCTGGGTTCTTATCTTTAAAGTTATTGACTGCTGTAACTGTTTTAACTAATGATCGGAACGCATAAGGTTCTGGCTGAAATGGAATAACAACCTCATCAACAGCTATAAATACATTAGCTGCAATCAATCCTAAAGCTGGCGGTGTATCTACTATAATGTAGTCATACTCCTCTTTAAATGACTCAATAGAATCCTTAAACAAGGCAAAAATATCATCATAAGTATCTTTAGCTAATAAGACTTCAATTTCAAAGTAACTCATGTCGTCATTGGCTACAATGATATCAAGGTTCTCCGCCAAATTGAGGACTGCATCATGTGGGTTATTTAGCTTAGGATTGTTAGTTAGTAAATCATAGATAGTCCACTCAATATCATCAGGGTCTTTACCAAATGTGGTGTATGAATTACCTTGTGAGTCTAAATCAACAATTAACACATGCTTACCTGCTTTTGATAATACACCAGCAAGATTAACTGATAATGAAGTTTTTAGAACTCCACCTTTGTTATTTGAAAATGCTATAACTTTAGCCATTTAGTCTACCTCCAGTAGTTTATGATTCTAACTATACCTTAATAACGTTATTATTAACAGTATTATCAACGTCAACAAGGACGTTGTCGTTAACAGTATCAAAGGCGCTATGTATAACGTTATCAATGACGTCATTATTTTTTGTTGATACATAAGGGTTTTTAGGCATTTTAAAAAATATTTTTGTTGCATACTTATCTGATGATATGATAAAGTAATATCAACTTAATAAATACGACAAAAAAAGACCCCCAACAAGTTGGCGCTTGTTGAGAGTCTGGAAGATATTAATTCACACTTAATGTCTACCAATCGGTAACGTACAAAAAACACACTTTTGTACGTCTATTTACGTAATAGTGTACGTTGCTTTTTTGGTTTTGTCAACAAAACAAATCAGATAAGGAAAGTAGAAACTATGACTAATTCAACTATTTCAGCTTCATCACAATTAACTTTCATGTACGATCGTACACCTCAATTTTTCCGAACAAATGAAAAGTACAATAAAGCAACTCGTGTAGCTGGTGACGTTTATACTTTACTTTTAGATCGTGTTGATTACTCTGAAAAAAATAATTTTGTTGATGAAAAGGGAAACACTGTAATCATTTACACTAATGAGCAATTGATGGAAGACTTAAATATCAAATCTAATGCTACTGTAGTATCTGCTAAGAAGGAGCTAGAATCATTAGGATTAATTGAACAACATCCACAAGGTGGTAAACGTCCTAATCTTATTTATGTAATGTTTCCTGCTGAAGAAGTTATGGTATCTACTGAGGAAGTAGAGGATAAAAAAGTTAAACGCCAAACAAACGTTGATACAAAAATAATCCAAGAAACTGAAAAGTCTGAAAATACTTCTAGCCGTTTAAAAATTAAACGCAATCTATTTAACCTAAATACTAATACTGATACTAATACTGATACTATCAGGGTTCCTGAAACTCAAGCAGTTGAAGACCCTGAAAAACCAGTTAAGGCTAGTGAAGTATTCAATAACGGTGTTAATAACTTATGGTTTGAAGACAAGGCACTCAATACAATGCAACGCATGGTTAATGGTTCACTTGAGGGTGTTCATGATTTAATCAGCACTATTCTTAACGCTAAGAAACGTGTTGAAACAACTG
The DNA here is from genome assembly GCF_012396505.1 of Periweissella fabalis. Classification (GTDB taxonomy): domain Bacteria; phylum Bacillota; class Bacilli; order Lactobacillales; family Lactobacillaceae; genus Periweissella; species Periweissella fabalis. The sequence goes on along the minus strand of NZ_JAAXPN010000018.1, from coordinate 259 downwards.
TTAAGAAAGCACTATGGTTAGACTACAATGATGAACAAACAACGGTAGTGATTGAATCAATCGATCGCTTATTTAAAGCTGGTAAAATTAAAGATTTAGAAGCATACGTCTACAACTCATTCAGAAACATGGTTGAGAACCGTTTGAATACACAAATGCAACATGGATTATTGTGATTTTAGCGGCGTTATTTGTAGTACACAACTTGATTGATAATTTTAGTGATTACATCACTTTGTGAAATACAAAAGCTGATAAA
>NZ_JAAXPN010000017.1 GCF_012396505.1 Periweissella fabalis | reverse complement strand
GTCAATGGTGCTTTACCACCAGTCAATTCTTCTGCTTTTTCAACTGGAATAAATACAGGTCCTTCTAAATATTCGTGTAAGTCTGAACCACAAATCCCAGCCCAGGCAACACGAACAACAACTTCGTCATCCTTTAAAGGTTTTAATTCCACTTCTTCAACTCGAACGTCTTTAACACCGTGCCATACTGCTGCTTTCATGATGCATACCTCTTTTTAAATTATTTTTTAGTTTATCTCCTGATTATCGCTAAAACTTTTGTGAAAGTAATAACAATCAAGCTATGCATTTATAATACTACTAAATAAAACTAAAAGCTATACTTAATTTTATCTTTAGGTAAAATTAATATTTAAAGTATAGAAAAAGCCTTACAAAGGTTTATAAATAGGCATTTAAAGTAAATTCAAGTTTAACGTTTACCTATATTAAAACTATTATTAATAGCATAAAAAACTTATAATACTTATTAGATAGATTGCTCAATCAGTATCAATCAAAGAATATTTAATTACAAACAAAAACACCTAAGTCCCCTTAGGTGCTTTTGTTCATTTAAATCTGATCAGCCAAGCTCATCATTTCAAGTAGTGCTGTTGCTACTTCACCACCTTTGTTACCGGCTTTGGCACCAGCTCGTTGTTGAGCTTGTTCTAAAGTATCAGTTGTAACAACCCCAAAGACTACTGGAATATCACTTTCCAAAGCTACTTGACCAATTCCTTTAGCTGTTTCGTTAATTACTAAATCATAGTGCGCAGTTTCACCTCTAATAACTGCACCGAGTGTAACAACCCCATTATATGCACCACTAGCAACAATTTTCTTAGCAATTGCTGGAATTTCAAAAGCTCCAGGAACCCAGATTAAAGTAATATCTTCATCAGAAACGCCATGTCGCACTAAGGCATCTTGGGCCCCGCTAATTAATTGGTTAGTAATCAATGAATTAAAGCGGCTCGCAATAATTGCTACCTTAACATCTTTTTTTGTATATAATCCTGTAATTTCACGCATAATAATTTCTCCTAGTATGTTTAATTTTGAATATGACGCACGCTATAGCATATGGTTAAATTTAGATTTCTTCGTTGCTAAATACGCTTCATTATTAGCGTTTTCACCAACTTGTAATGGTACTCGTTCAACTACTTGAATACCGTGGTGTTCAAGATCGGCAATCTTTTCAGGGTTATTAGTTAATAAGCGAACTTGTGTAATTCCCTGGGCCTTTAAAATTGCGGCTGCATGTTCATATGAGCGAGCATCAGCTAGATGGCCTAAAAAAGTATTGGCATCATACGTATCAAACCCACCTTCTTGTAAGGTATAAGCTTGTAGCTTAGCTGTTAAGCCAATCCCTCGACCCTCTTGTCGCAGATAAATAATGTATCCACCTTCCACATCAACGGCTTGCAAGGCAGCATGTAATTGGGGCCCGCATTCGCAGCGTTGCGATCCAAGGACATCTCCAGTGAAACATTCCGAATGTAAGCGAACAAGTGGTATTCCCGTACTAACTTTTTGACTTGCAATCAATAAATCAGGTTCTCCAACTGAATTAGGAAAGGCAGTTAATTTAAAATTTCCATATTCAGATGGTATTTTTACAGTCGGTCCAGGTTGTAAAACGGCATCATTAGTCACATGCCGATAAGTAATAATATCTTGAATTGAAATCTGGATTAATTGATTATCTTTAGCAATTGTAGCTAATTGAGCTTCACGAGCCATTGTGCCATCCGAATTTAAAATTTCAATAATGTAACTAACCGGTGGAACTCCGGCTAACTTAGCCAGGTCAACGGCCGCTTCAGTATGACCTGGCCGGACTAGTACACCGCCCTCTTCAGCAATTAATGGCAAGATATGACCTGGTCGTTCAAAATCAGTTGCCAGACTTTGTCCATCTGCTAAAGCTTTGATTGTTGCTGTTCGATCAGCAACTGAAACGCCTGTTACTGTATCTTTATGATCAACACTTACTGTAAATTTTGTCCCAAACTTTTCGGTATTAGTACTAACCATTGGTGTTAATCCCAATTTAGTTGCTCGAGGTGCTGACATTGGTACACACAAAAGACCCCGACCAAGCGTCAACATCTGATTAACGGTTGTATCACTAACAAATGCGGCCAAACCAATTAAATCGCCTTCATGTTCACGTTGGGCATCATCGGCCACAATTATCAATTGTCCTTGTTTCATAGCTGCTAGTGCATTTTTTACCCGTGTAACACTGGCTAATTGTTCTGTATTCATTTCATTACTCCTCGTAATAAGTATTTGGCTAAGATATCTGTTTCCAAATTTACCACCGCCCCAATTGGTTTGTTTGCCAATAACGTTACAGCTTGCGTATGGGGAATTAAAGCTACCGTAAAGCGCGGACCGTTAGCTTTTACTACGGTTAAACTCATCCCATCAATCGCAATTGAACCTTTCGTAACAATTTGCTTAATTTGGTCTGGTGCATAAATTTCTAGCCATAAGGTTTGGTTAACTAATTGTTTTTTCGTAATTTTACCAACACCGTCAACGTGGCCCATGACCACATGACCATCCAAGCGACCATTAGCAAGCAGCGCCTTTTCGAGATGGACTTCATCATTAATTTTTAAATATTTAAAATTAGTCGTATCAAAAGTGGGCATCATCACATCAGCTTGCATTGATGTTGCCGTCTTAGCGGTAATTGTTAAACACACGCCATTGGTCATCACACTTTGACCAATGGTTAAATCTGTAAAGTAACCATCTTTCGTCGTAATCTCCATTTGCATTTCATGTTGTTTGCGCACCAAGCGCGTAATGCGACCGACATTTGAAACAATTCCCGTAAACATTATTCTTGCACCCCTTTCAGCGTAATTTTAAGAGTGTTATCAATTACGTTGACGTTACTAATTATCCCTAACGTATTTAATGACTTAGTTGTGCCAAAACTTGATAAGCCTGTTTTGGGTAGAACGGTCATAGCTTGATAAATAATGATTTCTTGGTAAGCATTATCAGTAATAAAGGCCGCCTGGAGCTCACTGCCGCCTTCAACTAAGGTCGCCTGAATACCACGTTGACCTAATAGTTGCAACACTTTATGTGGTGTCACTACATCAAGATATTCAATATGTGCCGCCTGCTTAGCAAACTCAGGATTTTCAGTAATAATCAAGGTATTTTTACGTGTAGCTTCACTAGTATTCTTTAGCCGACCGCGGCGATCAATAATTACTCGTAAAGGTTGGTGCTGAGTGCTCACATGCCGGACTGTTAAGTTTGGTTGATCAACCAAAGCCGTTGTACTGCCAATAATAATTGCCTGTTGATATGCTCGTAATGTGTGACTATCTTCATCTACCATGGCTGACGTAATCTTGGTTGATTCACCAATCACGCCACTGATTTTACCATTCAGACTCTGGGCAACTTTTACAGTTACATATGGTAGCTGGTATTTATAAAAATAATGAAATGCCGGATTAATAGTTTCACTAACTGGTAGTGGCCAAATATCAACTTGGATACCAGCGGCTCGCAAACGTTTAACACCTTGATTCGTGACAAGTGGATTAGGATCAATTTGCCCTACCACAACTCGTTTAAGGCCCCATGTTGACATCTGAGTAGCACATGACGGTTGTTTACCAGTGTGTGCACATGGCTCTAGTGTAACGTAAAGCGTGGCTCCGATTAACTGCTGCTTATCTGGCACTTGTTGATACGCAGCAATTTCGGCATGGATATCACCATATTGCTGATGATATCCAACTGCTAAAATAGTGCTACCCTTAACAATTACTGCACCTACCCGAGGATTTTTCCACGAGTGCCATTCAGCTTTTTGTGCCATTGCAACCGCTAATTCCATGTATTCATGATCTTTCATCACTTCTCCATTCTAAGTTGGAGGCAAAAAATACCCCCAGCGATTATTCGCTAGGGGCATTATGGGAATTCGTATGCAAATAACCACCACACCTATGATTGTTCTCAAAAAGAGCCCACCGGTAGTGTGGTTATTGTCGTCTTCTCCCATCCAGACTTTACTGTCGGTCACAGAATCTCACTGTGTCAACCGCTTAATAGCGGGTCACGGACTTTAACTTGCGTTATCACCGTCGGTCGGGAATTTCACCCTGCCCCGAAGACTTATTTAAATTTTTAATACTCGCTAATATTAGCAACTAAAAATTTATTTGTCAAATATTGATTTAATTTTTAATGATTGAAGTTTCTTCATTGATTCATTGAAAAACCGGTTTTTTTAGCGCTAAAATGCCAAATAAGTCCAATAATTGCACCAATAATTCCTGGTACAATCCACCCCATTCCGATAACTTCAAAGGGTAAATAGTGATCTGCAAAATTAGTTATTGCTAAAATTGGCTTAGCTTGACTAATAAAAGTTGGACTAGCCTTTAAACCAGCTACAAGCCCCGCAATTAAGGTTAAATATGTCGTTACTTGATAAACACGAGAATCATTGTGAAATAATGGACTAAAAATTGTTAAAATAATCAAGGTAATTGCTAACGGATATAAAAACATCAATACTGGTACAGAATACGCAATAATATTAGTTAAGCCGACATTAGCAAAAATGGCCGGTAAAATACTTACTACCGTTGCAATCATTACATATGATTTACCCGGAAATAATTCAATAAAGGTTTGTGAGAACGCTGAGATTAATCCCACTGCTGTTTTCAAACAAGCAACAATAATAATTAATGCAAGTAAGATACTTCCAATTGGGCCTAAATAATATTGAGCAACTTGGGCCAAAGCAATTCCACCGTTGGCACTTAGCTTGAAATGCCCGATACTCATCGCGCCTAAATATGATAGCAATGTATAAATAATTCCCATTAAAGCAATACTAACAGCACCAGATTTAAAAGTATCAATTGCAATGGCTCCCGGTTGAGTAACACCACGATTTCTAATTGATGTTACAATAATAATTCCAAATGCTAATGAAGCAAGTGCATCAAGAGTGTTATAACCTTGCAAAAAGCCTGTAAAGAATGGTTGCCCAGTGTACATACTTTGTACCACCCCATGACTTACTTGCCCAAGCGGATGAATAAAGGCCATTACTAATAAAATAGCTAATAATATTAAAAAAATTGGGTTCAAATATTTACCGACATAGTCTAATAACTTACCTGGTTTCAGAGCTAAAAACCATGCACATAGGAAAAATACAATACTAAAAATAGCTAAATAAAGTGTTTGATTATGGCTTGCAACAAATGGCATAATACTAATTTCAAATGAAGTTGTTGCTAAGCGTGGTAAAGCAAAAAATGGCCCAATAACTAAATAAAGTAAAATCGTAAAAATATATGCATAAGTGCGATTCACACGAGTAGCAATATCGAATAATCCATTGGTTTTTGATATTCCAACAGCTATAATTCCTAAAAATGGTAGTCCAATGGCCGTTGTTAAAAAACCTAAATTGGCTAAAAAAATATTTGCTCCAGCTTGTTGTCCCATATTAACAGGGAAAATTAAATTACCTGCGCCGAAAAATAAACCAAATAACATCGACCCTAAATAAAGATAATCTTTCATAGCTAATTTTTGCTGCATATAATACCTCCAAAAAAATAAATTAACACTAAATTAACAAAAACTAAAATAAAAAGCAATGATTTTTTAATCGTTTTTTCATTTTTATTTTATACATAGTTTTAATCCCTAGTACATTAATTAATAAATAATTGATATATTATTTATTAATACTAAGTATGTGGTAAACTTAGCATTAATGTTAATGCTTTGCATAAAGGGGGAATTTAATATGCATTCAGGTGATCCAATCCAACCAATGGATTCAATTCAACAAGTTGATCCTACGCATCCAGTCCAACAATCACAACCAGATGCAACTCAACCAACACCAGCTAATAATATTGATGTTGTAGTAACACAAGAGGCACCAACAAAAGATACAAAGCAAACCAATAAACAACCACAACCTACATGGGATGGGCCTAATGGCAATGCTACTTACCGCTATATTCCTGAAGGTGTCCAAGGCTGGAATTGGGGCGCATTTATGTTTAATTTTTATTGGGGCTTAGGTAATAAAAGCTATCTGCCTCTTTTGTGTTTAATTACGGTTTTTAATATCATTTGGGCCTTTGTCTGTGGTATTAAAGGTAATGAATGGGCGTGGACTAATGGTGCTTACCAAGATGTCGAGACATTCCAAGCAGTTCAAAAAACTTGGAATCGGGCTGGCTTATTTGCTTTTATCATGGCTGCAATTGGCATTATTTTAGTCATTTTATTTTACATTTTTATCTTTGCTGCTGTTTTTGTTAACTATCAAAATAATGGCGGATCAAGCTACTAAAGTTCCTTCCAGAAATTAAATGTATTTGAAATATTAAAATACCTCTCTGAAGAATTCTTCAGGGAGGCATTTTAATATATTCTCATTGTCTCGAACATATTCTGACATTAATTACTTATTTTGATACTTTCCTGTCACGAAATACGATGCAACGGCAGCTATAATACCAAACAATCCAAAGAGTAATAGCTTTCCTTCAGCTTGACTAAGCAACCAAATACTTAAGACCAGAGCAATCATTGGAATAACTGGCCCAAACGGTAATTTATAATCCGCTTTAGGTCCTTTTTTAGTAAAATAAAAGTAAATTACCGCCAAAATAGTTGGTAAATATTGAACGAATCGTGCTACAACTGACATTTGTGCTAAAACTGCAAATTGTCCTGACCAAGTTAATGCCAAAGTTAATACACCAGTCAAAATCACCGCATAAGTTGGAATACCTTGCTTATTAACATAGGCGAGCTTCTTGGGTAAAGCACCTTGTTGGGCCATTGCCTGACCAGCCCGGGGGGCCTCAAATGAAGCATGAACAACAATTCCAAACATTGAAATTAATGTTCCAGCGGCAATCAACGCATATCCCCAATCACCACTAACTGCCCGAAAAGCATCTTGAATCGGTGTGGCAGAATTAGCAACTGCTGAGCCTAAGATACCATTTGATACTGCGATGACAGAAATATAAACAAACGCTACTACTGTAATGGCAATGATTAACGCCCGTGGGATGTTTTTACTTGGATTACGATAATTTTCAGAAGCAATGGTCATCGTTTCAAAACCGGTAAAAGCATATAGTAGCAATACCGCAGCTGAGCCAAAGGTCGTAAAATTCAAATGTGAACTAATTATTGGCGTTAAATTAGTTGGCTTCATAAAGAAAATTCCAATTGCAATAAATAAGAATAATGGTACTAACTTAGCAACTGTTGCAATTGAATTGAGGGCTTTCATAAAATGTACACCCATTAAATTAAGAATCGTTAAACTTGCTACTAACGCAAATGAAAACGCATGACTTGCGAAGTTTGAACTCAAAATGGGAAAAGTACTACCTAAAGCTGAGGTTAATCCAGCAATCATTGCTGACCAAGCAATCATTCGAATTAAATATGTCATGAAGCCAACAATGTAGCCAATAAAGTCGCCAAAGGCCTCCTTAGCATATAAATATGCTCCCCCATTGGCATGAAAACGTGAACTCATATCCGCAAATGATAGTGCAATGGTTAGAACTAAGACTGCATCGATTACTGCCACTAAAATACCACTGTTGCCGACAATTTTATAAACTTGATTGGGCATCAAAAAAATTCCAGTTCCAATGATACCGTTAATACCAAACAAAATTAATGCAAATAAGCCAAATTTATGTTTTTCTGTTACTTGATGTTCCATAAAGATTACCTTTCTATGTTTAAGTTAATATTAAAATATATTAACAAAAATCAATCCCCTATCGCAACTAATTACACTAAAAAAACTCAAAACAAATTTGTTTTGAGTTTTTTTAGTGTAATGCATTATTATAGATGATCTTTATAAGATTAATTCTTAACCAGATGCTTAATTGCAGCTTGAATGTTATTCATCGCAGCGTTTAATTGTCCCACTGTTGAATTAGCATTGTCACGGACCTTGCGGCCTGCATTCATTGCTTGTTGTAATGCGGCAAATGAATCAACACTGTAATCACTTGCTGCATATGGTAAGCCACTGATAATTGTTTGTTGTAA
>NZ_JAAXPN010000016.1 GCF_012396505.1 Periweissella fabalis | reverse complement strand
CACAAAAATTTGGTACAGGGACACCGCATCACACGCATTCTGAGTGCTTTGAACATTCCAATGTCCACTTACTCTGACTGGATCCATTGGGAGTCAAGCGCACAAGAAATACAACACAACAACTTGATAGGTACCAGTGCACACCACGTGTATTTTTATTCAAATGTGCCTGCAAGATAGACGAAGTGGCTTCGCAAAGAAAGCGCCCGTATCTGTTGATAGAGGCGCTACTGTGAGTAATTGACATTATATAAAGTGGCTTCGTATTGTTAAGCATGATGCTGTCTCTTATTATTATTTTATCGGAGATATTACCACATACGCGACTGAATTACTCTTATGATGGATCATGACAGCCTATTTCAGAGTAAGAAACATTATTAGCCAAGATTTTTACTGGCATTAATTAATAGGAGCATATACAATACTGTGTTTTAGAAAATAAAAAATAACAACTCTTAGTGTAGAGTGCCAATAATAAAGTTATATCCTTCTATCTCAAAATGTCTACTAAATCTTTACGTGCAGCTAAATTGGCCGGTGCTATGCTAAATAAAAGACCTAGTATAGTAGTTGTTCCAACGGCAATCGAAATTGTAAATAAAGTCGGACTAACTTTAAAAGGTAAGAACTGAGAGATGATGAATGCAACGAGAAATCCAATAGCATAGCCGATCAACCCTGACGAAACAGTTAAAACTAATCCTTCCGCCATAAATTGTTTTCGAATATCTCCCCGTGTAGCACCCATTGCTCTCCTAACTCCTATTTCTTGTGTTCGTTCACTAACCGATGTATACATCATGTTCATCACACCAACACCAGCTATAAGTAGCGAAATACCAGCAACTCCTGAGATAAAAAATGTCAGTGTAGATAAAATTTTACTTACCCCATCTAAAATACTTGACATATCAAGTGTAGAATAAGTACCTTGCGTAGCCATTGATCCATCTTGCGTGAGTTTTTTAACTACTGCATTAGCAACTTTACTAGGTTTATATCCACTTTTGACCGCTATATCAATAGAAGAAATATTATTTTTTTGTGTGTTGTAATATTGATATGTTTTTTGGGGAATTTCAATATCACCAAAAGTACTATTGTTTACTATACCAATTACTTCATAAAATTCTCCGTTAATCGGTAGACCATAACCCAAAACATCTTTAAAATTTTTAGATATTTCTTCTGCCGTATCCTTTGATATTATTGCTACTTTACTCAAAGAATTACTATCCATCAAAGTAAAATTTCGTCCACAAATAATTGGTGATTGACTACTTTTCCCTAGCATAATTGCTTTTGTATATTTTCCATTTTGAAATTGAAATGTCTGCATTATGTTCGTTTCTTTTGCCTTATTATAGTTTGCTTTTGAAACTCCTGGAACACTCTCAACTAAATGTAAATCCAATTCATTAAAATAGTTTTGTATTAAGCCAAAATCATTTGGACTAAAATCAATTTCCACGTTAACGGCTTTAGAACTTGTTTGCGTTAAGTTTTTAATCGTATATTTTTGAAATCCATTTCCTAAAGAAAGAATTGTGATAACACTAGAAATACCAATCACAATCCCTAACATTGTTAGTAAACTCCTTTGTAAATTTTGCCGTAAAGCATGATACGCATTAAAAAGAATTATCCACCAACTCATTCCATTACCTCTCCGTCCAATAAATGAATCACACGATTACAATACGATGTTAAACTTTCATCATGAGTAACCAAAATAATCGTAACACCCATTTTGTTCAATGATTGAAATAAGTCCATAATTTCCTTTGAAGTCTTACTATCCAATGCACCCGTGGGTTCATCAGCAATAATAAAACTTGGGGAAGTAATAATAGAACGTGCAATGGCAACACGCTGCCTTTGCCCTCCAGATAAAAGTCTTACTGATTGACTCTCAAAATCTACAAGGCCTACCTTGCGGAGACAATCTTTCGTAAGGTGATGTGCTTTTTTTTTGGAAATCCCACTATACATTAATGGTACTTCTATATTCTGTCGGACATTCATAGTTTCAATTAAAGCAAAATTTTGAAAAATAAAACCAACATTTTTATTCCGAATTTTTGAAAGTTCTTTATCGGAATATTCTCCTACCTTTTTACCCTCAAACTCATAATTTCCAGAAAATTTAGTGTCTAAAAAACCAATCAAATTCAGTAGCGTTGATTTACCGGAACCACTGCGTCCCAAAATTCCTACAAATTCGCCCGCATGAATTTCTAAATTAACATTTCTTAATATGGTCAATTCCTCTTGATTAATTTGGAAAGACTTTGATATATTTTCAAGTTTAATCATTCGCCTGTCCATTCTTGGCAATTTTATCACCAACATTCAGTCCAGAAAGAACATGATACTGTCCATTCTTTTTTTGAACTTCCACCTTTGTCTTTTTGAATCTCCCGTTTGCTTGTTTTAACTCAACAAAACTATCTTTAACAGCTGAAAGAGGTACCATAATATCGTTATTAGGAAGTATTATTTGGACATTGAAACCATACTGTAGATCTCTGTCTGGCTTTACAGTAAATTTATAATAGGCAATATTAGCGTTTGAAGTTGTATTTTGCGTACTACTTGGTCCCTCAATTTCCGGAACTTGAGATACACTATCTATTGTACCTGTAATGGTATTATTTAAATTTACAGTCCTAATTTTTACCTTTTCGCCAACCTTAACTTTTGAATAATCAAATTCCGAAACTTCTGCATTCACACTGGTATCTGTACTCAGAATGTCAACTATTGGCTTTGTTGTATCATTGACATCTCCAACAATAGCAACCCCACTTTCTTGGGCTTTTATTATTACCTTTTGTGTGTTTTTAGCTTGGTAGAGGTTCGCCTGCGCTTCTTCTAACGCCAATTGATTTATAGCTATTTGTTGTTTATCTTGCTGAATAACATCATTTCCATCGACATTTCTCCCCGTATTAGCTTGTGCTTGTGCCAAACTATTTTTAGCGTTTGCCAATGTCAATGCAGCTGTTTTTTCTGCATACTCAAGACTACTTAAATCCACGGATTTATTATAAGTTAACAAAACGTCTCCTGCATTAACATATTGCTGATTTTTCACATTGATACTAGTAAGAGTGCCTAAGCTAGGATCCAGATTAATACGTTCTTCCTTAGTAGCTTGAATACTCCCTTGAAAGATACTTTCTGGTTGACTTTTAATATCAAAAACCATGCCATCATCTTTTTTCATAGATGTTGTGGGAGCTAATAAAAAAGCAAAATATACAATTATTAGCAATGCTAGTATAGATGAAACAATTGAAATTAATAAAACTTTAGTCTGTAGTCTCATTTGGTTCATCCTTTTTAAGTAAACCTAACAATCCAAAGATCATTGAACCTAAATATGGTACTAAAATTAACCAAAGATTTTTCTTTTTATAATCATAAAAAAAGACAATAAAAACAAAAAGTAAAATATTCCCATATGAAAATATATTTCCTATTATTGAACTTGTGGTTGATTGCGGTTTGATACCTGCCATCAATGCATGAACAACATCTATTAAGGATGCTATATTTAAAAATGCTGCTATCATCACTGTAATAACTAGAATTATTAGTAAAATATTTTCACTTCGTTTTTTTCTCATAATAATCTCCTTTATTTATATTGTTGAAGTCGCTGATAATTAAATTTTCCATGTCGAATTATTTTAAAGTTGTTAATATCAATATCTGTAAGGATCTCAGAAAAAAGTAATTCCCCATTAGATTTAAAGCCTTGCAAAAGTACTTGTTCATTATTTTTGGTCACATAAAAGCGATTTGTTAAATTTCCCATACCAACTTCTGTTGCTTCATCTACTAGTCCATTAGTAAGAAATCCCAATAATGTTGTCTTTTTTCTAGCTGCTACACCAATAACCACTTCATTTTGTTCCATTAATTTTTCTGTAATAAAGTTTAGTTCCATCTTTTCACCTTTTTTCATCTTTTAATTAAAGTTATCCAATCTAAAATAATATATATAATATAAGGAACTAAGATTAATATTTTTTTTAATATAGTTATTGACTCTACTTTTTCTAATAATAATAGAGCAAGAAATATACAAAGCAGACTAGCCACGCCTACCAAACTATAATTTATTAATGTAATATCCTTTATGCTTACTAACAGATATATCAAATGTGCATATAGCGTAAATAAGACCAAGCGAGATGAAAAAATATTAGGTTGTAACATATTTTCACGTACCACTATTTTGTGAGTTATTTTAAGAAGGAAATTTAAAATTAACCATGATATTAAAATAGATATGATATTAATCACAAGTAACAATTCAACATAATTAATTCTATTCTTAAAAATCTCATCGATTATACTATGCCCATTATAAAAATAAGAATAACAAGCAAATACTGTAAAATATCCGAACCAAAAAATACAATCTATTCTAAACTTCTTCAAATTTACTTCTCCCTAAATATGTAATTAAAATTATAAATATAACTACAAGCATAAACACTGTCGTTAAAACACTTTGTATAAATAGCTCTTTTACAAATAGTAACGAAATCCAAAAGAACCCATATATAAAGTAGTGTGCCATTGTTATAAACTTTTTTTCTCTCTTATCCTTTACAACCATATAGAGATAATCTGAAATCATTAGCACGAATGAAATTAAGATAAATAGTGAGAAATACTTGGTATTATAATAATGTAAAATTAAAGCTACTAGTAATCCTAAAATGCTAAAAATAAACCATGCTAAAAAACTAAAGTTTAGTTTTTGTATTTTGACTTTTTTAATATCTACTTTTTTTAACTGTTCATCCCAAAATATTTTGTCCGAAATTGTAAGAATATACTCCTTTTTACTGTCTTTCTTAATGAAAAAACTGTTAAGACCTCGATAGATTGTAAGAATAAAAATTAGATAATAACCGATTTTACCTCTATCAGCAAATAAAATAAGAAACAGTACAAGATTAACCAATGAACTAAAGAATGGCTTATACATGAAGATAAGATCTCTAAATAGAAACAAATCAACTTTTTTTATAATTCTTAACTTATCTTCTATGCGGTCAGTAAAGTTATTATCTAAGCCACTAACTTTAAACGACAAACTGTATATCACTACAGTGTAAACTACGTAAAATATCACTAATATTAACCAAGCAAACTCAGTAAGGCCATTAACTGTTAAAAAAGAAAATCCAATTAAAAAAATTGTTTTTATAACTAAAGCAATTGTAGTTTCAATAACGTTATTAAAAAAAATTAAATGCTCAATTGGTGATAATATAAAATGTAAACTGTAGACAAGTAACAGTAGAACCGCATACTCAAGATTTTGATATATTAAAAAAATTTCCAAACCTATAAACACAAGGCTATTAGTAATGAACGTATCTCTAAAATATCTTTGAATAATATAAAACAAATTAAATTCAAATGTATGCATTTCAAATCCCAGCATTTTTAGATCGTTTTTAGTAAAAAAAAACTTTGTTGCTAAAGATACAACGGACCCACTTAAAAACAAGTACAAAAAAACTATAAATTGAAATATAGTGTGATTTTCATTGAATACTATACTCAATAATATAATCAACATAATAGAAATTAGAGATTGCTTTATAACATTTTTTAGTGTTAGGTCTCTAAAAGTTAATACTAGAAATTTACTAATGAACCTATAGTTCATCTAGTTTCCCCCCTTCCATTACATAGACTTTATCTACGCTGCATTTCAAGTAACCTAGATCGTGGCTAACAATTATTAACTCTTTCTCCAGTCTAGGTAAAATTTCCATAAGTGCCTGATTACTTGCAGCATCAATAGCTTCAAATGGTTCATCTAATAACAATAATTCACGATGAGATGCAAATGCTACCAACAATGCAATTTTTTTATTTGATCCTTTTGATAAATTCTTAATTTTTTTATCAAGTAGTTGGTTAACATTTACCTTTTCGCATAATTCATAAAGTAAATCTGAATTAAATGATTTCAAACTACTTATCATTTCAAAAAATTCTGCTACGGTGAATGCACCATATTTTTCTAAATCAAAATCAACTAAAAATGTTGATTTTGAACAGTTAATCGTACCAGTATACTTGTCACGGCCATCAATTAAATTAAGTAATGTTGTTTTTCCAATCCCGTTACTACCAATAATACCGATTCGTTTATATGGAATCTTTTTTGTTAAATTCTTAAAAATAATATCTGTCTCGTTATAAGCAAAGCTCAATTTTTTTAATTCAAGCATGGGCACTTCCCTCCATTAATGCAGCTAATAAAATTAAGGTTACCATCACCCCATACCAAAATATTAGTGACTTTATCCGTTTGTTTTTATTAATCTTTTTATCTTCTAAAAACTCCTGACACATGTCATAAAAAATTAAGCTAATTACAACAGAACAAAACATCGCTGCCGTTTCGAATATAGCATGCCTAAAAAATAAAGTTACCTGCAGCCCTAAAGATAACTTGTGAATAAAATAAATATTAAATCCAAAAGAAACTAACTGTGTAAAAATTAATAATAAGTTTATAAAAGGTAGGACTGACAGAATAATAGCAAAGAGAAGGTTATGAGTAAAAAAGAAATTCCATCCAGGATTAAATCCAATTAAATTTTTTATCATGTTCCCCTTTGAAATAGGAATATGGACAAATGCAATTAAGACATATCCGAGAAATGTAGCAAAGATAGTCATACATAAAAGAAAATATATTTGATAAATTAATTTCCTACTCATTTTAACCTTCTCTCAAAAAATTTTAACGTATTAATTAAAAAGTTGAATTAACAATATTGATAGATTAAAGCCATCCAGATGCACCACCAACAATAGCTCCAATAGGTCCAGCAATAGCTCCATCTGCACCAAGTTCCGCTGCGATAGCTGTTGCTGCAGCAGATGCTCCATAAGTAACTGCTTTTTTCACAATAAAACTTGCAACTTTACCACCAACTTTTCCTGAAAGGTAGCTAATAGCAGCGCCTTCACCATGTTTCTTTACATAATTTTGGACCCATTTTGCAACTAAATATCCTGCATTCATTCTATTAACCTCCATTAAGTGAACATGTTATATATTTGATATAACATATAGCTAAAATACAAGTAGCAATACAAAAGTACAATTGGATATTATTACTTGTATATTTGTATTTAAAAAAATAAATGTAGACAAACAACAAAATAGTTTTGAAAAAAGAATAATAGCTGCGCAGCGTCTATTTTATTTTGTAAATAGTAAAATTCTTATTTCGAAAAACTCTTTATTTTGTATCTACAAAAACAAACAATAACATTATATATACATTTAGTAAATATTTTTTAATATTATTTTAATATTTAATTGATTTTAAAATTAAAAAAATAACTTTTAAGTGATGTTTTTTATTTGAAAATATTTATATTTCTCTTTTTTATCAGTCCTGTTTTTATTAAATAGTAGTCGCTAAGCGACTATCGAAATACATTTTTGGTTGTATCAGCGAATATATTGATAGCTATGATGACAAGACTCCGAATCGTTTTTTGCGGATTCATTATAACCATTGCTACTGCGCTTGAAAACTACTCAAAGTATGGAGAATACTATATTAATTGATGCAATAACGTTTGTGACTAAAGCATTCTAGGCGAAAAAATAAGTATAAGAGGTTATTTTACTTATCCAAAATCAATCTGATCTAACATAGTTTCCCGACTCGCTCCAGCGAAGCCAAGATAGGTTAATGTCATGGCTTCACTGGAGCGGTTTGAGATATCATGTATTGGTTTTTCTGATTTTACGAGCTTCGATAAAGACGGTTTGCTTGACCGTCTAATCGGGATTAAAACATCGTTTTTTTTACGTCATCAGGTCACTCACTCTGAGTAGGGTTGCTTTTCCAACCTGGAAGATGGTTTAGTTACGACGCCCAGTCCGAAAGCTATGCAATAAGGTATCTTGCACAATAAAAGTATTCCTTTCTAATAAATAATTTATTTAACAGCTGCTCTTTTGCCACAATCGTACTTTTTCGTAACTTACTCATATTAACCTCGTTACATCTTTTTGGTTTTATTGTTATCATTTTGCAAAAAAACAGTCCCCGTTATCTATCCACTAGATAACGGGGGCTGTTTTTTTACTTAATGATATAATAGACCTTAAAAACAGGTGATAAGATAACCATGAAATATGATTCTTTGGCGTTCCTTCAGAAACAAATAAACATTAATACCCCCATTGCAGAACTCGCTAATCAAGAATATGAGGCCTTCATATATTAGAAGTGACGGTAGTTCTTATCAAAGTCGAAAAGCTAAAAAGTTACTTTGTTTTTCTATCTTGTTTCAAAGTAAATAATCCTAAAATTATAAATAATATTGGAAAAAGTAAAAATGGTATTGCAGTAGGATTACTACCGCTAATAACTCTATAAATAAATAACATTAACCCGATCCCTATAACAATCCAACCTCGGTATGGATTAATAGAACGCATAAATTTAGTGTTTTTCAATATTTGACCCAAAATTGTTGAAAAAGCTAATAGAATCAGGCCTAATATCAATAGTGTCATACTTAATCTCCCTATTAATTTAATACATGCATATCGTACGCACCCGCAGCTCCAAGTCCTCCCAATAATACGGTTGTGCCAACCGTGAAATGATATCATTCTTTATTTAGTTTGTAAAATTTAGGTTCATAAGAATTTTTTGCATTTAAAATAATTCATTAATAACCAAGCTTTTAGTGGGGCACGCCATGACGGGGCAAATTATCATTGCAGGATCACCTTCAGTGAGAGCATGTCATGCAGAACGCTACCCGCTTGGGGCAAGCTGATGTCAGCTTAACCACATAAAATGCATAATAAAAAAGCTTTTAGACATCAGGTTATATCTGGCTAAAAGCTTTTTTATTATGATAAATTACAGGTTACTTAACGTAATTCTCAACGAAGCTAGCCAATCCTGCAATATCACGATCGGTTAGTTTGCCAATAGCAGATACTTTAATACGGTTCTTAGGTAAGTTAACAACACGCACAATGTCTACCCAAGTTGGCTTTTTTAATCCTGCCGCCTGCCAATCTTGGATTTCATAGTATTGTTTTTTGATATGCTGAGATTTGTTAGCATATTGTGATGTTAGACCTAGTCCAGATATAGATATATCATCAGCAGATCGTACTAAAACCGGGCGACTTTTACCACCAGTTCCTTCGACAAACGTCACAAAAGCAACGATCACATCATTTGGTTTTAGTTCTGTCATGCTTCGTCAAACCACGCTTCCAGAGATTTATCATCAGTTGTTAGATCCAGTACCGGTAGCTGACTTGTAGCTGTTAGTAAACGATCCGTTAAACGTTCACGTTCTGTCATTTGTAAATCAAATGGCACACCACCGGAGGCAGCAACACGTTTATAAAGTGCGGTGATAAGTGTTGTTTGACTAAGTCCTAATGCATCTAGAACACGGTCTACATCCATTTTTAAATCTGCATCAACTTTTACTTGAATTCGTTTTTCGTTAATTGTTGTTGCCATAGCTAACTCCTTTTTATTTTATAATACCATTTTACTACCTTGAGTAGTTTTTTGGTAGTTTTTTATGTCAGTTTTAGAGAAATTGATTGATGAAAAATCAAGTATGCTTGTATCTTTATTAGTATCTAAGTTAGTCTTATATAGATTGTCCTGCTTTTATCAAGAGTTTCAGCCGTTTTATTAGCAAAATCTTGTTTAATATAGACTTCCTTTGCGGTAACTTCTAAATCAAAAGGATAAACTTAGTAACTGTATTTATAGTTACTAAGTTTATCCAAAATCAATCTGATCTAACATGGTTTCCCGACTCGCTTGATCTAAACCAAGATAAGTCAAAGTCATGGCCTCACTAGAATGATTCAATAAGTGCATGACTAAACCAATGTTGTAATTAGACTGCCTAGAAAAACCTCCGGCGGATCACGCCGTGACGGGGCAATTTATCATTGCAGGATCACCTTCAGTGAGAGCATGTCATGCAGAACGCTACCCGCGTGGGGCAAGCTGGTGTCAGCTTAACCACATAAAATAAAAATCAATTAGTCGTACTTTTTAACCTTTTTATTTGTATACTGTGCTAAGGAGTGTAGATGGATTATTTCAAACAATTCTATCTTATGAAAAAACTAACTTTATTGATAATTTTTTCTACATTAATCAATAAAGTTACACTAAACATTAATTTAGAAAAGGAATGAGTATAGAATGAGACTATATTTGACCACTTTAAAAAATAAGCCCTTTAGTTTTTTATTCGCTAGTATATTATTTTCTAATTTAGCAAACAGTATTGCAAATATTTCTTTGATTTGGTTGGCGTACAACAAATTTAACACACCACTAATAATAGCTGGTGTGTTGGGAGCATTACAATTACCTTCACTAATTATTGGTCCATTTTTAGGTGGCTTATTGGATAAATTTCAAAAAACTAATTTAATGATTTTTGCTAACTTTGTTAACGCTCTAGTGTTCATATTCTTAATTTTTAATAACCTTAATACGAATAATAATGTCATTATATTTATTTTGCTGTTAGTTATTAGTGGATCCATGAAACCTCTATTAATGGGGGGTGATTCCATGGTTATACAAGATATATTTCCTAATTCAGAAGAGAGAATACCGGCTAACGCATTAACTACTATGAGTTTTGATTTAACTTACATATTTGGCTCTATGTTGTCAGGGGTGGTTATTGCATTGGGATATGGATTTAAGGTTTATACCTTAGTAGGATGTTTATACTTATTGGTAGTGGGTTGCCTTTTTGTTGTAAAAAATAATCTTAACAATCATAAAATCAATATATCTAAGAGTGAATATGGAACCTTTTTTAGTAATTTTATTAATGCTTTAAATGTAATATTTAAAAATTCTGAATTAGTAATTGTATTAATTATGGATTTTTTATGGAATATGTTACTTTGGGCAGGGTTAACTGTACTATTACCAGTTGTTGTAAAAGTACATCTTAGTTATGGGGCAGGAGCATATGGACTATTAGAGTCTATGACGTCAATTGGAATTGTTTTAGGATCTTTTTTGATAGGGCAAATTAGACTTAAAAAAAATAGTTTAGTTTTTGGTGTTATTGGTTCAATTGGACTACATGGAATTCTATTTATTACTTTAGGATTGACATATAATTTATGGGTGCTTGTTATAGGATTAATTTTCATAGGTATCGTAGTATCACCTGCGTTAATTTATAAAACAACTTTTTATCAACAAACATTCGATGATAATTCTAGAGGCGCATTGTTTACTATTGCCGGTACAATGACATCTGCAAGTTATCCTATTGGTATTATGATAACCAGTTTATTATCAACATACTTTAGTTCTAAAATTGGATTTATATTTGTGATATACGGATTAATTATAACTTTCATTTCTATCATTGCTATTTTTAATATTAGACCAAAGATGGTTAAATAATATAACTACATGCCCTCTCGGATTACTCTCCTTTTAACGAATACCGAGAGATAACCCTTCAGACTATCCGTAATGATTGATCGTGATACATGTTCAACATGTTGTTTAATAAGAATTTTAAAAAGGTGTCAAAATGAAGAATTACAGGGGCAGGCCCCTGTGTATGCCGAAGGCTACCAATTAACCGGTGAAACTACGGAACTGGCTAGGTATGAATTTGTCTTTCACTTCTGATAAATTTGTCCAGCGAGCGTGGGGGTCTTTATAAAAGATATTAAAAGCCACTTGATATCAGAGCAAACAAAAGAAACGGATTCGATTGAATCCGTTTCTTGCTAAATATTTTTAATTTATCTAATAGATTATTATCCGTTGGCCACAGTGAAACGTGTTTGATGATATTGATTATTTTTGACTTCTTCAATGACTTTAAATGCCATTGTATCTGCTGTAGTTTCTGATACATTTTGGTCATTAACTAGTAGCACATCATCACCAACTAAAATGTTGTCTGATTTTGCACCTGCAACAAAATTACTACCGGGTGAGACACCAAACCAATTAACGTTTTTAACACGACGCAAGAATTCAAGTTCGTATAACTGATTTTCTGGAATTGCACGCCAAGGCTTTGTGCTGTCATCTGCTGCAATCAAATCATAAGTTAGTTGTGTCTTTGATTCATCAGTGTATAAGCTACCCGCACCTAAAATGAAACCAATGCGCTTATTGCTGTTGCGTAGTAAAGCAACTAAATGTGCAGCGAGATCGATTTGTAAGTAGGCTTTATCAGGGGCAGTTGCAAATGCATCAATAATCACGTCAACGTCTTCTAAGTCGCTTAATGTAATGTCAAAAGCATCTTTGTTCAAAATTGAAATATCTTTAAACTCGTTATTTAAAGCATTTAGCTTATCTAAATTGCGGCCATTGGCAATAACTGAGAAGCTATTTGAAACGGCTTCAGATACCAATGAATGACCAGTCATTCCAGTAGCGCCGATAATCAATAATTTTGTCATTAGTATAATATCCTTTTTATTTAGTATCTTAATCATAATAAATAAGCTTACTATTTACAAGTAAAATCTATCCAAAATCAATTTGATCTAACATGGTTTCCCGACTCGCCTGATCTAAGCCTAGGTACTTTAATGTCATGGCTTCACTGGAGTGATTTAACAAGTGCATCACTAGACCAATATTGTAGTTAGATTGTGTATAAACACGATAAGCCCCTGTTTTACGCATGGTGTGGGTCCCTAAATAATTAATGCCTAACAGATCACCTACACGCGCTATTATCTTATAAAACTGTTTTTCAGTAATATGACGATCTGGATGAGCGGTAGAAGGGAATAACCAGTCTGAATTGATGTTTTGTTGGACGAGCCAATCGTGATAAATCAGTAGATCTTGTTGAACAGGTTTAAGATATAATGTATTGGGTTTTCCAGTTTTTCGATCATGGATAAAGACGG
>NZ_JAAXPN010000015.1 GCF_012396505.1 Periweissella fabalis | reverse complement strand
CTTATTGTCATATATTGATTTGACGGATACGGCTATTTTGTCAGGGCTACAGAAAAATGTTTATCCACTCTATGACGAATTAAAAGAGTTACGTGGTTTAAAGGGCGTGAAAGAACACTTAGCATATATCAGAGATAAACAAGATGACTATTCGAAAAAGAATATTGCTAAGTATCTTAAAAAATCGATTGAACAGTATCTACCAATCGTTAAAAGGCAGGATATAGATCATGAGTGAAAATTTAAAAACAATTCGAGAACTTGCTGATGAATTAGGAGTTTCTAAAACAGCAATTCATAAAAAAATATCGGAAACAATTAAACGACAACACTTTTCGAAAAACGGAAACAGGTTTTTGATTGACGAAGAAGGACAAAATATTATTAAATCAATGTTTATTGATTTAAAAGATGAAAATCAAAAACCTGAAGTTTCTGTTCCGGTTTCCGATATCAAAAATAAAGACAACCAAAAAGTTTCCGAAGTTTCCGAATTGGTTTCCGTTCTAAAAGATAGAATTTTAGTTTCAGATGAACAAAATAAATCTAAAGATCAACAAATTGAGAGACTCCAAAAATTATTGGATCAACAACAAATTTTAACTTTGCAGGCTAATAAAAAGATTGAACAGTTAGAAACAGAGTTGGAAAAAGAAGACAAAAATGAAACTTCTAAGGAAACAAGTGACAAAACTAAAACTGTAAACGAGAAAAAAAGTTTTTGGAAAAAATTGTTTTCTCAGTAGTCATAAATCGCTCTAATAATTATTGTAATGAAGATAATGGCCTACGTATAGTAGGACAAGGAATCAAATATATTATATTTGAGAAAGCAACAGGAATAGCAGATGACGATACAAAAAAATATTTTCTCTCCAAATAGTTTAGTTTTTAATATACTTTCTGGAGGTTATTCTAATGGCAATTAAAAGACTTTCTTTAAAGCAGAGCATGAATAAAAATGTTCAAGCCATTATGCCACAGGAAGATGAAAAATCAGAATTTGAAAATAAGCTCATTTCTTATATAGAGCAACTACAAGGCAAGCAAACAGAATCAGAAGAATATCAAAAAAATTTAATTTCTGATTTCTTAAAAGCACTTCTTCCTAATAATTTCATCAACACTAGTAATCGGATTGATTTAGCCATATATAACGGGAAAATTAGCACTAGCTCTCTCGGCGTAATCCTTGAGCTTAAGAGTTTGAGCAATAAATCTGAAATGATGACACGCGAAAACATCAACGTCAAAGCTTTTCGTGAATTAATTGCTTATTACATGAGCGAGCGTTTTTCTAATAATCTAGAAATTAAAAAAACTATTATTACTAATGGTTTATCTTGGTTTGTTATAGAAGCCAAAGAATTGGAAAAATATTTCTACAATAATAAAAAACTTCATGATCTTTATAATAAATGGCAAAAAGGTCAACTTTCAAGTGCTAAAACGGACTTTTTATATAGTGAAGTCATCGCTCCAGAAATTGATAAAGCCATTGAAAAAGGTATTTCTATCGCTCATTTTAACCTTAGCGACGCACTTGTCGCCAAGAGACCTATGAGAATAAAAAAGAATAATCTTACTCAGCTTTATCGTTTCTTTACAGCTGAAAATTTGTTAAATAAAGAGATTTTCACAGACTCAAACAAACTCAACAAAGCTTTTTATGATGAGCTGCTTTATATCATGGGACTGGAAGAAACTAAAGAGGGAACGTCAAAAGTCATTAAACGGTTAAAACCTGACAAACGCGAATATGCTTCACTAGTAGAATCTGTCATTAATAGACTCAATCAAAATGATGTTTCCGTTGAAAAGCAATATGACAATGCCATTCAATTGGCTGTTGTTTGGGTCAACCGAATCTTATTTTTAAAACTCTTAGAATCTCAACTTGTTGCTTTCAACAATAACGAAAAATTAAAATTTTTAACTTATGAGAAAATAAAGAGTTATGGCGATTTAAGTGACTTATTTTTTGGAGTGCTAGCAAAACGGCATGAGCAAAGAGACAAACGTTTAGAAGAGAAATTTGGAGATATTCCATATCTGAATAGTTCACTTTTTGAAGAGACAGCTCTTGAACGATCGCCAGATGGAATTGCCATTGATCGCCTGCGTGAAGAAGATATTCAGATTTACAGCAAAACAGTAATCAAAGGTACTGACGGGAAACGTAAAAATGGTAAGATGGACTTTCACCAATATCTCTTTGAATTTCTAAATGCTTATGATTTTTCAACAACTATCAAGCACAAAGAAAATTCTAAAAATGACCTTATCAATGCTTCAGTTCTGGGATTGATTTTTGAAAAGATAAACGGTTACGCGGATGGTTCTTTCTTCACACCGGGAAAGATTACCATGTATATGTCTCGGCGCGCGCTTCGTTCTGCTGTCGTTGATAAGGTCAATCAAATGTTGGGTTGGAATGCTAAAAATATTGAAGATTTAAAATTTAATATAGATAATATTGCAGTTGCTCGCAAAGTGGGAAGAGCAATTGATAGTTTAAGAATATGTGACCCAGCTGTAGGGTCAGGGCATTTTCTCGTTTCAATCCTGAATGAAATTGTCTCTTTGAAAAATGAATTACATTGTTTATTTGATGCTGAGGGGAATATTCTCAATGACATTCATTGCTATGTGGCGAATGATGAACTGATTGTTCAGGATTTTTCAGGGAATAATTTCGTTTATAGTGTGGGAAATATTCCTTCAACAAGAATACAAAAAGCAATTTTTATGCAAAAGCAAGCTATTATTGAAAATTCTTTATTTGGTGTAGATATTAACCCTAATTCAGCTAATATCTGCCGGTTACGTCTTTGGATTGAACTTTTGAAAAACTCATATTATGACGAAACAGGCAGACTGGTAACCCTCCCAAACATTGATATTAATATCAAAGTAGGTGACAGTTTACTCCACAAATTTGATTTTGACTTTAGCTTTGATTTGCGGAAAAATGATTTCAAAGATTACTTACAACTGGTTAAAGAATACAAAAACACTAATAATAAACGTACAAAAGCTGAAATTTTTGAAAAAATCAGTAAAATTAAATCATCGTTTGATGATACTGCCACCAGTCCAGAACTAAAGCGTCTTAAGCAGCTTAGAAAGAAATTGCAAGATCTGACAGTGATGGATCTCTTAAATGACATGAATGATGAACAAAAACGCTTTGAGGAGATTAGTAGGCAATTTTCAGTAGCACAAAAAGCATTTGATAAATCTATGCAAAACCCAATGTTTGAAAAAGGTTTAGAGTGGCGCATGGAATTCCCCGAAGTACTTGATGAAGATGGGAATTTTATTGGATTTGACCTAGTGATTGGAAATCCGCCCTACATCTTTTCGCGAAATAAGTCATTTACTGATGATATGAAAAATTATTATCTCAGTACTTATAAAGTTAGTGAATATCAAGCTAATACTTATACAATTTTTATTGAATTGGCTTATAAACTTATGCGTAAAGGTGGAACCTTTAGTTTTATAATTCCAAACAATTTCCTGACAATCCAAACTAATTCTAAAATCCGTGAATTTATCACAAAAGAAACTAGTGATGTTGTCCTAATTAACTCTCTTGACAAGATTTTTGCAGACGCAAATGTTGATAATTGCATCATTTTCTTTAAGAAAAATAATCCAAACTGGATTCAGGTTTCAGAGTTGAAGAATGATGAGTTCAATATTTTAGGAAAAGTAGGACCTAACTTTTTTGGAGAAAATCCAATGTTTAGCTTATCAATGGTCAAGTATCACTCAGCGATTAACGCTTTTTGGAAAATAAATAATTTCCCAAAATTGAACAGAAAAGATATTTCGACTGTTTCTACTGGAATTAAGGCTTATCAAGTAGGAAAAGGAAAACCAAAACAGACAGCAAAGAATAAGCAAGATAGAATTTATCATGCCAAATCTAAAATTAATGATACGTACGTTAAGTATCTAGATGGAAAAAATGTAAGTAGATATGCCATTTCTTGGAGTGGATTATGGCTAAAATATGGAGATAATGTTGCTGAGCCAAGATATTCTGTAAAATTTGATAAACCTAGAATTTTAGTGCGTCAAATACCATCAAATAAAACTTATGGTATAGAAGCTGTTTATACTGATGAATATTTGATAAATGATATAAATTCAATGGTTATTTCGAACATCCAAGTTAATCCGTTGTTTTTGCTTGCGGTAATTAATTCAAAAGTAAGTACACTTTGGTTTATGATGAAATTCGATAAATTCCAGCGCCGGATTTTTCCGCAATTCAAGGTTAATGAATTAGGAGAATTTCCAATACCTGACGCAAGTGACATTTGTCAAAATAAAATAGCTCATCTAGTTCAAAAGCTAATGCATGAGATGAAAAATGAATTCAGAAACAATGCCTTGGTATCCAGTCTAAACGTTCAAATTGATGAACTAGTTATGGATCTGTTCCAACTAACTAAAGAAGAAAAACAAAGTGTCCGAGATTTTGAAGTGTAATAATGTCATTGGTTGTGTTGCAAAGTTTGAAAAAGCGAGAGACTTCTCCAATTTTTACTGATTAACTCATGCTACTTTAAACAAGTTTTCAATTTCATCCCACGGGGAAAAGTCGAAGAGAGTAATTTCTCTTCGACTTTCTTTGTATAAAGCAGAAATAACCTCAATTCCTTTAATTGTTGTCGCTGCAGTATAAGTGGATTGAAAGCTATTCCCATAAGGAAATTTTCCTTTCACCTGACGGTGATCCTGTTCCAAGATATTATTGAGGTATTTAGACTTCCAATGATTGACCTTTTGATCCAGAACCCCATCTTCCTTCAGCTCGTTGATTGTTTTCAGTGAAGGCGCATATTTGTCTGTCACGATCGAACTTGGTTGACCGTAATCTTGAATTAATCGAGCCACAAAAGATTTCGTAGAGACCGTATTCCGATGGTTTCGTAACCACATATCCATGGTGTTCCCGTTAGAATCAATGGCACGATAGAGATAGCGATCTTTTCCTTTGACCTTAATATATGTTTCGTCAATTCTCCAGGGATTTAGATAACGCTCTGCGTTTATTACGTTTTTTCCATAAATGATAAAGTACTTTTCCGTATTGCTTATTCCAACGATAAATCGTGGTATGATCGACGCCAATACTGAATTTCCGCATAATCTTAGCACAATCACGATAACTCAAAGAAAAGTGATAGTATAAGCCGATGGCTTCAATGCTAATACGATAGTCATACTGTTTTCCTTTGAAGTGATGTGCCCTCCATTTTTTGTGTAGATTTAATTGAAATTATACTTTAAAATAGTTGTCATATAAACTTTGCAACACAACCTAATTAAGAATACAAAAATGACCAAGATTGACTTACTTTGATCGTTGAATTGGATTTCGAGACTTTGAAACTTCGCCAAGATCGCCGGCCAAAACATTAATTTCAAACGGAATATCAAACGCACTTCCAGATAAAAGGGCGGTCCCAGAAGGTAGGCTAGGCAATCGATCTACCATGCCACTCGTTGCGGCCGGAACATTTCGCTTAATGAAATCCAAATCCAAGGCATTCTGAATTCTATGAATTAAAAATGCTCCTGTCTGTGACATGACAACTTTTGATAATTCGTTTGGGATCTGGCTAACCACTCCCAGATATACGCTGAATTTTCGACCTTCACGAGCAATCGTTTCAAATATTGTCGAAGAGTCATCGGCTGAATTACGAACATATCGGTGCGCCTCGTCGAGATAAAGGTAGTCAAAAGGCATGCTGTCTTTTTCTGTTTTGTTTCGAAATTTTCGTTTATTAAATTCAAAAACTTGTCTTGCAAGATAGGTTGATACTAATCGCAATGCATCATCATCCAAACCAACTAAGTTCAAAATATAAATCTTTGTCTTACGGGGTGAATCTCCCACTTTTAAAGTTAGTTCTTCCCCATGGTTCTCATTCAAAATTCCATCACTGTTACCATAACGACTTTTAAAATTTCTGAACCTGGCCATGAATGTTTCAGTATTTCCTCGAACCCGGTTATTTCCCTTGACTTCTTCTTCACCAAAAACAACCTCAAAGGCTTCCTCTAATTCATTTAAAGTAAAGTTGACATCGCTACTAACACTATTTATGATTTCATTTACATCTTTATAAGGGTAGTCATTCAGAAAGTCACTGACTCGTTTAACTAACTTTTGTTTCCCCTCTTCATTTCCAAAATTTAGCACCCACTGGTCTAAGTCTTGATTTACTGCACTATCCTCAGGGAAAACCTTCTTTATCCATTTTGTTACAAGTCTTTTTAGGCCAGAAAGACTGTTTTGATTTGTGTTTTCTAATGCATCTTTCGTCAATAATGCATATACTATTTGAGAGTGGTCAGGTAAAACACGAGCAATACTCAATGAACGACTCAACAAAGGTTTTTGAGTTCTCTCGCTAGGCATTAAGGCCGCTGCCCAGTCATCCAACTCCAACTTGTTCAGTGGTAGATGTGTTTGCGTAACATCTATGCCTTGTGCAAAACTCAGTCCTTCATAGTCACCATGCACATCAAAAACAAAAAAACTGACTAATGGATTTAACTCACTTTGCACTTCTCCGATTTTTTGTAATAAAGCTCGAAGAGTTGTAGATTTACCTGAACCGGTATTTCCTAAGATGGCAATATGTGAAGTTAATATTTTACCTAAATTGAGATCCGGATGTACATTGTCGTAATTATTAACAGTCCCCAAGCTAATTAGGTGATCACCGATGCTAGAAAATATGCGTTCAACGACGACGTCATCTGCTGCAAAGATATTATCTCCGACTAATGGGAAGTGTCCTGCACCCGAAATAAACCCATTCTTTCCCAGCTCTCCTATTGGTTCAGCTGAAAAAACAACTTTATCACTCTGCACATAAGCACTCTCACGTTCATCTTCACCAAGACCGGCCAGTCGTGACTTAAAAACTCGTAATATTAATATGGAATCAGTAGAAACAGAGGCAAAAATAAAGTCACCAATTCCTTTTATGGCCTGCACACGACCATTACTAATACGTGTCTCTAAATCTGAATGTTTAGCGGTATATTCTACAATTCCTTCTGCAACTAAAGTGACAACTCCAATGGGCCACTTTTCAATCATAACTCTTCACCTTCATATTCTAAACTAAAATCCATGAATTCAATTAACGATTTAAAGTGGTGACCCTCACCACTAAGGTATCTCCAATTATCCGGTCCCTCTGGCTGATCAGATTTAAAATCCAAGTTTTTTGCATTTGATATAAATATCGCACCTATGCGTTCTTTAACCGCATCAACAAAATTAAGTTGTTGCGGTGTTGGTTCAATAAATGCAATCAAGGTGAAGTCAGGTCGGCCGAGCGCTTGTACTAAAAAATTGTTAATATGTTCATCACCAAATCCGTACCCATTAATTAACAGAACGGTATTTGGCTTTAACATTTCAACAGACAACTCTCTAAATAAATCGGAAAACGGGAAACCTTGTGTATCTGCGTATTTTGAACTAGTTGGAGCAATTAACAAGTTTTCTGACCCGTTTTCCATGCCATACACTTTTTTTACTGTTCCATCTGGATATCGCTGCCAATTTAGAGACCCGTGTAACTTATACACTCTAAAGAAAGGACTCACAGTAGACCACTTATCTCTATACCGTTTTGTTGTGTCTACAATTCTTCTGCCATACTCAGATATATTAAACTCAGATTCTAAGCCTGACCTAAACCCATCAGTATATGGTAGCCCCATATCATCCAGTGCTTTTTCAACATACAAATCATAATTTGGAGTAAAGATATTAACAACATCATGAGAATCATCTGCGATTACTCGTGTACCAACTAGTTTTGATATAAAAGATCTATACAATGGGAGCGATTCCCCACTATCATTTGTGACTGTTTCATTAACTTCATTGTAATATCCTGTCTTCACTGATGAGAGTAATTTTTTAATCAACTCTTTTTTTATTTGAACCTCTCCGTGTACCAACTCAGATTGCGCCATTCCCTCAATTCGGGAACTTAACCATGAAAGAAATAATTCGATATTTTCTACTTCGGTGTCCCGTAGTCCAGCAGAAGTTTCTTTATATTTATCAATCAAATAGTCAAGGTTCTCTTTGTCATTAGCGGTCAAACTTCCTTTATACTCTTTAAAGGTGCGCCCCATAATTGGAATAGATAAAATTGATGATCCAGAGCCTAGTAAGACGCTTAAGTTTAAATTCGCCGTTAAATATTCTTTTAATATTTTTGACACATTTTCTGAATCAATTGGATCCTGCTTTGCTTCACGATACAAGAGATATTTTTTTTCATCTAAAGTGTTTTCAGTCATGATAAGCCTTCCTACTATGGGTAAATTTCATTCATTATAATGATTACTGGTTTTAGATGTTTATTGATATTTATTCAACCAAAAACTTCTACATTAACTACTATACCAAAACCAGTTAACATAACATAGATTATTCAGATATGAACTTATTTAGGGTCTATAATTACATAATAACCCCTAGAAAAGACTATTAAAACAGCCCCCATTATCTAACAGTTAGATAATGGGGGCTGTTTTTTTGTTAAGTGATATAATAAACCATAAAGGCAACTTAGAAATACGGTCCTGGTCAGCAATAAATAAACAATTTAATTAATTATTTAATTTCAGAAAGGTATATATGAATCATGGTGCAACAAATCGTACTCCCAATCAAAGACTCTAACGTCTTAAAAATGGTGCAAGACATCTTACTAGATAATTTTCGGGCGGGTCGCCGTAACTACACCATCTTTCAAGTTGGCAAAGCCACCCTGCTACGGGTGAGTGATGTCATGACGTTAAAGAAATCAGATATCTATAATCCAGATGGCTCTGTTAAAAATACGGCTTTTATTCATGATAAAAAGACAGGTAAAGCAAACACGTTATATTTAAAACCCGTGCAACAAGACTTGCTGCAATATCATGATTGGCTGGTCCAAGAAAATATCAATTCTGAGTGGTTATTCCCCTCGACAGCCCATCATGATCGCCATATCACCGAGAAACAGTTTTATAAAGTGATGGCGCATGTTGGTGATCTATTAGACATTAACTATTTAGGTACCCATACTATGCGTAAAACAGGTGCTTATCGCGTCTATACACAATCAAACTACAACATTGGCTTAGTCATGCATTTATTGAATCACTCAAGTGAAGCCATGACACTGACTTATCTTGGATTAGACCAAGCTAGTCGTGAAACGATGTTGGATCAAATTGACTTTGGCTAAATGTTATCAATCAAATCAATTTAATTCTTATTTTTATAGTCCACTTGTATTGGAAAATGGATTAAATGAATTACGAGGACCCATATTTTTTTTATCGTACTTCATATACTGATCTGAGTTTCCAATATTATTTCGATATAGTGATGGGACTTCATTTTTAGTAATCAATTTGGCTCGTTTAACATAGGATCCTTTGTGTAAGACGACGGCATAGTTCTGTCCTTTTGGAATCATGCCTACTTGAAATTTCAACCATTCTCCCTCACCAAAAATATCACTTAATACATAGGCATCTACCGGTTGTGGCATATTGACTGTTACTTGCTTTGTTATTGTTTTACCATATTTGTTTGTAGTTTGTTCCTTCAGTTTAACTTTCTTGGTTGTTACTTGTTCAGGTAGTAATGCATACCCATAAGTTTCTTTTAAAAATGGATTAAACCGATCAATAAAGTTATTTTGAGTCGCTCTACCATAAGTTAAAATACCGATAAATAGTAAAAAAGCAATTGCTATTCCCCCGATTAGCAAAACAAATTTTTTGTATTTCTTCCCCATTACTAACTCCTTATTAATGCTGTCAATCATTTCTGTTCCCTCTTCCTTTAGTGTGGTGTCCAAAGAAAAGCCCAAATAATCGCTTAACGTCACCAACATATCCAAACTGGGATAGGTATCGTTATTTTCCCAATGGGATACAGTTTGCCTAGTGACATGTAAGTCCATAGCCATCTGTTGCTGGGTTTTATTTAAAGCGATTCGACATTCCTTAAGTCTTTGACCGAGTTCCATATTAATTTCTCCTTGTACTTGAAATTAAGTATACGAAATAGAAACGTAAAGGTCGAGCAAGTATCCTTTTACATGTTGCTATGAAAGGATTTAAAACGAATAAATAAACTATATGAAAATGATATATGTTAGCTTCAGTGAAAAGGCAGGTTTTATTATTTTTAGGATCTGTCTTTTTACTACAGTTAATAATAAGTATTTCCAAATATATGATTATATTTACCAAATAGATGTGTATGGAAAAATAGTTTTAAAATAAAAGTTACAATCAATATAGAGTATATATATTTGAATTTTTGGAGACGAATTATGGAAGTTATATTACAAGTGGATAAAAACACTCAAAAGCCTAAAATTATTATTTGCACACCAAAAAGATCTTCTTATTTTGATGATTTAGTTAATAAAATTCGTCGTATGCTTGGAGAAGAAAAAATTAATGTTAAGCAAGGGAGTGATTATTTGTCATTTAAAATTTCTGATATTGAACGTATTTATACTGAAAATCATAATGTATTTTGTGAAATTAATAGCTGTAAATATAAGTTAAAAGAACGAATATATGAAATGGTCGATTTATTGCCACATGATACTTTTTTTCAAATATCGCAGTCAGAGATTGTTAATCGTAAGTTCATTGATAAATTTAAATTGACATCAACGGGATTATATCAAGTTATTTTAAAAAATGATGTAGTTACTTATGCTTCAAGAAGATGTATGTACAAAATAAAAAAGGAGTATTTAAAATGAAAAAATTTATTAGAGGATTAGCTAGTAGTATTTCAATTGGTATAACAATAGGTTTAGTAGTTTCAACTTTTTTTAGCTATCTATATAAAACTAAATATTTATTACCGTCTAGTCCTGCATTTGTTAAAAATTTTGAAACACCACTTGATGCATTTATAGTGTCTATAATTATTTGGGGATTAATGGGTGTCGTATTTTTCTTATCACAATATATATTTTTACTAGAAAAGTTGAGCATTACGCAACAAACAATTTATCACTTTATAGTCACTTATTGTGGCTATACCATACTAGCGGTATGTGCTGGGTGGTTTCCAGATACATTTAGTTGGTTAATTTTTTATACTGGTATTTTTGTGTTAATTTACTGTTTAATCTGGTTTTTTTCAATGAAAGAGGCCAAAAAAATAACTGCTGCACTAAATAAATTAACATAGTGTAGCTTATGACAAGTTAAAAGCGCCAAGCCTTAATTTCATAGGGTTTGGCGCTTTTTCTGTGATCTGTTCTTGTGAATTTGGCTCAAATAAATTGGTCTAGTTCTCACAATCCTGGTAGCAAGGCTTTTAGGCTTTGTGAAATTTTAGTTCGTGAGCGGTTTATGAGCGGGCTGTTTGTGCTTTTTGCGGAGGCGTAAACGGACCACCAATTTGTGTTGGGCGACCTCCTCATCAGACAAGGTTAACTTCTCATCAATCGAGAAAGAGGTCGTTTTGTAATTTTTGGCTAGGACGACCGCATAAACGGCTTGGTCAATCTGTTCACTTTGTTCCGGTGTTAAGGCAAACGTATAGGCCTTGTCGCCATACAAAATTTTTTTATCGGGCGCCACGCGCGTAAAGCGTCCTTTGATCGCATTGTAGGTCATATATTCCTCCTTAATAAAAAACCGCTTGATATAAACTTTAAAATGATTTATCTAATAAAAAATGCCATTTAATGGCCGATTTTTGTTATCAAACTTTCATTATTACAGCGATTTTTACACGAATATTATTCCGCTGTAACCCTACGCCCCGTAAGCATGAGGGTTGTTTGCCTGTTGGCTTTTTTGTAAATTTAACCCCCCTATTAGTGATTTGGGGGTTAAAGAAATTTTTTGAAGCGTCTTTAATTGTCAAAAATAACAGTCCAGCCATCATACTATCAGCGTCACTGTATTTTAAAGTGGGCCACCAGGCTTGACCAGCGTACTGGCCCAAGCCTTTGAAACAGCAGAGCTGTTTCATGGCAGTTATTGTTTATAATTATACACTGTCTTGCCCTGAAAGGAAACTTGCTTCAAAAAAGACAAACAAAAAGAGCTGGTGTTCCTACGCACTAGCCCTTTTTACTAGAGAGGTTAGTCTCCATGTACTTTCTTCTATTAACATTATAACATTATATTATTGGTATTTCAAAACATGATATACTTAAAAAGCTGTTGTTTCCTACTATAACTGCAACGGCAAGGAGGTTTAGACTCCATGATTTACTTTTTTCAAGAACTCACACAATTGTTTAACGCAATCTGTGTTGCTGTTGTGACGTTCGCAATTAAACGTTATTTTGATGATCTTAATGATCGTTAAAATGATGTGGGCACCTTAAGGGTGCCTTTTTGTTTGCTTTTATTGTATAACACCTATTAATTACGATAGTCCACTACAATTTTTTTTATTATAGACTTACGTTTACAGATTATTTTAATGTGGTTAAGCTGACACCAGCTTGCCCCACGCGGGTAGCGTTCTGCATGACATGCTCTCACTGAAAGTGATCCTGCAATGATAAATTGCCCTGTCACGGCGTGACCCGCAGGAGGTTTTACAAGCCGGGTAATAGGCGCTGTAAAATAGCAGTTTCCCCAGTAGGAAGGGGAAACGCTACTGTCATCGCTTGTCGATGACTTGCCTCGCAGAGCCTGTCCAAAATAGCATTTTGGTATAACAGGCTATACCAGATTTTTAACGGTGTTATACTGGTCTTGGAAAACCTTTTTCGAGGAGGCATTTTTGATGGCGCATTTAAAGAAAAATACCCGTGGTTCAGTTCCCGGTCTTGCCGTTCATTTTGAACGTAAAACTGACCATCACAGCAACAAAGAAATTGATGTGTCGAAATCCTATCTGAATCAAGATCTCATGGCAGATGGTTCTGATATTCTGTCACGCTTCAATGGACGTTTAAATGATGTTTATTGCATGAAAAGAGACGATGTGAAGGCGTTAGCGACTTGGATTGTTACTTTACCTGAAGAACTCGCAGAAGCGCCCCACGATCAACAGAGCGCCTTTTTTGAAGCAACCACTAATTTTTTGAATGACCGTTATGGTCAAGAAAATGCCGTAGCCGCGGTGGTGCATTATGACGAGACAACTCCTCACTTGCACTATGCCTTTGTTCCCGTTGTTTTTGATAGTAAAAAATCACGTGATAAAGTCTCGGCTAAAGAAGTGCTCACGCGCCATGATTTACAAACCTTTCATGCGGATCTAGATCAAGACTTAAAAAAGGTGCTGCCCTTTTATGAAAAAGGCATTTTAAATAACAAAACCTTACCGTTTGAGAATGTCGCTGAAATCAAAAAATACAATGATCAGTTTAATGCCTTAAAAACCGAACTAGCTGACGTTGAAAAAAATATTAGGGCTAAACAGGCCGTACTTCAAATCACGGAGCAAGCTTTAACGGAAGTTGACTTAGCTGAAAAACAAATTGATGCGTTTAAACAAGCCTTATCTAAAAATATATTTGGTAAGACGGTGCTGAAGCCAGATGACTTAGATCGCTTTAAAAACGTGTTAGCCACGATGAAGAAAGCCACCTTACAAAGCCAGCATGAGACAGAAGAACTCAA
The DNA here is from genome assembly GCF_012396505.1 of Periweissella fabalis. Lineage (GTDB taxonomy): Bacteria > Bacillota > Bacilli > Lactobacillales > Lactobacillaceae > Periweissella > Periweissella fabalis. The sequence continues at coordinate 1,916 of NZ_JAAXPN010000015.1, read as the reverse complement.
GCAAACGTTAGGTCAAGTCAAAGCGCAATTAGCTGACGTCCGTGTTGACTATCAAAACCTGAAAGAAACGCATCAAGCGCTTCAGCAGCGGCAGCGAGAACAGCAACAGCTGGATTATGCCATGCGAGACATGCTTAAAAATGATTATGGTGTCGACCAACTATCCTATACTGATGTGGAAGCTCGGTATGTCCTTTATAAGCTGGATCATGAAGAACTCACAAAAAATAAAAAAGTAGCCCAGTCCTGGTTAAAAACACTGACGACAGCTAGAGCAGATCCAGATACGAAAATAGCGCCAACTAGATTAGATCGCGGTATCGAACAAGTTAAAGCATTAATTAATCGGATCATTGAATTAACGCGTGATCTTTTTAAAGGGCCAAGTCTCTAACGTTAAACCGTCTTATTTCCCCGTCTAAGCGATTTTAGACACGAAACGTATAATTAATCATTAACCAAGTTAAAATGTCTCTATCGGCTTATTAGGGGTCAATCATATTAGATAACAAGTGATATGTTATTGAAACTTGCTCAAAAAAGAGCTCTGCGTAAAAAATTGACGTAGGGTTCTTTTTGTTTTGTTTTTATTAAGTCAATAAAAAGGCGCAGCCTATTATAAGTTTATCTTTTATATTTTAATCTTTTGTTCTTTTGCGTGGTTAGAAATTCAGTAATATCAAGGGTTTAATAGGTAATATAGCGACAAAAAACTATGCATATAGCGACAAAAAACTATGCATATAGCGACAAAAAACTATGTATATAGCGACTTTTTAAAATATTTTGTCGCTATATAATGTTATAATAAAAGCATAAAGAAATTCCCGACTAAAAGTTTTTCTTTATGCTTATCCAACAACACGCCTAAGGGAGCGTATTTATATGTCTATTATACCAGAATCAAAGACAAGGCAGGTACAGACCTTGAATGAATTATCAAAACGAAAAGTGGTTGAGCATAACAGTTTAATTACATCCATTGCCAAAATGGATAAAACACCGCTTAAAATGTTCGAATTAGCTGTTTCTTTAATTGATACAGAAAATCCACCGAAAGACCAGATAGTTTATTTATCCAAGCAAGAGTTATTTGCTTTTTTTAACGTGGATGATAGCAATAAACATAGTCGTTTTAAAGAAGCAATTGAAAAAATGCAGAAACAAGCATTTTTTAAGATAAAAAAAGCCAAAGAAAAGGGATATGAATTTGAAAGTATTGTGCCTATCCCTTATGTTAAATGGGCTGATTATCATGATGAAGTAACTATCCGATTTAGCCCCGAAATTATGCCTTATTTAATCAATCTCAAAACCAATTTTACGCAACATGCCTTATCAGAAATTTCTGAATTGAATAGCAAGTATGCAATCATTTTGTACCGTTGGTTATCAATGAATTACAACCAATATGAGCATTACAGCGTTAAAGGTGGGCGAAGACAAGAGCAAGTGGAAAGTTACCGTAATCCGATAATCACTATTCGGGAATTGCGCGACACGACCGATACGGTGAGTGAATATAAAAAGTTTACTGATTTTGAAAGAAGAGTATTAAAAGATCCGATTAAAGAAATCACAAACCATACCAGCTTTAATGTTACGTATGAAAAAGTAAAAAAAGGACGCAGCATTGAGAGTATTGTCTTTCATATCACTAAAAAACAAGTGGCAGATGATATTAGTTACAAGTTAGATGATCCCGTTTATATTGACGGTAAGATAAGACAAGAAGAAAGTGAAAAAGATCTTGTATATGAAGCTATGAAGAGTCCATATACAAAATTGCTGATGGAACATTTCTTATTGTCATATATTGATTTGACGGATACGGCTATTTTGTCAGGGCTACAGAAAAATGTTTATCCACTCTATGACGAATTAAAAGAGTTACGTGGTTTAAAGGGCGTGAAAGA
>NZ_JAAXPN010000014.1 GCF_012396505.1 Periweissella fabalis | reverse complement strand
GATATTTTGACAAATAATTTTACTCAATGATAATATGCCCACGATTCAAGTTAGCTTGAATTTGCTTAACGGTTGATGCACCAGCGTAACCATCGGGATAAACATGTAACCGTGCTTGAAGTGCTGCGATAGTACTGGGGCCAAAATAACCATCTTGAGCAACACCAAGCACGTATTGTAGTTTCTTAATCATCGATGATCCACCAGCGCCCAATTGAACAGTCGAGAATACCGGTGCGAATTTCTTTGAATAATTAGTTTGGCCACTAATATATCCATCTTCAGGCGAACCTAAGATATGCTGCATAGCTTTAACTGTGGCCACTCCTGCGATGCCGTCTACTGCAATGCCGTTAGATTGTGGTGCAGGTTGCGGTGTTGGTTTAGGTTGCTGGCTGTATCCGTTAAACGTGATACCAGTTAAATCAACGTTACCGTCAAGGCCACCTAACACGTATGTGCTAGTAAATTGCCACATACCAATCCCTGCCATGCTAGGGAAGTAATCGAATAATGGTTCACTACGAACTTGGTAATCTGGATAAGCTGCTAACCACAAATGACTAGGGTATTTACTCAAGAAACGAGCAACATCAACGTGGGCATAGATGTATGGTTTACCAGTGTACAGCATTGGCGTGTAACCAGCTTGCGCAATGCGATCCATTGCATACAGGATAGCATTAGTGTTGTTGTCCACGTTTGAACTAGCACCTTGTTCATAATCAATGGCCACAATTGAGCCTTTAGGCGTTTTGATTCGTGGTAAGAAGTAATCTAACACCAGTTTGGCTTTGTTAGCATCACCACCCACTTCAAACCAAATGTATGTGTGAAGTCGTAAATCAGCCATTGCTGTTAATTGAGTTGGATAGGTCGCTTGGTTATAGATACCAGTAGATGGACTATAACCCCCAATTTGTAAAATAGCGAAGCTATCACGCCCGTAGCCACGTTTACCATTTGGACCTTGCCAACGCGCTTGGTCGGTACCGTGTGCTTTAATTTGTACCATAATTTTTCTCCTTATTTTTCTGGAGCAAGCGCATTAATTGCATCAATCGCTTGTTGCTTTTCATCAATTTTAGCTAGGATATTAGCTGATTGTTCTTTTAAGGTTGCCAATTCTTGAGCGGCTGAATTAGCAATATGTGCTTGGTTTTCAGCAACTGCTACTTCGGCTTGCTTGGAATACACTGCATGAAGTTGGTCAACTTGTTGGCTATATGCACGTTCAATTTCATTAGCGATTAATGTTTCATCTGCTGGTTTCAAACCTGCTTTATCAAGTTGAGTTTGAACCTCATTAATAGCAGCTTGATATTTTTGGCGAGAAGTTAAGTTATTGAGAATACCTGATTTTTCAACTGAAACAACTGCTGCATTGGCCAAAGTTGCTAATGTGGTGATTGTTTTTTGTTGGCTTGAAGTTGTTGCATACTCTTTTAATTTGGTAGTTACAAAACCACCTAGTGCCGTGATAATGATAGTACCGATTGCTTCAATTAATTGTGTGATTGATTGTTCCATGTTATTTGTCCTCCGTACGGCTAAAAAGCTCGTCAATTTGTGCGTCATGTTTGGCGAAATGAATATCGTGTTCAGCTAATTTCTTGTTAGTGTTTTTTTGTTCTGCTACTTGTGCGTCAACGCTTGATTTAAGTCCATTTATGGCGTCTTTCAGCGGTTCAATTAACGTATTAATCTTAGCCACAAAAGCCGCTCCTGAAATTTTAATCAAATAACCAAGCACACCAAAAAGGAACGTTAGTACCGCTATCAACGTCCCCCAGTCTGTTATATCTTGCATCTATTAACCTCTATATGTTTATTCGGGCATCGCACCCATTCGGCATTTAAGTCTACTGACTGATTAAATTTACTTACCCACGTATGCGTGACCAGTAATCTGTGCAAATTGATCCGCAGTGATTTTACCTTTGGCCACGAATTGGGACATATATTGAATGGCGATACATCAAGTGCTAAGCTATCATTCAATAGCCATGCGTACAATAAGACGGAGTATGCTGCACACGTTACTGGTATTAAGTTACTTGTATCGTTGTACGCAAAAAAAGCCCACGAACTCAACTATGTTAAATTCATGGACATGTTTGCTATTCCTGATCGTATGGCTGATGTGGTTATAACTGAACTAAATGAAAAGGCTACACCATTTAATGAATAGTATTATAATAATAAAGCAATACTATATTAAGAAAAGAGGATCATATTCAATATGAAGGGTATCGTAATAACAGGTGGTAAAAATATAATTATACCCCCTGATGAATAGGAAAATATCATTGGTGTTTTGTTTTTGTAAAAATGGAAAATAAAAATGAAATTCCTGTTAGCATAAAGATTCCACCAATATACAATTCTTTTAATAACACAACAATGACTCCTGAAGTGATAAATACTATCGGCATAATAAGTGAATATTTTGCTCCTTTTTCTCCAGACAAGTATTTTTGCCAAGCATGTTTTAATCCAAGAGAACTAGAGTTATCGAATTCTCTTAACTTATTTAATGCAGATACACTGCACAATAACAAGAAAAATATTGGCAGCATAAATACACCTAAATGTATTAGATTAAAAAAGTCACCAATTAGTAATGAACAGACTAGTAAATCAATAACTATAAGATCGCGATAAATTGGTTTTATTTGTCTCGTAACTTCTTCTTTTTCCAAAAACTCACGCATACCGGTATCCTCCTTTAACAAAGTATCTAGTGAAATATGGTAATAGTCACTCAACTTAATCAAGCTAGCAATGTCAGGATAAGTTTTTTCATTTTCCCAACTAGAAATAGTTTGTCTAGTAATAAAAAAATCTCTAGCAACTTGTTCCTGAGTAAGATTCAATTCTGTTCTTGCGTTTTTTAGACGATCACCAAATTTCATATATACCCTCCTGATTTCAAAATAATTATGTTGATGAAACGCAAAAAGAGCAAGCAATGATTCTATGCTTGCTCTTTTATAGGCGTTATTTGTGACTATAGGACCTAAAACTGCTTGCAGAATTGTAACTTGGTGGTTCTCTATTCAGGTACTAACTGTTGGACAATGTCGAATATGTGGATTTGTGTCTTATACTTCTTAAGGTCATGATTGTTAGTCTCTGTATTTCCCTTATGATTTAACAAGGCATCTAGCGCTGCTAAGTTGCTAACATAAGTCTGATTAATGTAGGTGCGAGGAACGATACGCGCAACTTTAACATAACTGCCCTTATGATAAGCCATCACATAAGGATCTTTGACCCCAGGATTAAGGCCCGTAGTTAAGGTCAATTTGGTCCATTCATTACCCATAGTATTATCGGTGAACCAAGCGGTCCAGTAACCATTGGTCGCCTTATTGTTAGGAGAAATTTCCTTTTCACTAGGCAATTTAGTGTACCCGACTTTATAGGATAAAAACGGATCAAATCGATCAATCGTCCCAATACCTTTATAATATCCCAAACATAAAATACCAACACTAACTAGTGCTAGTACGATCAAGCCACCTAAACCAAAAGTCCAACGACGATAACGACTTTTAAGCTTAACATCATGATCTATCTGGGTGGCCAAAGAGGGTTCTTTATTTTTTTTCATTGCAATCTCCTCGTTAAATAGAAGTTTTTCGAGTGAGATGTTAAACAATTGACTCAAAGCATGCAGGGTCTCTAAATTTGGCATGTTCTTGCCAGTTTCCCAAGTTGAGACAGTTTGGCGGGTCACATGCAATTGTTGAGCCAATGCTTCCTGTGTTAAATTAGATTGCCTGCGCAAGGTCTTGATATCGTCTTTAAAGCTCAAATCTCACTCCTCCTAAAGCATAATCAAGGATCTAAGGTAATCCTAGCAAAAATTACTAGCATTAGTCACGCAAATGTTACTTGCGCAACTGGATAGTTTGGTTAATGTCGCCAATAAAGCCATTCTTCAGATTATAATAACGTTCTGAAAAATGGCTTTAGAAATGATAAAAGGCCTATTTGTAAATTATAGACCCTATACAAACATCTTTTGTAAAATGAACTGAACCCCTCGAATTGGAGTAAATCCAATCGAGGGGTTTTCTTATGTATTTTTCTCAACAAACAAAACTTAATGCAATTCTTGAGTATCAAAGCGGAGTTCCTATATCCAAAGTAATGGCTAAATATCAAATTAAAGGAACTGCTACCCTTTATGAATGGATTCGAAAAATTAATCAATTTGGAATTTCTGGATTAAGTCGCCCAAAAGTAAAGACACAGATTGATTATTCCTTTAAACTAAAGGTATTAAACTGGCGTTTTGAAACTAAGTCCTCTTTCCCTGAAACTGCTAAGCAGTTTCGTATACGAACACCTGCTCAAATTTATCAGTGGGAAAGAGATTTACTTTCGGGACGTCTTAGGCCGAATAAAGGAAGTATTGTCAAAATGCAAGATAAACCAGATAAAACTAAGAAGGAATTACAAGATGAAAATGATTACTTACGGGCACGGGTAGCTTATTTGGAAAAACTGGACGCTTTAATTCAAAAGAAGAAGAAATCTCAAACTTCGAAAAAGCCCAATTAGTAGTCGAATTAAAGCGGGAATTAAACATTAAATTGGTAATATTACTGAAAGCAGCGCGTCTTTCAAGTAGTAGTTTTCATTATGCGCTTAAACATGTTTACGAAAAAACTGATACTACACTAGTTGCTGAAATTAAAAATATTGTTTCGGTTAATAAGGATTACGGCTATCGCCGTGTAGTATTGGCCTTACGAAATAAAGGGATTATCGTCAACCACAAAAAAGTACAACGAATTATGCAAGAAAACAGCTTGCAATGCACCGCTTACAATAAACGAACCCGTAAGTACAACTCTTATAAAGGTCTTGTGGGAAAGGTGGCTAAACATAAATTAAAGCGTCGCTTTAATACCGATCGACCATTTCAAAAAATTGCTACTGATGTCACTGAAGTTCGTTGGGGTTCTCAAAGTATACAAGAACGAGCTTACGTCACAGCGTACTTAGACCTTTATAGCGGAGAGGTGCTTAGCTGGAATATTAGTTTAAGCCCGAGTGTTAAGTTCGTTGTTGATCCATTAAATGAATTGATTAATAAACGACCTAATCTTGCATATAGAATGGTCCTTCATTCTGATCAAGGGCTTCAATATCAGCACGCAAAATTCGTAAAAACATTATCAAAAAACCACATTATCCAAAGTATGAGCCGAAAGGCTACATGTTTAGATAATGCGGTTATTGAAAGTTTCTTCAGAACGTTAAAGGTTTGCACAGTACACCAAACTCATTACAGGACATATGAAGAATTAAAATCAGCTATGATTGAGTTCATCAATTACTATAACAATAAACGAATTAAACAAAAATTGGACGGCATGACTCCGGTTGAATTCCGGAAACATGCCATCCAATTTATCGCTTAAAACATCACTCAAATTTATGGGGGTCAGTTCAAGATTACTTTTTTATATTATTATTTCAAATTTAAACAATATAAGTTCAATAAATCTTTCGGCATTATTCGTTCACCGGAATCAGATTTTTCATGCAAAATGTTTATGGAGCGTTCCTTTTTATTTTTTCGAAAAATACCTAATACCATTTCTTCAACCATTCGGTTATTCTACTTTTTCAAATATTTCAATTCGTTCCAATAATTCATTAACTAGCAAACTATACACCTCATGAATTCGATCTTGTTCATAATCAGTCTCATACGTATCGTACAAATATTTTTCATAGCTTTGTAAATCAGAATACGAAGGTAATAAATCAAGATTAGATTTAACATAAATTAATGAGTCTTCGTGTTTAGCAATTTTTAATTGCTTCAAATAACGTTTTCTATTCAGGATTTCGTTTGTACCCACTCAAAGGTCAACTTGATTTGCTGCCGATATTTTTCGCAAGGAACTACAAAAAAAGCGGCCAACTCAATTTTTATTGAGCCAGCCGCTTAGCGTGATAAACAAAACTAATATAAAACAATTATTTATTAAAAGAAAAAATAATTATTTTGATTAAATGCAATAAATCCTTATAATTACCCTTAATTGTATTTTCTGAAATAGGTAATTTTTCCCTTAAGCTATTTTCCCAAACTAAAATTTCAGCATTAAAAAATTCCTTATTAAAATGCATTACCCCTCCCAAGTTAAATATCGTAAATAACTATTATTTACGCATTGACATTACAACCGAAAGTAATATTAATACCCTTTTTAGGTTGAAACTTTTCCATTCCCTTAGCAACTGGTAGTTCATTTAATTGGTTTAATTTTTTCATTTGCATGTCCTCTTTTCATTTAATGATAATACAATTAATATTAGTTACGCATTGATATTGCAACCGAAAGTAATATTAATACCCTTTTTAGGTTGAAACTTTTCCATTCCCTTAGCAACTGGTAGTTCATTTAATTGGTTTAATTTTTTCATTTGCATGTCCTCTTTTCATTTAATAAAATTATGATAATGCAATTAAATTTAGATGTCAAACAATCTAATTTATTATTATTAGAACATTAATATTGAAACTGAAGGTACTACATAATACCTTTTAAAGGTAAAATTTATTTATTTATTTATTGTTTCATGATAATATAATTAGAAAATTATTAAAAAGGAGCACAAAATAAATGGTTAAATATAGTGCTATTTTTAAATATATATATCAAAGTTATACTATTCCTCATGAAGGATGGAAGATTCATGTTTCTGCTAGTCCAAAATATAAAAAAAAGTGTTAAATATTGTTTCACAAGTATGTTTTGAAAATAAAATTTCTTTTAAATATATAAAAAGTAACTATGAATTTAGAAAAAATATTTCCGAAGAAGAAAGTCCTTCTTCTTTGGGAAAATATATTACAATTTATCCAGAATCAGAAAATAATGCTTTCTATATAATGGATACTTTAAAGATACTTTTAAAAGATACTGATGGCCCCTACATCATTAGTGATTTTAAATATAAAAACGCTAATAACATTTTTTTTAGATATGGAATTAATACTGTTTCAGATATAACTGATTTTTCTCAATTTACTTTATATGGTCCTAACGGGCAAGAAGAACAAGATATACCACATCTTTCACCATATATTCCAACTTGGATAAATATTCCAAAAGGATGGGTTTCTGAAAATGAATATAGTTTGTTGATTGATAAATATGAACCATATGAAATTTTATCTCAAAATTCAACTGGTAACATTTATATTGGAAAAGATAATAATAATAAGGTTATTATAAAAGAAGCAAAATTAGGAACATTAAAAAATGGAGGATTTGACACTTTTTCAATGCGTCAAAATGAATGGGAAAATATGAATTCCGCTGCCTATTTTCCCAAAAAAATTGAAAAAATAATTGAAATTTCATCTGTTTTTTATATATACGAATATATTGATGGGATCACGTTCGATACATTTTTATCTAAAAACAATTTCATGCTCCATACAAATAAATCGAAAATTATTTTTGATAATGTTAAAGATATATTAGATAGAATTTTCAACATTATTATCATGCTACATAGTGATGGTAAAACCAATATTGATATCCATGCTCGTAATTTCATGATAGATAAAAGTGGTAATGTATTTATAATTGATGCTGAAACTATAAACTATAAAACTTATGATATTCGTTCTACAGGTTTTTGGTATGAATCTATGAAACAAATGTCAGTCTATCAAAAAGATACTGTACGTCTTTACTTATTGGTTATTTACGCTTTAGGTAGGCAAAATTATTTTTTAGATATGGTATCATTTTTTGATATTCAAAAAATAACTTATAGATATTTATCTAGTATATTGAATATTGAAGAATTAAAATACTTAACTAAATTAGATCAATACCAAATGACAGTAAAAGATATTAAATCTAATGTTTCTTCATTAAAGTTTAAAGGATATACCTTTAAAAGGTGTAAAACATTTGAACCAAAATTTGATGTTCATAAAACATTTGAAATGTTGAATTATAATGTTAAAAAAAATAATATTCCGTGTATTGGTATCCAAGGTATTGCATCAGAAATAATGCAAATTAATATAATTAAAAAATATGATAAAAATAAATATGAAAAGATATTAAATTATCTAAGATCATTAATTTTTATTAATGATGGATTAATTTTTTTGATCGAATCAGAAATAAAACAAATAATAAATCCATATGTTTCAAGAGGAATAGCTGGATTACTACTATCTATGACTACAGTCCCAAAAGAGTTAATTCCTAGCTATATTATATCTACAGCTTATAGTGTTGCAATACCTTATGCTAAATCAAGTGATTATGATCATGGATTACTAGGTATTGCTGATGCAGTTCTATCTATAGCTGCGATAATTGATGACGAATTATTATTTGGTCGTGGTTTAAGAATGCTTGAGGCTTGTAGATTTTCAATAATTAACACAACTGAAAAAACATTCATTCCTGTACTTAAAAGTAATTTAGAACTATGTAATACATTAGTTGATCCTTTATTAGCATTAAATATTATAGAAAATAAGTGGGGAAAACATTATGAAACAAATATTTAAAAATTCAGCTATTATGGGCTTATTAAGTAGTACTTTTTTTCAGATATTGGGTATCAGTCTTTTTAATATGATTTTGCTTATTTTAGCTAAATCAAGTACTGATAATTCTTTATGGGTTACTATTGTATCAATAACTGCCACACTTCCTGGAATTTTTTCCGCATTATTGGGTAAATTAGCTGGAAATTTAATCAATAAGATTAATTGGATTATCTTATTAACATTCTCTCAATCTATTATGTATATATTTCTGTCTTTTATTTTTTTTAATAGTAATGATAAATTAATATTGGTAATCGCAATTACAATTAATCTAATCTCTGATATAATAGGCGTAATTATAGGTTTATTAAAATTAACAATTATTCAAAATAAAGTTCCTAGTACATTAAGACAACAAACTTTAGGTATTTATCAAAGTATATCTTTAATTATGCAACCAATAGGACAAGCCTTAGGTCTATATTATATAATGACTACAAATAATTACGTTATAGGTTCAATTATTAATTCAATTACATTTTGTTTATCTGGATTTATATTATTACTATTTAAACAGCAATTATCTTATATATCTACAATCACAACTAAGTCAAAAATTGTAAATAAAGATAATACTTATAAAAAAGCATTATCTTTATTAGGTAATGTGACTCAATTACCTATACTAAACATAATGTTAACTCTTATTATATTAAATATCCTAGGAGCAAGTATAGACGGTATTTTAAACCTATATATATTAAATAATACTCAGATTAGTCCTTTTGGATTTGGTATTTCTATTTTAATAATAAATTTAGTATTTGTATTTGGAAATGTACTAGGATCAATTATAATTAATGATATTTTTAAATCTTTTAGTTTTAAAAATTTAGTATTATTAGAATCTGTATTATTATTTATTTTTTATATGATATTAATTTTAAACCTAAACATTTTCTATGTATCAAGTTCATTGTTTATGATAACTTACGTTCTAGGTAAAATTAACCCAAAGTTATATGCACTATTAATGGATAACATTGATTCATCATCGCTAACCACAATCTTAGGAATAATAAATAGTAGTTTAACAGTTGCTGCACCAATTGGAAGTATATTATTAGTTGGTGGCTATACACTTATTGGCAAAAACAGTATAATTATTTTTAGTATGGTCCTTATAATATGTGTTTTAACATTAATGTCTTTAAAAATAAAAAAATAATATTTTGCGAATATAGTAGATATATTGAATACCAACTAATTAATAATGATATATATACTTTATTTGTAATAAAAAATAACCGTATTATCTAAACATTTAGTCTTTTGACCCATGTTTAGATAATACGGTTATTAACGCAACCTGAAAGAAGAGAGGAGTGAAATGAATACAGTTTTCCCTACACTTCAAAATTAGAGAAAACTGCACCCAAGAGCAACCGTCAAGTGTCGGTCGTTCATTCGTACCAATCATCAGTTCGACAAAATCCAGGAGATCCCGCCTGTGACTTTTTCCACGCATGCGACTGTCCCGCGTGTTCGCCTTTCAGCTCTATTTTTCACATCCTTACCAGTCTCACTTACCCTAAATGCCGTACAGTACGCAGTGTGAATCCTCATGCTCTCTTACGTTTATTGCCGCCTCATATTAAGAAGTTCGCCCACCAAGTGCTCTTTAACCTAGTATCTTCTTCATAAAATACCTTAGTCTCACGCCATTCTACGCTCTGGGCTTGCACAATTTTACCCAGTGTCCTACCTGCACATTACGATGATTAAAGCTATGTACAGGCGCTATACCTTTGTTCATGGCAGTTCAGCTCTGCCAGTTACATATATCTATGCCTACAACTATTCAATTTTTAGACACAAAAAAGACACTGAATATAACCATCCAGTGCCTTAAGTTAAATTTTATTGTTTTCGTTATAGACTTAACTTAATTGATTAGTTTTGTAGTCAAATATCAAATGATGTGATATACTAACGATATTCAATAAGAAATTTAACCATTCCAAGCATCTGTGTCGCCAAACTTTGAAGCTGTTGGGGTGGTTTTTCTTTTATTCAAATATATTTTTTGATAGGTTCATCATCGCATATGCGAAACACATTTACAAGCATTAATTATCTTTTAACTAAATTAACTATTATCAATTACGAATTTACAGAAATACGATTCAAATGCGTTCGTTTTTTCTCATCCATAGAAAATATTAGTTTAACGAATTCAAGATCTCCTAATTCTCTTTTAATTTCATCTAATACTAACCGCTGGGCTGACATGTCATTAAAAAACATGTTGGCCCTTTGTTTTTGTTTCTCAGTTAATCGTTCCTTACCGTGCACCAATAAATAGTTAATAATAAACTGTGAACCAAATGCCATTTCCATTGTGGCCAACGTTGACGTCACTTGACGCTCTAACCAACGTTTTGAACTTTCGATTGTCGGTTCAGGTTGAATTTGAGAAAATGTTATCTCATCAGCATCATCTAAAAATTTAAGCCACCATTTGCAGGAGTTCCATCTTCGTTTATTACTATCAGTTTTTGAAGGTATCCGATAATTAATATTAGCCTTTAAAACGCCTTTGATAAACTCACCTAGTTGGTAATTATCATACGCCAAAATCTTTAATACTTGAGTAGCACGCTTAGCTCGTAATTGAATCTCATAACGCTGCCAACTCTTTATTTCAGAATCAACATTATATCCTTTAGCCATTCGCTCCTGTAATTTATCATAAAACCGTAATTTAAGGTGGCTAAACATAAATTAAAGCGTCGCTTTAATACCGATCGACCATTTCAAAAAATTGCTACTGATGTCACTGAAGTTCGTTGGGGTTCTCAAAGTATACAAGAACGAGCTTACGTCACAGCGTACTTAGACCTTTATAGCGGAGAGGTGCTTAGCTGGAATATTAGTTTAAGCCCGAGTGTTAAGTTCGTTGTTGATCCATTAAATGAATTGATTAATAAACGACCTAATCTTGCATATAGAATGGTCCTTCATTCTGATCAAGGGCTTCAATATCAGCACGCAAAATTCGTAAAAACATTATCAAAAAACCACATTATCCAAAGTATGAGCCGAAAGGCTACATGTTTAGATAATGCGGTTATTGAAAGTTTCTTCAGAACGTTAAAGGTTTGCACAGTACACCAAACTCATTACAGGACATATGAAGAATTAAAATCAGCTATGATTGAGTTCATCAATTACTATAACAATAAACGAATTAAACAAAAATTGGACGGCATGACTCCGGTTGAATTCCGGAAACATGCCATCCAATTTATCTCTTAAAACATCACTCCAATTTATGGGGGTCAGTTCAAAAAGCCTTTTTTCTGTTCTTTCAATAAATCTAACTTACGTTGATGAAGAGCGATAGTGGCATCCAATTGTTTGAAAAATGAACCTATTTTTTCTTGTTCATCCATAGTTGGATAAGGAATTGGCATTTCAACAAAGACTGAGTCCTTAATTGCAAAACGATCGGCACGTGCTCCTGAGTCACCGTTTAGTTCCATGAATCGATGCCAGTAGACAGTATCAAAATACTTTTCAAAGTAATTCTTGTCTATGTCATGTGTACGGAAAACATAATATAGTGGAGACATTACACCAATTCTACCTAATTTATTACGTTTAATTGGTCCAACCGGAGCAAAATTTGAAATGCGAGGATTGTAGACAAAATCATCGTTTTTAACTACATAATAGCCATTAAGGTTCTTAGCGTTAGAAATATCTTTATCAAAAAAATCACGTTGATTAATAATTCCATATTCTGCTGAGTTGGTCAAAGTTTCTGTAAACTCACCAGTTTTATTTTTTTCTTTGACCTTATCGGAAATATCACCTAACTTACGCTCTTCCCATTCATCCGTGAATCCTTTAAATCGCAATTCTGGAACTTTCTTTTTAACTGAATCATCTATTTTCGCCATAGTCCCCACCATTTTCTTGGTTTTTCTCGTTCTTCTATCCTTTTTTGATCTTTGATTTGTTCCTGCAATTTTTCCAACTTCTCTTTAAGAGCGTTCACTTCACCTTTATATTGATTGTCTAAATGTTTGGATTCTGTTTCCTGTGAGGGCATTTTGAGAACTTTTAATCTGTCGTTTTCTGCTTTGTATTCTTCTAACAACTTTTTATCTTGTAAGGCTAATCTTTGTTGCTGGTCTAGTAAGTTTTGCATTTGAGCTATTTGTGAATCTTTATTTTCTAGTTGCTTATCCTTAACTGCTAATTGTTTATCTCTATTTTTCGTAACTCCATCAAGTTCACTAATTAAATAGTTGTGAATATCCCAATTAGTCTCTTTGTCTGTTTGTTTGTCATTTGTCTGTTTATTTGTCTTGGTTTTGTTTGTCCGTTTGTCAACCTTGGACCTTATAAATTGCTGTTCTTCTAATGACAAAACAACTATACCTTTGTCGTTTGTTTGCCTTGTTTTGTTTGTCAGTGACTTTATATGATATTGTATTGCCTGTTTTGAAACATCTAACTCCTCAGCAAGTTCTCGAATCGTCTTGAAATTTTCACTCATGATCTATATCCTGCCTTTTAACGATTGGTAGATACTGTTCAATCGATTTTTTAAGATACTTAGCAATATTCTTTTTCGAATAGTCATCTTGTTTATCTCTGACATATGCTAAGTGTTCTTTCACGCCCTTTAAACCACGTAACTCTTTTAATTCGTCATAGAGTGGATAAACATTTTTCTGTAGCCCTGACAAAATAGCCGTATCCGTCAAATCAATATATGACAATAAGAAATGTTCCATCAATAACTTTGTATATGGACTTTTTATAGCCTTAACTGTCAACATATCTTCTGTCTCTTCTTGACGTATCTTACCGTCAACATAAGCTGGATCATATTGTTTGTAACTAATATCATCAGCCA
Source organism: Periweissella fabalis (assembly GCF_012396505.1). GTDB lineage: Bacteria > Bacillota > Bacilli > Lactobacillales > Lactobacillaceae > Periweissella > Periweissella fabalis. The sequence goes on along the minus strand of NZ_JAAXPN010000014.1, from coordinate 10,090 downwards.
CTTGTTTTTTAGTGATATGAAAGACAATACTATCAATACTCCGCCCTTTTTTGAGTTTTTCGTAAGTTACATTGAAAGTTGTATGTTTAGTAATTTCTGACAATGGGTCATTCAGTACTCTTTTTTCAAAATGATCAAATCGCTTATATTCATCAATTGTATTTGTAATTTGACGTAAATCTCGCATACTTATTTCGGGATTACGGTAACTTTCAACTTGTTCCTCTCTCCGTCCACCTTTAACACTGTAATGCTCGTATTGATTGTAATTCATCGATAACCAACGATATAAAATTATTGCATATTTGCTGTTCAATTCTGCAATATCTGACAAAGCATGTTGCGTAAAATTATTTTTGAGATTAATTAGATAAGGCATAATTTCACGATGAAATTCAATTTTCACTTCGTCATTATAATCTGTCCATTCTACATACGGGATTGGTACAATACTAATAAATTTAAAGCCTTTATCTTGTTCTTTTTTAATTTGAAAAAAAGCTTGTTTCTGCATTTTTTCAACGGCTTCTTTAAAACGACTATGTTTGTTGCTATCATCAACTTGAAAAAAAGCAAACAACTCTCGCTTTGATAAATAAACCGTCTGATCTTCGGGGGGATTTTCCGTATCAATTAGAGAAACGGCCAACTCAAACATTTTGAGTGGTGTCTTATCCATTTTGGCAATTGAAGTGATTAAACTGTTATGTTCAACCACTTTTCGTTTGGCCAGTTCATTCAAGCTCTGCACCTGACTTGCGTTCTTTTCTGGTAAAATAGACATATAAATACGCTCCTTCGTGCGTGTTATTGAAAAAGCATAAAGAAAAACTTCTAGACAGGATTTTCTTTATGCTATTTATTATAACCTATACACCCACTTATATAAACTAAAAGTGGGTGTATGCATAGTATTTTGTGGGTACGTACATAGTATTTTGTGGGTGTATACATAGTGTTTTGTGGGTACATAATCTTGTAAACCCCTGATAATACTGACTTTTTAACCGCGCAAAAGAACAAAAGATTAAAATATATAAGATAAACTTATAACAGGCTGCGCCTTTTTATTGAACCCTTTAAAAATCAAAGAAAAGAACCCCGTCCATCAAAGATACACACGACGAGGGTCGTTTTTAGTTAACATATCAAATAAGTATCCTTAATTATTTGATGTAATTGCCACTTATTAAGTCGATAGAAACGTTTTTAGCTGATTATTAAGTATTTATACCTTAAATTGTTAAAAACGCTTAGAAAGGAAAATAAGCCGTTTTAACATTATAGACTTGATTCTTTAAAAACAGTACGCGTTAATTCAATGATCCGATTGATTAATGCTTTAACTTGTTCAATGCCCCAATCTAATCTACTAGGCGCTATTTTCGTAGCTGGATCTTCTCTAACTGTCGTCAAGATTTTTAACCATGACTGGGCCTCCTTTTTATTTTTGGTGCGTTCTTCATGATCTAGCTTATAAAGAACATAGCGGGCCTCCACATCAGTATGGGATAGTTTGTCGACACCATAATCATTTTTAAGCATATCACGCATCACATAGTCCATCTTTTGCTTTTCTTGGTTATCCGCTTGCAGCGTTTGATGTGCTGCGTTCAGTTTTTGATAGTCAGCTTGGACATCTACTAATTGTGCTTTGACTTGACCTAACGTTTGCTTGAGTTTTTCTGTCTCATGCTGGCTTTGCAAGGTGGCTTTTTTCATCGTGCCTAATACGCTTTTAAAACGATCTAAGTCATCAGGTTTAAGCACCGTCTTACCAAAGAGATTTTTCGATAAGTCTTGTTTAAAGGCATCGATTTGTTGTTCGGCTAAGTCTACTTCCGTTAAGGCTTGATCCGTGATTTTAAGTACGGCCTGTTTAGCCCGAATATTGTCTTCAATGTCAGCTAGTTCAGCCTTTAAGGTATTAAACTGATCATTGTATTTTTTGATTTCAGCGACATTCTCAAACGGTAAGGTTTTGTTATTTAAAATCCCTTGTTCATAAAAGGGCAGCACCTTTTTTAAATGCTGATCTAAATCCTCATGAAAGGTTTGTAAATCCTGCCGCGTTAGCACTTCTTTAGCGGATACTTTATAACGTGATTTTTTATCATCAAAAACTACGGGGACAAAGGCATAGTGCAAGTGAGGGGTTGTCTCGTCATAATGCACGACAGTGGCCACGGCATTTTCTTGACCATAACGTTCATTCAGAAAATTCATAGTTGCTTCAAAAAAGGCGCTCTGTTGCTCGTAGGGGGCTTCTGTGAGTTCTTCAGGTAAAGTGACAATCCACGTCGCTAACGCCTTCACATCGTCTCTTTTCATGCAATAAACGTCATTTAAACGCTCGCTGAAACGTGAAAGCATATCTGAACCATCTGCCATGAGATCTTGATTCAGATAGGATTTCGACACATCAATTTCTTTGTTAGTGTGATGGTCGGTTTTACGTTCAAAATGGACCGCTAAACCGGGTACTGCGCCACGCGTATTTTTCTTTAAATGCGCCATCAAAAATGCCTCCTCAAAAAAGGTTTTCCAAGACCAGTATAACACCGTTAAAAATCTGGTATAGCCTGTTATACCAAAATGATATTTTGGACAGGCTCTGCGAGGCGCGTCATCGACAAGCGATGACAGTAGCGTTCCCCCTTCCTTCTGGGGGAACTGCTATTTTTCGGCGCCTATTATCCGGCTAGAAAAACCTCCGGCGGGTCACGCCGTGACGGGGCAATTTATCATTGCAGGATCACCTTCAGTGAGAGCATGTCATGCAGAACGCTACCCGCGTGGGGCAAGCTGATGTCAGCTTAACCACATAAAAAATAAGTTGAGATAGTACGAATGTCTATCCCAACTTATTTGCAATGCGTATATATGCCTCATAGTCATCATGTAAGTCAAAAATGATGACCGCTATTAAGCCTGCTGACACTATTGAACATACTCTAGCGTGTGCCAACAGAACATTACTAATTATCTTTAGAATCTATTTTTATATAAATTCCACATTTCATATAGCATACCCAATAAGGCATATATGATCATTAGTAGAATCGATAATAGATGGTTTGATATTATCAAATAGATAATCACTAGAAATGACATAATATAGCAGAGAATACCAGTTACTAATCCTGGAGAATAACTTTTAGATTTAATCGAACCTATGACATGTGTTACTAGGGCGTTCCATGCTAAAAAGCTACTAGCAATTAATAAGCCGGTATTGTTGTTTCCATGAGAGATAAAATAATAACAACTGTTTATCAAAACAATTAGAAAAGCAATGATATTAACTCGCCAATAGTAAGCAGGGGACTGTTGGTTGAGATTTGGTCGATAGGAATGATACCACGCTATGAATCCACCAGGAAAATAGAATTCTTCAAAGCAATGAATCAAATAGAAAAGAGGTAATGCGAATGCAAAATAAGACATGGTATATACTCCTTGTTTAATCTAAATAGATATTGCCATATTAGCATTTTAGGCATTCAAATTTGATTCATGCACTGTAAATGGTTAAAAAATAAGTATGAGTGGCTATTTTTCTTAACCAAAATCAATTTGATCTAACATGGTTTCACGGCTTGCTTGATCTAAACCTAGGTACGTTAAGGTCATGGCTTCGCTTGAGTGATTCAATAAGTGCATAACTAGACCAATGTTGTAATTTGATTGCGTATAGACACGGTAAGCGCCTGTTTTACGCATGGTATGTGTGCCTAGATAGTTAATGCCTAATAGATCGCCAACGCGTGCCATGACCTTGTAAAACTGTTTCTCAGTAATATGACGGTCTGGATGTGCCGTTGAGGGAAATAACCAATCTGAATTGATATTTTCTTGGACCAGCCAATTATGATATTGCAGCAAGTTTTGTTGGACAGGCTTTAGATACAATGTATTCGCTTTATCTGTCTTTTTATCATGAATAAAGGCCGTATTTTTAACCGAACCATCTGGATTATAGACATCTGATTTTTTTAAGGTCATGACATCACTCACCCGTAGGAGGGTGGCTTTACCCACTTGAAAGATGGTGTAGTTCCGGCGACCTGCCCGAAAACTATCTAGTAAGGTATCTTGGACCATCTTTAAAACATTTGAATCTTTGATTGGTAGTACTATTTGTTGCACCATTATCTACTCCTATAAAGTTAATTATTTGATCAATGATAGCGTATTTGCTATCATGTTGTTATGGAAAAATTTGAGTTTGAATATTACGATTGGGCTGAATTTGAACAGTTCTTAGATCAATTACCTGATAAAGATGCTGCTAAATTAATTGCAACCATTCAAAATATTGAAAATAATGGCCTCTTAGTCGCAGAAAGACAATTATGGGTCAAAAAACTAGAAAATAATCTTTATGAAATTCGTTCTAAGCGAGCTTCAAACATTCAAAGAGCTATTTATTTTCAAGTCAAAGGTAGTCAATACATTATTACTAATGCGTTCACGAAAAAAACACAAAAGACACCTGAAAATGAAAAGAAAATTGCTCGAAATAGACGCAATCAGTATTTGAATAAGGAGGAAAACCAATGAATAAACTTGATGCCTATGTTTCTGAACGTAGTAAAAACAATCCCGAATTTGCACAAATTGTCGAGCAAGAAAATATCAATTTAGAGGTGGCAGTAAAAGTTCATGACCTGCGTGAAAATATGGGGTTGAGTCAACGTGAATTTGCCAGTCTGATTGGTAAACCACAATCAACGATTGCACGCATTGAAAATGGGTCGGTGAATGCTTCAACAAAAATGTTATCAGAGATTGCCCAAGCTACTAATCAACGATTAACTATTCAATTTAGCCCCGCATTTTAAGGTCTATTATATCATTTAAATAAAAAACAACCCCTAACAAATTACTTTGGTTTGTTAGGGGTTGTTTTCATAGTGTTTTACAGGGGCGATTTTAATAGAATAGATAACGTTTCTTTTAGAGGACTAGATTCTGATATAGAAGCAACTAATACTGAAGGGCTTATAGTTAACAATACAACCCATGTTAACTCCGGAAATGCTATAACAGCAGAAAATGTAAGTAACTCAAATTTCACAAATAATGTAATGATTGACGCTATTAAACTAAACGCACAAGAGTTAGTAGAGTTTAATAGCATAAATGGAAAACCAGAAGACCTAACAAAAGTGAATGAAATTTTATCTAAAACGAGTTGTCTTACGTCAATTAAAAAAGAAATTAAAGCTGCTTTTCCAGAAATAGTTGCTAAGTTTTTTTTAGGATTAATACAAATGTAAGTTCATTCCCAAGTTAAACAAACACGCCTGGCGGCCGTTAAAATAACTAAATAAAAAAGGCTACATAGTATTAATTTACTGGTAGCCTTTTTTGTATTATAATAATAGCCTTAGTTAGTGAAAAATTTAACTAACTGTGTAAAATATATTAAGTAAAAGAGTTTACGCTCTAATATTGAAAGGTGGTAGTTACACCAATGGAAAATGTTTCAGGAGTTTCACAGAACACACCAACAACAGATGTTTTGTATGGTGAAAAATTTGAGGGTAATTATCTTCAATGGATTAAAAGTCAATTAACTGGTGTTGAGCCATTTGCTTGGGCATTATATGCGTTTGGAATGGGAATGCAATTTTGGGGATTGATTACAACACCGGCCAACTTTATGTCCGTAGGAGCATTTGTAACGGCATTGATTGCATTCGTTTCTATCGGTTTTGGTTTTCTTTGTACGGTAATGATGGCAGCTGCTGGTTGGGTTAAATTTCGTGATGTAGATGGTAAAATCAAAGAACGAAAAATGATTGGTCGCAGTATTAATGGTGTTCTTGGTGCTGTTTCTGTTATTGGTTATATTTTCATTAACTGGCAAGCAGGACACTGGTGGAGTATCTTGGATCAATTAGTATTCTTCTTTGCGATTGACTTACAACTTATGTTAAACTGGCGTACATGGGGGCACGGAGAAACACAAGACGTTAAGAAACTTGATGTAAAAGGTTGGATTATTTCAATTATTGCATTATTAGCTGGTTGGGCAATCTTAACACCAATCGGAGCATATTTAAATGATTCACAACCAATTATTGATGCTTTAACACTTGCACTTGGTGCAACAGCATCTGTTTTATATGTTAAGCGTTATACACTTAATTACAAGGTTTGGATGTTTAATTCTGTAATTCAGATTGTTATGTGGTTCTTAGCTCTTAAAGGTGGCTTCTCACCTGTTGCATTGCCAATGATTGTTATGACATTGCTTTACATGACATCATCAATTTATGGTCAATACAATTTCCGCCTTTCAAATAATAATAAAGTTCGTGATTTGCAATAATAATAAAAGCCTAGAGAAATCTAGGTTTTTTTTTAAATAAAATTCATATTTATCAAATACGAAATTAACTTAAAACTAGCTAATCTTTTTGTCTAGTTTACATAAATAACATTATCCTAAGATACCTTATTATCACTGCTGCATCAACATTCTAAAAACTTTGTGAAATTACCCTTGTGAATTTTTGCGGCGTTCGCTTTTGTTCGTATTAATTTATTAACTTTTTTATTTCACAAACTTTAAATCTAAGAAAACTTCACAATCTTCTTGTATGTGGCAACTTAGTCTATAATCCAAACTACTTTTTAAATCTTTTGAACTTATGTACTTGACTTTGAACTGCGATTTTTTGCTTGATTGAGTGTTTAGTTGGTTGAGCTCAAGATAGAGTTTTCCCTTGAATTTGGGAAGTAGAAAACTCTAACGTATTTACTTGACCGAGGCCTAGCCGTATATCGCATTATAATAGTTGTATCAAGTTTTGGTTGTTACACCACTAAGAATATTGATTCTACGTTTTCGAATCAATCCAAAATAAAAACGCCCTATTTGGACGCTTGATAAATTTATGTAATTTTACTATTTACCAAGCATATAACTTAGCTCCAGTGCCTTAGCACTCGCTTTTCCTCCAGACTTTTAATTAGTGAGAGTCGCCTTAACTCTCCATCACACGAGTAGATACAACTATACTCTGTGCAACGCCCACTTGTTTTTGTGAAGTTGTCGCTGGGAAGATACGACATGTCCCTTTGTTTCGCTTAACTTATGCACGATTGGCTTTCTCGCCACAACTTTAACCCCACATAGCACTCACGCTTACTGACAGTGTTTGTCCTCACCTGTCGTCGAAAATCACTCACATTGACCATGCAGTAAGAACATGATACAATATACCCATATTGAGTCGAATTTGTATTCGGGGGCATCGCAATTGACAGTTGCGGTGGCTTTTTCTTTTTGAAGGTACTTAGCTAATTGCTAGGTGCCTTTTTTGTATGTTCTAAGAATAGCATAAGTTAATTATATTTGCAACAACTTTATCTTTCTTGCATGCAAGAATGCAATAATACTTTAATACAATGATACATTAATGCAATAATACTTTAATACAATAATACACGTATGTCATGAACGCTGATTTCTAGGCATTTTATGCTCGCATGCAAATATTAAAGCATGCCATAATATTTGCATGCAAAAATACAATAATGCTATAATACATTCATACAATAATACATGACTTTTAGGAGGTTATTTATGAGTGCTAAAATTATCGTTTATACGAACCACAAGGGTGGAACTGGTAAGACCACAACTGCTACAATGACTGGTCTCGGCTTTTCTCGAAAAGGACTAAAGACGTTGCTACTTGATTTAGATCCACAAGCTAATGCAACTGATTTGTATTTCAAGACAAAAACCTTGATTACTGAAAAAGTTGAAAGTTTTGATACTACATTATTGAAAGCAATTCAAAATCAAGACTTAGCTTCAGCAATCGTTAAGCTAAATAATAATCTTGATTTCATTCCATCAAGCGCCGATTTCAGTTTATACCCACGTTATATGGAAGATATGTTTGAAGATTATACCGAACGTGTTAAATATCTATCAACTTTAATTGAGCCGTTGCGTGAGCAATACGACATTATTATTATTGATTTACCACCTACAATCAGCTTAATTACTGACAGTGCCTTATATGCGTGCGATTGGGCTATTCCTGTTATGCAAACACACGAACGTTCATATCAAGGTATTGAAAGCGTGATTGACTACATGCAAAATACCATTATCAATGAGTTTAAAGCACCTAATTTGCAGATATTGGCAATCTTGGCGGTATTATTAAAGAACGGAGCACCAATTGACATTAGTACGCTTAAACAAGCTAAAGACGAATTTGGGGAAGATAACTTTTTCAAAACCACCGTCCGTAACATGGAACGTTTAAAACGTTATGACGTAACTGGGGTGACCAGCAAAGACCAATATGATAAGAAAGTAAGTGCAGTTTATGATGGAATTGTAAACGAAATCATCGAACGCATGGGAGATAACAAATGAGTGGATTAATTAATAACCCAAATAAAATCATCGAACGCAAGCCAATCTTGAAGCCAGCTAATGAGTTTACTATGGCTGATTTAAATACACCTGAAAAACCAATTAAGAAGGCAGAAGTTAAATCAGTGACTTATTCAAGCAGTGTTCGCATGGATAACCACATTAAGAACCAATTGCAAGCCATGACATTGATTGGTATTGCCAGCACACAACAAGACGCAATTGACAGAATGCTTGTTGAATGGCGTAATCATGCTGATGAAGACACGTTAAAAATGTTTGATTTACAAGTTAGCATGTTAGAGAAAAAAGACGCCTTGCAATATGCGAATAAGAAGTAAATATATTAACTATATTTAATATAGTGATTTAAGATAAAAGATTAATCATTTAAGATTTATGATTTAAACAGGACACCATTCAAACATCATCGGTTATATCTTGAACGTTTTAAATTAGAAAGGATTTCTCAAAAAAAGTGAAAAAATATTTCAAAATTGTCCTAGCAATTACCATTTTAATATCAATTGGTTTTGCAGCCACTCCAATGCCGGTAGCTGCTCGCGGGAGTGTCGCCCACTTTGGGGGCTTCCATACCACGCGTACTGCGCCATCGTATGGCACCACCACATTAACACCCCGCTTTCGCTTCAATCGACCTGACCGCACCTATAACGCCCCACATGAAAAATCTGGCTTTGGTCACGACTTTAAACGCGGTATTGTGCAAGGAGCAGGTTGGGCAGTTGGCTCTAACATAGTCAACAGTGTCTGGCATAGTATGTTTGGGTTCGGTAGCAATCGCTATGTGGACAACAATGGTCAAACTCAATATCGTGAAGGTGGCTACTTTGGCTGGTTTTTACTAATTATCATCGGATTAATTATTTACTTTATAATCCGTCGCAATCGCAGACACTATTAAAACACGTACCGTTTTCACTATCCAATTTATTTCATTAACTAGCGAACGGATTCAAATTATCTGGGTAACTGATTAATTAAATACACAACAAAAAAGCCCCCGGCCAATTAAGGTCAGGGGCTTTCTTGTTTAGATTAGACATCTTACTTAGAGAATAATTTAATACTAAAACTGTTATAGTAATATTGCAAGGTTTTTAGTTTGATAACAAAAAAATCCCAACCATTTAAATGGAAGGGACTTCTCTGATATTTAATTTGTCAATATACCATTAAGAACAAAAGGATTGTTTATATAATAATTAAATTAGAATAATATTGCAAGATAATAAGTAACCAAACAAAAAAGACCTAACTAATTAAGGCTAGGTCTTTTACTAAGTTTAAGTAGTTACATTTCAAAAATAGGATGACTTAATAATAAAACTATATAAAATAAATATCAAGTAACCTTACCATAATTTTAATTAATAATATACCCTCGGATAAAATTAAAGTGATTTTTGCATTGCAAGTTTTTAATTTAATAAGTAACCAAACAAAAAAGACCTAACCAATTAAGGCTAGGTCTTTTCTGGCTATATTATTATTCTTAATTATTCGAGAGAATACAGTTATTGTAGTTCACCTTAGATATTTTGACAAATAATTTTACTCAATGATAATATGCCCACGATTCAAGTTAGCTTGAATTTGCTTAACGGTTGATGCACCAGCGTAACCATCGGGATAAACATGTAACCGTGCTTGAAGTGC
>NZ_JAAXPN010000013.1 GCF_012396505.1 Periweissella fabalis | reverse complement strand
CCGTCTTTATCCATGATCGAAAAACTGGAAAACCCAATACATTATATCTTAAACCTGTTCAACAAGATCTACTGATTTATCACGATTGGCTCGTCCAACAAAACATCAATTCAGACTGGTTATTCCCATCTACCGCTCACCCCGATCGGCATATTACTGAAAAACAGTTTTATAAAGTAATGGCGCGTGTGGGTGATCTATTAGGTATTAATTATCTAGGGACCCACACCATGCGTAAAACAGGTGCTTATCGGGTTTATACGCAGTCTAATTACAACATTGGTTTAGTCATGCACTTATTGAATCATTCTAGCGAGGCCATGACTTTGACTTATCTTGGTTTAGATCAAGCGAGTCGGGAAACCATGTTAGATCAGATTGATTTTGGCTAATGTTTAGTTATGGTAGTTATATTAATTACACATCGTTGATCGTAACTTCTGGCGTATCATTATTTATTTCGTTTATGATTTTACTTGTGAAAGCAGCTTTTTTTATTGAAGTCAATTAAGGAATATCCTTATAAGAGCAAATAGCACCGAAGTGTTCTTTATACAATATATGATTAAAAGCGTTAGAATAAATTATCAAAAAGATGAAGAATAAATACCATAACTTACCTATGGGTAGCTTGACACAAAGTGCAAAAGTTATAATTGGTGAAAAGTAATGGAATTAAACATTATGCTTTCTATTCTGATAAAACACATGATGATACGAAATAAAAAAGACCTCAGTTGAGGTCTTTTTTATTTTTTTGGAACATTTCCCTCAAAATATACAAAAATGAAAGCTAATTTTTGATATCAGATACACATAACCGCTTGGAAAAACTATTATTCAATACATAATTCTTTCTAAAAATTATTAGATTAAAATGAAATATATTGTTTTTCGTTTAGTATTGTCTGTTACTTAAATGGTCCAGCATGATCAATTACTTGTTTTTCTATATTATACCCATTTAACGTATTGTAATGATATGGCAAATTAAAATCAGATGGATTTGCGTTACTCTGAGCGTTAGTACCAGTTACTTGATTGTACACATTATTACGCTCAAGGAACTTATATGCATCGCCTTTCTTATCCAACCCAACCAAGTGACTATTATTAGTCCTATAGAAGTAGTTATTTTCCGATAGAATATAACTACCGCTACCTATTTGTAGGGCATTGTATTGTTGCTGAGAAAAACCAGCATGATTGTTACCAGTTGGTTGGCTACTGTTATCGAAATAGTTATTATAGGCATGAACGTATCCTCTCAATAGTGGCCTCCCCTTAATGTTAGGGCCAAACCAATTATCATGTAGAGTGACATGCATCTTGTGCCCTCCTTGTACATAGGAATCGCTTCCGTTTGCTCCGACAACCATAGTTAAGCGTTCAGTGGCTAAATCATGCCAATCACCAATCCAGTTCCAGTTAGGATTTGGATTCATATTTAACCATTCATTCGAGAACCAAAAGTGATTATTTGATATAGTGACGTTATCAGACTGCAAACTTACAGAAAACAAGTCATCACTCATGTCATGGAAGTCATTATTATAAATCCAAGCATTGTTAATCCTTCTTAAAGATACTCCTTCATAATTAACTCCTGATCCACCTGGTTGGATATCATTTCCTGTTAACTTTTGAAGATCAGATATATTACCTTTAAAAGCAATGTTTTTCACGACAATATTAGAAATATTCTGATTTGCTGGCAACATTTCACCATCAAACTTTAATTGGATATTTACTAGAGTTGGACCTGTACCAGCCTGGCCTTCAATTGTTGTGTTGTCCCATTTTTTATCAGCAAACGTAAAAGTTACCGGCTTATTTCCACCATATATATTTCCAGAAATAATAATATGATGTTGATTACTATTAAAGGCATTTTTCAACTGATCCAAATTTTTGACGATTACTGCATTTTGATTTGATCCAGTAGCATTTGAAAAACCACCTGTTTGAGTGTCTGCAGATACTACACCATTCCCCATAAAAAAAACACTAGATAAAAATAGTAGTGTCTTCGTAAATTTAGCTATGCCCATGTTTTTCCCCTTAATATACGGTTTGTATTTGAAAAGATTATAACACATCGTATTATCATGTAATAAGCTTACAAAGCTAATATTACATTAAATAACTTACTACACTCTATTTTTTACTTTGTTAAAACTCAATAATTAATATGGTATTCTAGTTGGTCTATTTTTGAGTCTATGCTGAAGTTGTAAATTAAATATCGCAATGTAGTTTTCTCTACAATTTTCTAAACAGCAAAAGGGGGACTTGTTTAATGTGGACAGTTATTGCAGTAGTTATAATAGCTTTTGGGCATCCTGTTAAATCTGCGATGGCGCCAGATACAGCCCTTGCTTCTATTCCTGGATCTATTTTAGTAACAGGTCAAGCTAACTTACCAGTTAGTCAAGGAATTGCAATAGCTATTACAATAGTCGTGGCGGTTCAATTAGTCCTTTAAAAAATCGTTTAGACAGACAATAAGCAATGTCTGTCTAAACGATTTTTTCTATGGTTGTTAGGTGGTTAAGCTGACACCAGCTTGCCCCACGCGGGTAGCGTTCTGCATGACATGCTCTCACTGAAGGTGATCCTGCAATGATAAATTGCCCCGTCATGGCGTGGCCCGCCGGAGGTTTTTCTAGCCGGATAATAGGCGCCGAAAAATAGCAGTTCCCCCAGAAGGAAGGGGGAACGCTACTGTCATCGCTTGTCGATGACGCGCCTCGCAGAGCCTGTCCAAAATATCATTTTGGTATAACAGGCTATACCAGATTTTTAACGGTGTTATACTGGTCTCGGAAAACCTTTTTCGAGGAGGTAATTTTTATGGCGCATTTAAAGAAAAATACCCGTGGTGCAGTGCCTGGTTTAGCCGTTCATTTTGAACGTAAAACTGACCATCACACCAACAAAGAGATTGATGTGGCGAAAACATACCGCAATCAAGATCTCATGACGGATGGTTCAGATATGCTATCACGCTTCAATGAGCGGTTAAATGAGGTTTATTTCATGAAAAGAGACGATGTGAAGGCGTTAGCGACTTGGATCGTCACTTTACCTGAAGAGTTATCAGAAGCGCCCTATGAGCAACAGAACGCGTTTTTTGAAGCCACCAAACAATTTCTAGATGATCGTTATGGGCAAGAAAATGCTGTGGCCGCCGTGGTGCACTATGATGAAACAACACCTCATTTGCACTATGCCTTTGTACCAGTCGTTTTTGATGCTAAAAAAGAGAGGTATAAGGTTTCTGCTAAAGAAGTCCTCACACGGCATGACTTACAAACGTTCCATGATGAGTTGGATCAGAATTTAAAGGCTGTCCTGCCCTTTTATGAACAAGGGGTTTTAAATCATAAAACCTTACCGTTTGAGAATGTCGCTGAAATCAAAAAATACAATGATCAATTTAAAGCCTTAAAAGAGGAACTAGCCAATGTCGAAGAAAATATCAGTGCTAAAAAAGCCTTACTCAAAGTTACGAATCAAGCGCTAACTGAAGTTGAATTAGCTGAAAAACAAATTGATGACTTTAAACAAGCTCTATCTAAAAATTTATTTGGAAAGACCGTCCTTAAACCAGATGATTTAGATCGCTTTAAAAGCGTGTTAGCCAATATGAAAAAAGCCACCTTGCAAAGCCAACGTGATGTAGCAGATAGTAATCAAGCCTTGTTAAAAACCAAAGCCCAATTAGCTGAGGTGCAAGCTGACTATCAACAGCTGAAGGATACTCATCAAGCACTTCAACAGCGAGTGAGAGAAAAGCAACAGATGGACTATGCGATGCGGGATATGCTTAAAAATGATTATGGCGTTGAAAAGATACCCCATAGCGATGTTGAAGCACGCTATGTCCTGTATAGGCTTGATCATGAACAACTGACCAAAAGTAAAAAAGAGGCCACGTCATGGTTAGCTAAGTTAAAGACTGCTCGAGAGAATCCAGATAGCAAAATTGCCTCTAGCAGATTAGACCGAGGTATTGAACAAGTTAAAGCATTAATTAATCGGATTATCGAATTAACACGGGATCTATTTAAAGGACCAAGCCTATAGATTTAAATCGTGCTATTAGCCTTTTTAAGCGTTTTAAACTAGTTGATTAATAAATACTCAACAAAGATATTAAACGCGCTCTATGAGCTTAATAAGTGGTGATAATGTTAAATCATTATTGAGACGTCATTTGAAAGATACAATCATCAAAAAGAGAACATCGCAGCTAGTCAATTCTGGTGCTGATGTTCTCTTTTGCTTTTTTTAGTGGGTTAATAAAAAGGCGCAGCCTATTATAAGTTTATCTTTTATATTTTAATCTTTTGTTCTTTTGCGTAGTTAGAAATACATTGTTATCAAGGGTTTACAAGATTATGTACCCACAAAATACTATGTATACACCCACAAAATACTATGTATACACCCACTTTTAATTTAAATAAGTGGGTGTATAGGATATAATAAAAAGCATAAAGAAAATCCTGTCTAGAAGTTTTTCTTTATACTTTTTCAGTAACACGCACAAAGGAGCGTATTTATATGTCTATTCTACCAGAAAATAACGTAAGGCAGGTGCAGAGCTTGAATGAACTGTCCAAACGAAAAGTGGTTGAACATAATAGTTTAATCACTTCGATTGCCAAAATGGATAAAACGCCACTAAAAATGTTTGAATTGGCAGTTTCTTTAATTGACACTGAAAATCCACCTAAGGATCATACGGTGTATTTATCAAAGCGAGAGTTATTTGCTTTTTTTAAGGTCAATGATAGCAACAAACATAGTCGTTTTAAAGAAGCCGTTGAAAAAATGCAGAAACAAGCTTTTTTTCAGATTAAAAAAGAACAAGATAAAGGCTTTAAATTTATTAGTATTGTACCAATCCCTTATGTTGAATGGACGGATTATAACGATGAAGTAAAAATTGAATTTCATCGTGAAATCATGCCTTACTTAATCAATCTTAAAAATAATTTTACACAACATGCATTGTCAGATATTGCAGAATTGAATAGTAAATATGCCGTTATTTTGTATCGTTGGTTATCGATGAATTACAATCAATACGAGCATTACAGCGTTAAAGGTGGACGGAGAGAGGAACAGGTTGAAAGTTACCGTAATCCTGAAATAAGTATGCGAGATTTACGTCAAATGACAGATACAATTGATGAATATAAACGATTTGATCATTTTGAAAAAAGAGTACTGAATGAACCATTGTCAGAAATTACTAGACACACAACGTTCAATGTAACTTACGAAAAGCTCAAAAAAGGGCGGAGTATTGATAGTATTGTCTTTCATATCACTAAAGCAGGTAGCAGATGATAGCAGTTACAAGTTAGATGATCCAGCTTATATTGACGGTAAGATAAGGCAAGAAGAAAGTGAAAATGAATTAGTTTTGCAGGCAATGGATAGTCCATATACAAAATTGCTGATGGAACAATTTTTATTATCATATCTGGACCTTATGGATAAAAAAATATTGGCAGGACTACAGAAAAATGTTTATCCACTCTATGACGAGGTAAAAGACTTACGTGGCCTAAACGGCGTTAAAGAGCATTTGGCATATATCAGAGATAAACAAGATGACTATTCAAAAAAGAACATTGCTAAGTATCTTAAAAAATCAATTGAACAGTATCTACCAATCATTAAAAGGCAGGATATAGATCATGAGTGAAAATTTAAAAACCATTCGAGAACTTGCTGAAGAGTTGGGAGTTTCAAAGCAAGCTATCCAATACCACATTAAGTATCTGACAAACAAAGATAGACAAACAAACGACAAAGGAATTGTTGTTTTGTCTATTGAAGAACAGCGCTTTATAAGGTCTAGGGTAGACAAACAGACAAATAAAAGAACAAACAAAAACCAGGCAAACGGTTTTGGCAATAAGAAAGAATGGAATGTTGATCAATATCTATTAAGTGAAATTGAGGACGTTAGGAAAAACAGAGATAAACAATTAGCTGTTAAAGATAAGCAGCTAGAAAATAAAGATTTGCAAATATCACAGTTACAAAATTTGCTAGATCAACAACAACGATTAGCCTTGCAAGACAAACAGCTGATAGAAGAATACAAAGCAGAAATTAAAGATTTGAAAGCCTTAGCGATTCCAAGTCATGAGGTTGAAAAATACGTGTCACCCCAAAGTGAAACAGAATCAGCAGAAGCACAAGCCAAACCTAAAAAGTGGTGGCAATTTAAAAAACGAGGACAAAAAAATGATTGATTCAAAAATTATGGAGACAACTAAGTCTATTTTGAAAAACTTTGGTAATACTTATTTTTCAGATAAAGGCACTCTAAAACGTAACAAAGTAATTGAAGATCTTGATGCTTATACCCCTATGCTAATGAAGGTTTTACTAGCCAACCAACTAATTCATGATACGTACACTGAGTCAATTGTTGTAGAGAATAAAAGTGTCGATATTTTTAAACTAAACCAATTTATTGAAATGTTCACGTATAAAGCATACTGGCAAGATAGTTATACGGTGTTAAGTTTTATGTTGCTGGTGATTCTAGAAATATCCGCAATATGATAAATTCACTTTGAAGTAAATGAATATTGTGGTTGTAATAAATAATGGGAGAATATCAATGAAGCTGGTAAAGTTTATCATCAAAAATTTCAGAGGCTATAAAGAACAGGAAGTTCAATTTACAGATTTCACAACATTTGTCGGTATAAATGACGCCGGTAAATCAACTATTCTGGAAGCATTAGATATATTTTTCAAAAATTCAAAGATTGAACGCAGTGATCGTCAAATTAATTCTACAGAAGATGTTGAATTAACAGCGTACTTCAGTGATTTACCAAGTAGTATAGTATTAGAAACGGTTCCAACTACATTTGATGAAGAATATTTAACATTGAAAGATAGCGATTCAAATGAATACTTTGTATTAAAACAAAAGTATTCGGGAGAAAGTCTAAGATTATCAGAATTCATAGTTTCAACCTTCCCAACAGATGAATCTGTAAAAGATATTCACACCTTAAAAATTAATGATTTAAAAAAATTTTTTCTGATATAATCCCTCATGTTGATAAAAGAGTATCAACTGAGATACGAAAAGCTGCTCTAAAAAGTGCGGCTGAATCTGGCAAATTAGATACAATTGAAATTAGCATAAATAATAAGGGAGCACTGAAAGATATATCAAGTGCTATCTATTCAAATTTACCTATATATCAATTGTTTAAAGCCGATAGAAGTAACAATGACGGAGATTCTGAAATACAAGATCCTATAAATGCAATCATTAAGGTGTCTTTGGCACAACAGCATATACAACGGCAACTGGAGTCCGTATCAAAAGATATCGAAAATTCAGTTAAAAATATAACAGACACTACTGTAAACATGTTACAAGATATGAATCCTTCTATAGCTAGCGATCTTGATGCTAATTTCAAAACACCCAACTGGAGTTCTGTATTCAAATTTAGTTTAGATACTAATTCTGGAATCCCTTTAAATAAAAGAGGTAGTGGTGTCAGAAGACTAATTTTATTAAATTTTTTCCGATCAGAGGCAAAAAGAAAGTTAGATGATGCTGAAAAAGAAAACGCGCATAATTTAGATATAATATATGCATTTGAAGAACCTGAAACTGCCCAGCATCCCAAATTTCAAAAAATGTTAATTGATTCTTTTAAAACTATAAGCGAATCCAAGCAGATTCAGGTATTTATAACCACACATAGTCCGTCAATTGCTCAAATAGTTCCCAAAGACGGTATACGTCTTATTAAAAAAGATAATAATGACATTAATATTTTATCCAATCAAGAGGCGATATCTGGCGTTATTGATCAATTAGGTATTTTGCCTAATATAAAACTATATCCAGATCAGATAGAATGTGCTGTATTTGTAGAGGGGCCTAGTGACATCGAGTTTTTTGAATATATTTATAATATGTTAAGTACGAAAAAAGATGTGGAAAAAGAAAAGACTATCTTTGTATCAGGAGGTGGAACGTCAATTGTTGATGCTGTCAATCTAAAGTTTGTTGGACAGTTGCGATTAAAGAAGAAAATAATGATTGTTGATGGCGATGATTCTGGTAAAAAAGATATTTCCAGGTTGGATGAAAATGATGATGTTACTACTATTCAATTACAACGATCAACAATTGAATTTTATTTGCCATACAATGATGTAAAACAAGCCTTCAGCAATAGACCTCAAATTCATTTTTCAACCACAGAAGAAGAGTGGACCAGTGGAGAGGATCAATACAAGTTAACAGGAAAACAAAAATCTATTATTAAAAAACTCGATTTATACAGTAAATTTAATTTTGAAAATCTACGACAAGATATTAAAATAGAATTGCTAGAAATAATCAGTACTATTGATAGAAATTAAAAGGGGTTGTTTGTAGAATGGTCCCTCTTATTTTAGAAAAAGAGAACGCTTTATTTGATGTATAATGGACTCAAATAAAGGAGTTGAGATTTATGCAAAATAGAAAAATTACAGCAAACAATAAAAGGTGTAGTGCAAAAAGTAATGTTTAAAAAAGGGGTATTTTTGAAAAAACGCAAACTTTTGATTCCGTTAGCAGTGTCCTTATTAGTAATTCTGTCTGGAGGCATATACATAGGATACCAATATGGTCCTAACTTTAACTTTTATCTGGTCCCTCCAACTCCTAAGAGGGACGCTATGTACGCTCTTAATAGAATATTATCTACAGGAATTTATTCAGAAAATCAAACTCAAAAAAACAAATTAAGAAAAATTAGCAACGAAATTTCAAAGAAAAACAACTATAAAGAGATTTATCCACTATTGGAGCAAGCTTTGCTAATTAAGGGTGGTAAACACTCTTCTTTGGTAACTCCTAAAGAAACTAAAAAAGATGTTTCACAATACAAAGAGCCAACTGTTAACGTTAAAAATAACATTTTATACGTTCATCTGCCTGAATTTGTTGGTTCGAAAGAACAAGCAAAAAAATATGCGACGACTGTTTATCATGGAATAACTAAACAAAAATATATCGGAGTTATTATTGACCTTAGTAATAATCGTGGCGGTGATATCGGACCAATGTTAGCTGGAATTTCACCAATTATACCTAATGGAAAATTATTTGAGACAATTAATGCAGATGATAAGTCTACAACTGTGACCTTCCAGGGGAGTGTTACTAATAACATGGGAACTAAGATTGATCTTGGTAAGGTTAAAAAAGTTACTAAGCTTCCTGTTGCAGTTATTTTAAATCGGTGGACTGCCAGCTCAGGTGAATTAACGATTTTAGCATTAAAAAACAATCTCAATGTTAAAACTTTTGGTAGTAACTCTGCAGGCTACACCAGTATTAATAATACTTACACCATGTATAATGGAACTCAATTAAACATAACTACTGACAAAATCAAAAAGAATAACGGTCAAGTGCTTTTTAATAAAAAGATTAAACCGGATATTATGACTGAGGAGCCGCTTGTTAAAGCTAAAGAATGGGTAGCAAATCATAATTAGTTTCTTTGCTATGACTTACAAGAACTATTAGATTCGATTTGTTACAAACTATTACTTCTACACAATAAAATTCCATAATTCAAGCTCCGCAAGGGTCCATTTTATACAATAGGCCCTTTGTTCATTTCTAAATCCATTCTTCAGAGTATTGTTACGCTCTGAAGAATGGATTTATTGGCAAATTAACCAAACTATCCAGTTGTGCAAGTAACATTTGCGTGACTAATGCTAGTAATTCTTGCTAGGATTGCCTTAGATCCTTGATTATGATTTAGGAGGAGTGAGATTTGAGCTTTAAAGACGATATCAAAACCTTGCGCAGGCAATCTAATTTAACCCAAGAAGCGTTAGCTCAACAATTGCATGTGACCCGCCAAACGGTTTCAACTTGGGAAACTGGCAAGAACATGCCAAATTTAGAGACCCTGCATGCGTTGAGTCAATTGTTTAATATCTCACTCGAAAAACTTCTATTTAACGAGGAGATTGCAATGAAAAAAGATAAAGAACCCTCTTTGGCCACCCAGATAGATCATGATGTTAAGCTTAAAAGTCGTTATCGTCGTTGGACTTTTGGTTTAGGTGGCTTGATCGTACTAGTACTGGTTAGTATTGGTATTTTATGTTTGGGATATTATAAAGGTATTGGGACGATTGATCGCTTTGATCCGTTTTTATCCTATAAAGTCGGGTATACTAAATTACCTAGTGAAAAGGAAATTTCGCCTAACAATAAGGCAACCAACGGTTACTGGACCGCTTGGTTCACTGATAATACAATGGGAAATGAATGGACAAAACTAACCTTAACGACGGGGCTTAATACTGGAGTCAAAGATCCTTATGTGATGGCTTATCATAAGGGCAGTTATGTTAAAGTTGCGCGTATCGTTCCTCGCACCTACATTAATCAGACTTATGTTAGCAATTTAGCAGCGCTAGATGCCTTGTTAAATAGTAAGGGAAATACAGCGACTAACAATCATGACCTCAAGAAGTATAAGACACAAATCCATATATCCGATACTGTCCAGCAGTTAGTGACTGAATAAGCCGACGTTTAAGTGTTTTAATTTGATAATCTATCCATAAAAAACAATTGTCACAATTACAAACGCTTATATTATCAGAAATCTATCAGATTAGCCAAGGTTACTTTGATAGATTTTTTGCGTTAAAATGGGGCTATAGCAACGATGCCAGAATGACTGGCTTGTTAATTTAGACTAATCAGCTTAAATTTTAGGAGGGATATGTATGGATACTAATCGTCTACCCAAACTTTTAAAGCAAAGAAGACAGTTAAGTGGCCTTACTCAAGCTGAGGTGGCTAATAAACTACATGTTTCACGGCAAGCTATTTCTAATTGGGAAACTGGTCGGCATCTGCCAGATCTGATATTAGTTAATCAACTGGCTAACATTTATGATAGCTCTGTAGATGAACTGATTAATGACGATAGCAAAGCTAAGCTTAGCAAAAGTCCGGTAGGTTATATTTTCTCACTACTGATGCTATCAATATTAGCGACTAGTCGGCTAATACTTGTTTCAAGTTCAAAAAACCTATTGATCATGGACGGATTAATTTTGCTAAGTGTGACCTTACTCAGCCTAACTAAAATCAAAAATCTTAAGGTACAACTTTCACTACAACTAATTACGCTTATAGTTTTGCTTGGTTGTACCTTTAAAACTAGTCTTTTAAATAGTTTTGGGTTTCAAACGGCCACATTTCTGACCAACATAATTCTATTATGCCAATTAGTTAGTACATATCACTACCAAAAGAAGGAGTAACCTAAAACACATGAAATTAAAAGTTTGGTGGCTAAGCAATCTTATTTGGCTAATCATCTTCAGTATATTAAGCTTTGTAATTTTTATTAGAAAAGTTGATGGAGCTGGAACAATTCAAACGCCAGCAACTAAATTAGCTGCTTTCATTGTGCTAGTAATTTTCTTTATTTTTATCGTCTTGACCCAACTTGTCTTACTGTTATTTGTTAAGCATAGAAAGTAAAAGTAAATTATAGGGTCTATAACTAACAAATAACCCCCGACATCTATAATGTAGATATTGGGGGTTGTTATTATTTTATTGCTATTAATAGCCCTCAAAAAGCGGGGCTAAACTGAATTGTTAATCGTTGATTAGTTGCCTGAGCGATCTCAGATAATACTTTAGTCGAAGCATTCATTGATCCATTTTCAATTCTAGCGATTGTTGATTGTGGTTTACCAATTAGACTAGCAAATGCTCGTTGACTCATACCCATATTTTCACGGAGATCACGAACTTTAACGGCTACCTCTAAGTTGATATTCTCTTGTTCCACGATCTTTGCAAAATCAGGATTATTTTTACTTCTTTCAGCAACGTATTCATCAATTTTACTCATTATTGGTCCTCCTTGTTAAAATACTGGCTGCGTCGATTCCGAGCAATCTTCTTTTCACTTTCCGGTGTTTTTTGCGTTTTTTTAGTGAACGCATTGGTGATTAAATACTGAGATCCTTGTACTTGGAAATAGATAGCTCTCTGAATATTTGAAGCCCTCTTAGAACGAATCTCATAGAGATTGTTTTCTAGTTTTTTAACCCATAATTGACGTTCTGCGATATTGAGACCGTTATTTTCAATATTTTGAATGGTCGCAATTAATTTGGCAGCGTCTTTATCAGGCAATTGATCCAAAAATTTTTTAAATTCATTCCAGTCATAATAGTCAAATTCTATTTTTTTCATATTCATATGATAGCCTATTAGCTATCAAAAAGCAAACAAATGTGTTATTACACAATCCCTTGGTACAAGCGGAAGTCTGAATTTCAGACTTCCGCTTGTACCAAGGGATTACGTCTCCAACAACGAGGTGATTTATATGCAACAAATTGTCCTACCAATCAAAGATTCAAATATTCTCAAAGAGGTGCAAGATACGTTACTCAATAATTTCAAAGCTGGTCAGCGTAACTATACTATTTTTCAGGTTGGGAAAGCTACGCTACTAAGAGTCAGTGACGTTATGTGCCTAAAACAAGCAGATATCTTTAATCTGGAAGGCTCCATTAAACAAAATGCGTTCATTCACGACCGAAAAACCGGCAAGCTTAATACCTTGTACCTTAGACCAGTTCAAACAGAGCTTTTATTGTATCGTCAATGGCTGCTTGATCATAAACTAGAATCTGAATGGCTCTTTCCGTCCATTCAACACCCAGAACGGCATATTACGGAAAAACAGTTCTATAAAATCATGAGCAAAGTCGGCGATCTTTTAAGTATTAATTACCTTGGCACCCACACAATGCGCAAGACGGGAGCTTATCGCGTTTATACGCAATCCAATTACAATATTGGCTTAGTCATGCACTTATTAAATCATTCAAGTGAAGCCATGCCTTTAGCTTATTTAGGCTTAGACCAAGCCAGTACCGAAACTATATTAGATCAAATTGATTTTGGTTAGTTTTATTTGGATTTTTAGTTGTTGCCGAAGGCAACTTCTGAGACAGATTTTAAGCACAAAACCTCCACTAATTTTTGGTGGAGTGTAAGTGCGCTTGTCAGAAAAAACGCTGACAGATGCCCAAGGAATTTTTTACTCGATCTGACACTAATTAGCCGCTAAAAAGACCCCCACGCTCGCTGGACAAATTTGGCAGAAGTGAAAGCCAAATTCATGCCTACCCCGTATCCTATTGCCACCGATCAATTGGAGCCTTCGGCAGACACAGGGGCAAGCCCCTGGACCCCTGCATGCTGACGCCTATTTAAACCATTTATTAAACAACATGTTGAACAGAATACCAATCAAGTCATTGCGGATAGCCTGCAAGGCTCTCTCTCTCGACACTCCACCAACTATCCCCTTAATGGGGCTAATTGGTGTGTTTCGTTGAGTGCATCTCGCAACGACTGATATTTCTATCACAGTAGATTATGTTCAAGCTACCCCTCACAACCCTTGTCCGTGCTTTGACGTTGTTTTATATCTGGTGGTGTCTATATTTATCTTGCTGACACCTAAAAACGCCTCTGAGAGCTTCTCAGGGCGTTTTTTTGATATACGGTAACTGTTTAACCCGATACACGGTACTGGGACTACTGACTTCGAACGATTACTCGTTCAGCTTGTCCGCATGCTATATTTCTTCATCACGGCGCAACCCGTGATCGAACACCTAACCGCTACCCATTGTATTGGACGGTTAACTATCTCTTCTCCACGTCTCTGTTTTTGCTGTCTGTGGAGCATACAGCAAGGCTTTTCACGTGCCGTCCTACTTTCCGTGTAGGCTTCTTTGTCCTGAGTGCGTTCTACTCTGTCGCCGTAACGTGGCGGGTTTCGAGTGCAAAAATAAAGAGAGACAATGTAGCTATTCCTAATCACATTGTCTCTCGTCAAAGGTAGTTCTTTTCTTGACGCATTCTCGGTAAGTACCCTATAATGTACTTACATCTTGAATGACAACGTGCTCTGAATGGTGATGCATTCTTTGCACTGGCGCTTATCTTGCTTGCCGGCTTGATAAGCGCCTTTTCTTTTATATTCAATTAGTTCATGACTTAACTTTAACTAGCGTACAAATTATTTGCAAGCTGTTTTTTACAATCATACTGATATCTAAATAAAATTCGACTTGAGAAATATAAAAATACCTCTCTAAATATTTTTAAATTGACCAACTATAATTAAATGTATTCACATTACCTGCATTAATCAAACAATTTTAATGCATTTATTAATACAATAAACACAGATATACTCTAGTTATAGATATTAGGAGGAATAATAATGTCAAAATTTTCTGACTTTTTACCAGATATAAAAACTTACGAAGACTTAGAAATATTATCAGACAACACTTCATTTTTAAATCCAACATCCATATTCGATACAGATAAATTGCCACATGCTAAACAAAAACTAAATAGTTTTTTTACTTTTGTCATGACTACCAAAAACTTGAATATTGATGACCTTTCAGATATTAAAGAACTGAGTTACATCCACTTAGGTTATACTCTTAATGATTCCAAAGGGCACAGACCAAATTCAAATCAAACACAGGCATTAATACTGGCCTTGTCTGAAATCCTAGATAAATATCCTGTTGTTGATAAGTTAGATAATACTGGAAAGAAAATTTCCTCTTTTAGCTTGTTTATGAAAGATTTTGGGGCAGATAGTATATCTGATTTAACCGCCCAGATTATATCCAAAGAATTGTATGAATTCACAATCGATACAGTTAAACAGTCTGACTATAACAGATTTATATATCCTGTACCTAAAACAGATCCCATTTATTTGAAATACTGGAATGAAGATCATTGGGATACTTTCGAAGCTACCGAAGGACTATATCTGGAAGGCAAGTTTACTATGTTAATCCCTAAAGATATAAGTGACAAGAAAAAATTCAAACAAAATCCCGATGATTTTATTAATAAGGTGATTATTCCCAGGGTAAAAAAAGATTATCCTAAAAGTAACAAAAAAGAGATATTTAATACACTGACAGAAAATAAATCTCACAAAGAACTAGTACAGGAAGAGATGAAAATCAACGAGCAGGGCTTCTTAGATTACTGGAACTAACTTTATGCTTATGGGAATATTTTTATATCTAATCAAAGAAAAATATTCCCATAAATATATAAGGTTCTGTTGCAAAATTTAAAAAAAGAGTATAAAAGGCCTAATGTACTATTATTGACTATGCTGGTATACTCATTAAAACTTTAATTTCCGTACAGACTGAAAAGCCGAAGAGATTTCCTTCTTTTCGGCTTTTTTTATATATTCCTCGAATTATTTCCATGCCCTTAATCGTGGTAGAGGCAGTACGGAGACTTCGATAAAATTTGCTGCGACGTTTAATTGGACGATGATCTTGTTCAATTAGATTATTGAGATATTTAACTGTTCGATGCTCTGTTTTCAAATAGAATCCGTTTTTATGTAACTTTTTAAATGCACTACCTATAGACGGGGCTTTATCTGTAACGAGAACCTTTGGTTCACCGAATTGTTTCTTTAATCGTTTTAAAAACGCATAAGCTGCTTGTGTATCTCGTTTTTTACGTAACCAAATGTCTAAAGTTAGCCCATCTGCATCAATTGCTCGATATAAATAGTGCCACTTTCCTTTGATTTTGATATAAGTTTCGTCCATTTTTCACGAATAAAAGGACTGTCTATTTTTCTTTTTCCAAATTTGATACAGGGCTTTTCCGTATTCCTGGACCCAACGGTAAATGGTTGTATGACAGACATTAATACCACGGTCATAAAGAATTTCTTGAGCTTCTCGATAACTTAGATTATATCGAAGATAGTAACCTACAGCGACAATAATTACATCTTTCTGAAATTGTTTGCCTTTAAAGTAATCCATATTTTTTCCTCCAAGCTAGCTTTTAATTCTAGTTTATCCTAAAATGAGGTTATTAGAAAATTTTGCAACAGAACCTGCAGATACAGCAACCAATACGAATAATACGTCAGCTTCTACTACTAACAATTTATCAACTCAACAAGTTGCTAAATTAAACAGTTATACGCATATAGTTAACGGAAAAATGGTACTGGAAGTTCCAAATAACAGTGGATTAACTACTCAACAAGCTCAGAGAGTAATCAATTCAATTTGCAAGCCAATAAAAACAGCGTTATTGTTGAGACGAGAACCAGTTCCCAAGCATCTACATCAAATCCATTATTTGGTACTATGCTTGCTAGCAGACAATATCGTTATTATTGTGCTAATGGCTACGAATACCGTGATAGTAAAGGAAGATGGCATTACGTTGTTACTAAGTCCCCTTTTCAAGCTGCATACGGTGTATCTTTGCATGGTTGGGAGGGTGCACCAGGCGGTAGCTGGAAATAAAAACTAAGGTGGTGTTGAGATATGGGTATTTTTTCGAAAAAGAACAACTCAAAGAAAACAACTACAGAGGATGAACTATTCATTGATGTGCAAAAAGCATTGGCCAGTTCACCAACTATTGAAGAAATCTCAATTTTACAAGACGCTGCACAGGCACTGAAAAAGAAAAAATATCTACCAAAGATTACCGGTGACTTGCGTACTGCTTTGACTCCTTTAGCAATAAAGTCTGCTTTGTCCCCAGATGTCAAGATAATCTATCTAAAAATCGTTGCTGAAAAATATCGTACTAGCAATACTGGTGCAGGAATCGGCTTAACTTTTGGTGGAATGCACTAATAAATAAAAAAGCTCATCTAACAACATGCTCCTAAGTCAATAGTTCAGACTATTGACTTAGGAACACCTGTATTTAAATATAAAAGTCTAGGAGAAATCTATTTATATATATTGTTTATTTTTGATTTAATATTAGGTTTTGTTTTTCAAAAATATTTTGGAATAATCTTTATGGGATTAGTAGTAGTAGGTACTGGAGTTCCATTGGTATGTGAACTTAATATTTGGAAATTTAATGATATTTATCGAAAAATAGTTCGAATAATCGTAAATAATAAATCGTTATTTTTGTTTCCAATTTTGGAAGAAGTGCATTTTAGATGGATACTATTTACTGTTGGACAAACACTTAGCATAACAATATTTGCTTTTATATTGATTTCTGGACTTTCATTTGGAATCGCCCATATTCCATACCTAGGTATTAAGAGTCTCTATAAAATAATACAAGGATTAATATTAGCCACTTTATTTGTTTATGTAGGGTTAACAATGGCGGTATTATGTCATATTAGTTTCAATACATTTGTTTATATTTATCGTTTGCAATATAAAGGATAAAATGAAAGGTAGCATAGCATGGGAATTATACTAAATGGATTATCATATAAAAATATTTTAGATGATATATCTTTCTCACTAAGTGAAGGTGATATTGTTGCATTAATTGGTGCAAATGGTGCAGGTAAAACCACACTATTGAAAAATATAATGGGTTTAGCTGTTCCTTCAAGTGGCACAGTTAATTTAGAAAATTCTAGAATAGCTGCTGTATTTCAAGAGAATATTTTGGATGAAGAACTTTCTGTTCAACAAAATTTTAAGTTTCGAATTAAAGATAAGTCAAAATATATATTTTCCATGAAAAAGTTAGAAGAATTTGGAATAAGCCCCAAAGCCTTATATTCAGAACTTTCAGGTGGGCAAAAACGGATCGTTAATTACTTACGTGCTATATCTGTGAATCCTAATCTTTTAATTTTAGATGAACTTACAGCTGGTATAGATGTTGATATTAGACAGGACATCTGGCGAGACTTAAATGATTATTTAGAGAAAAACAAAAGTGGTGTTATATTTACAACACATCAATTAGACGAAATGGACAATGCTAATAAAGTTTTGTTTTTAGAAGATGGCAAGGTTAAATACTTTGGAAGTATGTTTAATTTTATTAAGCGTATGCCTAAAGTAAAATTATTGTCAAAAAATTTAAAAGATGCACAATATTTTGATTCGTCTGAAAAAGCCGTTGAATTTGTACAAAAAAGTGGTTTTCAAAAGGATAATTTTGAAATTATGAAGACAACATATACAGATTTGTTTCAAAATATGGAAGCGAGGGATTAGGATGTATCTTAATTTTATTAAAAGGAATATTCAAATTTACCTTAAGGATAAGACTGGTATTTTTTTCTCATTATTAGGTATGCTCATTAGTTTAATTATTTATGTTTTTTTCTTGCGAAGTAACCTGATTAGCTCTTTATCAGGCATTGGCCATGTTAATAAACTTGTTGATATTTGGATGATTGCAGGGTTAATTAGTATTGTTTCAATGACGACTCCCCTAAATGCCTTTGGGCAGAAATTAGAAGATAAAAAGAATAATAGACTCAATGACTTTGTAGTGAATAATAATTTTAGTCTGGCATCTCTAGATACATTATATGTAATAACAGCAATAATTGAGGGTGTGTTTTCAACAATTATATTTATGTTCATTTGCTTTGGCTATTTGTATATGCAATATAAAGAGTCTTTGTTTAACTCTGATGTATTGGTAGTTATTTTTTATAGTATATTGTTGATTATATTTTCTAGTTTATTATTTTCTTTAAT
The DNA here is from genome assembly GCF_012396505.1 of Periweissella fabalis. Classification (GTDB taxonomy): domain Bacteria; phylum Bacillota; class Bacilli; order Lactobacillales; family Lactobacillaceae; genus Periweissella; species Periweissella fabalis. The sequence goes on along the minus strand of NZ_JAAXPN010000013.1, from coordinate 12,679 downwards.
TACTTCGTGGTTAACATCAACATCTAGTTTTTCTTCGCTATCAGCTATAGTAGGTACATTAGCTGGATTTTTCTCTGGAACATATATTGTGTATGGTGATCTTCCAAATTTTATGCAACAAGTATTGGATGTTTGGCCTGGTTTTCAAATTGCTGCCACTATTCGAAATAAGATGTTAGGATTAACAGGTGTAAATGTTCCAAAAAATGTCTTAGATTCACTAGGAGTTGTTTCTAATTCTGAAACGGCAATTTTGATTACGCTAATAGCAATGGCTATATGTGTTGTATTTAGTTTTTTAATTATTATGATGAGTAAAAAAAAATAGCTGGTTTGTTAGGAATTGTCTATGCAATTCTTAATAATTTTATGGTGGCATAGCCAAGCAGTAAGGCAGAGGTCTGCAAAAACTTTATCGTCAGTTCGAATTTGATTGTCACCTTTATTTTTTGAAATATATGAACTTATATGATTGTCATATAAGTTCATATTGGAGAATTTCAAACTATACCAATTCTAGTTGACATAATCTACCTTACTAAAAGTTGTTGTTATACCGCGGTTAAATCGACTTAGTGAAATCGGGGCACTTCACAAACTTTTATTAACCCTATTTTCGCATTTCACAAAGTAGTTTTATTGGTAAATTTCACAAACTATACCTCTTGGTTTTTTCTGGTATTTTTTTGTTGCCCTTTTTATCTCGCAAGCAACGAAACTTCTTGTATAGCATGCTGCATTTGGGTATTCAAACGGTTTTCAACCATATTACGGAATGAGTTATAAAAATATGCTTCTAGGTTTTTAATGTGACCAGCTTTAAATAAGCGGTTGATTGACTCAATGACCACAGTCGTTTCAACATCGTTGTAATCCAACCACAGCATCTGCCCTACTGATTTTTCAACACGCTTCTTAGCATTGAGTGCTATGCTAATTAATTTGTGGACTCCTTCTAGTGATCCGTTGGCCATACGTTGCATTGTATTTAGTGCTTTATTTTCAAACCAAAGGTTATTAACGCCATTATTAAAGACTTCACTTGCTTTTACTGGTTTTTCAGGAATTTCTATTGCTTGAGATTGTGATAACTCATTTGCGGTATCTTTAATAGTATCTTTAATAGTATTAGTGGGTAAGTCTTGATAGGCTGAAATATTTTCAGTTAAGGGTTCAGTTAACTCATCTTGGGAAAGTAAATCAGTAACGTATAAACGCATTGGTTTGTTGAAGCCCCCTTTAACTTGTTTGAGTAGTCCAGTTTCAACTAATTCTTTTTTAGCTTTGATAATTGAGCGTTCAGTCATATTTAACAGACCAACTAATTCTAAGTTGGGCATAATGCAGTACACATTACCATCGTTATCAATCCATGATTTATCGCCATTAGCTACGGAAGTATATGAATAAGATTGACGATCAGCAAGGAACATGTAAATATTTTTTGCTAAGAGTGACATTGATTTATAAGGTTGGTCAGTCCAGATTGATTGTGCTGATTTAAAAAATGAGTTTGTTTTTGTCATAGTTTTTTTCTCCATTAAATTTTATTTAGAAAAAAACGACAATATTTACCACTTATGATTTTAGTGATATAATAATACCAACAGATGAGGTTTGTTGGTCAGTCTTGCAGGACTGGTCATTTTTTTGTTTAGCTCCCAGTTGTCGCTGGGGGCTTTTTATTTTGGTTAAATAATTTAACACCTAAAGATATAATAGATGTTATATCTTTTTAAAATTATGACTTAATTAAACCTTATAATAAGGGAAAAATCAATAGTTATAATTAAAAATAATTCAATAGTATTATAAAAAGTATAATTCTCCACAATTCCATAATTATAATTTTACATTTTTCCATATTTCTATTATTATAAATTTGAAAACATTATTACTATATCAAGGAACAATTGAGATATATTAATTATAATTTTACATTTTTCCATATTTCCATAATTATAATTATGGAAATTTCTATAATTTTACATGGGGGTTTTTATGACAACAACTATTACATGTGGTAATTTTAAAGGTGGAGTTGGTAAAACATCAAACACGTTAATGCTTGCTTATACTTTGTCTAAAATGAATAAAAAAGTTTTGGTAGTAGATTTAGATCCACAAGCAAATGGGACTGATTTATTATTAGCGACTATGACAAATGTTTACCAACAGAAACCGGAATTTAAAGAAACTTTATTTGAAGCTATTAAAAATAATAATCCTAAAGAAGCAGTTATTCACGTTAAACCAAACTTAGATTTGTTGCCATCATATTCAGATTTGCAAGGATTTGAAAAGTTTTTATATGATAATTTTTCAAACGATTTTGAACAAGATCATTTTTTTAATAAATTTATTAGTGAATTTAAACAACAATATGATTATGTATTTTTAGATATTCCACCACAATTAAATAAATTTACAGATAGTGCATTGGTTGCTAGTGATTACGTGATAATCGTATTGCAAACGCAAGAAAGAGCGCTTAAGGGTGCTGAGAAATATGTACAGCATCTACTAGAGTTGCAAGAAGATTATGATTTAAATATCGATTTATTGGGAATACTACCTGTATTACAACAAAATGGATCCGAATTAGATTTAGATGTTGTCCAAGATGCCATAGATAGCTTTGGTAAGAGCAATATGTTTAATAACCATATTAAGCAAATGGCAAGATTAAAGAGATTTGATAGAACAGGTATAACTGACAATGTAAAAGATGTTAACGATCGAAGAGTCCATGATGTATATCAAACGTTAGCAGAGGAAGTTATTGAACGTATAAACATTTTTGAAGGAGGTAAGTAATGTGGTTGAAGAAATGGGGTTAGGTTCTTTTAGAAAAAAACGAACTGAAAGACCAGAAAATGTTGTTCCTGAAAAGTCTGATGAAAATGAACGGACTATGCCAGAAGATTTATTAAAACTTCCAGAAAAGTTAAAAACCAAAGATTTAGCAAAGAGTGTTAGATTGCCTGTTAATACTCACACCGCTATATCAACTATTGCTACATTGAAAAACAAAAAAATATACGAAGTAATTAATGATTTAGTCGAAGAGTATGTTTCAGAGTTACCAGCTCAAGAGAAAAAAATAATAAAGAGTAGTATAGAAACGGTTGCTAATAATCTAAAAAATTCTGATTAAGTTTCCATAATTATACTTTTCCATAAATATAATTATGGAAATTTCCACATAAAATAATATAAATACGTAAAAGAATACTTATGTAAAAATTGCAATGATCCCTCGAATTGGAGTAAATCCAATCGAGGGGTTTTTCTTATGTTTTTTAAGAGTTTTAAAAGTGTGCACAGTACGTCCAAAGCAACATCAAAAGTTCGCTGAACTAAAATCAGTAGTTACTGACTTTATGAATTAAAGCAAAATTGGACGGCATGAGTCTGGTTGAATTCCAGAACTATGCCATCCAATTAATCGCTTAAAACATCACTCCAAAGTTTTAGTCAATGTTTTTAAATACTATTTTGATAATAGATACTAAATCATAAAAACTACCTTTTACAGTGTTTTTTGCAATGAATTTCCTTTTTTTTAAATCATTTTCCCAATCCAAAATATCATTATTAAATCTTTTTTTATTAAAATGCATTTAATCTCCTTAGCTATTAACCTGATAACCAAACGTAATATTAATGTCTTGCTGTGAAAAAAGGTTCTTTTTTTATTCTGTAATAGGAAGTTAATTTAGCAATAGTTAATTGCGTCATTGTCATTACCTCTTATTTACATTATAATTTGATTGCAAGTTAATTATAAACTTATGTTTTTTTATGTCAATATTTTAATTAAAGCTAGAAAATGCTAGAGATGTGTAGAATGATAGTAGTGAAAGTTCATAAAAAAGAATTTATTCCTATGGTCACTAGTCATAGTGAACCAAAAAATGTATGACTAGTCCACTGACTGCACTAAAAATTATAGAAAATAGACGGAAAACTAATTATGATCAAAACTTTAAGAAATAGCGCAGTATTTGGACTCTTGGGTAGCACATTCTTTCAAGTACTAGGAATTAGCCTTTTTAATATGGTATTGCTTATCTTGGCTAAGTCTAGTAATCAATCATCTTTTTGGGTTACCATAATATCTATAGCTACAACGATACCAGGAATTATGGCTGCATTATTAGGCAAAGTGGCTGGTAGTTTAACAAATAAAGTCAAGTGGTTAATTATCTTAACTTTCTCACAATCAATTATTTATGTGGTGCTGTTCACTGTTTTTATTACGTCTAATTCTAATGAATTAGGCATAGCAATTGTTATTAATATAGTATCTGATATTGTTGGTGTTGTTATTGGGCTATTAAAACTACCAATTATTCAAAATAAAGTTCCACAGGATTTTAGACAGCAAACTATTGGAATCTATCAAAGCATAGGTCTAATTATGCAACCAATTGGTCAAGCGATAGGAGTTTCATATATAACAACAACTGGTAATTATGCTATGAGTAGTCTGATTAATGCAATCACTTTTTGTATCTCAGGATCTATTTTGTTTCTCTTTAGAAGAAAATTATCTTATGTTGAAAAAAAAGAAACACCAAATAATAAAATAAGTAATGCTAACGGATTCAAAAATGCTTTTTCTTTATTAGGTAAGGTAACAGATTTACCTATAATTCAAATTATTGTCGCGCTTATAATATTAAATGCGCTTGGTGCTAGTATAGATGGTACTCTAAATTTGTACGTTTTAGATAATTCAAGTATTAGTCCGCTGAATTTCGGATTGACTATTCTACTTATTAATATTGTTTTTGTAATTGGAAATGTTTTGGGCTCTGTAGTTGTACATGATATATTAGAAAAATATAGCTTCAAAAAACTATTAATATTAGTATCTTTACTGCTCGGAGGGTTGTTTATAACTCTGATTCTTAATTTGAATATAGCATTTATAGTGGTCTTCTTGTTCTGTATAACCTATGTTCTAGGAAAAATAAATCCCAAACTTTATACGATGTTAATGAATACTGTTGATTCGTCATCGTTAAGTATCATTTTGGGAGTGTTGAATAGTAGTTTGACAATTGCCGCACCAATTGGCAGCATATTCTTAGTGGGTGGTTATACACTTATTGGAAAAAATAATATACTAAGTTTTAGTTTAGTATTAATAACAATAGTAATTATACTAATATCCATCAAAGGCAAACCAACAAGATTAACTTAAGATAGGTCAAGTAAAAAAGCCCCCAACCAATTAAGGTTGAGGGCTTTGTTTATCTATAGGCTTTAATAAAAGACTTATTACCTGCGATGTAATAGCCTGATTGAGTCAATAAGCGTGTTGTTTTTCCTACTGGAACAATTTTTACAATTTTAAAGTAAGTTCCTTTTTTGAACATCATAACTCGATTAACTTTTTTAAAACGGGTACTGTTATATAAATATATATCTTTTTTAGTCTTAGCTATTTTAATTTTAGTTAGATATTTTTTACTATCAACGGTTCTGTTGCAAAGTTTTCTAATAACCTCATTTTAGGATAAGCTAGATTTAAAAGATAGCTTGGAGGAAAAAAGATGGATTACTTTAAAGGCAAACAATTTCAAAAAGATGTAATTATTGTCGCTATAGGTTACTATCTTCGATATAATCTAGGTTATCGAGAAGCTCAAGAAATTCTTTATGACCGTGGTATTAATGTCTGTCATACAACCATTTACCGTTGGGTCCAGGAATACGGAAAAGTCCTGTATCAAATTTGGAAAAAGAAAAATAGACAGTCCTTTTATTCGTAGAAAATGGACGAAACTTATATCAAAATCAAAGGAAAGTGGCACTATTTATATCGAGCAATTGATGCAGATGGGCTAACTTTAGATATTTGGTTACGTAAAAAACGAGATACACAAGCAGCTTATGCGTTTTTAAAACGATTAAAGAAACAATTCGGTGAACCAAAGGTTCTCGTTACAGATAAAGCCCCGTCTATAGGTAGTGCATTTAAAAAGTTACAGAAAAACGGATTCTATTTGAAAACAGAGCATCGAACAGTTAAGTATCTCAATAATCTAATTGAACAAGATCATCGTCCAATTAAACGTCGCAGCAAATTTTATCGAAGTCTCCGTACTGCCTATACCACGATGGTTCTGGTGCAAAAATAATAAAGCAAACGGTTTACCACATTTTGACAGTCATTACCATACTAGTTTGCCAATAATTCGTTTAACGATTGGAATGCCGAAAAGCCAAAGAGATTAGGCTCTCTTTGGCTTTTTTTATGTAGCTGATGCATGACTTCAATCCCACTTAGGGTTTTTAAAGCCGTTCGTAGCGATTGGAAGCCACTTGATTTTACTAAGACATGTTTAATTAGCCGATGATCTTGTTCAATCAAATTATTACGATATTTAGAACACTGGTGATTTTCCGTTGCCAATAATCCATCTTTAATCACTTGTTTAATGGCTTTTAACGTTCCACCATATTGATCAGTAACCAAGCAATTTGGACAACCATAGGTTGTCAATAGGCGTCTCAAGAAATGATAAGCGGACTGATAGTCGCGATGTTGACGTAGTTCAAAATCTAGGGTTAGTCCATGACTATCAATAGCTCGATAAAAATAACACCAGCGACCGTTGATTTTGATGTAAGTCTCATCGACTCGCCAACTCTGACTATGTGAGCATCGCTGTTTCCGCCATAATAATTTGAATAGTGGTCCGTAATGGTGAACCCAGCGCATAATGGTTGTATGATGAACAGTAATCCCACGGTCACGTAATATTTCAACCACATCACGGTAGCTCAACGAAAATCTAAAATAGTAGCCAACGGCTACCAAAATAATGTCTTTTTGGAAATGCCGCCCTTTAAAATAGTTTTTCATAATAGCTACCTTGCTTTTTAGGCTAATTATACTCAAAATAGATTAAACGGAGAATACTTGCACCAGAACCGTTGAAAGTTACCGTAATCCTGAAATAAGTATGCGAGATTTACGTCAAATGACAGATACAATTGATGAATATAAACGATTTGATCATTTTGAAAAAAGAGTACTGAATGAACCATTGTCAGAAATTACTAGACACACAACGTTCAATGTAACTTACGAAAAGCTCAAAAAAGGGCGGAGTATTGATAGTATTGTCTTTCATATCACTAAAAAGCAGGTAGCAGATGATAGCAGTTACAAGTTAGATGATCCAGCTTATATTGACGATAAGATGAGGCAAGAAGAAAGTGAAAAAGACCTCGTATATGAAGCTATGAAAAGTCCATATACAAAATTGTTGATGGAACATTTCTTGTTGTCATACATTGATTTGACGGATACGGCTATTTTGTCAGGGCTACAGAAAAATGTTTATCCTCTCTATGATGAATTAAAAGACTTATGTGGCCTAAACGGTGTTAAAGAGCATTTGGCATATATCAGAGATAAGCAAGATGATTATTCCAAAAAGAACATTGCTAAGTACCTTAAAAAATCGATTGAACAGTATCTACCGATCGTTAAAAGGTAGGATATAGATAATGACTGAAGATTTAAAAACAATTCGAGAACTTGCTGAGGAATTTAATGTATCTAAACAAGCAGTTAGAAAAAGAATGACTGATGAATTTAGAGCAAACTATGTAGAAACTGTACATAGTAACGGGGTGAAAACGTTGGTAGTAACAGTTGCTGGTTATATGCTTTTAAAGCAGCATTTTTCAGGTGGTAATGCTGATGGCAAAGTTGCTAGTAACGTTGGTGGTAACGATGGTAATCTAGACGTTGCCAGTGATAGTAATAAAAACGATGATGAAGTATCTGTACTAAAAATATTAGAACAACAATTGGCTGTTAAAGATAGGCAATTAGAAAATAAAGATTCACAGATATCTCAAATGCAAAACTTGTTAGATCAGCAACAGCGATTAGCATTGCAGGACAAGAAATTATTGGAGGAATATAAGGCAGAAATAAAAGATTTAAAGTCGTTGAATATACTAGCAAAAGATATCGAAAAAGAAGAACCTGTTCAAAAAGAAAAAAAAGTAGAAAATAATAAAGAAGTGTCCCGAAAGCAAAATAAAAAATGGTGGCACTTTGGTAGGAGAATGTAATCAGTTAACAGAATTTTAATGATTTAATTGAGCAAATTAATTCTACCGTGGCGGGGTTTGGGGCGTGAAGCAGTCTTTGATACGTCCAATCTAGATATATAAAAAGTTAAGTGTTAATACATATGCGAAAATACAGAAATCACTTAACCAATGATAGACAGGGTGGCGAAACACTGAGAGATGCACATACAGTGCTTCTACGGTAAAGTCGTGTAAGGCAATACAATCAATCGGAAACGGTAACACAGAGGAACGTCAGAGCTGTGGTAGTAAGGTATTGAATCAACGAGATTTGTTTCGACGGTCGTGCTTCGTGAGAAGTGGCTAGGACAACTGTATACTCAGGAGCATACTGGCACTCATTACTCCCGTTAGGGCTATCAATTGCCTAATTTATTAATATGACGAGTTCTAAAAAGATTAGGCTTAACTTAGTCTAACCAGATACGAAGATAGGTACAGCGTTCACTTATTTCTAATTTTTCAAAAAATAGTGGTATTCACAGTTCATAAGAATATTGTTTTTTTTATAAAAATGCCTTTATACGGGTGATTTAAATAAAATAAAAACATTATTGACTACACTACTTTATCAAGATACAATAGACTTATTAACTAGAAGGAGAAATTAACATGCAGCAACCAAATAATTACACAGCAACGGATATTTTTGAGCAAGCAATTAGCGTAGTTAATTCCCTTGACTCTGGTACAGAGTTTATCCTTAAAGATTTGTTCACTGGGGTGATCTGGAATGAGTTCCAGAAATCTGAACGATTGTCAGTCGGAACACTTTTCAAGAATGCGGTGACAGGCGGAGTTTTACAAAATAAGGTTGAGAATACTGGGAAATCGTCATCAAATTCAGCTGTTTACAAGCGTAAGTAATCAATAGCCCAACGGGTGTTAAGAGCTTTAAGCCCGTTAACACACAGATAGTTACAACTATAACTACAATAGTAATAACAATAACAATTAAATAAAAAGAGGTTAGCCATGTTTACATTTTTAATCGGAATGCTGTTGTGCGTTTCTGGTCATTGTACCCCTTTTTAAGGTCTTTATTTTTCATTTTCAGCAGTTTTAAGCTAATATGCCAAAACAAAATAAAAAGCCCTCAGCGAGCTTTTAGAGGGCTAAATTACAAATCCTGGTCGATTAATAATATCTTCTTGTCTTTTTTGCAAAATGTAAGTGTACAAGGAATTATATAAATTCTTTTTGATCTCATCAGGTTCATTAACAAAAGCTTCAAACAATTCTTGAATATCAACTTGCCAAGGATCAACAAGCATTTCATCAATTGGCTTTAATACTTTCTTTTCGTCCATCTGGGTTACTCCTAACATTAGCTAATTATTTCAGGTTTAAATTAAAGGCATCTTTTTATAGTTAGTTATTCAAAGATTATGATTAGAAAGAAAAACGGTGTAAAGCAATTAAAAAGATTTGTTTGAGCGCAGCGAAATCTAATACAATTTTTTGGGTATCGAAACACGTCAAAGTTAGTTGATGTGTAAGTGCGCATTGAACTAAAAAAAACCTTTTATTTCAATGATCAAGTTAGCTATTTTTTAGCGTCATTAAACGAAATGAAATGAGTTTAATGCGCACTTACACACCACCCAAATTTATTGGAGGTTTTGTGCTTAAAATCTGTCTCAGAAGTTGCCTTCGGCAACAACTAAAAATCCAAATAAAACTAACCAAAATCAATTTTATCTAACATAGTTTCGGTACTGGCTTGGTCTAAGCCTAAATAAGCTAAAGTCATGGCTTCACTTGAATGATTTAATAAGTGCATGACTAAGCCAATATTGTAATTGGATTGCGTATAAACGCGATAAGCTCCAGTCTTGCGCATGGTGTGGGTACCAAGGTAATTAATATTTAAAAGATCGCCGACTTTACTCATGATTTTATAGAACTGCTTTTCTGTGATATGCCGTTCTGGGTGTTGAATGGAAGGAAAGAGCCATTCAGATTGTAGCTGATTATCGAGTAACCATTGACGATACAATAAAAGCTCTGCTTGAACTGGTTTAAGGTACAAGGTATTAGGCTTGCCGGTTTTTCGGTCGTGAATGAATGCATTTTGTTTAATTGAGCCGTCCGGATTAAAGATATCTGCTTGTTTTAGGCACATAACGTCACTGACTCTTAGTAGCGTAGCTTTACCAACTTGAAAAATTGTATAGTTACGCCGACCAGCTCTGAAATTATGGAGTAACGTATCTTGCACTTCTTTGAGAACATTCGAATCTTTGATTGGTAGGACAATTTGTTGCATAAGCTGTTAGTTCCTTTACTTTAAAATTAATTTAGTTGCAGAAAACCTAAAAATCTAATATTATAATGTAGTACGATGGTAAACTTAAAGGAGGCAGATTAGAATGAGTAATACTATTATTAAAAACAAGACAATTTCAACTCGTGTCACACCTGACATTAGTGAACGGGCTAAAGCTAATCTAGCAAAACAAGGGCTAACCGTTTCTGAGTATATTCGCTTATCGCTAGTTAAAGCGGCCAATAATGAAGTTCGATTAGTCAGCTTTTTAGATTCTCCGGAAGCCTTAGCAGCTAAAAAAGAAGCAGAAACAGGGCAGGTCAAAAATATTGGTTCATTGACTGACTTTGAAGATTGGATCGATAAGTTAGATGCAAATTAAACAGACCAAATCTTTTGAACGTGAATTAAAAAAACTAGTCAAAAAACATTTTCCAATAACTGTCTTGAAGCCTTGTTTAGAAGCAATTGTTGAACAAGATGTACTAGTTTTGAAACAGATTAAAGATCATACATTAAAAGGAAATTGGCGTGGCTATCGTGAATTTCACCCTGCCAGATATGGAAACTATGGCAAAAATTATGATAACTGGATTGTTATTTATCAGCTAGATCATGATGAATTGATTTTGTTATTGGTTGCGACTGGTTCCCACGAAATTTTGAATCAATAGCTAAATTCAGTCACCCTTTGATTTAAAATTAAAACGGATAACTCTCGTTAATAAATAATGAGAGTTATTTTTTTGTTTGCAAAAATTAAAAGTGTAGAAATAGTTCATCATCAGTAAGTATTATTTCTAAAAAGTAGTATTATTATTTTTAAAGGAGTGATCTAGATGGCATATCTTAAACAAAAAAATTATCTTTATACAAAAAATGATCCCAAAGCTTCAAAAGAGGACACATTAAGTTTATTAGACCAAGTCACTGAGCAAAATGAATTACTTGAAGATATAAAAAAAGAATTTCCCTTAAATGAAGATCTAGATATTGGTGGGACTAAACCCGCAATAAATGTATTCAACGAAATAGACAACAAAAAGTACGATTATAATTTATCTTTAAATAATTTAGAAAATCTTGATTTTAAAAGAGTTGCCAGTGGGAGCAATAATTATAGACTTGTTTTTTCAGTAGTTTCAGAGGAAGATAAGACAACTTTAATTCCGAATGTTGAAACTATCTATGATGCGAAGAAAAAATTATTGGATCTTCTTTTAGAGATAAACAAATTTTCAGATTTCATGTTAAAAAATGATAAGCGTAAAGAATTAGTCGATGAATTAACAAATTTATCTAAAGATAAAGATATAAATGATAAAATTTTTAATTTCAGATTCATAAGTTCAAAAGACGATGGTACGGAACATGAATTTCTAAGGTCTGTAGTTACTAAAAATCGCTATAAAACATATGATAATCCAATTATATTGTATATCTCACTTATACTAATTCATAATCTTTCCAAAACCACAAAGAAGGATTTTTACTTGGACAGCATGCACGTCAGTGACTCTACACTTGATGCTTCATTTCTGGAAAAATCAGGAATGAAAATTGACAAGGATATAATTGTTACAACAGGTTTAATTATTTCTAATAGTGAGTTAGGTGATGGTGCTGCTAAATTTAATGCTGTATATAAAGTGGAGAATACAGACGGTAAAAAAGTTACAGTAATCAGAGATGAACTTGCAACTATTAATCATGGCAACAATCCAGATACGATTAAAGAAAAATTGAAGATATTAGAAAATCTTGAGAAAAATCGAAAAGATACTATATTAGCTGTCAAAGAAATTAAATGGTCTAAAAAGATAAAAAGAGATGATGTTTTAAAGTTAATGACATTGATTAGTCATGTGAGGAACATTCCCTCAAGGTTAAAAGATTCAATGATAAAAAGCATAGATCAAATCGATTTAACAAAAAAAGCATATAATGTTCTTGGAATTTTTGATAAATTAGATGGCTTTTTGGAGGAAGAGGATCCTGATATCGCCTTAATATTAGAATCAAAGTTTAACGAGTGGCTAACTAGATTCTAAATAGTTTAAGGACTATAGCTGTTTAAAAACCAATAATAGCCCCCAGCATCTACATTATAGATATTGGGGGCTATTCTTTCAATGTTTTTAAGGGGTTATTTTTACATTATCACCCCTCACAAACTGCATGAAAACAACCCCCGTTATCTACCCACTAGATAACGGGGGCTGTTTTTTTGTTTAATGGTATAATAGACCTATTATTCGAATCATAAATTTTAAAAGAAGAGTA
>NZ_JAAXPN010000012.1 GCF_012396505.1 Periweissella fabalis | reverse complement strand
GAAATACAAAAGCTGATAAATTAATACGAACAAAATCGAACAAAGATATTTTCACAAAGGTGTATTTCACAAAGTTTTAAGATTGTTGATGTAGCTGGTTTAAGTGGCTATCTTAGGATAAACCATGTTATGTAAAGTAACTTATTTTTAATTAAAAGGGTGTATGTGTATGTGTAAATTTTTTAAAAATATAGAAGATAGCTGTAATAAACGCTTAATAATTACACGATATTTAAAGTGTCTAAAAACAAGTATGAATAATAGGTTACGTGATTTTATTGGAAAGTATAACCTTAATAGGTTACGTGATTTTATTGGAAAGTATGATTTTAACAAAAATAAAATAACCTCTAGTGTTTCTTTTATTTTACTTTTATTTTGTGTTTGGTTAGGTGTTTATGTAATTTCATCCAATAAAAAAATATTTGAACTGTATCAATCTATGGGAAAAATAATGTTTTGGTGTTTTACTTTTGTGAATAGTTCATTTCTATTTATCGGATTTAAACCTCTAAGATTTTTAATATTAATGACAGTATTTTCATCTGTATTTTTAATAGTTTGTGAATTATTTAAAATACATAGTAGTTTAAACACTGAATAACCTATTAAAAACACTAAGATAGATACAAAAAAAACCAGAAAATAAATAATTCTATTTTCTGGTTTTTTAGCGATTAAAGTTATTTGTCAAAATCTTTTTGCTTAAATTGGTGTGTGAATAAGCTGGTATGAACAAGTTCATCACCATTTGCATTCGCTAATGAAACATAAGGTAATAGTTTGGTTGAATCATCGAGATTAAATTGATTATTGATTAATTTTTGTTCTTTATCGTTGTTGGAAACATCTGATAGTAACGTTGATGCAATCATTCCTTGAGCTGATTTTGCTACTTGATAAACATCTTGAGTTGATAATTTATCTATTGCATCTTGTGTTAAATAAACTTTAACAGCACTAACACCAGCGTCATAGTATTCCATTTTATTAACTGCAAGTGACCATGCAAATGAAGCACTTGGTGTACTTGATTGTCCTTGTGGTAGTTTGTTGCCGTTTGCATCGAGTTTTCCAGTAGCAAAACCTTGATCTTGTTCTAGGTTTTTTAGTAGTGCATCGTTGATTGAACCTTTTAATTTTTCTATTGTGTTTGATGAAGCTGATTTTGTAACTGATGTGGTTGTTTTTGATGTTTCTTTGTCATCTGAAATTTTATATTTATCTGGAATGGTAAAAAATGCAAGAACAGTTAGTATTATTGCAACTAAAAATAATAGCCATGTCTTTAATGATGGGGTTTCAGCTTTGTGCTTTGCTATAACTAATTTGAAGACAAATATCAAAAGTAATATAAAACCTAGAATGAATAAAACAATATACATAAAATGCACCTCTATTATTAATTTATAAGAATAAATATATTTTATTCTTATTTTTATAAATATGTAAGTAAATATTAATTTTTTGTCGGTTTTTTTATTTTGTTGTAATTATTTATTCTAATACCATAAAAATTATCTTTACTTTTTAAGAATACTCAAAGTATACTTATCATTAGTAAGTTCGGGGAACTTAACTAAACACCTATTTAATCACTGCTTAATTGTGGTGATTTTTTTTATTGGTATTGATATAATTGCTGAAAATGCAGTCGTGAAACTGTTAAAGATATAGATTATTGAAACACAACAATCCATACTTGTGTTTGTTAAGTAACAAGTGTTACAATTATTCCATAAAGAAACAACAAAAAAGAACCCGATGCGGGAACATCGAGTTCTTAATATCAATAGTTCACTAAGTAATTAGTTTGAACAACTTTCTGTTCGCAACACAGTCACTAGCTCGGCTAAGCTAAGGTGGCTGTTTTTTTGTTGCGTAAAATTACTTTTTAGTTAAAGCAATGATGATCCCCACGATAAAGCCAGCAAATGCAATTATAAAACTGCCAAATGCTAACATTAATGTGAGTGCCTCATAAACAGACAAACTCAATTCTTCCTTTTCCACCACAAAAGACAATCAAAATACACCATTCTAATCACCTCCTAAATGGTTAATCAGTCCAAACTGAATTACCTTAGTAAGCCCTATTAATATGTGATTAAGTATACCATAATGTACAAAACTTTCTAAGTACCATTGGGTGAAAATGATATAAAAAAGGCCTGGGATTACTCTCAAGCCTTTTTACTAATTTATATCAAGTGAAAATTTATCACTATCACTTAAACCATCACCTAAATAAACCAATTGAACTTTATCACCCTTAGTTATTTGACCACCTAAGTAACCTGTTACTGAACCACCTTTAGTTAATGTTCCTGAATCAAGTGTTTTAATATCTGTTGGTGTATTATTTGCATCTACTTGATTACCTTTATCGTTAATCTTGAAATAATATGGATTGTAATCAAGTTTTTCATCTGATTTATTAGTAATAGTAACTTTAAATACAATGTATTGCTTACCTTGATCTGGTTGTTCAAAGTCTTCACCAGTTGGATAACTAACCTCGGTTACCTTAAAGTCTGCGCCTTTATAGTCAACAGTTTCACCAACTTTAAAAGTTGTCTTTTCTTGCTGGGTTGATGAACTTACAGATGATTTATCAGTAGATGAAGAACTAACTGCTTGAGCGCTATTGTCGTTATCATTTGATGAACCGCCTATTGCTGATATCATAACAGTCAATAATACAACAACAGCAATTAATGTCCAAAACCAACCACGCTTATAAAAAGGGTTCTTTTGAACGTATACATTACCATCAGAATCTTTGATTTTCTTTGCCATTTTAAATCTCCTTAATTAAATTATGATAATTTTAATTTTATCACTATTTTTTATAATTGCATAATAAAAAGACAAAAAAGACTTGAGATTGCTCTCAAGCCTAAAATCAAAAAAATTAGATAGTTTTAAGCCATTTCGGGCTTGATAAAATTCACATTTTATCCGTTGTTTCACGTGTAATTATTGCTATTTCTTACGGTTTTCAAGTTGTTGAAGTCGTTGTTCATGTAAAGCTGATTGTTTATCTAAACTTTCAACTTGTGTTTCTAAACTTTCAACCCTTTCAACCGTTGGATCAAGTTGATCAAGTCTATTGTTCAACACTTCAATCTTATCAGTTAATCTATCAACTGATGTCATGATTGGTGTTGTGAATGCGTTAATAGCATCATTAAAGCTTGCTTTAAACAAAAATCTCCAAAAAGCATACAAACCAGCAATCACACCAATCAACATACCAGCATCAGTGAGTATACGTTCAATTAAGTTCATTATGTGTTCACCCCTTTATAAACTTTGGTAATTATACATAGATTGAGCGTTACCCATTTGATTCATTAAGTCATTTAGGTTCATACCTTGTGGCTTATTACCTTGTGATAATTGTTGTTTATTAACGCTTAAGATTGCCATCAAGATACCTGATAGTTTATTAACTGCATCAACCACATCATCATTGTTTGATTCATAATGGTTATGTTGTTCACTAACACCATTATTTTTGGCAATCGTTGACACTGCTTGTTGAAGCAATTGAATTGCTCTTGTATTTTTCATCTTACTTAGTGGAATAATCATTTCTGGTTGGTTTCCCTCACCGATTTCAGCTAACTGATGTTGTGTTATTAAACCACCATTAGCATAGCCATGACCTTGACCTAAAGCGCCTAAACCACTACCATAACGGTGTTTAGCATAATTAAGACCAGCAAGGATATTATCATATCCATTTAAGATATTGCCGTGTCCTGGTAAAGCAAACGCTCTAAATGTTGGCGGGATAACTTGCATAAGTCCTTGGGCAGGTATACCCAAACGCATATTAATGTCGTTAACTTTTTGGCGAACTGTTGGGTTACCACCTGATTCGGTAGCAATCTGACGGAGCACACGGGCTACCATTGCACCTGATGTTGATAAGTTTAAAGCATGCAATGCACGTTTGACATAAGGTTTCCAGCGTTGCACACCAGCTCCACCAGGGTTACCAACATTCGCTTCACCAAAATCAGCAACAGATTTAACTAACGTATTTAGGAACTTACCAATTCCACTAATACCAGTATCTAGCATTCCCTTTGAAATACCATGCCCTAGGTTACCAACTTCAGCAATAGAGTTAATATCAAATGCCTTACCAGCTATTGATTTAAGGGTTTTAATTGGATTTGTTAATTTTTCCAGTGCGCTTTCAGCACTTTCTGAAATGTTTTCCCAGACGTTAGAAGTGCCCCTAGTTACACTATTAATGAACATTGACAAGTCAGTGTTACCCTTAGCATACCCGGGTAATGTCTTACCTAAACCACCTTTAAATAGCTTAGCTGTATCTTGTGCATTTAAAATCCTATCGCCTTGGTTAAGTTTAACAATTTCAGCACCGTTCGTACCTAAGAAGTCAACTTTGCCCGAGTATGTTTGGTATCTAGCTTCAATACCAGCTTCACCCACTAATGCGTGACTAGCTTTGCTGAAATTAGTACCGGTGGCAAAAGCTGGCATATCCATTGGACTGTACGTATATGCACCATGTGCTGGACTAACTGACTTAACGCCAAATGGTTTAGTTAAGCCATTGAAAAAATGAACGATACTGTCCCAAATGCCTTGTAGTCCCTTACCTTGGTTAGATGATGCTTTCATCGAACTGTTGGCTTGTGTCACTGCATGTGAGACCACACCTTTAGATTGTTGTCTAGCTTGTTCAACAATTTGTTCCTTTTGGTCTTTAGCGTGTTTAATAGTTGTATCATGTTGGTTTCTAGCAGAGTCATCTGCATCATTTTGTTGCTTTCTAGCTTTATCAACGACTGAATTATATTGATCCCAAGCGTGTTTAGTTGTTTGGTCCTTTTGGTCCTTGGCTTTACTAATGATAGTTTGACGTTGAGTTTCAGCCCATTTTGAATTACCTTTATACTGCTCGTTTGCAGCTGCAACTGTATCTTTGTATTGTTGATTAGCACTAGCTATAACATCTTTGCGTTGTCGTTCAGTAGCATTTGTCACTTGCGTATATTGCTTATATGTAGCTTTAAAAATTCCATCTCGTTTTTTATCAGCTAAAGCAACAGTTTCTTTATATTCTTTTTGCGAATCATTAACAGCGTTTTGAAGTTGCTTGTTGCTTAATTTACCCTTTTGGTTAGTTAAACGAGTTAAGATTTTAACTTGTTCGTTGGAAGCGAGTTGAATCTTACCTGCTAAAGTTGTATGCAGTTTAGCTTCATCAATCGTTGTTGTGGTGGCATCTTTAAGTGTTAGTTTATTAATCGTAGCTTTCTTTTTGCGGTCATCATCAGCTAAAGCCTGCTGTTTCTTTTTTACGTCTTTTTCCACTTGGGTAGAGTATGCACCATACTTAGCTATGTCATCGTTAATTTTCTTGTTCCATTTAGTGGCATCTGATTCTTTTTTCTTGCTAGCATCAGACTCAATCTTAGAACGTTGTTGAGCATAGTATTTAGTTAATGCGTTTCTATCTGATTGACTAAGTTTTTCAATCCTGTTGGCTTTAGCACCTTCTTTTTGAATTTCTGTTAATCTACGTTCGTATTCAGCACGTGTTAACATACCATTCTTGTATAACAGCTTAATGTCAGCAGTGTCTTGCTTTTGTTTATCACTATAATACTTTTTAGCAGTAGCATTTAACTTGTCGTAGGCGTCTTTAGTATTGATTTCAGGAACTTTTAGTTTGGTCTTAGATAGGCCTTTTTGAATACTTTTTCCAAGAAGTGCACCAATCTTATCACCACCAATTGAACCAATACCTGCCCCAATGGCTGTACCAATACCTGGTAGGATAGCTGTACCAATTGTTGCACCTAATGCACCACCGGCTAAGTTACCCCCGAACGCACCAACCTTACCACCAGCATTTTTAGAATTAATACCGATTAAATCAGTTGAAGCACCTATTACACTTAATACACCAGTTCCTGCAACTAATCCCTTACCAGCACCAGTTAACCCTTTTAACTTACCTAATTTTCCAGCTTCTTTTTCAACTGTGGTAACTGCACCTTTTTCAACAGAACTAATTGAACCGCTACCACCCACAGATGAGAGGGCTGAATTTTCAAGCAACACCTTGTTCTGTTCTTTTAGTGCTGTAGTTTCAGCTTTAATCCCAAATACGTTAGATGCCCACTTAATACCGTCTTTGACTGCGCTGAATGCACCTAATGTTGTATTTATTAGCTTAACAGTTCCAACAAAACCTTTAAATGCTAAGTCCATAGCCACAATTGAACCAACCATGACTTTAAACTTGCCCGGATTATCACTAGCAAACTTACCAAGTCCTTCCAGTAAAGGTAAAGCTATTTTTAAGCTAGTGCTTAGAGTACCAAACCCTGCACCACCTAAGTCTTTGACCATCTTGAAGAAATTAGTTATTTCGGTAGAGTGGCCTGCAATGTAATCACCAAACTTAGTAATGTCTTTAGTGACTGTAATAATAAATTGGTCAGCACCTTCGGTAAAACTCTTAGCTTTAAATTCCTTACCGAAAGCTTCAGTAATCGTGTTGAATGAATTATTAATAGCGTGGCCAAGTTTGTTAAATTCAGCTTCAGTCCGATTGTCAGATACCCACTTTGAAACTGCGCCAAAAATAGGATTTTTAGCATTCATGATTGGCTCAATTAATGCACCAGTTAAGGCTTTTGAACGTGCAGATATAACACGTTCCATACCCGAAGCAGTGTTCATCATGTTTTCAGACGCATCTTTGTATTTAGCACCAAGTTCATTCATGACTTTAGTGGCATCATCAGCACTAATCTTACCCGCAGACATCTGCTTACGAAGTTCACCCATTGTTAATTGAGTGTTGTGTTGCGCTTGTCGTTCAAACTCAAGCAACTTCTCACCGTACATAGGCAATTGGTCAGTAATCATATTGAAGTCACCAAGTTGTAGCTTAGATGAACTCATCATGTGAGTGAAGTTTAATCCCAATCGCTTAGTGTCATCAGCACTCATACCCAACGTATCAGCCAGTGTTAAAACTGATTTAGTTAATTCATCAGTTGGACCTTTTTGGTTAAATACGTGGTAAAACTGTTGTTCAAGTTCATTAGTTAACTCATTAGTTTGACCGAAAGCAGTTGATATTTGGTTAATTGAATTAACCATATCTTTACCTTTGGAAGCATTACCCGTAAGCGTTAGCCAAGTTGCACCCATAACTTGTTGCTCTTTGTTATACTCAACCGCCTCGTGCAAATTGTCGCTAATCTTATCTCGTAATCTGTCTAATGCAGTAAAGGCTACGTTAGAAGCTAAATTGGCTACAAACAACTTACCCATTGATACTTGAGTATGCTTAGCTTTATCTGATATACTATCTAACTTTTCGCTTAAAGCAGACAATCCTGATAAGTTTGGTTTAGCATTACCTAACTCTGCCATTTCGTGGTTAGTTTTAGCTAACTTAGTACCTAAACGTTCCACATAGGTAGCCTGTTTAGTATATTCACTTGAGTTAGTACCAAGCTTTGCACCAATGTCATCAAGTTTAGCCTTTTCAGCAGTCAATAACTGGTTATAACGCTCTTTATTAGCTGTTAAGCTCTTTAATTTGACCGAATTAGCTTCAGTTTCTCTACCTTCAGCTTGTAATCGCTCAATGGTAGCCTGAGTTAGGCTATTTTGTTCCTTGAGTTCTTTATTCAGCTGAATAGTACCGTCTTTATAACCTTTTAGGGTACTCTCAGCTCTATTAAGTTGTGAATTTAAACTGTTTTGTTGTGTTTCAGCTCTCAACAATTGTTGTGATAGTTTATTGTATTCATCACGTTCACTAGCAACCTCTCTATTAAGCCCTGACATATCAGCTTTGATTTTGTCAATCGCTCTGCCGTTGGTTTCATATTGTCGGGTTAATCCATCAACTCGTGCTTGTGTTGCTCCCATAGCATCACCAGCTGATTTGAGTTGTGTTTCTTGGATTTTCCATTCTTTACCCAAGCCATTGACTTGAGATTTTAAATCTTTGATTGATTCAACCGCTTTGGTACTATCAACGGAAAATTGTGTCGCCATTTCAGCAACAATTTTTTTATCTGCCATTATTTTTATCCTTTCTATTAAAAAAAGCCTTAACCTCAAGAGGCAAGGTCTAAGGCTTTTTTATTTTTTTATCTATAATCCTAAGTTTGATAAGAACTCATCAGCTGATTTAGCTTGCATGTTCATAGGGCGATCTTCAACTTCTCTAGCTCCCATCACTTCTTGTAAACGGTAGTAATCTTGTTCATCATAATCCGATGGCAAAATGTGTAAATCTACCAAAGCGTGTTGTGCTGATAGGTTCATATCCTCTAACATGTTGTCCAATTGAGCAAGGTGAGTTCTTAAACCGTTAAAGACTTATCAGCAACCTCATCACCATCTGCGGGTTCAATGTGTAGCAATCCTGAAATAATTTCCATAGCTAAGGCCATTGCTTCATCAGTTTCAGTATCTTCAACCAATTTTTCAGCTTGCTTGTCGTTTAAGCGTAAAGCTTTAATCACAAATTCATTGATTGTGTCCAACAATTGAAAATTAACATCAATAATGTTTGATTGTTCCTCAAATGTGGCTGCATCACCTTTATCAGCAAGTAATGCTGATTGATATTCAACATTAACTAAATCTTTTTGTACTAACATTGCACGTTGAATATTACGTGATGTTTCTTTTACTTCAATCTTTCGTGCAATTCCTAAAACTTTTGCATCAATTTTAACTGTCATTTTGTGTTGCTCCTTGTGTTCTAATTTTTTTGATTTTTTGATATAGCTAAAGTTGAGATTTGCACCCAACATTTATCAGCAAAGTTTGTGTTGTTATCCGTTTGACAACGTTCTTTTTCATTGCTTGATTGTTCTACCTATTTAAACTATTTAGCTTGTTTTTTTATGATGCTTGTTGTGCTGGTGCGGTTGCACCAAATACTTCTGCCATCATTGCTGATTCAGAAAAACCAGTGGCTGATGAAACATACACCTTGTAACCAACTGGCATCTTGTCCGTTGCGTTAGGTGAATATGTCATTTGGTCGGTTTGTCGTGTTTCGTTTTGTGTGTCGGTAGCCATGTTCACACCAGCACCTTCAACCAAAGTACCGTTTTGGAAACCAAAGTATACTGAATCACCGTTCAATAAGTTAGTTTGTAGCAACAAAGCAACCTTTGAAGCCTTACCAGTTGGTGTATAACCACCAGTGGTTGTGTCCTTTTCGTACCCCAATACACGATATTTTGTATCAATATCAAGTGCGTTGATTACTAATGCAACTGATGGTTGTGCTTTCCCGACTGAAACATCGGTCTTTACGTTGTTACCATAAATTGCTGTTAATGTTGGTGCTAAACCAGTTAAGTTAGCACTTGCCATACCCAAATCATTTTGGGCAGTAACGGTGTAAACACCTGTTGCATCACCGATACCCATTGAGCCTTTAATAATTGCTCCGTTGTCATCAAGCAAAGCAAGCTTCGCACCTGATAACCCTGTTAATCCACCTTTTGCCATGTGAATATTCCTCTATTCTTTTATTTATTTGTTATCTAAAATTTCTTTTGCTTTCGCCATTTCAGCTTCCGCAATTTGATCATTTAATTGTTCTCTTGAGTTAGTGATAAACGAATCACCAACTCGTGTCATAATTTTTCCCTTTGACTCATAACGCCAACCATTATTGAGTAATCGTGCAATTCTTGCGTGTTGTTTATTGAACCCAACTGTTGAATCACCGTTTTTAATATTGTCAATATTCTTATTACTCAAGATAACGCTATCTGCTAAGTGTCCGATTACCTCACCTTTTGAGTTTTTAATCGTTCCCTCTTTAGCCTGAAAGTGTTTCTCTTTAGTGATTTGAGTTAAACCATCTTGATAAGCCTCAGCTCCCGCTTTAGTGATTTGAGCTCTTTCATCGGCACTTAAATCAACTAAATCATCAAGGCTTTCAGCCCAATCATTGAGCTGGTCATAAAAATCTGCCATAAGCTAAACCTCAAACCCAACTAATCTTTGCACTTGGAATACTCTGACTGGTTGTGATGTTAATTCATCAAAGTAAGTTCCTTGAACATTCTTAATCCGCCAACCAATCGTTTCTAAGAACTTATACAAACTAATCTCAAAGATTTGTGAATCTTGTTCAAAGTCAATTGAATAATAGATTGCAACTTGTAAGGTTTGATCAAGTTGATTGAATGTGTTGTTCCCAAATGTTGATGGTGTATTTAAACTTTCAGTAATCACTAAATCTGTTGATTCAGCACCATCATTTTCATCTGGTGGTACGCTATCAGCGTAAATATTAGTGATTAAATCAGCCATTGGAAATTTAGCTAAATTGTTTTGCAATTCAATTGTTGCTCGCATAACTAAACCCCCTTAGTGGTTGCTGAAAGTGTTAAATAATCATAGCGGTTAAATTGTGAGCTATCGTCCACGCTTAAATTGATGATTTTATATGTCAAACCGTTGATTTGAACCAGTTGGTTTTCAGTCAACTTATTTGAGTGAGCAACAATCATGGTGATTGTATTTTCAAATGTCGTTCCCAACGTTTGGTATTGTTGGTTTAAAGTTCGATTTTTAATCATGTAATGTAAACTGAAATCTTTTACAAACTTTGTAACCCTGCTACCGTTGTTGGGGTTATAGACACTTTTCATCTGTCCAAAATCAGCAACCTTATTGAATTTCCACGCTGGAAAAGCTTTATTTAGTGAGTTCATTTACGCCACCAATAAACTTTCCTTGTAAATTTTCAATCAACATTTTTAATCCAAGCGATAAGCCACCATCAAGTGTACGGTCATAAAACATTTGAGTTGCAAGCGTCATAATCGCACGTTGATAAACTAAATCAGCCTCAAAGATTGTTTGATCAACCTTTGAATTAACCGCTTGGCTTACAATAACCTTTGATGTTTCAATCAAATTGGTAATCAGTTGAGTTGTCTCATCTGATTCATCAAGGTTTAATTCAGCAATTAAATCTTCTGGTTTCATCTACAACCTCCTTATCTAATTACTTGCCTGCTGGGGCTTGAACTGGTGCAAATGTGATGAACTTACCAGCGGCTTTATCAGCAACTTTGAAATCAGCACGTAAAGCCGCACCCAAGTTAGTGGTAAAGTCTTCATTACGTTGCCATTGAACTGAAACATTATCCTTAACGGCTTCAAGTGCGAATGATTTAACTGAACCGATGAACGCTTTAGAACCGCCACCAAGTACATCATCTTCAACAACTACAAGTGGAGCGCCAAGTAAAACCTTACCACTAACTGATGCGATTGAATCTTGCAATAAGTAACGTCCTTGAGCGTCCTTAGCGGTATCAATGGCGTTGTAGAATGATTCAGTTACAACAAATGATTTATCAGTGTAATTACTCAAACCAGTGTTGAATGCTTGCTTAATGTCATCAACTGATGTTGCTGAAACTGGGGTTGCCTTTTGCAACACTGAACCGATACCGTATTGTTCAGTTTGTGCTACAACATCTTGCACGTATTGAGCCAACAATGCAGTGATACCTTCATAATCATCAGCCATTTCAAGGGTGATTGGTAATTGTCCACGGTATGTTGTAACGTCATAGTTGACTGCTGAAAGTTGAGCCTTAGCGATTGCTGGGTTATCAATTCCTTCTTGAGCTGATACCAAGCGTGCTGATGCTTTAGCCAATACTGGCAACTTACCAGTTGGTGCGGTAACTTGAATACGGTTTACCAAACTTGAAAGCAAGTTAGCATTTGCTGGTGCTTTATAAGCGGCCAATACTTCACTAGGAATGATTGCCCCACCGTCTACGGTTGTGAATGCTGAACCAGCATCACGCTTTTCACCTTTTAAGAATGATTTGAAAGAACGAACTTCTTCACTGATTTGTGGTTCTGAAATTACTGTTGCCATTTTGTTCTCCTTTGAACGTTTATTTTCTTTTTTAGGTTGTGGTTTAACTTCTGATTCAGTATCTCGTGTTGTGTCCTTAGCTGGTTCTGGTTCTTTATCAGCTGGTTCATCAGTTGGTTCAACTGATTCATCATCAACTGGTGTTTCATCTGCTGGTTCAATTGGTGTTTCGTCAACGTCAATTTCATCAACTGGTTCATCTTCAACTGGTGCTTGTTGTTGTGATAACAAAGCGGTCAAAGCTGAAATTAAATCTTCATTACTCATTTGTTGATTGCTCCTTTTTGATTGTTTTTTAAATTTTTCAAGTGAACGTGTAACTTCAATACTCGTTTCTGTGTAAGCGGGAATTGGTGTCACACTAATTTCACTAATACTTTCAATTTTTTTGATGATATGAATTGTGTTGTTCGTGTCTGAATCAACTGTCCAATCATCATCAGCGATGTTGAATCCAAAACTCATACCACTTAAATTGCCGTTCAAAATGTTGTTGTACGTGTCATGTCCTAAGCTGGTATCTGGCAATGTGGCACTAAACCACAAACCATTTTCATCAACCTTTAAACTCAATGTTCCTGCCGTTGTTTTAGCTAGTATTGAGTTGTACTCATGTCCGAATAACAACAACACATCTGATAAATCAACATCATCAAGTGCTTGTGGCTCGATGTATTCAATGAATGGTAAAGGTTGTGATGGCTTGTTAAATTCAAGTGCATACCCTTGTACTTTCATCTCATTTGTCGTTGAATCACGTGTTGCTTCAACATTAATTGGCATTGTGCGAATATCTGCCATATTAAATAAGTCCTTTTTCTGTAAGAATTTGTTGTGTTTGTTCTGATGTGAACACTGGATTTGAACCAGTGCTTAACTTAATCAAGTTGTTGAATAGCGATTGGTTCGTGGGATCAACTAAGGTTTCAATTGATAATCCAACTGGCACACCTAACTTTGATTCAAGTTCTGATGTAATACTTGCCATATAGGTTTGTAAGCTCGTAAAGTACATGTTTTGTGCCATGTCTAAACTTGATTGAGCATCACCATTACCATTGAGATAACTCGATGAAACCCCAAATGCTTTTGCTACTTGGTCACGTGAAAAATCAGCGTTGTTTAGGAAATTAGCAATATTTGAATCAATTGAAACGGTGCTTAACTTGGCACTTTGGTCAAGGATCAACGCTTTACCTGTGTTGTCACCTGTCATTTGTGCTTCATATGCGTTTCTAATGTTGTTTTTATTTTCAGCACTCAAAATTGCATCGGGAACTGTAATGATGGCACTTGGATTGATTGCATTTTTTAATGTTGAAAGTGATAACTTTTTACTGTAATCAGAAATGTTTAAGTCATTAACCAAACTCATTAACGGACTAACACCAACCCATTGGCTATCCGTTCCAACACCACTAGCAAAGCAACGGAAATGCAACATTTCATCACTGGTGTAAATGGTTTGTGGTCGTCCATCTGTGTAATTAACTTTGTAAGTAATATCTGCTGAATTATCAGCCAAAACTACGTTCACATTTTGAGTCGGTACTAGCTCTAAGTTAGTAATCACACCTTTTGAATCTTTGTTAATCACCACATATGAATTACCGCTTAACAACATTTGAGCAACTACTGATTGCCAAAAGTTAAATGAAGAAATCATTTTGCTTGGCTTATTTAAGACTGATAAAAATGGTTCATTAGTCTTGAATTTCATAAGTGAAATATCACCTGAAATTTTCGAAATAATCGAATAAACATCACTATTTTGTAAAGCACTTGATGCATTAGTCCAATCACCGTTTGGCATTAACACACCGTTTGAAATCATGAATGGAACACTTGAATTTCCACTTGGTAAATATTGGCTACGTGTAAACTTAGTAAATGGATTAATCATTTAACCCCACCTTGTGGACTAACGATGTAACCAACAAAGATTAAGCAAATACCTAAAACAATCAGTCCAATAATTGTGTTAAATAACCAACCAGCAACGACTAACGCAACCAAACCAGCTAGGAACAAAATCATTGGTAAAATTGATAAAATTTGTTTGTTTAAAATGTCTAATTTGTTCAATTTAAGTCCTCCTTTCGTAACTTTTTCATACTTCTTATACATGTTTTTAGTTGCAAAAATTGATTAATTTGTGGTACACAAAAAGCCCATGAAACAATGTTCATAGGCTTTTCGTGATTTATTGAAAGGAAGATTTAAAACAATGCTTGAACAAAAGAAAATTGATTTTAAATTTTGAACCAATGGAAGATTTGAAATTTAAAACTCGTACTTATTAGTACCAATCTTATACATGTTTGGTGTTGCATTTTTAAAAACTAAAATCATTAGTGAAATAATCATTGATTTGTTCACTACTCATACCACTGAATGGTGATTCTTTTTCTTTCTTGTTTTCAACTTTAATACCGCTGGCATAGTAAATAGCGGAATAAAAAATATCAATTATTGAATCGACAATATCAATCTTGGTGTTAGCGTGATCTTTATCAATCTTTATTCCGTTGTTATCAAACAAAAGAATTGCATTTTTTAGTGAATGAATCATCATTTCATCATTTAAGAACTTAATACTCTTTGTGTGCATCAACTGGCGGAAAAAATCAGTTGGTTTATCAAGTGATTTAGTACCTTGTCGCACTGGCATTAGATTTAAATCAGTTAAATTATCCAACTTTTGAATAAACATCTCGGCAGAATAAGCATCATAATTAAAGAATTTTATATCTAACTGATTGTTCTCAACAAATTCCATAAACCACTCAAAAATTTCATCATCATTGATATATCCATATTCATTTCTGGCAATTGTTGCAAATCCTTGTTCCTCGGCTTCAAGATAATTAACATTATCCTGCTTCATCTTTAAAGCGATATTATTTTGTGATTGAGCAAGTGGAATCCATGAATGTTCATACAAATACCACATGTCTTTATTGTTTTCTTTATAAGGGAATGCAAAGACAATTGCTGATGTATCACCCATTTTTGCTTTATCAAAACCAACAAAACATTCACGTCCAACAATATCAATTGGTGGTGTATCAACTACCGATGATTGAATATCTTCTAAATCAAGATATTTATTTTCAGCTACTTGAAGCCACATGTTTAGATTTTTATTTTGAAATTCTGTGATTGAACCATCAGCCATCTTGTTGTCACGTTCGCTGATTAGTGATTTAATCATTTGTTCACGTTTTTCTTCAAGTCCTAGAATTGGGTTTGATTTAATCCAACTATCTGGATCTTGTGTTTCATCAAGTGAATCTTGTTCATAGACAGTCATTAAATAATTATCTAAATCACGTGAGTAATCTTTTTGCATTGCAATTTTCATCATTTGTTCATCAGCATACATATAACTATTTGAGCTCGGGTACGCCGTTGATATTTGTAAATATTGATGGTTCGCCGTTTGAACTTGTCCACTCGTGATTTGTCCATTATTGGTTTTAATCTTACCCATATTCTTATTATCACCAACTTCATCAGCCGTTACGGCGATAAAGTGAAACGCATCAAATCGTCCTGCTTCCTGACTCATACGCATCAATTTGTTTTGTGCTTTTCGTTCAATGATTTTGTCATCTAAAATGTCTATTTGTCTTTCTTTAAACAACTTTTTAAAAGCTGGTATTTCAGCTAATGCCATGAACGTTGTTCTGATATAACTAAAACCTTTTTTCGCTTGTGTGTTTGTATTTGCCACATACGCCAAATCTTGGTTAAACAATCCATCAGCTTCAACTATGAATGAATAAGCGTTAATGATATTACTCAAGTAAGTTTTCCCATTTGTACGTGCAATACTAAGCATTACTTTTGTATAACGTTTCTCACCTTTTTTATCTCTCCAACCAAAACACTTAGCTAAAAACGATTGTTGCCATAACATAAGTGGCAATGGTGAACCAATGCTTACATCGGGTACTAGCTTAGAAAAATTAATAATCTTTCTAACTTCATCAAGTGAGTATGTATATTCAAATTCATCATCTTCATCAATCCGCCGTAAGTCCTGTAAGTGGCGGAACGAATCCAATTTAATCATATAACTTGATTGAACTTTTTCCTCAAGTATCATAACCGAATAACGTGTGGCTGGATCTCGATATTTAGCAATCACATCATCAAATGCACCTTGTGCTTTTAATCGTTGATAGGTATCAATTACATTGGTATCTTTTTTTGTGAAATCAATTTTTTCAATCATTAAAATTCCTCGGTTTCTAATTCATCTGGGGCATTCAATAAATCAGCCAATGATTGTTCTGGTTCACTATTACCAACTTGAGCCAATAAACTTGCTCTTGATTGTGGTGTGAGTCCTAATAAACCACTTAATGAATTAATCTTAGCCGTTGCTGAATCAATAATTTGAGTTGCTGGATTGCGTTTGAAACCTTGAAATTGTGATGAAACGACTTCACCAGTTGTGGGTGATGTTTTGTCGGTGTAAACGGCTTGTTGAATACCATCAGTTTTGATTGATTCATAAGCCAATTTATACATTTCTACGTTAATACAAAATAATTCAATCAATGAACTATCTAACGCTTTAACAAACCCTGATTGGTTCAACATTGGAACTAATTTTTCCCAACAATCTTTTGCGATACCTGATAAATTATCGGGTGCTTTAGTTGATAAATTTGCCATGTTTTCAGTTTGTGCGATTAACTCGCTGGTTCGTTCTCGTTGGTCTGCTCGGCTGGTTTCATCAGTCGTTAATTTCATTACTTTACTCATAATTTTTATATTATCCTTTCGATTTGTGATTTATTATGTATAAGGTGAGCTGACCCACCCCTTTTAAAAAACTTTTTTAATTTGCACCGCAAAAAAACTTTGACGATTGTGTACAACCGCTATCCTTACTGGCATACTAGCGGGGGTATAATCCATTCTAAAGCGATTTCTGACAACTATTCCACAAAAATCTAAACGCTCTCAAACACGCTTAAAATGCCCTTAAAATCGATTCTGTGATGTGTGTTTTCTACGGTCAATCTCGTGTTGAATATTGAACTTCCACCAATCTTTGGTCGCATTCTTTAAAACATTTTCACCATCTGAACGCTGTTCAATCTGTTGTTCTTGTGTGGTCTTAATGTCGTGGCACTTATAACACAACGTCCATAAGTTGTTAGTGTCCAAACGTTCATCACCTGAACTCTTGAGTCTATGAATGTGGTCAACAATCTTTCTGTTTGTGTTTACATTCCCACATACCTGACAAGTGTTCATATCTCTGGCTACAACATAACCCCTAATCTGCCTCCACGAACTCGAATTATAAAACTTGTTAGCATCTTGATCCCGCTTATTCTCGTTATATTCTTTGTTCGCCATTCTTTTATAAACCGCTTGAGCTCTTTCATCACCAATAACTTTCTTAACATCAAACTTAGGTTTGTGCTTATCACACCATCTTTCACTAGCTGGAACTAACACCTGACACCCTTTGTGATTACAATACTTTACTCTCGGCATATATAAATCCTCCCTTAAATCTATACATCTTATACACCTTTCACATAACAAAAAAGTCACACCAATAACTGGTGTGACTCAATCATTTATTCATAACGAATTTAATCGCCTTGTTCAATCCCTTACGTACTAATCCATAGCGATTCTTAAACTCTTCATCACTTAGTAAATCAACATCACTCAATAACTGTTCACGCTCTTCTCGTGTCTTGAGTTTGCTCAATTTACTACCAGTGTTATTAGTATATCCATGCTTAACATAACTCTTAATAGCTTCATTTAGTGTCATTGGTGGTTCAACATACGCTGTTACATTTGGATTAAAACCTAATACCTTAACCAATCGTTCACGCTCGATGTATAGTGTATTAATCAATTTGTATTGGTCTAATAACCCAATTGAACCTCTAGCATCAGCTCCAGCAAAATTATTGAATAATGTAATCACATATTTAGCACGTGATTTATAAATTAATTCTTCAAAATAATCTGGTGCTTGCTTCATGATAGTTGAGACTTTTCTCAAATCACTATCTTCATCTTCAACCAATTCAATGATTGAATTAATCAACTCAAACTGTTCAACCAGTGATTTAGTTTTACGCTGATTAATCATGGTAGTGAATTTATCATTCTTGCGTAACTGCGTTAATTTTTGAGTAAAAGCTAAATTACTCATGGTGCTACCATGTTTTAATGTCTCAATTAATTCATCACGTCCTTTACCTTGATTCATTATATTTTCAATCAAATCAACTGCTTCATCAATCAATTTAACATTCATACCTTCTGCACCCTCATCTGGTGTGTCATCAAATACTGGATCCCATTCACTGGTGAAATTGTTCTTATTGTTTACATAATCATAGAAAAATCTCTTCATACCCCAATAGATTTTCCACCCCATATCCTTATCATCTGCTCTAAATAATTCAATCATTTCATCAATCGGCATATCTAACCCCTTGAGCTGATTCAAAGTGCTGAATAATAAATCACCGTCATAATAATGTTTTTCAACGTACATTCCGAAATTGCGTTTCCGTAAATTAGCATGTAATTGATTTGAATAGATCTCAAAACTCTTGTGATTTACGATTGCTTCAAGTAATGCTGGTGTGTGTTCTAACTCATTTAATCGTTGTTTATTTAATGCTCGTTGTGCCTTATTTTTACCTGCCATAATATTTTCTCCTTAAATTTTGCGTAAATAAAAAAGCCTTACTTTCTGTGTGGCTCTTACCTCGTTTATTTGTTTAATAGTTTTGTTGCCCTTTTTTGTAATTCGTTTTTTAAGTCATATACCCGATTGATAAACAAATATTGATCCTTTAACTCAACACTCGTGAATTGTTTCATCATTGCTACTGGTTTGTGAACCTTTGCCATAAAGATTAATTCATCGAAAAAATAAACATCTTCACTGATAACTGAATTGATTTCATCTAAATCACCATCATCTTCAACAACATGAATCACCTTATCTAACAACTCAATCTGATGATTAATCTTGTTTAATTCAGCTTCAACAATACCTTTATCAATCTTTAAACGATTTCTTTTTGCTGTTCGTTTTGTGATGGAGTACATTTTTGTCTTAAACTGTTGTTGATTTAATCCCAATTTCTCACGTGTTTCAGTTTCACCATTTTCTAAAACACTGATAATAAAATCTGCTGAATTAGTCTTGAATACATCTTTAACCAAACCGATTGCTCGGTTTAATTCACTAAGATCAACACCTGAATCAACAATAAATTGATCTTCACTAATCACATCATCAATATTCATTTCATTTTCTTGCTGTTTAGATAGTTTATTGAAATAATTCACTCGTGATTGTCTTTGAGCAAATGTCATCAACCAAGATAAATCTTTATCCTCACTCTTTAAGCGTTCAACAATTTGAGCAATCTCTTGGCGTTGAGTTTTAAACCGTCCAAGTGTTTCAAATAATAAATCAGCTTGAGCATCTAATTGTGGCTGGCGTGTTTGGTTCACTAACAAATGTAAATTAGTCTTGAATGCTCTTGAATTAATCAGTGTTTCTAACAATTCCTCTGATTTCATTAACTCAATTAATGCTAATTGGTTTTGTTCTCTTTGTTCCTTGTTTACTCCAGTTGTCATGTCTAAATCTCCCTTTTATCCTTAAATTGATAAGCCGTTAATCTTTGCGGCTTGAACTACTTTATTAGTTGCTTGTTGTAAATCACTGATAATCTCTTGATACCCATCATTCAAACTATCTAAACCAATTTCATTGGCTGGCCAAATTGGTGAAACACCAGTTAATTGAGTACCGTCAATGTTTGTAAATCCTTTACTGTCTAATACATCAACCAGTGCGGTTAATTTCCCAATAACAAATTCAATACTGTTGTATAGGTGTGTGTATGCTTTAATGTCATAACCAAGCTCTTGTGTAACCACTAAAGGTGCTGGTGTGCTATCAATTAAATAAATATCCTTTAGTGCTTTAAACACTTGATTTAATCTGTCATCTGTTGCTTTAAGTTGGTTATTTAAACTATCAATATTCATCATTTTTCTATCTCCTATTTCTTAACTGCTGGATAATAATTGGCTGGGTTGTATAACTCACTTAGATCTTCACTGATTGCTAAGGCACGCCATTTACCCGCTGGAATGTTTTTATTAAATGTTTCAACCAGTAATCTTGGATAACTAATCCCAACGGCTTTACCTTTCGTGCGGTCGTAAACACCAATAATTAAATTGGTTGTGCTACGTCCTGTATGTTTAATCTTGATTGGATTACCTGTTTTCGCTTGTTGAATACTGCCATCACGATGGACAATAATTCCGTATTTTTCGATATAAACTTGTTCATCATCAATCAGTTCAACATGTTGTTGATTACGTGTTATTTCTTCTTTACCTCTGAACCAAATACTTGTGTTTCTGGCTCTTGTTGTTAATTCAAGATTGCTAATCAAGTTGTTTGATTTATTTGAATCTAAGTGGTGAACAACTTCACCTTTCTTTAATTGATGTCCTGTCATACCCACATAAACCAAGCGGTGAACCTGAATGTTGTATGTTTTTTTATCTTCACGTTTACTCTTAACTGGTGTGCTTATACATACATATCTGCCTGTTTTGATTTCGTGCTTTTGTTCAAACTCACCATTTTTAAATTCATACACATGTTGTCCATCAGTCCACAACGTGTTCACTAATTCATGCTTTGCATCATAATCTGCTCTAATTTGTGTTAATCTCATTGTTTTAATCTCTTTTCTATTGTTTTGTTTTGTGATATAATTTAATCTGGATAAATATACCCATTTCTTAAAAATGCTTAAATAAACTACTTCATTGATTCAATTTGTCGGTTCACATCTGCCAATTGAGCATTAACTAATTTCATCTGTTTTAACTCATTCCGTCCCGCTTTATCACCCGCTTCAACACCTGCAACAACTGCTAAAACCAATCCACTAATCATCATCATGTTCAATCCTCCATTAATTCCAATGCACCAAGTTTAATCCCAATAATCGTGTCTAAGTTCTTTCCACATTTGTGTAATTGATCAACTGTAACTGGTTCATATCGAATACGTGTAAGCCAATCCATCACTTGTTGTTCCATCAATTCCATCAAGTCATTTTCATTAATCACATGTTTGAATTCCTTAGCTAAACTCTCAAATGTGGCGTTAAACTCATCTGTGTTAATCGTGTATTGCCAACGTTCAATCATGTTCAAACCACTGTTAATCAAATTAATCTTTTCCATTTGTTCCATCTTCTAAATCTCCTTAAATTTGTTCAAATTAAAAAGGCCTATAAATAAGCCTTGTCCTCTTCTTTATATATAGTTCTTACCAACAAAAGTTGAGCATCATTTTTAACAACTTTTTTTAATTATTTTTTCAAAATCAATTGCTAAAACTACTAGCTCCTCCTTATAACATATAGTTCTTATCAAACATTTTTGAGTACCGATTTCAGCAATTTTTTTAAATTATTTTTTTAAATTCTTATTGCTGATTTATACCGCTTAACCTCTATTCTATATAGTGCTTAACTAGAAAAAAGGAGCATCATTTTCACGAAAAAAGTTTATTTATTTTTCAAGTAAATTACCTACTCCCTTATCTATAAGATATAGTTGAGTTTTTGACATATTGAGCATCAAATTTGATTGATTTAGTTGTTCTTAACCTTTTCTTAATAAATAAAAAAAACCACCAATGAAATTAATCACTGGTGGTTTGTCTTTTTATGCTGATTGTAAAACACGCTTAATTATATCTTTCCGTCTATTGTACTTATCTTGAAACTCTTTACCCTTGAGAGTGTTCATATCATTAATTAATTCATTATGTTCACTATCACTTAACGATTTAACCCACTGTTGCACCTTACCACGTCCAATCTTGGCTTTACCACCTAATGATTGTTTATTCTTATCACCATCAGCCATTGGAATATCACCATTAATCAACCGTTGATACATTGTGTATGTTAAATAATACTCACCATCTTTAAGTGTCATAAGGCGTTTACATCTATCAAATGTGTAACCAACCTTATTGATAAACTCGGGTCTACCAGCAAATGTCATGATAATTTCATCATCTTTTATCACGTGAATTTTCTTTGTTCTTTGTTGAAATTGAACATTTTGTTGTTGTGTTACCCACATAAGATTGTCATATCTATTGTTAGTTGGATCATTATCAATATGATGAACCACATGATTGAATTTATAATTTGGTACAAATAGTGTTGCTACAATTCTATGCACTCTTACCGTATTAGATAGCCCATTGATAGATAGATTAACCATCAAATGTTTATCATCACCTCTTGTGTAAGGTTTAAGCACGTGTTTAGTCTTAATGTTTCTCACAACACCAAGATTACTTGCTTCATATTTATCTTCATATGCTGGTACTGGTTTCCACTGTTCAATCATATTGTTCACCTCTGTATGTTTATATGTCTTTAACCGTCTTGCGATTGATATAAACTTATACATGTTTGTGATTACATTAATTCACACAAAGATATAACCTACGCTACGCTTGGTTCATGTCGCTACGCTCCATGCTGATTAATTAGCTACGCTGTTTAATCTATCAACTGCCGTTGGCTTTACTAACCTTGCGGTTCGCACTTTCTTTCTTGCGAAAGTTTTAAAACCCTTGTGTGTTCGCTACGCTCCACACTGGATTGGCTTGTCGCCAATCCTACAAATGTTGTGCATACAAGTATGATTGTATGATTGTATACATCTTTGGTGTTATTAATAACGTCAAACTTAGTGTTATTAATACATACATCTGCCCACACTTGAGCGTAGCGAAAGTGAAAGGTTTTCAAATTTTCGTAAGAAAAGGAAGAAAAGGGTGTATTTGCGTAGCAAATGCACACCATGTAGCGTAGCGGAATGTAGCAAGCGTAGCGTAGCTAGGTGTGATTGTAAAAAACGTGCATTTCACTAAGTGAAGACTATTAGTGGCACTAGTGTTATGCACAAAAAAAACAAACAAAAAAGGTGTGAAAAATTAATCCCACACCTTTTAATCTTTATGCAATCGCTTTAGTTACTGCCCGACGATCCATATTGTATTTAGCTTTAAATTTAACCATTGATAATGATTCAACATCAGTCTTAACCGCTTTTAGTTGTTCATCACTCAAACTATTGATAAAGGTTTGAACCTTACCTTTACCCTTTGAGTTAGCTCCACCTTTAGCTTGTTTCTTAGCATTAATCCGATCAATGAATTTATCATATACAAGATACTTATAATCATTTTTAGCAAATACACCATAAGTGTTAATCTTGTAATCCTTGAATTTTCTAATTAATTGTTCTTTTGTATAGATATTACTCTTAACACTATAATTTAACAATTCAGTTTCCTGTTCTTCACTTAATTCAATGGTGTTAAACACATCTTGATATAGTGAATAAATATCATCAACCCCTAGTGTTTCATCAATTTCACGCAACCGTTTAAACAACAATTTAACCGCTCCATCTGCTCGATAGTGTCCACATCTGGTTTGTGCTGACTTTGGGTAAATCGTGTGCATTAATTCAAATGAATTAAGTTTACCAAGTAGTTTAATTTCATCTGATGCACGTGTAACGCTGGTGTATAGCATATTGTTTGAGTAGTGTTCTTTATGTCCGTTAGCAATAGGCTCATTACCCATATAAAATACAACACTTGATACTGTTGCACCTTGTGCCTTATGAACTGTTGTGCAGAAGCTAAATTCATATTGATCTTTATCAACCTTACCATGTGTCCAACCTTGAGCGAATAAATCCGCATCTTCAATTTCTGGAATGAATCCAAACTTGAGTTTCAATAATTCATAATCCTTATGCACTGGATTGAGATAAGTCTTTTTGTTGTTGATAATGAATGGTGCTAATGTTTCATTATTATTTGCTTTAAGTGCTGAATTGATTTCATCACCACGCTTGTGTGTTGGTGTTAGGATTAATGAATAATCTTTAACTGCCTTGAGTAAGTGGCCAAGATATAATGTTGCTGAATTAAAATCTGGATTAAACTCTTGTTCTTCTGGTGTGGCAATTTCAATTGTTTTGTTGATAACATCAGTGAAAAAGTCATTATTGTATGATGTATAACCCAATTCATTCAATCGGTGATTGTGATTCAAGATAGTTACATCAACTGGTTTATCAAGATGCCACATGTCTGGTGCTAATAATTCCTTGAACATAAAGTTGTCATAACATTTGTCATTTGCAAATTGCCACAATGATGTTTTTAGGTTATTTCTCAATAATTGTTCAATTACTGAATTACCTTTAATTGCTGGTAGTTGCTTGATGTCACCAAATAGGTGAACATGAACATTTTCAATCCGTTCCGTTTGGTAAAACAATCCAAATAATGTTGTGATGTTAATCATTCCAATCTCATCAATAAATACTTCTTGTTGTCCTTTATAACCATACAACACATGAATTGTTGATTTAAGATCATCATAGTGTTGTGCTGATACTGAATCTTTGAACTCATCAACTTGCTTATCAATTGTAGTGATCAAATTGGCCTTAGCACTGTGTGTTGGTGTCATAATATAAACACTCTTACCACTGATTAAAGCTTGATAAGCTTGTTGAATAAGCGTGTAACTCTTACCTGCCCCTGGTTCACCTGCTGTTAATGATACTTTAGTTTTGTTGTTTTCCATTATTAAATCTCCTCTGTTAAATGTAATTTTTATTGTTCTATCTCTTACGTAATATATAGTTCACATGAACCTTTTTTGAGCATCAAAAAGCATAAAAAAATAAACTTTTTTCTATATATTTTTTGTGTTTAGAACTTTCGATATTATTTAATTCCTTACTCCTTTTACATGTTTTTGATTACATTTTTAGTTGATTTAACAATGGATTTGTTATCTTTTATTATACAAATTTTAGGTGCAAGTGTAATGTAACAAATAAAAAAACTACCTATATTATTAGGTAGTTTTTTTTGTGTTATTTGTAATCCAATTCAGCAACATCACTTTCTTCAATTAATGCTTCAATTTGTTTAATGATTTTAGTATCATTGGTAGCTAATTTAATTAATTCTACAATCTGTTCTGGATATAGTTCACCATTGAAAGTGGCTTGTGGTACTTCAACATCATCTAATTTAGATGTTAATTCATTAATTTTTTCAAGTAATTCAGTAGCATTATCTGGATCTTTGATTATAAATTTTACATAACCATCTTGATGATGTTCACCAATACTATCAATAAAATCATGTAATTTTGCTTCACGTGTATCTTCAATGCTATCAATTAATTCCGTACATTTTTCAAAGCGTTCATCTTTAGTTGTCATATTAAATCCTCTTTCTGTTTTCTTTATAATTTTAAAGTTATCTTAACATCGGTTTTATTATACTGAAAACACCTATAAGTGTAAACTTGAAAATAAAAAAGTTACTCACTTAACGTAAGTAACTTTAATTAGCTATTTAATTGACTTTAGATAGTCCTTTTTCTCAAGGATTGAATACATATCCTTAAAACGTTTTTTTGTTGAATCATCAAGGCTTGATACTTTTTCATCAACCAAAAGATCAACAACATCTTTTTGAGAATCACCCATTCCCACATTGAGCAAAGCTGTAATTTTATTACGTAAATGATTATCAACTCGAATAGTAACACTCAATGTTACTGTGCCATCATCAACAACTTCTTCACGTTTAACTTGATTGGCAACTTTAACAGTTGCTCCACGTGTTAATTTTTTTGTTGGAGCTGGTGTTACTGGTTTGGTGCTATGGTTCATCATACCCATTAATTATTCACCTAACCTTTCAATGATTTCAGATGCAACATCAGTAAACGCTTGATGTACTTTTTTATCCCATGCATCGCTTGGATTGTCTGAAATTCCTGTTAAATCCATACGTTTAATACGTTCCATTGTGGTGATTTTGTGTTCAAAAATATTTTCTTCACCAAATTCTTCAATAGCAGCATTAAGTATTTCAGTATCAACTGATGCATTACGCTTTGTTAAAACTGGTAAAATTCCCAACACGTCCATTGATGAACCAAATTCATTAATAACTGTATTCTGGAGATATTCAAGCAATACTTCTGCACCGCTTAATGATCGTTCTTGAGTTTGTAACACAACAATGATCTGGTCACATGCGTAAAACGCTGTATCGTTCGGTAAACTAATTGTTGGTGGCACATCTAAGAAAATGTAATCGTATGTATCTTTTAATGAATCAATTTTTGTTTTTAAGAAAGATACACGTTGTTCTTCTGTATCAAAGTTATGATCTAAAAATCGGTTGTAGAAACTAAAATCAACCGCATTTGGAACTAGCTCTAAATTGTCATTAATCTTAATAGCAATATCTTTAAGATCAACATTGTTATTAATGGCACTCATCAATGATGTTTCAATTGTAACCACACCAGCACCATCATTATTTAACGTCTTTAAGAATAATGATGTGATGTTCGCTTGTGGATCTAAATCAATAACTAAAACTTTTTTACCCATCTTAGCCATGTTGTATGAAACTAAAGCCGTTGTAGATGTCTTACCCACGCCGCCTTTGAAGTTTAAGAATGATAGTATTTTACCCATGTTGTAACTCCTCCTTGCACCAAAGTATATCAAACTCTGCACATGTATACAATAGATTAATTTAAACATTTGACAATGTATACAATCGATTGTATATTGTAGATAATCTATTATCGATTGTAGATTGTAGATAATCGATTGTATACAACATTTTCAAAACCTTGATTTAATAGGCTTTGTGCGGTACATTTAAGGCAACAAAAAAAGCACTTAACTACTCGCAATAGTTAAGTGCTACGAAGTTTCCACCATGAAAACTTATTTCGTCTTTAATTATATCACGAAAATAGCAATGGTGGCACTCGTTAATACTAATTTAAAAAGGGAGTCTCACCATGAATAACACATTTTTCAAATCAGCCCAATCAATCTGGACTGAACAACCATACAAATCAATGTCACTCTTAGCTAAGAATATTTATATGTTTTTAGTGGATCGTCAATCTTACTCATTATCATCTGTTGCTAAAGGTGATAAATCATGGATTGATAAAGATGGTGGCATTTTTTGCATTATGACAAATACGGAATTAGTTGGTATTTTTGAGCTATCAGAAAAAACTATCATTAACGCAAAAAAAGAATTAGTTGAAGTTGGTTTACTCAAGCAAGTTAAGGGTGGATTCAACAAACCTATGAAATTATATGTAACTGATTTACTTGCTGAACCAGCAACTGAAAGCTTAACTGAACCCTTAACTGTAAATTCTCCAGTCTATCAAGACTTACCAAGCAATACTATTAAAGATACTAATACTGATACTATCAAGCTGCCAGTAAACCAATCAGTTGAAATCACTGAACAACCAGTTAAAGCTAGTGAAGTATTCAATAACGGTGTTAATAACTTATGGTTTGAAGACAAGGCACTCAATACAATGCAACGCATGGTTAATGGTTCACTTGAGGGTGTTCATGATTTAATCAGCACTATTCTAAATGCTAAGAAAAAAGTTGAAAAGACTGTAAAACAATCATTATGGCTTGATTACAACGATGAACAAACAACGGTAGTGATTGAATCAATCGATCGCTTATTTAAAGCTGGTCAAGTTAAAGATTTACACGCATACGTTTACAATTCATTCAGAAACATGATTGAGAACCGTTTGAATACACAAATGCAACATGGATTATTGTGATTTTAGCGGCGTTATTTGTAGTACACAACTTGATTGATAATTTTAGTGATTACATCACTTTGTGAAATACAAAAGCTGATAAATTAATACGAACAAAATCGAACAAAGATATTTTCACAAAGGTGTATTTCACAAAGTTTTAAGATTGTTGATGTAGCTGGTTTAAGTGGCTATCTTAGGATAAACCATGATATGTAAACTAGGGAGAGGAAACTGTGCTAAAAAGGATTAAATCGGACTGGTATGTGAATGTATTTTTTATGGTTATTACAATTTTATTTACTATGATTTTTGCAAAATCAGGTAAAATTGTCATGGGCGATGATGCATTATGGCATTTAAATCGTTTAAGTGAATTTATTAATGCTGTCCATAACCATAATAATATTATTAATTTATATAGTTTTAATAGTTTTGCCAATGTTGGTAGTGCTGTACAAAATTTTTATCCCAATATGTTATTATTTCCATTTGCAGTTTTTTATTATTTTAATCATAGTTTAGTATGGAGCTTTTATTTAGGGGTTATTTTATTTACATATTTGACACTCGTAATTGCTTATTACTGTTACAAAAATTTTAGTAAGCGTCATACAGGGGCTTTGTTTTTTGCCGTTTTATACACTTTTGCTAATTATCGGCTATCCAACATTTTTATTCGTTTTGCAGTTGGTGAATGGCTGGCGATGACTTTCATACCATTAGTTATTTTAGGTTTATATAAAATATTTATTGCAAGAGAAAAAAATGGCAGTTATATATTGGCTACCGGAATTGGCTTGATTTTATATTCACATGTATTATCAGGTATGATTGCCATTGCTTTGGTAGGAATTTCCTGGCTGTTAAGTCTAATTTTTGATCATACACATTGGCGTCAAGTAACATTGGCTGTGGTTAAAGGTGGAATATTATCGCTGTTAGTTAGTTTACCATTGTTTATTCAATTAGTACGATTGAGGAGTTATATTACGACACCAGTAATACCACAATTATCAAAGGGAGCAATTCAAGTTACACAGTTGTTAAACTTTGGTGCACATAACTACATCAATCTTGATACGGGTTTAATTTCATTTGTGATTATTATCGGGTTTATATTTTTCATTAAACGTGCTTCCAAAGTTTACCTTGGATCATATATATTAATGTTGTTGTCAATTTTCTTAACGACAAATTTATTTCCATGGCACTTACTTCAACACACGCCAGTTGTAATTTTACAATTTCCTTCGCGATTACTAATGTATGCAGCTTTATTTATTGCAATTACTGGTGCGTATCTCTTTGATAAAATCACGGATAAATTCAAAATATATAAATTGGAGGCGGTAATACTATTTTTGGCGATGATTTTAGGGCTTAACTTGTATGCTGAACAACGGCTTGCAAATGCGCGATTTACAACGTACCAACAAATTACGACAATTGAGCCAACCAATGTTAATACGATTGTTATTAGTGACAAAACGATGCCCACTTTTTTAAATTACTTACGAACAGTTGGATATCTAGAAGATTACTGGCCTAAAGCCAGTTTCAAACATCGGCAATCAATTGCTAGCCAAACGATTTTAAGTAAAAATAATACAGTTAAATTTATCAAAATGCCGATACAAAGGAATAACGTTGTTAAATTTAGTGTGATAAACCATGGAAGCACGCAAGTTGCTGATTTACCAATTTTAAATTATAAAAATCAATATAATTTAGTGGATAATGGCAAGGCTAAAACCTATACAGTTTCACAACGAGGCACTATTGCTGTTGTTCTTTCAGCTGGTAAGCATGATATTCAGTTAAAAACTAAACCATTACCGTTACAATCATTGATTGAACTATTAATGATGGGCAGTTGGTTGTTCATATTTTATCGATTATTTAAGTTACGTAAATAATCGATAAAATAAATGATATGTAAACTAGGTTTAGTATGCTTTCAAACACAGTGGTATAAATAACGATAACCTAGTTTAAATCTAAGCCGTCAGAACTTTGACTTACAATGTTTATAACGAAACGTTACAAGCGTGCATACAAGTACAGTTGTACATAATAGGACAAATGCTCCTATGATGATATTTTACCAAACTAGAAAAACTAGTCCGGAATCTCATCATAAGAGCAGGTGGAAACGAAATTAATTAACATCTTCATACCAAAAAGCCCTCCTATGTCCGTAGGAGGGCTTTTTGGTATGAAGATACGACTATCCATGTCCTTTTGGATTATGTCAGATAAAAAGTAGTCTCATGAGTAGAGTTACCAAGCCAGTCCTGCTTTTGCAATTTCAACCTTAGAAGCATATTGACCATTAGGTCGATGCCAACGTCCACGAGCGTCTCGTTTGTAACCCTGAGAACTAACACTTTCTTGATTCTGAGTTTTTGTAGATTGAACAACTGCTTTTTGTGCTGCTGCTTGTTCGGCTGCCGCTTTTTCAGCAGCAGCTTTTTGCGCTGCCGCTTTTTCAGCATCTGCAATTTTTTTAGACTGTGCTTGATATGTTAAAACTAGTTTATCTATTTTGGTAGTTATTGCTGTGAACTCATCTTTTTTATAAACATCTGTATTCTCTTTTTGTATCCATTTTTTTAAATCTGTTAATGTATTAGTTTTTTGAATTAACTTATTTTTACTTTCTTGATCAACATGATCTGATTGGTTCTCTTTCAAAACTTTTTCGTCATGTTTTTTGAAATTTGTTTTAATTTTTATGATAGAGTCGTCATAAAATTGAACAACTTTTTTATCATTTTTCTCTGATTTCGCATAAGAATTTGATTCATTAATCAATTGTTTATAATCACTTAATTTTGTATCATTATCCGTTTCTGACTGGATGGTCTCTGTTTTTTGGCTGATTTTTTCTTTTTCATTTTGAATCATTTCAGAATTTTTTGTTTCTGTAGCAATGCTTTTAGATTGCTCAGTTGAAGCAGAGCAACCAGAAAAAATAAAAATTGATCCTAGTGCAATGATGGTGATGAACTTTGCTTTTAAATTTTTTAAATACATAAATATCCCCTATCCCTTATCCCTTTTTGAATCTATATAATAAAATAGCCTTTATCTTGTAGTTTGTATACAAAATAATGAAAAAATAAATGGACATAGTTTTATTCTTTCATTCATGGCTCTCTGTAAAACTACAAATAGCCTGTTTTTAGTGAATCATTTTATTCATGGTTGCTTTTTGAAAAATAAAAGCCACCATGCTATACTTAATGTGCGAAACGTAAGAAGTTCGAAAATATTATAACACAAAAGCCCACTCTACTGCGAATAGAGTGGGCTTTTTTTTCGATAGTTGCGATTACTATCGTGTGAGTTGAAAGCAACTTGCTTAATTATCGTCTTTCTTATTCAACCAATAAGAAAATAGTTCTATGACTATCCCAGTAACAACCGGTGCGATAATCAACGTAAGAAGATTGTTCAACATTACAACACCCCCAATCTGGGGCAAGTTGCCAAAGGAGAGTATATCATAAATTTCCAATCAAAAATGACTTAAAAATAACTGGATAAAACAATTAAAAATCAAGTTAAACCCACCTAATAGTAGGTGTTAGCTTTTAGACCAGTCTATTTTCTAACTGTTTCCGATTGTTTATAGATAATTGAAGTATAATCAATTTATTATAATTTCAAGGAAGTGATTCAAGTGGAAATTGGAAAAATTATAAAAGAGAATCGAACTGCTAAAAATATGACCCAAGAGGATTTAGCTACTGAATTTTTTGTCAGCAGACCGCTTATATCTAAATGGGAAAATGGAAGAAGTTATCCCGATTTAGAGCAGTTACTCAAACTAAGTGAATTTTTCGATTTAACGCTTGATGAACTATTGAGAGGAGATAGAAAAATGACAAATAAATTGAACTGGGATACTAAAAAGAAAAAGAGAGCATTCTTCTTCCTGATTGTTTTAACCCTTTTAGCCGTAAATTTCTTTTTAAGCACTGTAAGATTTACGCCAAATGGAAACCAGCTGGAGGTAGAAAATGTCAGAATTTATACAGATCACTCATATAACGGAGGAAATCCATATAAGGATTGGAACTCGGTTCTATTAGCGGATATTGGTTCAAAAAATATTTTTTTCAAACCAACAAGTGATAGCTTTTTAGTCATGAATGATAACAATAAACTTGTTGGACACATTAAATGGTCATTTAATATC
The DNA here is from genome assembly GCF_012396505.1 of Periweissella fabalis. GTDB lineage: Bacteria > Bacillota > Bacilli > Lactobacillales > Lactobacillaceae > Periweissella > Periweissella fabalis. Next base: position 297 of record NZ_JAAXPN010000012.1, on the reverse strand, counting down.
TTTAACATATTTAAACTTAATAAGAAAATCACTGTTAATGAATCAATATTACTAAATAATAAAAATAATGTTGTTACTTTTAAGATGAGTAATTCAGAAAAAACATTACCTGTTAAAGCAGATTAATACTTAGTTAGCTTATTCTTTATACTCATGTAAAGAATAATGAATGCTCTTATGATGAGATTCCGGACTAGTTTTTCTAGTTTGGTAAAATATCATCATAGGAGCATTTTTATTTATGGTTACACGTTATGAAGAGGACTTTAAAAAATCCATCGTTGAGATGGTTAAAGC
>NZ_JAAXPN010000011.1 GCF_012396505.1 Periweissella fabalis | reverse complement strand
TGGATCATAAGTCATGTACTATGATAATTTACTCTAAAAATTTGATATGTTCGAAATCCTAAATAGGACCCCTAAAGAAAATCTTTAGGGGTCCTATTTAGGATTTTTTAGATAGCAGCGACCATCTGGTACATTTTTTAATTAGTGTAAATGTAGTGGGCAGCGTGCTCTGAGATTTGAAGTTGTTCTTTTGAATCTGAGTTTTCAATTACGAGTGGACCTGAAAATGGCATTCTACCAGTAAAGGTCCAGGTAGAAGCAATTGTTATTCCCATTAATTGGAGATATTCGAGAAGTTCAGCATCCTCATTAAAGCCAAGTATTGTAAATTTAGTCCCTTCAGGTAAATCACTTAAATTACGATGAGCAGTAATTTCATATTCGTAATTAGCGGTTGGAATGGGAAGACCATGTGGACAGGTTTTGGGATGATTTAAAAATGCATCTAAAGCAGTTAAAAGTTCATCGTCAGCATTATGATCAAAATGTACAGCATTAGTATATGCATTAGTAGGGGAAAGGTTTAATTTTTCTGAAAAAAATACTTCCATTAATCGATGAATACGGGTTAATCGTAGGGCTGCATGTTTGCCTTTTGGTGTTAATGTAACGCCATAATACGGTTCAACATCAACTTCACCGCTTTCTTGAAGTTTCGCCATCATATTTGAAACTGATGATGGAGTTACGTGGAGATGTTCCGCAATTTGATTATTTGCGACTTGTTCGCGACTCTGACCATATGTAAGTTCAAGAATCGTTTGAAGATAGATCGTTTTTGAAACTGAATCTGCCATGCCTAATACTTCCTTAAGTTGATATGTGTTGAGTGGTAAAAAAAGTAATTATTAATTTTACCTCTTAATTATATAATATTTTTGAGTTAATTATACACAATTATCAAAAAAATCAAAAATTATTTTAAGTAATGTGATAAAAATTATTTAAAAATACAAATATAATATTAAAATTAAGCACCAGAAAACCATACAGCGAAGTAGCATTAATGATAAAATAGTTAATAAGTACTCAGAGATGGAAAGTGAGGTTGATTAATGAAAAAGTATCGAGCATGGAAAATAATAAGTATGGTCGTTGTTGTTATATTATTAGTTGTAGGAGGGATTTTTGCATATACTTATATACGGACCCAAAATTTGATTAATGACAGTTATAAAGCGGCACATAATAAAGAATTGCGAAATCCTAATAGCCAGATAACGAATAACAAACCGATTTCAGTTTTATTACTAGGAACAGATACCGGGGCATTTAATCGAACTGAGCGCGGTCGAACTGACACAATGATTTTAGCAACAATCAATCCTCGGAGTGAACAAACCACGTTATTGAGTATTCCACGTGATACACGAACATCAGTCCCAGGTTTTCCTAACTTAGGGCAGATTAAAATTAATGCAGCATATGCGTATGGTTCAACAGGAACTGCAATGAATACGGTGCAAAAATTAGTTGATAACCCAGTTGATTATTATGTCCTAATTAATATGGGCGGATTAGAGAAGTTAATTGACCAAGTTGATGGTGTGGACGTTAAATCACCATTGACTTTTGATTTTGCGGGTTATCAATTTGAAAAAGGTGAAGAATACCATATGGATGGTAAAAAAGCTCTTGAATTTTCACGAATGCGCCATGAAGATCCTCAAGGAGACTATGGTCGCCAAACACGTCAACGATTAGTAATTACCGCATTAATTAAGAAGATTGCGCAACCTTCAACTTTGGCTAATACTGCATTATTGGAAGAGTTAAATAAAAATGTTCAAACTGATTTAAAATTTAATCAACTTCGCGATCTTGCCTTGCGTTATCGGGGAGCTTCAAAGAAAATAGTTAGTGATCATGTACAAGGACGAGGTCAAATGATCGATGGTCAGGCTTTTGAGGTTGTCTCACCAGATGAACGTGAACGCGTGATTAAGGTCGTTAAAGATTCATTGCATTAAAGTGTATATTAATGGTAGAAACTAGATTGGATGATACCAATCAATCTAGTTTCTACTTTTTTTGAAGGAGCATAGGCATGCGAGTTTTAAAGCGAATTGGTCAAATATTAGCCATAATTATAGCCGGACTTATTATTGTTATTACATTATTATTAACTGTTTCACCAAAACCAAGTGCGAGTTTTTTTGCTCGTGCGTTCAATGGGACGGTTAAAATAACTAATCCTAAAATGTATATAAGAAACCAACAAAATGTAAAGGTGCTATCATCCCTTGCATATGGACAGCAAAAAGATGAAAAGGCTGATATCTATCGTGCTAAAAGTAATCCGAGTAATAAAATAGTGGTGTGGATGCATGGTGGTGGTTTTATTGGTGGAGATAAGTCAGGTATGAAAGAATTTGCTACTAATTTGGTTGGCCAAACTAAAGTAACATTTGTAGCATTAAATTATACTGTTGCCCCAGATGGTAAATATCCAACACAAGTACAACAGTTAGCTAAAGGGCTTAGATTTGTAAAAGAAAATGCTTCGCAGTGGGGGATAGACCCAAGTAAAATGCAAATTATTTTAGGTGGTGATTCAGCCGGAGCCCAGATTGCTGCTCAATATGCTGCATTAGCGACAAATCCAAATTATGCGAAAATAATTCCAGAAGTGACATTACCAGTTAAACAACTTGCCGGGACAGTTTTGTATTGTGGGCCATACGATTTTCGTTTATTCATTGATGATAATAAAGCTAATAAAAGCTGGTTGATGAAATGGTTTGTACATACGATTGGTTGGTCAATGACAGGCAAATTTTTCTGGGATAAAAGCACTTTAGTTGAACAAGGCTCAGTACCTAACAAAGTGACCAGTGCTTTTCCAGCATCGTATATTACAGATGGTAATCGCTTCACATTTGAATCATCAGGTAAGGAATTGGTTAAGCAATTAGATAAACATGGGGTGCCAGTAACGGCACGCTTTTTCCCTAAAAATGAGGCTGTAAATCATGAATACCAGTTTGATTTTGCTTCTCAAAAAGCGCAAATTACATTTGAACAAACTGTTAAGTTTATTGATGCTTTACCACAAAAAAATTAGGTGAATTATGAGATTAAAAGCAGTAAATAAATTAACAGAAAATGAACGTAAGCAAGTATTAATGCTAATTGAGACTTGCCAAAAACATGATCAATTATTTGATATGCCATATTTAGCCAATACGTTTAATCGTTATCCAGATATGCCTGCATTCATTTTAGCTTATCAAGATGAACAGTTAGTTGGTTTTGCGAGCTTATATGCGGCGACTAATTTTGATGCTAATGTGATGCTATATGTTAAACCAGCGTATCGACGTCAAGGGATTGCGACCGCGTTGTTGCAACAAGCTAAGCAGATATGCCAGACTTATGAGTATATTGAGATTGTCATTCAAACAGAAACCCAACAATTGCAGAAGTTACCAACATTAATAACTAAATTTAAGGTAACTCACGATCCAGCGATTGCGGAAGTTTTAATGCAGTGGCAAGCACAGGTCCAACCAATAGTAACTAAAGAAACACCGATTACAGTGCGACCATTTAGCCAGGATGATGTTAAAGCATTAGCTAAAATACATGCGCAAGCCTTTGATGATGAGGTGCATGAAGTTACACGTGACTTAGTGGCAAGTTTTGCCAATCATAATTTACAAGTCTATGTGTTTGTATTAAATAGCCAAGTAATTGGATCAGTAACGATTGAAGTGGCGACACCAACAACCGGCTATTTATTTGGCTATGTGATTAAAAAGCACCAACAAGGGCATGGCTATGGTCAAGCTGCGCTCGTACAAGTTTTAACCTTGATTGCCCAACAAGGAGTTAAAACTTTGAGCTTAGCAGTTGCTAAAAATAACTTACGCGCACAATATATTTATCAAAAGCATGGGTTTGTAACGCAAACAACGTTAGAGTATTTAGTCGGGGCACTTTAGAAAATTATTGGAAGAAATAATATTTCCCACAAAATGACATATCACTGCTATAATATTTAGGACAAGCTTTAAATAGGAGGAATGAGATTTGTTAACTGTTTCAAACGTTAGTGTCAGTTTTTCTGGCCGCAAATTATATGATGAAGTTAATCTTAAGTTTACTGCCGGTAACACATATGGTGTGATTGGTGCCAATGGGGCAGGTAAATCAACATTTTTAAAGGTTTTAGAAGGTAAGTTATCACCAACAACTGGTAACGTATCAATGGGTGCAAACGAACGAATGAGTAGTTTGAACCAAGATCACTTTGCCTTTGATGAATTCGAAGTGTTAGATACTGTTATTCAAGGTCACCAACACTTGTATGACGTGATGAAAGAAAAAGATGCCATTTACATGAAGGAAGACTTCTCTGATGCCGATGGGATTCGTGCCGGAGAATTAGAAGCCGAATTTGCTGAAATGGGTGGTTGGGAATCAGAATCTGAAGCCTCACAACTCTTACAACAAATTGGAATTCCTGAATCAATGCACAACAAGAAGATGGCTGAATTGACGGAATCAGAAAAAGTTAAGGTCTTATTGGCTCAAGCTTTATTTGGTTCACCTGACATCTTGGTCTTGGACGAACCAACTAACGGTTTGGACACCCACACAGTTACGTGGTTAGAAAACTTCTTAGCTGACTATCCAAATATCGTGATTGTGGTTTCCCATGACCGTCACTTCTTGAATGCAGTTGCAACAATGATGCTTGATGTTGACTTTGGTAAGATTAAGTTATTCGTTGGTAACTATGACTTCTGGAAGCAATCAAGTGAATTAGCTGCGCGTTTACAATCAAACGCCAATGCGAAAAAAGAAGAAAAGATTAAAGAATTGCAAGAATTCGTGGCGCGTTTTAGTGCCAACGCCTCAAAGGCTAAGCAAGCGACTTCACGTCAAAAGCAATTGGAAAAAATTACGCTTGATGATATTCAACCATCAACTCGTAAATACCCATGGATTAAGTTTGAAATGACACGTGAAGTCGGTAATGACTTACTCCGGGTTGACAATGTTTCAAAAACAATTGATGGCGTGAAAATTTTGGATAACATTACGTTTGTTGCTAAGCCAGGTGAAAAAGTGGCCTTGCTAAGCCGTTCTGATGTTGCCACAACTACTTTGATGCAAATCCTTGCTGGTGAATTAGAACCAGATACGGGAACTGTAACTTGGGGTGTGACGACACAACGTTCATACATGTCAAAAGATATTAACGATAACTTTGATGAGCCCAAAGCAGTTATTATTGACTGGTTACGTCAATTTGCTTCTAAGGAAGAAAGTGATAACACCTTCTTGCGTGGCATGCTTGGTCGGATGTTATTTTCTGGGGATGATGTTACTAAAGAAATCAACGTCCTTTCAGGGGGTGAAAAAGTGCGGGTGATGTTATCAAAATTAATGTTGCTTAAAACCAACGTTCTTTTGATGGATGACCCTACTAACCACCTTGACTTGGAATCAATTACTTCATTGAATGAAGGAATGATTGATTACAAGGGTTCAATTATCTTCACATCACATGACCGTGAGTTTATTCAAACAATTGCTGATCACATTATTGAAATCAGTGATAAAGGTTTGGTTGAACGCGCTGAAACAACTTATGATGAATTTGTCGGTCACGACGAAGTTCAAAAACAAGTTGATGCTTTATACAACTAATTAAATTAAAAAAGCTAGCTGAATTTTCAGCTAGCTTTTTTAATTTGGTATAATAGATGTACGATTTTAAGGAGGGTGAAAATGTTATTTATTTGTTATTCAAAATGCAGTACGTGTGCTAAAGCCCGGCAGTGGTTAGCTGCTAACCGAATTGATTATCAAGAACGCGATATTAAAACGCAAAACCCAACGAGTGTTGAATTAGCAACTTGGTACCACCAAAGTGGGTTACCATTAAAACGATTCTTTAATACGAGTGGTTTAGTTTATCGCGACCTTGGGCTTAAAGATAAACTACCTACGATGTCGGAAACAGCACAACTTGATTTATTGTCTACTGATGGCATGCTCGTTAAACGGCCGTTAGTTATCAGTGATGATGGTCAAATCTTAGTTGGTTTTAAAGAAGCGGAATGGGAAAAATGTTTTAAAAGCTAAAACAAGATACAAAAAAACCATCTGATTAATCAGATGGTTTTTTGAAACAAAGTCACGGTTACTTTAGTAACAACATGCAAGCTTTATTTAACTTATGGACAGCCAGGGGATCGAACCCTGGACCCACGGATTAAGAGTCCGTTGCTCTGCCAGCTGAGCTAGCTGTCCAAAATATTAAGCTATACAACCACGAAGGTTGAAATGGACAGCCAGGGGATCGAACCCTGGACCCACGGATTAAGAGTCCGTTGCTCTGCCAGCTGAGCTAGCTGTCCAAAATATTAAAGTATGCAACCAAGAGGGTTGAAATGGACAGCCAGGGGATCGAACCCTGGACCCACGGATTAAGAGTCCGTTGCTCTGCCAGCTGAGCTAGCTGTCCAAAATATTAATGGTTGTTCGTAACAACAAAAGATATAATATCACGATAACGAGTACAATGCAAGCGAAAAATAACAATTTATCTAAAATGTTTTGCAAAAAAATTATTTAAAAACGATTGCAGAATGGTAACATCTGTTATGAAAATACTTGCGATTGATGTTATATGTTATAATTAAGCTTAATATAGACTCATGGGGACCAAATGTTTGTAATTATTTTAATGAAACTGTGACAAACACCCCATAACAGTGGAAGGACTATTTGTGATGAGTAAGATACTAGTTGTAGATGATGAACGCCCAATTTCCGACATTATAAAATTTACATTGACGAAGGAAAATTTTGATGTAGTTACCGCCTATGATGGCCTCGAAGCATTGGCTGTATTTGATGAAGAAAAACCTGATTTAGTTTTACTAGATCAGATGTTACCTGAGCTTGAAGGAAAGGAAGTTTTACGTCAAATTCGTGCTAAATCAACCGTACCAGTAATTATGGTTTCAGCAAAAGATTCTGAAATCGATAAGGTAGTTGGTCTTGAAATGGGAGCAGATGATTATGTTACAAAACCATTTTCAAATAGTGAATTAGTCGCTCGTGTGAAGGCAAATCTTCGGCGTCAAGCGACAATACCAGCTGTTGTTGAAGAAGAGGAAAGTAACAGCTCGGATATTGTTATCGGTGATTTAGTGATTCATCCTGAGGCATATATTGTATCAAAGCGTGGGGAAGATATTGAATTGACGCACCGCGAATTTGAATTACTGCATTATTTAGCCCAACATATTGGTCAAGTAATGACTCGTGAACACTTACTACAAACAGTTTGGGGTTATGACTATTTTGGTGATGTCCGGACTGTTGATGTGACTGTGCGTCGTTTGCGTGAAAAAATTGAAGATAACCCTAGTCATCCGGTTTGGTTAGTAACTCGTCGTGGGGTTGGCTACTTTTTACGCAACAATGATAAAGAAGATTAAATAGGAAACACAGTTATTTAGTTAGTGAAGCTAACGGATAATTTGTGGAGGGGAAATTGTGCAACGTTTCTTAAAATTATTTCAATCGATTCATTTTAAAATTGCACTCGTGTTTGCTTTGATGCTCTTAGTAACATTGGAATTTGTGGGTGCTTTTTTTGTGCATCAATTAGAGCAACAAAATCGCAAAAACTTTAGTAGTCAAATTGCGTTGCCAACGTATATTGTCCCGGCTTTAGGTCAGAAATTAACATTGAGTAGTCAAGAAAATGCTAATAGCCAGATTCATTCAGTATTGTCAGATATCAATAATCAGAATATTTCTGAAGTACGTGTTATTGATGCCAAAGGGACAATTAGAGGAACTACTGATGTTAATGATCAAGATATTATTGGCCAAAAAACGACAGATAATAATGTAAAAAATGCGTTGTCACAACAGCGCTATGAAAAAGATATTGTGGAAGTTGAGAATGGCCAACGCTATGAAATTGTGACAACTCCGATAACTACAGTTCAAGATGGCCGTAGTGCTGTTGTAGGGGTAGCGGTAGTTCGTGCCAACATGGAGCCGGTATATCAAAGTATTAATAGCATTACTAAAATTTATGTCTATGCATCTATAGTGGCGATTATTTTAGGTATTATTATGTCAATTGTAATTTCACGTGCAATTACTCGTCCAATCGAAGAAATTAACCAACAAACCCGTCTAATTGCCGATGGAGACTATAGTGGACAAGTCAAAATTTATGGAAATGATGAATTAGGCCAATTAGCACAAGCAGTAAATGTCTTATCAGAACGAGTAGAAGAATCGACTGCTGCTTCAGAATCAGAACGTCGGCGTTTAGATTCGGTCTTGGCACATATGAGTGATGGAGTTATTGCTACTGATCGTCGTGGAATTGTCACAATTATTAATGAGGGTGCTTTGAATCTATTGGGGATTGATAATCTTGATGTTGCAGTTGGTAAATCAATTTTGGATATTTTAAGTATTCGGGGTGAGTATTCATTACGACAATTACTTGAAACGCAAGAGGAACTTGTGCTTGATTTATCAGGTGAAGAACATGAACTTATTTTACATGCATACATTAGTTTAATACAACGTGCTTCTGGTTTCATTTCAGGGCTGGTGATTGTGCTACATGATGTTACCGAGCAAGAGAAAATAGACCGTGAGCGACGAGTTTTTGTGTCAAACGTATCGCATGAATTACGGACACCGTTGACTTCAGTTCGTTCGTACATTGACGCTTTGGTTGACGGTGCATGGCAAGATCCCGAAGTAGCGCCTAATTTCTTGAAAGTTACTCAAGATGAAACACAACGGATGATTCGAATGATTAATGATTTGTTAGCTCTGTCCCGCATGGATTCTGGTACGACAAAGTTAGATTTGGAATATGTTAACTTAAATGAATTACTCAATTATATTCTAAATCGCTTTGATATGATTATTGAAAAAGATGATCAACCAGAAAAACAATATAAAATTGTGCGAGAATTCACTGAGAAGGATATTTGGGTCGAATTAGATACTGATAAATTTACTCAAGTAGTTGATAATTTAATGAATAATGCAATCAAGTATTCACCAGATGGTAGTGAGATTACGGTGCGATTGTTACAGACTAATAATTACGCAATTTTAAGTGTCACGGATGAAGGTTTGGGTATTCCGCGCAAAGATATTTCACGAATTTTTGATCGCTTCTTCCGAGTAGATAAAGCACGTTCACGTAAACAAGGTGGAACTGGATTGGGACTAGCAATATCAAAAGAAGTTGTAACATTGCTAGGTGGCCGGATTTGGGTTGATAGTGTTGAAGGAAAAGGGTCAACATTTTATATCTCACTCCCATTTGAAAAGTATGATGAAGGAGATGATTGGGATGCATAATAGAGATTCACACTTTGTGAAAAAATTTGGAGTTTTCAGTCAGTATATGCTACCAACTTCATTAGTGTTAGTTATTGCAATTAGTTTAGCTTTTACTTGGTTAATTTGGACTAATCCAGCTCATTTTAATAAAAGTATGAACGAAAATACTACGGCAACTGGGCCAACACAATTATCGGCCCGTGTAATAACTGATATTTATGCCCCAACACAAATCATATACACTGATGCTAGTCAAAATCAAAAATTGTTATTTGATCAAAAAATAAATGTAGTTAATGAAGTAATCAAAGATATTCAACCGTGGCATTTCAATAAAATTAAGCAAATAGAAAATGTAACAACTAAAAAGTATGGCCAAATATTAAATCAAAAGAATACCTTAATAATGAATTATCCGGATAGCATTTCTGGAGAAATTTTAAATGATACTTTTAATCAACGGTTATCAATAAGTAGTAAAGTGCAGTTTAATCGAGTTATTGTACCTTTAAATAGTAAATTGGATAAAATATATCTATTAAATGATAATGATTTTACAGTCTATGAAATAAGTGTCAAAGGGGCTAGTACGCGTATTTTGCATACTATTGAGCAAGTAAAGACTGCTATTCCGGTTGTTGAAATTCTGTATCATAAGCATGTATTGTTGATATACCCAGAAGACATTATGTTAAAACAATATTCATATTTGCAAAATAGACAAAGTCAACATTTATTCCTAACAAATTTGTTTAATAATGGTAGTAATGGGGATGTCAAAACACGAAAAACAGTGGAGACAACTACGTATGAAGAAGGTAATGATCGACGAATAGTGTTTGATAATAAGACAGGAATAGTCGATTACCAAAACTTTAATGGTAGTAAGAGTAACGTAAATTTAAATAATTCCTTACATCAAGGATTTAATGATTTATTAGCAATCGGGGTACCCTTAGATAATATGCGTTATTTTGAGACTAATGGAACTGAGAATAGCTTTGTATACCGAACATATGTTGAAGGATTTCCAATATTTAACCAAACACGCTATGGTGCAGTAAAGTTAAGTTATGAAACTCCAGGGACAGAGCATGCGACTTTTTCGCAATATTCTTTGCAAGTACCATTACCAAATAATCAGCCAATGATTAAATTAGATGCTAGTCCAACAGTATTACGACAATTAGTTAGTGCAGGTATTAGTGTTAATAAAGTTCAAGATATGCAAATCGGCTATGAATGGCAAACTGATCCGTCAACTGATATGGTAGTTAATTTACGGCCAGTTTGGTATATCGAAATTGATAATAAATGGCAGCGACTAGAACAATGGTTACAAAAGGGATAGAAAGGTAGGAATAATACATGGACTTTAAACGAATTCAATGGATTTTCTTACTTATTTTTGTAGCAATTGATGTTTTTTTAGGCTTACAATGGTACCAAGGAATTCAGTTCAATACAGTAGATACTGTTGGATCAACTTCAGTGTTAAAAGAAATGCAAGGTGACGATATAAGTTTTAAAAAGCCTTCAAATAAAGTTGGTGAAGGCTTTTATATAGCAGGTCAATACAGCCAAGCGTTTATGTCACAAGCCGGTATAATGCTAAAAGGTACATCAACTACGTATGATAATGATACCGGTACTCTAACAGCTGAACTTAGTATTAATAAAAGATTTAAACTAAACCTTGATAATCCACAACGGACTTTAGACCATTTTATTAGAGAACCAGAAAATGTATTTCACGGTCAAGATTATGTATATAGTGAGGAGTTAAGTCGAATGACTAGACATCAAATTGTATACGTACAAGTGGTGCCCTCAGGTAAAATTTATGATAACAGTGGTGAAGTGCATTTCAATATTGATAGTGATGGGTATGTAAGTAGCTATACACAAACCTATGTCAGTTCACCTAAAATTTTACGAGAAAAAACACCAACAATAAGTGAAGAAAAAGCACTTACGTGGTTATATCAATATAATCAAATTCCTAATAACACAACTATTTTGTGGACTAAATTAGCATATACTAAGCTATTGGATGTTAATGATACAACCGTATATGTACCGACATGGTTTTTTGGTTTAAGAACTAATAATAATGAAGAAATTCATGTTAAGCGGATTAATGCCTTTACGGGAACAATAATTAAAGATACGCCCCAAAAAGTTAATATTAATAAATAATCATCAAGATAAGGAAGTGTTTAAGTGACAGATATTTTTAATACCGATACCCTTAAAGTTAGTGTATTAGCCAGTGGTAGTTCAGGTAATGTAACCTATATTGAAACTCCACAGCGTAAAGTCCTAGTTGATGCGGGTTTATCTGGTAAAAAAATAACCGAATTAATGACTTCAATTGGTCGTTCATTAAATGATGTTGATGCATTGTTTGTAACGCATGAGCATACTGACCATATTAAAGGCGTCGGTATTTTGGCCCGTAAATATGGGATGCCAATTTATGCTAATAATGATACTTGGGGTGCAATGACTTCAAAGATTGGCAAGGTTGCTTTGGAACAGCAAGTAGATTTTGAGCCAGGGAAAGTACTGACCTTGGGTGATTTGGATATTGAAAGCTTTTCAGTATCGCATGACGCAATTAATCCACAATTTTATCAGTTCCATTACTCTGGGAAGAGTTTTGCAATTGTAACAGACACAGGCTATCTTTCAGATCGCTTACATGGGACGCTAGCAAATGCAGATGGATACTTGATTGAAACTAATCATGATATTAAGATGCTAGAAATGGGTAGTTATGCTTGGCCACTCAAACAACGTATCTTAGGTGATAAAGGACATTTATCAAATGAAGACGGTGCCTTAGCTGCGATTGACTTACTGGGGCAACGTACTAAACAAATTTATTTAGGGCATCTTAGTAAGGAAAATAATCAAAAAGTTTTGGCACATTTAACGGTTGAACAAATGATGCAAGCACGAGATATTGGCGTTGATTATGATTTTAAGTTATATGATACTGATCCTAATCAAGCGAGTCCGTTACGAGCAATTTAATTGCATAAACTGTCAAAGTCGTTTAACCTTGATTTAATTTTATGACTTTATTATTAAAGGCATAATTAATGATAAAATTTCTTGGAGGCAAGAGATATGGATAATCAAAATAAAGGCCGTACACGCGGCATTAAGAATAGTTCAACTAAAATTGTCATTACAAGCTTAGTTGCAGGAATGCTCGGTGGTGGTTTAATCATTGGTGGTAATAACGCTTATCAAGCATGGCAAAATAATCAAGATAATCAAGTTTTGAATTCATCTAGCAAAAATGCAGGTGGTGTCAAAGTACAAAAAACAAGTGCTGAAGAAAATAATGCCACAAATGCCTTTAATAAAGTTTCAGGTGCAGTTGTATCAGTGATTAATTTACAACGGCAAAATACCAAAGGGAATAGTTTAGATGCTATCTTTGGCGCTGATCAAGGTAGTAAAAAAGGTGGGAGCCTACAAACGGCTTCTGAAGGATCAGGTGTAGTATTTAAAGAAAGTGATGGAGTGGCATATATTGTTACCAATAATCACGTCGTCCAGGGTTCCAATGCGTTACAAGTGATTTTAAGTAATGGCACCAAGTTAGATGCTAAAATTGTAGGTACTGATCCAACAACTGATCTAGCAGTAATCAAAGTTAGTGCAGCTCAAATTAAGACAATTGCTAAATTTGGTAACTCAGATAATATTAATGTTGGGCAAACTGCATTGGCGATTGGATCACCTTTAGGTACACAATATGCAACTAGTTTGACAGAAGGAATTGTTTCAGCCAAAAAACGCACAGTTGCGGTTATTAATGAACAAGGACAGCAATTAGGAACTGCGAATGTTATTCAAACGGATGCTGCCATTAATCCTGGTAATTCAGGTGGGCCATTGATTAATTTAGCCGGTCAAGTAATTGGTATTAATTCAATGAAATTAGCTAGTGATGCTAATGGTACTAGTATTGAAGGAATTGGTTTTTCAATTCCTTCAAATGAAGTTGTTAACATTATTAATCAGCTAATTGCCAAAGGATCAATTGAACGCCCAGCACTAGGAGTAACGTTAATTGATTTAGCTAATATCGACGTTAATGATCAAAAGAACATTTTAAAATTACCTACCTCAGTTCAAAATGGGGTGGTGATTATCAATACTCTGAATCAAAGTCCTGCAAAGACAGCTGGAATTAAAAAATATGATGTAATCGTGAATATCGATGGTAAAGATATTAAGAGTCAGGCTGATTTACGAGATGTTTTATTTAGTCACAAAATCGGTGATACGGTTGAATTCAAATTTTATCGTGGTAGCAAATTGATGACTACCAATGTTAAATTAACTTTGGATACAACTACTTTGGCTAAAGAAAGTAAATAACTGGTTATTTAGTAGTAAGATTATGTATAAAGAGATATTGTAAGCAAGTTGATTTAGGCATAAATTACTATGTACCTGTGTTTAGCGGTTACTAATTTAATACTAGTAAAATACCCACGAAATTTTAATTTCATGGGTATTTTATATATTATTATTGGTTATTTAATCACCAATAGGCATTCTCGCTATTACATAGCATGGATTGCGAAGTGACTTGATTAAAAAAAACGGGTTAAAAATGAAAATGCACCTGAGTAAACGGCAATTGATAATGGTTTTGCAATTAAAAGAATTACAACAAAGGTCCGCAAGCGCATAGCTGATAGACCAGCTAACATCGATAATAAATCATCTGGAGCCCCAGGAAGTAAAATTGCCACAGCAAAGATACGGGTAAACTTCTGCTGATCTTCAATCCATTTTAGATATTTAGTATGTTGTCCTTCATCGATATAGTTAGCAACAAATTTTTTACCAAAGCGGCGCACTAGTAAAAATGCTAAGGTTGAACCAATAACAATTGAAGAATAATTATATATGAAGCCAAGCCATGGACCAAATAAAACAACACCAGCAGAAAGCGTGATTGTACCGGGGATGATTGGAATCAGAATTTGAAATATTTGCAGAGCAAAGAATATAATGGGGGCTAATAATGGATGGGTATCAACCCCAACTATTGACCGTAAGACTTTAATATCAGTAAATGCGCCAATATACCATAAGTATAGGCCGACCCCAGCTAAGAGAAATAAAACGATATAACTGAGATACTTAAAAATTTGATGCGTCTTGGTGGATTTTGTCATCAAGTATTGTCCAACCTTTCATCTAGTAAGTAGTAACTACAATCAACAATTTTATGAGGGAGCAAGTATATGAAAACTTTAGTTATCGTGGCACATCCAGACTATAAACAATCGGGGACCCAGCAATTTCTATTACACCAAGCTCTACAGATGCAAGATAGTCAGGTGACTTGGCATCTTTTGGATAACGAAAAAAGTTTAGACGTTGAAGCAGAACAACAGCTTTTACGTGAGCACCAACGAATTATTTTTCAATTTCCTTTATATTGGTATAGTTTACCAGCAAATTTACGACAATGGCAAGATGACGTCCTCACACGAGGCTTTGCTTATGGTACGAATGCAGTATTGGCAGGTAAAGAATTTGGAATAGTTGTTTCGCTCGGAGAACCACTTAATGAATATCAAGCTGGTGGTCGCGAACATTATACAATTAGTGAACTTTTAAAACCATTACAAGCAATGGCTAATAAGCTACAATGGCAATACTTAAAGCCGTTGGTCATTAGCCAATTTGAATATATGACTGATAGTCAACGACTCGCATTGGTAACTAATTACCAGCAATATTTAACTTTAAATGATACAAGTTTTGCTGGTCAACAACAATGGTTCATAAAACAATTAACTACAAGAATTAAGCATGCTGATACTGAAATAAAGAAGGCACAATTAACAACGATTAGAGATCAAATTCAAGATAATTTTGATGAATTAGCAGAACTAAGATGGACGGTTGAGTTAATTCGTGACGAGGAGGAGTAATGGAAGAACAAGCTTGGCTAATTACCATATTACAAGATTTGTTGGCAACAAGTATTAAACTAGAGGAACGTGCTTTTTATCAAGGATTAATCGATTTGGCAAATGAGCAAATCAAACGTCTTGATCAAAGTAGTGGTGAATTAGACGGCCGGATTTGGAATCCTAGTCGTTGGGGTTGAGATAATAAAAAAACCATTAAGCTAAATTGAATTGGCCTAATGGGGAATAAATTAATGTTGGTTAACAAGATTTTCAAGCAATTTATTTAATTGCTCGGTAACTTCTTTAGTATGGCTATTACGTAAACTTAAAAAGAGTGAGACAGGATCAACTGCCAGTTGATAATTTTTAGGTATTAAACGATTAAAGACTTGTGAATCATATTTCCAAATCTCAATGGCAACGTTATTTTTAGGTGCTAAACGGGCATTGAATTCGGGTATGTCAACTTTTTTTAAATCATCAGTCAACTGATTACTTGGAATGGCCCAACTGACTAATGTTGTTGGGGCAATTAATGTGAACTTACTCAAAGCGGTTAAATTAGCAAGCTTTCTATTTGTGATATTATCAAGTTCATTGACTGGTATATAAAGTGTTTTTTGTACAGGGCTAGGTAACAGACGTAAAATGTCATTCATCCATGAATTTAAGTCATAACCAGCTGGAATTGCAAAGCTATGATTTCGCGTATAGCCGCTAGTTGAAAGCCAACCTGCATCAACAAAAGTACGTAATGCTCGTGAAATAGTCATCGCAGTAATATTGAGATAATCAGCTAATTGGCGAACCTTAATATGGAATGTATTGCTATCATCATCATGTAACAATTTCCAATAAATAAGAGCTAAAATAATAATTTGTTGATTTTTTGATAATGAAATTAATTGCATTGTTGGTTTAGTAATTTTAACTGGCTTAAGGGAAGGAAGATAGAACCCCATCTGGCTAATAAAACCAAACTGATTTTTAGTCAATAATATTTGTGTATCAATTGAAAAAGAATCTGCTAAAAAAATAATTGGCAAAGGCACATTTTTAAGTAATTGAATTAATTGAATTAAATGATCTTCGTTTAACTCAGCAGCGGTATCAATTAAGACAACTTCTTCTCGATTGATGGTAACATTGGCAAATGAAATTGATGATCGCAATGTTGATGGCATTAAAGCCAACATTTCATTGTTTGGTGCAAAGTCATTTAAAACTAAACCATATTGATTTAATAATTGTTGAACATGTTCCAAAGTCATTCTCCTTTTGTAACAATTTTCAATAAATTATAGCAAATACGCTGTTAAATAACTAGTATTGTTAAAGGATAGTAATTATTTATTATGTTTGCGTAATTATATTCAATAAGCAATCGTTTATTTGTTTAAAAATCTATGGCACTAGTTGACTTTAAAAATAAGTATGCAATAAAATAGGTACTTAAGGCGTATACTTATTTTTAAAGTTTAATATGACTTGAAATATTATGATAGAAATAATAAATTATTTTTGTTCTAAAAATATGAGACATTGCCCCATAAATGCCAACTCATATCCTAAAGTATAGAAAGAATAGGAATTAGTAATGGAAACTCAAACTAATGATAAACAAATCCCGAGTCGGACGCGTAATCATAATCAAAATAAACCACACTCTAAGAAGAAAAAACACACGGGGTTAAAAGTATTCATAACGATAATTGTATTATTGTTATTAGGTGGTGGGGTATTTGCATTTAATATATATCGTAATGCTCGTAATGCGCTTGATGCAACTTATAATCCACTTGCAAAGGGTTTTAAACCTGCCCGTGATGTATCTGATGTCTTGAAACAAGGACGTCCGTTTTCAATCTTATTAATGGGAACTGATACAGGGGATTTTGGGCGGTCATATATTGGGCGAACAGATTCATTAATTTTAGCAACAGTTAATCCCAAAGATAAAACAACCACAATGATGTCATTACCCCGTGATTGGATGATTTCAATTCCCGGTAGCGAAGCATATGGGTTACAGAAGCTTAATGCTGCTTATGAGTTCCCACTAAATGGTAAAGCACACCCAGAAAGTGCTATTTCAACAGTTCAGAGTTTATTAAATGTTCCTATTGATTTCTATGCTGTGGTGAATATGGGCGGATTAATTAAAACTGTCGATAAAGTAGGTGGTGTTGATGTTGTTTCACCATTGTCATTTAACTTTGCTGGATATACTTTTGTAAAGGGTGAAAAATATCATTTATATGGTAAAAAAGCACTAGAATTTTCACGAATGCGTGATGAAGATCCGCAAGGTGATTATGGTCGTCAATTACGACAACGGTTAATTTTGACGGCATTATTAAAGAAGTCAGATAAGGTACAAAGTTTATTTACCCCTGGTTTCTTTGATTCAATTTCAAGTAACATTCGAACAAGTTTATCATTTAATGATATTATGACGTTAGTTGCTAATTACCGTGCAGCTAAAGATGATATTAAATCAACTAATGTTCAAGGAATTCAATATCTTTATCGTGGGCAATCATTCCAAGTTGTATCTCCATCAGCACAACAAAATGCAACTGATTTATTACGAAAATCATTGAACTTAAGCCCAGCTGATACTGGTAATCGTTTCGCAAGTAGCACTCCTGGTCAAGTAATTAATAGAATACCAAGTTATTCGCAAATTGCTAATTCAGGTCAGTAAAAAACCGATGCTAGTAGTGAAAGGACTGTGCTATGAATATTTTTAGGAGTAATTTGCAACTAAAATATATTTTAAAAGTCTAATATAGCCAAAATACCCTCCTGAAGAATTTTCTTCAGGAGGGTATTTTAGTGTTTATTTTCAATAATACTCAATTTTTTGCATATTATCTTAATTTAGTCTTGTTGACGCAATTTGAAATTGTGCCAAGGATGCAGAAATTTGATAAGAATATCAGCAGTTGAGTCAACATGACCAATTAAATTATAATTTGCATGATTATCAAAAGGTTGTAAAACAATTTGTAATTCACCTTTATATTGACCAAAATTATCATTACCAATAATAACGTCTCCTCGCTTAAAGGTAGTTGGACCTTCTTTTGGAGGAATTGATTGATTACGATATTTAACCCGTGGTTGACTTGAGCGAATCATATAGTCAGAGAAATCACCACGATATTGGTGCAGTTCTTCAAAGGCAATTGTACGTTCTAAATCGCTAATAGAATTGTTAATAATAATAGGTAGCGTCATTGTAGGTTCGTTAAAGACTTCACTGGCAAGTTTTAAGTCTTTATCATTGACTAGTGAACTACTAATGATAATATCATCGATTAAATTGGTAGCTTTTAGGAAACGAACTTGGGTGGCAAAGTCCATCGTTCGTTCACATTCTGCTGTCACCATTAAATCAGCAAACGGCCATGGGCCAACTGATCCTGATGGTGTATCAACAAAAGCTGCAGTAGTTAATTGATATTTTTTGTATTGAGCAGAAGTAGCTAATAAGTAATCGTTTCCTAAGCCAGAATAAGGTTGTGGATAGAAATTATGACAGCCAGTTAAATTGTTACGATTAGCACCAAAATCCATAATCATATCAATATAATGTTGGCCTCGTGAGATATTAATTTCAATCTTAATATTATATGGATTTTGTGTCATTAAAGCTTCTTCGTGACCAGTAAATCCTTCGTCTAAACGAACAGCAGTAACACCTAAATCGTGGAAAAAGCCTAAATCTTGAGGGTTGATTCCGATTTCATGGAGCACAGCAGGATTAACATCAATACTAGTTTCAAAACCAAGAGTATTACCATATTGGATGATATCTTTAAAGTTAGTAATGGTTTCGTCAATTGAATCTCGAACTTCAAGCATTGAGGTAAAAATTCGACGATACCCTAAAGCAGATGCTCGATCAAGATAATTTTTCATCTCATTAAATGATGATTTGGACGGATAAATAGAAATTCCTAACTTAGGCATTTTCGACCTCTTTCTTTTGTTGATCTAAATCAATAATTTTAACAAATGGAAGGTAGAGTAAAGTATCCAAAATAAGGAGTACAATTTGGAGTACAGCACCAGAAATATGTGAACCAGTTGCTAAGAATCCAGAGATTATTGGTGGCATTGTCCACGGAATGACAATACCAACGGTAGCATGAACCAAGCCACTACTCATAGCAACATAAGCAATGATGGCATTTAAAGCCGGAACTATTAAAAATGGGATTAGCAATTTAACATTCAAGACAACTGGAATTCCAAACATTGTTGGTTCATTAATATTAAAGATTCCAGGAGCAGTAATTAAACCACGTAATGTTTTAAATTGTGTACTCTTTGCAACTAGCCAAAATGAAATAACAAGACCAATCGTTGCACCACCACCACCAAGATAAACAAATAAGTCCATAAATGGTTGAGTAACAATATGTGGCATAACAGCATTAGCATCTTTAGCATAAACTTTAGCGTTTTCAGCCATTAACCCAAGCCATATTGGTGACATAATCGCTCCAGTTAAGTTACCACCATGGATTCCAATAAACCAAAATAGAGATGTTAACATGGCTACAATGATGGCCCCGATTAGTGAACCACCAAAAGCTGATAATGGTTTACCAAGAATAATTTGCAAAATTTGGTGAATATCATGGAAAGGTGTAGCAGCTAGACCAGCATAAATTAATCCCCAGAAAACAATAATGACAAAGCCAGGAATTAATGCAGCAAAAGAACTGGCAACTGCAGGTGGAACTCCATCAGGCATTTTTATTTGAATATGGTGTTTAACAAACCACTCAAAAATTTTAGTAGTAATTAAACTAACTAAAATTGCTGCAAACAAACCAGTCGCACCCAAGTAATTGTAACCAATTCCTTCAATCATATCCTTAGTTACAATGCTTGGTGTTAATAATATGAAGCTTGCTAGAGCAAGAATTCCATTTGAAACTGGATCAATTTTAAGTGATTGTGCATAGCGATAAGCAATTCCAAAAACTGAAACAATTCCCATTAAACCAAATGATGCATTATTAACTTTAACTAACCAGTTGAAAACACCAGTTGCAATTAACCAGTTTTTAAAACTATCAATGGCAAAACCATTGGCAATTAAAAGTGCTAATGAACCGACGATGATCAACGGCATTGATAAAGCAATTCCATCACGAATAGCATTTAAAGCCCGATTAGCAGCTAATTTTGAGCCAATAGGCGTTAAGTATTTTTCAAGGAACTTAGTAATATTGTCCATAGTGTACATTTTCCTTTCTATTAATAATTCAATTGTAAGCGTTTTCAACAAAAGTGTTAAGCTTTTTTTAATAAAAAATAATATTTTCATAGTATTTATTAAATGTATACATATTAAGAACACTGCTAATGGTAGGGTAAATAGTAAAATATTGTAAAAGGTATAAAATAAAAATAGTTATTCTAAATACGACAAATACCTCCCTGAATAATTTTTCTTCAGGGAGGTATCTTAATGTATATTGTCAATATCGCTCAACTTTTGTTACAGGCTATTTAAATTAATTAATCTTGAAATCCTTCAGATTCTTCAATAGCTGCTTTAAGAGTTGTTAAATCAATTTCATGATTACGAAATTCAGGATCACTAATTGGGAAATGTTGTTCAAGACCGTCAAAAACTTCAAATGATCCTTCAAGATCGGTACCAACAAAGCTCAAGAGATGACCACCAAATTGGTGATCGTCACTTAAGAAATGTAAGTGCCAACCAGCTGCAGTAACGTTACCAAATAATTCTGGTGCATAATAACCAATAATAGTACCAGTAACATCTTTGGTATCAAAGATAGGTTGATTTTTAGTAACAGCTAACAAACTTGGGTATGGTTTTTCTTGCTTAGGCGCAACACGTACCTTTACTGCATTGAAGGTACCATGAAGCTTAATTGCTGCAAAGACGTTTTTTAAATTTTTCTCAGTTGCAAATGCTTGGTTTAAAAGCGTAAAATCAGCCTTTGCTAACTTTAATGGTTGTTCATTTATAGATGGGGTGTGAACAGATGCAAATGGTAAAGTTGTACTCATATCAGTGATATGGTTAACAGTTCCAGTTTGGTCAACTTGATACACATCATTATCTAAGATAATTACTTCACCATCGAGACCAGTAAATGTACCTAAACCATAATTACCGTGTTTAAGAAGTTCTTCTAAAGTGATGGTACCGTCTAATTTAGCGGCAATTAAAACTTCAATGGTACTGTGTTCAAATAAATTACTCATTGTGTACTCCTTATAGATAATCATTTTAATTAAAAAGGGGTTATGACATAACCCCTTTTTTAGTAGTATATAAAGTTGTTGCTACGCAAGTCTAGTCTTTACGAGTAAACTTAACAATTGCTTCAACACGTGCCGTTTGAGGGAACATATCAATTGATTGAATATATTCAACATTGTAAATTTTAACTAAATCTACTAAGTCACGTGCAAGGGTTGAAGGGTTACATGAGATATAAACGAATTTTTTCGGTTTAACATCTAAAATGGTTGTTCGTAATTGTTCATCTAAGCCTGTTCGTGGCGGATCAACAATAATAGCATCTGGGATCCAACCTGCAGCTACCCAGTTAGGAATAAGATACTCAGCTTCACCTACGAAGTATTCAGCATTTGTAATTCCGTTTAATTTTGTGTTCCGATTAGCATCGGCAATTGCTTCTGGAACAGTATCCATTCCACGAACTTCACCAACTTTATCGGCAACCGCAATTCCAAGCGTGCCGATTCCTGAATAAGCATCAATTAAACGATCAGCTGATGTTAGATCAAGTGCTTCAAGTGCTTCACGATATAAACGAGCCGTTTGCTTTGGATTGAGCTGCAAGAAGGCTCGTGGTGAAAGTTCAAAGAATTTACCGTTGATTTGCTCAGTGATGTATTTCTTACCATCAAGATGCACCGTTTCCGGACCCCAAATTAATGAAGTTTTCTCAGGATTAATATTTTGATTAATTGAGGTAACTTGTGGTAATTTTTCATGAATGGCTGTTAGTAAGGCACGAAGTTGGGGGAATTTCTTTGAAATCGTGACAAAAGTAACTTGGACTTCCCCAGAATATTCTGATACTCGGACAATAATTGATTTAAGAATTCCTGAATCAGCCCGTTCATCATAGATAGGAATACTTAAGGTTTCCAAAATTGACCGAATTCCACGCATAACTTTCATTGTAGCTGGATGTTGGGTAGCAACATCTGGCAAGTCAACCAGTTCATGAGTACCAATCTTAAACATTCCCACAGCAATACGATCATCAATCATACGAACTGGGAATTGAGCTTTATTACGGTAATGGTAAGGGTTATTCATACCAATAGTTGGTAAAAGTTTGAATTTATTAAAACCACGGGGTTTAAACTTCTCCAAAGATTGTGCAATAACATCAACTTTATAATCAAGTTGCGCTTGGTAATCCATATGTTCAAGATCAAAACCACCAACTAAACCAGCATATTGATCACGTGGAGTCACCCGATCAGGTGAAAATTCACGGACCTTATGAATTTTTGCAACAAGGTAGTGGGGTTCAATGTCAGTAACTTCAGCAATCACGACTTCATCAGGAAGAGCACCAGGGACAAACGTGATTTTACGTTTGTAATAACCAATTCCTTCACCATTAATACCAAGTCTTTTAATAGTTAGTGGGAAGCGTTGACCAATTTCAACAGTGGGTTCCACAGTTGGTTGATTTGACTGTTGTGGGCGACGTTTAAACGGTGGCCGAGTAGGGCGAGATGTCCGTTTATTATTATTATTAGAATAAGCCATAAAAACTCCTCATTAGAGATACAAAGTTCAATTAAGAACAGCTACGACGCCAAAAGGCAAATAAGTACTTGCTAATTATAACGCGATTTGCGTTATGATAGCGAATAATTTAGTAGAAAATATCACAAAGAGCAATAAAAAAAGCGTCTAGGACGCTTTTTTTTAGAACTCAACTTGATCAGCATCTTTATGGAAACCAAATTTTCCACGAAGATTGTCAATCGTTGCAGTATCTTTAGCACTAAGTTCAAAGTCAAATAATTGGCCATTTTCAATGATTCGTTCGGCGTGGGTTGATTTTGGAAGTGGTAAAAAGCCTTTGTCTAAACTCCAACGAAGCACAACTTGAGCAACCGTTTTGTTTAGGCGATTTGCAACAGCTTTAACTTCAGGTAAGTCAAAGATTGCTCCTGTACCAAGTGGTGAATATGCTTCATTCAAGATACCATGAGCTTTATTAAAAGCAACAACTTCATCATCGGTATCTGAAGGATTGAGGAATAATTGGTTAACCATTGGTTTAATAGTTGCTGTTTTAAACAATTCTTCTAAGTGATGAATTTGGAAATTAGATACGCCAATAGCTCGTGTTAAGCCATTTTGGTAAGCTTCTTCCATTGCCCGCCAAGAATCAGCATTGCGTTGTTGCCATTCATTTCGAAAATCAATAGGATTTGGCCAGTGGATTAAATATAAATCAACATAATCTAAGCCAAGCTTTTTTAAAGATAACTTTAAAGCGGCCTGTGTTTCAGCATAACCATGATCAGTATTCCAAAGTTTAGTTGTTATAAATAAATCTTCTCGAGGAATACCTGAATCAGCAATGGCTCGCCCAACAGATTCCTCGTTACCATAAATTGCGGCTGTATCAATATGACGGTAACCAGCTTTTAAAGCGTCTAATGTTGCTTGATAAGCAACGTCACCATCAGGGGTTTGCCAAGTACCAAATCCTAATACGGGAATTTTGACATTATTTGCCAAAGTAAATGTATCGGTAAGTGCCATTTAAAATAACCTCAATTCTTAATTTTATAACCATATACTACCATTAAAAAGTAAGTAAATACACAAATACAAGTAATTACTTTTTAATTTAATGAGCTAATTCATATGACTTGAATTTTGCTTCAAGAACTTTTTGTCCCTTTGAAAGAATCGTTGAGAATAGTGCATATACTGCTGCGGCAACAATATAAGTATCTAGAATTTGGAAATTAGTAGCTGCTGTTTGTTGAGCAAGTTGCATAATTTCAATTAATGAAATGGTCGAAGCCAATGAGGTATCTTTGACTAATGAAATAAATGTGTTACTTAATGGTGGAACAGCGATACGAAAGGCTTGCGGTAAGATGACATATAAAAAGGTTGTTTTAGTTCCCATTCCAAGTGAACGTGCAGCTTCAAATTGTCCTTTTGGGACCCCACCGATTGCCCCACGGATAGTTTCAGAAGCATAGGCTCCAGTATTCAGGGTAAAACCAATAATGGCAGCTGGCCAAACTCCTAAACTAAGGTTAGGGAAGGCTTTAGGAATACCATAAAAGATAATATATAGTTGCAATAGCATTGGTGTGCTTCGAAAAAGCCAAATGTAAAAATGATTAATTTGTTGAATAAACCAAACTAATGTAAATCGCCGGGTATCTGCTAAATTAATGAATGCAGAGATTGTTCCAACAAGTAGGCTCAAAATAAATGTAATAATTGCTAAAGGAACGGTTGTTTTCAAGCCAATAACTAAAAATTGGAAGAAATGATCCTTAAAAATTTCAAGTAACATAAGATTTCCTTTCTGTAATGCACTTTAGAGACAATATGCAAAAATGCTTACAGTGATAGGTTCATTGTAAGCATTTTAAAAATAATTATTTTTTAGTTACATCGGTACCAAAGAACTGTACTGAAAGTTTACTTACAGTACCATTGGCTTCAAGTTTTTTAAGGGCTTTATCTAACTTAGCCTTTAATTCAGGATTATCCTTACTTAAAACTCCGGCAACTGTTTGACTTGGGATTTCTTTACTAGCATCAAGTGTAGTCAAATCAGTATTTGGATTTGCTTGCTTGAACCCATAGAAGGCTTCACGTGAATTAAAGGCACCTTTAACTTGACCAGATTCAATCAATGAAATTGCTTCTGAAAAACCAGGAACGGCTACAACGTTAGCTCCTAATTTTTGAGCAGTACGTCCATTTTCAGTAGTTAAGTCACCAGCAATTTTCATTCCTTTAATGTCTTTAGGATCTTTGATAGTTGACCCCTTTTTAACGATTAAAACAGATTTACTATACAAGTAAGGAACCGTATATGCATAACTTTTGGCACGTTGAGCTGAAACGGTAACATTATTGAAAACAGCATCATACTTATGTGCGTCAATTCCGGCAATCAATGAATCCCATTTTGATTGAACGAAGACTGGTTTAAGGCCAAGTTCTTTTGCCAAGTCACGGCTTAATTCAACTTCAAAACCAGTTAACTTACCATCTTTATGGTAGCTATAAGGTGCATATGTTCCCTCAAGCCCAATTGTAAGCTTACCACTTTGAATAGTGTGATCTTTATTATCAGCGGCTTTTTGGTTACCACAAGCCGCTAATGAAACTCCAGTGACAACAACAGCAGCAAGTAATAATAATTTCTTAAAACGAAAATGCATCTTAAATCTCCTCTATAAAGTAATATGGTAAAAGTATTTTTTAAAACAAATTATATGATAACTTATTTACTAATTAAAAGTCAATAAAAATAGTTATTTTTAGTAAGTAAATCATAAGTGCACTAAAATATTAGTTATTAACAGCTAAAATAAAGTTTAGTTTGAAATTTTAACGTATAATGAATGTTAACGAGATAAGTAGCAACTAAAGATAGGAGAGTAGACATGGCATTTTTAGCATTACAAGATATTCGTAAATCTTATTATCTTGGTAAAGAAGAATTTCCCGTCTTGAAAGGAATTGATTTAGATTTTGAACGGGGGGAATTTGTCTCAATTTTAGGAGAAAGTGGTGGTGGGAAGTCCACATTGATGAATATCATTGGAGGACTAGACCATAACTTCACTGGTGACGTTATTGTTAATGGAAAGTCACTAAAAGGTGCAAAGGAAAAAGATTTTGATCAATATCGTCGACAAACAATTGGCTTTATCTTTCAATCATTTAACTTAATTAGTCATTTAACAGTCTTAGAGAATGTTTTGATTTCATTAAAAATGACAACCCTTAGTAAAAAAGAACAAGAAACACGCGCACTAGAACTTCTTAAGCAAGTAGGATTGGGTGAACATGTAAAGAAACATCCAAACCAGTTATCTGGTGGGCAAAAGCAACGGGTTGCGATTGCGCGAGCTTTAGCTAGTGATCCGGAAGTGATTATTGCTGATGAACCTACTGGGGCCCTAGATGCACAAAATACGCAAGAAGTACTTGAAATTTTAGATGGAATTGCTAAGTCAGGTAAGTTAGTTATTGCCGTAACACACTCACAAGCGGTTGCTGATTTTGGAACACGGATTGTCCATTTAGCTGATGGAAAAATTGATGGGGATACCCAAAATCGTGAGAAATACGATACTAATGATAACCTTAAGACAATACCGTCACGGCCACTATCATATTTAGCTAATATTCGTATGGCTTGGGAGCATGTTCGGTATAATTTGAAGCGTAACTTGTTGATTATTTTTGGTGGTTCAATTGGAATCTTTGCAGTGATTTTATTCCTTGGTTTAGGAAATGGGATTAAAGGTTACATGAATCAGCAGATTACTTCGTTAGTTAATCCAAAAACTATCACACTTAATAAGCCGATTCCAAGTGGAGCAGCAGCAGCTAAAGGAAATCCAGTTCATTATGAACTAACTAATACTGATTTAAAAAAGGTCCAGGCAGTTAAGCACGTTGATGAAGCAGATTTAGCATACTTACTTTCAAATGCTACGCTTCAATTTAATAACGGTAAAAAAGCAGCTAGTCAAATAATGACATGGAATGCAACTTTAAAAGATCAAAAGATTATTGCTGGACACCAAGCGCATGGGAATGAAATTTTACTTTCAAAAAGTGATGCACAAGCAATTCAAAAAAATTACAAAGCTTTAGTTGGTAAAACTTTAAACTTACGCTTTGTTGATCCAGTTGCGGCCGCTAAAGCACAATTAGCAAATAATCAATTTGGTGGCGGACCAACACCGGGTGTTGCAGCACCAAGAACGGTTCAAGTTACTATTAAAGTAGCTGGAATCCTTGATGGTGGCGCATCATCAATGCCACTAGCGAATATGAAGCAAATTTTTACTGATAACAAGATTGACTTTAAAGCTAACTTCTTAGCAGTGGATGTCGACAAATTAAATAATGTTAAGCAAGTATCTAAAGATTTAAAAGGATTGAAAGATACTAAAGGTAAACCATTATATGAAGTTCGTAGTGTTGGTTCTATTCTAGATACTATTAATACTTATATTTCACTTGCTGCTAATGTTTTAGCTGCAATTGCTGGAATTTCACTACTTGTCTCAGCGATTATGATTATTGTAGTCTTATATATTTCGGTTTCGGAACGAACTAAAGAAATTGGAATTTTACGTGCACTTGGTGGGCGTAAAAAAGATATTAGTCGATTATTTACTGCCGAAGCATTTTTTATTGGGGCATTTAGTGCTATTTTAGGTTTAATTTTCGCCTATGTTATGCAATTGGTAATTAATTTTGGGGTCCATGGATTAATTAATTACCATATTGTTCAATTTAGTTTAGGAAATGTAATCTTTGCAATGGTTATTAGTATTGTGATTAGTTTACTTGCAGCCGCGGCACCATCACATGTAGCTGCTCGACTAGACCCAATCCAAAGTTTAGCTGCTGGTGATTAGTAAAAACTAAAAATTATTTTTATAAAAAGTGCACCTTCAATTGAGTGAGCAATAACTCAGTTGAAGGTGCACTTTTTTGGTTGGTTTAATTTGTCCATAATAAATCATTAGGATACTGAGCATGCAAAAAAGTGAAAATTTGAGTAAGCATTGCTTTAACAATTGGTGAGCTAGACTGGGTTTTAGGAGTCGCAACCACTAAGGTGCGAAATACATCTTGATCGAAAGCATAGACGTTAACTTTATCATGATAATCAGGGAAACTGGTTAAAGATAAGGCTGGTAAAATACCAAATCCTAAACCAGATTCAACCATTGCAATAATGCTAGGGTCATCAATAGTATATGTTAAGGAATTAGAAGTCACTTTATATTGGTCTAAAGTCGCTTTAGTAGCACGATCGTAATCAGATTCTTGAAGGATAAATGTTTTATCACGCAAATCAAATTCAGTTACGAATTGGGTATTTTTAGGTCTAAAATCTTTGGGAGCGACGGTATATAAAGTATCTAAAATAAGTGGGTAGGTTACAAGTTGAGAATCAACAGGTAAGGCAGTAAAGCCAATATCTAATTGACCATGTCGTAATTTTTCGGCGATATCATTTAAACTGCCTTGAATTAATTGGATAGTAATTTCTGGATAATGGCGGCGAAACTGCTGCAAAATAGTTGGTAGCCATTGAACTGATGCTGAACTAAAAGCACCGATGCGTAGTGTCCCACGAACTAAACCATTAATATTATCAATTTCTTGATGTAAGCGACTTTCGGCATTTAAAATTTCACGCACGTACGGTAATATTTGTTGTGCATTAGGAGTCAAAGTACTACCATTACGATTTCGGATGAATAGTGGAAAACCAAGTTCACGTTCAAGTTGTGCAATTGCATGACTAACCGCAGATGGCGTGATATTTAATCGCTCAGCAGCTCGGTAATAGGTTTTTGTTTCTGTAACAGTTGCAAATATTTGATAGGGATAAATAGCCATTTATGATACCTCTGACATGATTGATGAATCAATTGTACTAAAAAAGTTCGTGAAATACATTTTTTCACGAACTTTTTATTAGATAAATAATTACTTTGTGTTCATAACATAGAAGAAGAGGACGAAAACAATAAATAGAATCCACATCACGATATTAATTTCTTTACCACGTTTCGCAGCAAACATAGTGATTGGATAAGCAAACATCCCCAAAGCAATCCCATCTGAGATTGAGTATGTTAAGGGCATCCCTAGCACAATTAAAAATGCTGGAATTCCAACTTCAAGTTTAGTCCATTCAATCCCTGCTAAATTAGATGCCATTAATACGCCGACAACAATCAAGGCTGGTGCTGTAACTTGAACGGTAAAGACACTAAGTAGTGGTGAAAAGAGCATTGAGAATAAGAAGAAAATCCCAACAAAGACAGAAGTTAAACCAGTCCGACCACCAACAGCAATTCCGGCTGAAGATTCAATGAAAGTTGAAGTAGGTGAAGTACCAAGGATTGAACCGAGTAAAACTGATGAAGAGTCAGCAAAGAGCGCACGACCGACCCGAGGCATTTCACCTTTTTCGTTAATGAAACCAGCTTGTTCAGCTAAACCAATTAAAGTTCCGGCAGTATCAAAAAAGGCCACGAGAAGAAATGTTAAAACAACAATCAATAATTGTACTGAATTAATGTTACCAATATGTGTAATACCAGCACCAAAAGTTGGCTTTAAACTTGGTGCTAATGAGATGATGCCACTTGGAGCTTTAATTAAACCAGTAACTAATCCTAAGATGGCAGTCAAAACCATGCCAATAAAGATTGAAGCTGGTACACGCTTAACTACTAAAATGAATGATACGATTAAACCAAAGATTGTTAACCAAGTTGAAGGAGTTGCTAATGATCCTAAAGCAACCATAGTTGCAGGGTTAGAAACAATCAAACCGCCTTGATGCAAGCCGATAAAAGCAATGAATAGACCAATCCCAGCGGCAATAGCTAACTTTAAATCACGCGGAATGGCATTAATAACAATTTCTCGAATCTTGAAGAAAGTTAGTATCATGAAGATAATGGCTGAAACAAATACCCCGGCCATAGCTGTTTGCCAAGGAATTTTCATTCCAATAACAACAGAATAAGCAAAAAAGGCGTTCATTCCAAGCCCCGGAGCAATTGCAATGGGGTAATTTGCTAAAATTCCCATCATAATAGTACCAAATGCAGATGCAATAGCAGTAGCTGTAAAAATTGCACCTTTATCCATTCCTGCAGCACCTAGTACAGTTGGATTAACAAATAAAATATACGCCATCGCGAAGAACGTGGTTAATCCAGCTATAAATTCGCGACGAACGGTGGAACCTTCCTCTTTAAGGCGGAAGTAGCTTGAAATGCTTTCCATAATGAATGAATACCTCATAAAATATTTTGTGTTTTAATAATGAATAACTATATATTAGCATAGTTTTAATATAAATCAACATAAAATACGAACTAAAATATTTTTAAGTAGTTTAAAGTTCGAATTTAGGCAAAGTTTAAGAGTAGTTTATAATCCATCATTATATGAATAGCTTTTCCGAACGTTCGTGATATAATGTAACCAATATATATATTAAACATGAATGTTAAGATAAAAATTAAAAGTGAGGAATACAATATGAAAACACGACGTGCCGATCGGTTAGTTGATATGACAGATTACTTATTAAATCGTCCCCGTAAACTTGTTTCTTTAACCCATTTTGCGGAGCGATATGATTCAGCTAAATCATCAATTTCAGAAGATTTAGCAATTTTAAAACGTGCATTCCACGAACGCGGAATTGGTCTTTTAGAAACTTTACCTGGTGCTGCTGGAGGTGCCCGTTTTGTACCATACATGTTACAGGCTGAAGCAGACGAGTTTATCAATGAATTAGTAACTGAAGTTAGCGATGAAACTCGTGTTTTACCAGGGGGTTATGTCTTTTTGTCTGATTTATTAGGACGACCAGATATCCTCCGACGGGTGGGGCGTTTGATTGCAACGCAATACATTAATACTGAAATTGATGCCGTTATGACAGCTGCAACTAAAGGGGTACCAATGGCTCAAGCGGTGGCAACAGAGTTAAACGTACCATTTGTAATTGTTCGAAATGATTCAAAAATCACCGAAGGGCCAACTATGTCAGTTAATTATCTAACTGGTTCATCAAAACGTGTTGAAAAAATGGAACTTTCTCGACGCTCATTGCCAACCGGGTCACGAGTTTTAGTAGTAGATGACTTCATGAAGGCGGGTGGAACAATTAAAGGGATGATGAGTTTAGTCGGTGAGTTTGAAGGTACAGTTGTTGGGGCGGCTGTTTTTGCTGAAGGTCGAGTTAGTGAACGGGTTGTTGATAAATATACTTCATTAATTCACGTTGATACATTAACATCTGATGGAAATGGTATTACTGTTGCTCCAGGAAATTACCAAAGTGAAATTTACACAACTGAATTATAAAGAGGAAATAGTGATGACTAGAAATGCAATAATTTTAGCTGCCGGCATGGGTTCGCGGATGAAATCAAAACTATATAAAGTATTGCAACCAGTTGCAGGAAAGGCAATGGTTGATCATGTATTAACAGAGATTGAAGCAACCAATGTTGATCATGTAGTTACAGTTATTGGTCATGGAGCTGATACAGTTAAACAATTATTAGGTACTCGGACAGAATATGCATTGCAAGCTGAACAATTAGGCACAGGCCATGCAGTCTTACAAGCCAAAAAGCTACTTGGTAATCATACTGGGACAACACTTATTGCTAGTGGGGATTCACCACTTTTTACCGCTGAGACATTTAATAAACTATACGCTGAACATGAACAGGCTGGTAATGCTGTAACGGTTTTGAGTTCAAAAGCCCCAGATCCATTTGGATATGGGCGCATTATTCGCGATGTGAATGGTTATGTAGAAAAAATTGTAGAACAAAAAGATGCCACGATTGCCGAAAAAGCAGTTGATGAAATTAGTACTGGTGTATTTGTTTTTGATAACAAATTATTATTTGAGGCCCTTAGTCAAGTTACTAATGATAATGCTCAAGGTGAATATTACTTACCAGATACTTTGGAGATTTTAAAAGCAGCAGGTCATACGGTTGGGGCTTGCCAAATGGATGATTTTACTGAAAGTATGGGAGTTAATGATCGCGTAGCATTGGCTAAAGCTAATCAAGCGATGCGCGAACGGATTAACGAAAAACATATGCGCAATGGAGTTACTTTAATTGATCCAAGTAGTACTTATATTGATGCAGACGTAATTATTGGCAATGATACTACAATTGAACCCAATGTTTATCTTAAAGGACAAACAACTATTGGAAGTGATGTGTACATTACAAGCGGCTCAACAATTATTAACTCAACTATTGAAGATAACGTTACTATCACCTCATCTCAAATCGAGGATTCAGTGATGCGTATAGGTTCAAATTGTGGCCCATTTGCTCACTTACGACCAAAAAGTGATATTGGTCCAGAAGTTCATATCGGTAATTTTGTCGAAACTAAAAAAGTAGTTATCGGTAAAGGTACAAAAGTTGGCCATTTAACATATGTAGGTGATGCTACTTTAGGTGAGAATATTAATATTGGTGCAGGAACAATTTTCGTCAATTATGATGGTGTAAATAAATTTCATACCACGGTTGGTGATCATGCATTTATTGGTTCTAATACCAAAATTATTGCACCTGTTGAAATTGGTAATCACGCCATTACTGCCGCAGGATCAACAATTACAGATGATATTCCTGCAGAGGCATTAGGAATTGCACGGAGTCGCCAAACAACGAAGCCGGATTTTTGGTCACGGACTCCACAAGGAAAAAAAGATAAAGGATAACAATAATATGACAGACAAACAAATTTTATTAACTGGTGATCGCCCAACGGGTAAAATGCATATTGGGCATTATGTAGGATCATTACGTAATCGCGTAGAATTACAAAACTCTGGTAAATATGAAAGCTATATTATGATAGCTGATAAACAGGCATTAACTGATAATGCACGTGATCCTAAAAAAGTACACGATTCAGTCTTGCAAGTGGCGTTGGATTATCTAGCAGTTGGAGTTGATCCTGAAAAATCAACTATCTTCTTACAATCACAAATTCCAGCATTATCAGAATTAACTGAATATTATTTGAATCTTGTTTCATTAGGACGTTTAGAACGAAATCCAACTGTTAAAACAGAACTCAAAATGCGTAACTTTGGTGAAGGTATCCCAGCTGGTTTTTTAATTTATCCAGTTTCACAAGCTGCGGATATTACGGCCTTTAAAGCGACTGTAATACCAGTAGGTGATGACCAAGAACCAATGCTTGAACAAACACGTGAAATTGTTAGGACTTTTAATAATGTTTATAGCGGTGATATTTTAGTAGAACCACAAGGTTATTTCCCACCAAAAGGCCAAGGCCGTATTCCGGGACTTGATGGTGTTAAGATGTCTAAATCACTAGGTAATGCAATTTATTTAAGTGATGATGCAGATACATTAGCCAAGAAAGTTAAGTCAATGTATACTGATCCAGAACATATTAACATTGATGATCCTGGTCATATTGAAGGTAATATGGTGTTCACATACTTGGATATTTTCGATGATGATAAGGAAGAAGTTGCCCGCTTGAAAGAACATTATCAACGCGGAGGCCTAGGAGACATGAAAATCAAGAAATACTTGATTGAGGTTCTTGAAAATAAACTAGCGCCAATTCGCGAACGACGCGAAATGTTTGCACAAAATCCAGAAGCAGTTATGAAAATGCTTGAAGAAGGTTCAAAGAAAGCTAACTTAGTAGCAAGTCAAACAATGCGTGAAGTTCGACATGCCATGGGTGTTGATTATTTTGGTGAGTTTTAATACCTAAATATTTTGCAATAAGACGATGACATAACTAGCTTATTAGTAATAATTTGTAGTTAAAATGCATTTCAAAAGACCGATATATATCGAAAGATACACATAAATCCCAGGGAAATTAATTTTTCTTGGGATTTTTGCTAGCATATCCTTAATGGTAGCTGACGCTTTTTTATTTTTATAAAGTATTTATAATTTAATCGAATTATAATGTAAAATAGGGATTGAAGTTAAAAGGATGAGGTAGACGGATGGGATATTTAGCAATTGTAGATTTAGGTTCAAATTCAACACGTATGGTTATTGAAAAAATCAATGCAGATGGTACCTATACAGAAATTCAACGGGTTAAAGAAGACACTCGCTTATCTGAAGGAATGGGCGAAACGTTAATTTTACAAGATTTTGCAGTTAAAAGAGTTTTAAATGCTTTACATAATTTTCAAGCAATTTATAATCAATATCCTGATATCCAAATAAAGGCGATTGCAACAGCCGCAGTACGTCAAGCTGTGAATCAAGCAGAGTTTTTAAAATGCATTAAAAATAAGATAGGAATTGACATTCAAGTTCTATCTGGAGATGATGAAGCATATTATGACTATCTTGGAGTTGAGCATACCTTGGCGATTAAAGATGCATTACTAGTAGACACTGGTGGTGCTTCAGTTGAATTAGTTTTAGTTAGAAATGGCCAAAAAGAGGCCTTAATTAGTGTCCCATTTGGAGCGGTAAGTTTATCTGAAAAGTTTAATTTGCATGATGCACCAAGTGCACAAGCTATTTTTCAGGCTAATCGGTATGTGCAAGCGATATATAATCAAATTTCTTGGCTAAGTAAGGCGCATAAGTTACCAATAGTATTACTTGGTGGTGCTAATCGAACACTTGCTCGAATGCAGCAGTTTCAAGTAAATGGAGTATTAGGGCAAAATTTTCATGGCTTTGAAATGTCAGCAACTCAAACTTTAGATTTATTTGAACTTTTATTAGGTCATGACCAAGCCGGACGTGTTAAGTTACCAGGATTAGATAGCAATCGTGCTGATATTATCCTAGGTGGATGTTTACCCATTTTGAATTTAATTATGACTTTAGCCACTCCAAAAATTATTTTTTCAGAAAGCGGCGTTCGTGAAGGTATTATTACAGAATACATGCAACGCCTTAAATAGGTTGGTAAGTTATTCTAAACGCGTTTCAGAAGTTCGATGTTTCCGAGATATACGTAAAAAAGCCAGGAAATTTATTTTCCTGGCTTTTTTACGTATATCTCGATATTGCCTGACCTTTGTTGCAACGTTATCTTAAGTTAAGTATTAACCTTCGTAAACCCACTTGTGGCCATCACGGGCAAGTAATTCGTCAGCGGCAACAGGTCCCATTGAACCTGAAACATAGTTAGGGAATTCTTGGTGCGTAGCATCCCAAGCAGATTGAATCGCATCAACGAACTTCCAAGCAACGGCAACCCCGTTCCAATCAGCAAAGTTTGAACCGTTACCATCCATCGTATCGTGAATCATACGTTCATAAGGTTCAGGTGTTTGGGCTTTATCGTCAGCAGAGACTTTCCATTCAAGCGTAATTGGACGCGTCTTGAATTCAGGTGTTGTATCCTTGGCAATGATTGAGTATTCAATCTTACCTTCAGGGTCAACAATGATTGAAAGCACGTTCTTTTCAAGTGGTTGAGTATTATTGAAGATATTAGCATCTTGCTTGAAGACTACATCAATCCGAGTCGTTTTAGCAGCCAAACGCTTACCTGAACGAATATAGAATGGCACACCATTCCAACGATCAGTAGCAAATTCTAACTTACCAGCAACATACGTGTTGTTTTGTGAGTCAGCAGGCACATCCTTTTCTTGGAGGTAACCATTTTGTGTATTAGCAGCATCTGGACCATATTGGCCACGAACAAAGTTTTCAGCAACTTCTTCAGGTGTGTAAATTTTAAGGGCGTTGAAGGCTTTGTTCTTGGCTTCACGAATCGCAGTATCAGTCCATTCAGTTGGTTCGTCCATTGCTAACCAACCAACGACTTGCATCGTGTGGTTTTGGATCATATCACGGAGGGCACCGGCAGTATCATAGTAACCGGCACGGTCTTCAACCCCAAGTGTTTCTGAAAGCGTAACTTGGATGTTATCGATGTAATCTTTGTTCCAAGCATTGTTAAAGATTGGGTTACCAAAACGAAGGGTTGCGATGTTTTGAACCATTTCTTTACCTAAGTAGTGATCAATACGGTAAACTTGATCTTCTGAGAAGGCATCACTTAATTCATTTTGTAATTTTTCAGCCGTTTCAAAGCTAACACCGAAAGGCTTTTCGATCATAAGCCGGTTAAATTCACCGTTAGTTGAAAGAAGTTCTTCTGACTTCAAGTATTTAGCAACCGTTCCAAAGAAACGTGGAGCAATTGACATATAGAAGATACGGTTACCATTCAATGCAAATTCTTGATCAAGCTTTTCAATCTTAGCTTTAAGTGGTGCATAATCAGCAGCCACAGTGATATCAGCTTTTTCATAATCAAAGTGACGGATAAAATCAGCATCCGCATCTTCTTGCATGAATTCTTTAATAGAATCACTTACAAAAGTTTGGAATTCCTCAGTTGTCATTTCTTGACGAGATGTTCCAATAATTGCGAAGTGTTCTTGTAAAAAGCCTTTTTTGTACAAGTTGTAAACTGATGGGAACAATTTACGCTTTGCAAGGTCACCAGTAGCACCGAAAAAGGTTACTAAAGTTGTAATTTCTTTAGGCACGATAAATATCTCCTTTAACAATCAATGTTAGTCTAATAAACAATTTCAACATTATTATATACTACATTTTAAGGTGCCGGCGATAAATTTGCGTATTTTTTCGAAACTTTTTGTGAAATACTAGAAAAAGTTTGTTATTTGATGATATATGAAAAAAAAACAGATGAATTTTAAATTTCACCCGTTTTTTCATTTATTAAGTTAGTCAAAAACTTTTTCCTTACGTTCAACTAGTAACGCGCAGATCATCATGATGATGGTCACAACAATTAAGACAATTGTTTGGACAGTCCAAGTATGGAAAGTTGAATAACCTAAACCGAACAAAAATGGACCAACGGCAGCGATAAGATAACCACCAGCTTGTGCCATACCTGATAACTCAGCAGTTTCAGCTGGAGTATTTGTTTTCTTACCAAATGAAGTCATTAAATATGGGAAAAGTGCTCCAGTTGCAAGACCATTAAATAGGTTAAGAATTAACCAAAAAATAAATGAATCATTTGCGAAAATGAGCATTATAAATGAAATGATGGCAAATAATGAAACACTAATTACAAAGATACGGCGCTTTGAAGCATTAGCATGAGCGATAATATTTGGTACTAAAAATGATACCGGTAACGAAATTAAAGCATTGATACCAGCAAGAAGTCCAGCCGTATTACTGCTAATACCATGGGCAACAGCAATCGTTGGTAGCCAAGAAATTGAGGTATAAAATATGGCTGATTGTAGCCCCATGAAGATTAACAAGTACCAAGCAGTTATATTTTTCCAAGCTGAAGGTACCGAATTAGTACCAAGGCCTTTAGGTGCAAGTAAGTGATTGTGCCTAATATTAGGGAACCAAATAATTAACGCGATAATCACTAAACAACTTAATAATATAATTAACGTTTGCCAATTAGTAGCAAGAACAATTGGTACGGCGATTGCTGAAAATAATGCTGTCATTAATCCCATGGTGAAAGTGTAAATAGAAGTGTAGGCACCAATTTTGTTAGGAAAATTTGCAGCAATTAAAGTTGGCAATAAAACGTTCATTTGGGCAATTGCAATTCCGACTAATAAGGTTCCGATAAATAAAAAGGGAGTTGAAATAATACGGATAATTGAACCAACAAGCATTAATAGTAGTACTCCAATAAAGGTTAATTCAATCCCAAATTTGCGGGCGATAATTGGAGCAATTGGTGAAAAAATAGCAAAAGCTAGTAAAGGTAATGTAGTTAAAACTCCCAGCGATGCAACTGGAATGTGCAAGCCATGCGCAATCTGACTTAATACGGGCGGGATACTAGTGATGGGAATTCTAAGGACTGCTCCAAGTAAAATAATACCTGGTAGGAGGAAAGGGCTGTGTTTTGTTGTAGTCTGCATTTGAAACTCCATTCATAGATATAAATTGCATGTATATATGTAATAAATTAATAACATAGTTGAGTACTATAAAAATATTATACATAAAAAGGTAATGATATTAAAAAAGTCGTGGAAAACTTTCCACGACTTTAATATTTAGATGTCAGGTAATTCATTGGGTTTAAACAATTGGGTTGCTTGAACAGCCCTTTGCCAACCATGATAAAGGTTTTCACGCCGCTCTGGCATCATTGTAGGATTAAATTTACGTCCCGCAATTGTCATATTTTTAATATCTTCAACTGATTTCCAATAATCAACTGCAAGACCTGCAAGAAAAGCGACCCCTAATGCAGTTGTTTCTTCATCAGTAGCACGTAAAACTTCCGCATCTAAAATATCTGCTTGAAATTGCATTAAATATTGGTTACGCGAAGCACTTCCATCAGCATGCATAGTTTTAATTTCAAAACCAGTATCTTGACGCATCGTTTCAATAACATCTCTGGTTTGATAAGCAATTGATTGTAAAGTAGCCTTAATGAAATCATTTCTATTTGTTCCACGTGTAACACCAAAAATTGCTCCACGAGCATTCGGATCCCAATAAGGAGCTGAAAGACCAGAAAAGGCGGGCACAAAGTAAACTTCGTCGTCATTTGTTGATTGTTCAGCAGCCGTTCGCGTTTCTGGTTCATTATTAATCATTTTTAAGCCATCGTGTAACCACTGGATTGCAGAACCAGCAACAAAAATTGCTCCTTCAAGAGCATATTTAACTTCACCTTGCATTGAATAGGCAATAGTAGCAACTAAATTATGGGATGAAACAATGGGCTGGTTGCCAGTGTTTAACAAGATAAATGAACCAGCACTATAAGTGTTCTTAGTAAAACCAGTTTCAAAGCCCATTTGTCCAATTAAGGCTGCTTGTTGATCACCAGCTAAACCAGCGATAGGGACTTCACCACCAAAAAATTGATATGACTCAGTGGTGGTGTACACTTCGGAACTTGTTTTAATTTCCGGCAACATTTTATGAGGGATATTAAACAATGCCAATAGTTCGTCGTCCCATGATAAAGTATGGATATTAAAAAGCATTGTTCGGCTAGCATTGGTATGGTCAGTAACGAAAGCTTTACCACCAGATAATTTCCACACAAGCCACGTATCAACAGTTCCAAAAAGTAGTTCACCGGCTTCTGCACGAGCTTGAGCCGTTGGAACATTATCAAGTATCCACCGAATTTTTGAAGCAGAAAAAGCAGTGCTTAAGGGTAATCCAGTTTTAGCTTGGATTTTAGCTGCATGGCCTTCACGACGTATTTGTTCAACTATGTCACCTGATTGATTACTTTGCCAACTAATAGCATTGTAAATTGGTTGCCCCGTAGCTTTATCCCAAACAATAGTAGTTTCACGTTGATTTGCAATTCCAATTGCTTTGATTTCATCAGGCCGAACCCCGGAATTAATCATGGCACTAGCAATGACTGTCTGGACACTGTGCCAAATATCTTGAGGACTTTGTTCAACCCAACCGGATTGTGGATAAGTAGCAATAATCTCGGCTTCAGTTTCAGTGACACGACGGCCGTTTTTATTGAAGATTTTGGCTCGAGACGAGGTGGTTCCTTGATCGATGGCAAGAATATATTCTGGTTTGATAATAGCCATATTGATGTACCTACTTTCAGCTTTAAATAACGTAGTTTGTTATTTTGTAAGGGTTATGAGAATGTTATAAATCCGCTCAACGTCCTGATTAGTACCTCGTAGCTCATAATCAGCAACTACAGCGGTTTTAGTTGCATGAGCATAACGACGAGCGGTTAAGATATATTGCTCATTGAAATTACGATTTCCTGAACCAATGATACCTTGGACGAGTTGTGCATTATTATGATAGGTAATGTATTCACCTAGAGTATTGGTCATTAATTCTTTAACACCGTTGTCAATCCCATTACCACCGCTTAAATAGGTTGGAACACAAACAAAAAAGGGATCTGTTTCGTCTGTAAAGTTAGTTAAGTCTGATATTTCAAATCCTTCAATTAGTGGGGCAGCTGAATTAATGA
Organism: Periweissella fabalis; assembly: GCF_012396505.1. Taxonomy (GTDB): domain Bacteria; phylum Bacillota; class Bacilli; order Lactobacillales; family Lactobacillaceae; genus Periweissella; species Periweissella fabalis. Next base: position 20,147 of record NZ_JAAXPN010000011.1, on the reverse strand, counting down.
TATGTTCTTCATGAGCATAATCTGTCAATTTTTTAACGAAACTACGAGTATTGCCAGATATTGAGCTAAATAAAATTCTAATTGGTTGCATGCAAAGGCCTCTTTTTTATAGTCGATACTACTTATTATAGTAAGCTTTTTGAAATCATTCAATAATTGCATTTAAAACTCTGAAAACGCTTGCAGGAAAGTTAGTATTTGGTAGAATTAACATGAACATATTGAACATAACTGGCTAAAAGTTGAGGAGAGTATATGAAACCACATTTAATTTTTATTGATATTGACGGTACGTTGATCCATGATGATCAAACGATCTCACCACGTACTAAAGAAGTTATTGAGAAACTCCAATCTTTGGGTCATATTGTCTATATCGCAACTGGGCGGATGCGCGTGCACGCTGAGTTGGTACGAGATATGATTAATGCGCAAGTCAATCTAATTAATTCCAATGGCGCAATGTATGATTTAGGTGCTAATCAAGGTGTTGAATATTTAGGTGTAAATGCAGTAGAACAAATTATTAATATTGTAAATCAAAATCAAGTTTCAGTCCGATTGTTTACACCAAGCCACGTGTATCACAATGTAACCAATAAGCAAGCATTATCTGTGATGAGTTTTGCAGCCAAGATTATGAAGCGTGGTGCAATTTCATATTTTAAAGAAATTGGTGAGATTGATGCAAAAACAATAACTAATGGAATTATTGCTGGGGGTGCACCTGATAAAATTGAACTAACACGTAAACTTTTAGGTAATTTAACCACGCTTGATATTTCCTCATCTGCGCCCGAAAATATAGAATTACTACCTAAAGGGGTTAGTAAAGCAACTGCTGTTAAACATGTACAAATGTATTATCAAATTAATCGGGAAAACACATTGGTTTTTGGTAATGGTGAGAATGATATTCCAATGCTAGAAGCTGGTGATATTAGTGTAGCAATGCAAAATTCAACACCTGATGTATTTGATCATGCTAAGTATGTAACTGGTAGCAATGAAGAAGATGGTGTTGCTGAATTTTTAGAGAAATATTTTCAATTATAAAAAAGCCTGCCGATTGGCAGGCTTTTTTATAATTTTAATAACTAGCAAAATAGTTTAACAAATCCTCTTTAGTTAATTTTTGTTTTTCAACACCAGTAACATCTAAAGTAATCTGACCGGCGTGTAAAACAATTAATCGATTCCCATATGTCAATGCATCTTCAAGATTATGAGTGATCATTAAGGCAGTTTGAGCATTAGCAGTAACCTTTTCATCAGTTAACTTCATTAACTGAGCACTAGTTTTTGGATCAAGTGCAGCGGTATGTTCATCAAGTAGTAAAAGTTTAGGCTTTTGAATAGTAGCCATCAAAAAACTAAGTGCTTGTCGTTGCCCACCGGAGAGGCTACCAACGCTTGTTTGTAATCGTTGATCGAGACCATTCCCCATTTGTTTAGTTAGCTTGGTAAATGTGTCGATATGTTTGTTTAACTGTCGAGGCATTAGAGAAAAACTTTTATTACGGTTTAAGGCTAATAATAAATTTTCCGCAACGGTCATTCGGGGGGCTGTTCCTAATTTAGGGTCTTGAAAGACACGACTGATATATTTTGTACGCTTGAGGGCACTTTCATTAGTAATATTGCGATTTTCAAGCATAATTGAACCGCTAGTTGCAGGAATACCACCAGCAATAACATTAAATAAAGTTGATTTACCAGCCCCGTTGGAACCGAGGACAGTAATAAAATCACCTTCATTAATAGTTAAATTGAGATTCTTTAAAATATTGATATGGAGTCCAACACTATTTTGAACGGTGGTTGAAACCTTTTTTAAGGTGAATAAAGGTTTATTCATGAGGAGTCACCGATCCTTTGATAATTTTCTTTATTTTAAAAATATTTTGTAATTTAGGAGTTAATAATGCTAATGCAAGTACAATTGCTGAGAGTAAATTTAAATCATTGGGATTAAATCCTAATTGTAAGACAAGGAGTAAAACAAAACGATAGAAAATTGAACCAACTGCAATTGCAACTAAACGTAGATTGAGTGATAGATCACCAAAAGCAACTTCGCCAATGATAATGGAAGCTAAAGCAATAACAATAATACCAATCCCCATATTAACATCTGCATAGCCATTATTTTGAGCAACTAAAGCACCACCAAAGGCAATTAAGGCATTTGAAAGCATTAAGCCAAAAATGGTCATGGAATCAGAATTGATACCAAAAGATTGTGCCATTGTTGGGTTATCACCAGTCGCAATAAACGCTTGGCCAAAGTTAGTTTGTAACAAATAAATTAAGCTTCCAATAATAACGGCTAAAGTTAACATACCTACAAAAACTGTATTGAAAAAAGGTGGTAGTTGTTGCATAAAGTGGCTGTTAAGAATTGTTTTTTGATTTAAAAGTGATAAATTAGCTCCGTTTAGAATTCTTAAGTTAATTGAAAAAATAGCAGTCATGGTTAAAATTCCAGCTAATAGAATTGGAATCTTGCCTTTAGTGTATAGCAAACCAGTTACCAATCCTGCTAATGCCCCGGCTCCGGCAGCAGCAAGCATAGCTAAATAAGGATTTACGCCATTATGAATTAATGCAACAGCAGTAGCAGCACCTAAAGGAAATGTTCCTTCGACGGACATATCTGCAAAATTTAAAATACGAAAAGTTAAGAATAATCCTAAACCAAGAACGGCCCAGATTAAGCCTTGACCAATAGCTGATATTAAAATGTTCATTTAATGAGACCTCCTTTAATAGCTGCAGCTTGTTTTAACGAGTCTGCGGGAATGTGAATTCCTAATTTTTGAGCGGCTTTGACATTGATGACGAGTTCACCTTTTTTCATAAATTCTACAGGCGTATCATTAATTGTTTGACCATGCAAAATTTTGGCAATCATCTTACCAGTCGTAACCCCGATTTGATATTGGTTAATTGAAACCGCAGCAATACCACCGGCTTGAACCATTGTACTTGCAGTTGGAAAGACGGGCATTTTAGCTGAATCAGTTGCTTGAAGTAATACTGGCATTGAACTAGCAATTGTATTATCAGTTGGGACAAAGACCGCATCAATATCTTGATTGTGAGCCATTGTTTGAGCAACTTGGGCTAAATCATTTGATTGGGCGATTGTATAAATCTTAGTTTTTAGCCCAGCTTTAGTAGCTAATTTAGTCATAGCTTTAGCCTCAGTTGTAGCTGAAATGTCTGAAGAGGTGTAGATAATGCCTAAAGTACGTAAGTGTGGAACAAATTTCTTTATTAAGGCTAGTTGCTCTTTTAAAGGTGCTTGATCTGAAACACCAGTAACATGATTTCCGGGATGTTCAAGATTGGTAACTAATCCAGCTGCTACCGGATTAGTTGAAGGTGCAAATAAAACTTTGCCATTAACGGTATTAGCTAAGACTTGTGCTGCGGGAGTTGCAATACCTACTGAAAGATCAGCATTTTCATTATCAAATTTAGTAGCCATTGATTTTAAATTACTTTGATTACCTTGGGCATTTTGGAAATCGATATGAATCGTTTTACCGTCAACATAGCCTTCTTTGGCAAGCTCATCAACCATTCCTCTATGGATAGCATCTAAAGCAGGGTGAGTTAAGAATTGTAATATACCAATTGTGGGAATCTTTTTTTGTGAGGTTGCTTCGTTATTGCTATGACTAGCACCAAAAAATGCACCAACTAAAATGGCTAATATAATACCAATTGATAAAAATAGACGTTTCATAAATATAAGACCTTCTTTCAAAAAAATAGTGGATTAAGCGCAATATACCAGCACTTAATCCACTACTTGTTTATAGAATAAAGTAAATAAAAAAGGCCGGCATATTTAGCTTGATAATTGCTACCTATGCTGACCTTCGTTGCACGAAAAAGTTGTCGGCACAGATGCGAAATGATCTGTTTGATCAAGTCACACCCATGATGCAACTTGAATTTACCGACGCCACCAAATATTAATATTATTGTTAATAACGGTTTTCATAATAACTTCCTCGTTTGAAATGTCTATAAGTTGTGGTTAAATATAGCAAGTTATTAACTATTTGTCAAATATTTATTTATAATAGATTAATAAATTATATTATTTTGAAGGAGAAATTAATGAAACAAAAAATAATAGCCATTTTATTTGGAGGGTTCATTGGTGGTGGACTACGTGAGGCTATTGAGTTAAGTATACATGGTCAGCTGTTCCCATGGGCAACATTAATAATTAATTTAACAGGAACCTTTATGCTAAGTTTTTTGAACTATAAAATTAGCACTCGTTGGGCATTATCACCGGCAATTGCAACTGGTATAACAACAGGTTTAGTAGGTTCTTATACCACGTATTCAACTTTGATTCTAGAAAATAATCAACTATTACTAAATGGCCATATTATAATTGCAATATTCTATTTATTAGTTAGTTTTGGTGGGGGGTTAGTTGCAGCTAAGTTAGGGATGCGCGTAGGAGGTAGTAATGCTTAATATCTTAATTGCAGGTTTAGGGGCTTCTTTTGGGAGCGTTACACGATTTTTATTGATGGGCTATGGTAAGCGGGTCAATAAATTACCATTGCCAATCACTACATTGATTATTAATTTATCTGGTGCATTTATGTTAGGCTTATTGACTCCTTTACCATTCAATCCAGCACTTAAATTATTTTTAGGCACGGGTATTATTGGTGGCTTTACAACTTTTTCGACATTTATGGGTGAATTACTTAGTTTAAATCAAGATCATAAAACAATTGCATGGTGGTATGCTGGTTGGACTATTTTAATGGGTATAGTTATTGGTTTAGTAGGTTTATATATTGGCAAAAATTTAATATAAAAAATTATCCATACTTGGCTTAGTAGGCTTAAACGTCAATATTTTTAAATTGGTATAGAACAATAAAAAGCTTGATTTAATCAGTTTAGGGTGTATTATATTTTCTATTGGTATAGAGAAGGAGAAATACAACATGAAAGAGTACTTCCAGAAAATGGGACGGTCTTTAATGTTGCCAATTGCGATTTTACCTGCTGCTTCAATTTTAGTAGGGGTTGGTAACTGGTTGGCATCATTAAAGGTTGGGTTTGTAGCCCAGTTTATGATTGCAGGTGGTAATGCAATTTTAGGAGTTTTACCTTATTTATTTGCAATTGGTTTAGCTTTAGGGATGTCAAAGAAACATGATGGGGCAGCTGCGTTAGCTGGTTTTGTTGCCTTAACAATCCCATTACAAGTGCTATCACCAGCTAATATGGCATTATTACTTAATAAGCCAGTTAGCCATATTAATCCGGCTTTTGGTGCAATTCAAGGAAACGTTTTGATTGGAATCATTGCCGGTTTAATTGCTGCAGCAATGTTTGATAACTTTAGTGAAGTTAAGTTGCCTCAAGCAATTTCTTTCTTTTCTGGGAAGCGCTTGGTGCCTATCTTGACGGCGGTGGTAATGTTAATTATTTCGTTACTGATGCTAGTCGTATGGCCACCTATTTTTACCGCATTAGTTGATTTTGGTAAATTAGTTGTTAACTTGGGTCCAGCTGGGGCTGGGTTATATGGATTCTTTAATCGCCTATTAATCCCAACAGGGTTACACCATGCTTTGAATTCAGTTTTTTGGTTTAATGTTGCTAATATTAATGATATCTTCAATTTCCTTCATGGAACTGGAATTAAAGGTATTACTGGTCGCTACCAAGCTGGCTTCTTCCCGATTATGATGTTTGGCTTACCAGCTGGGGCATTGGCGATTTACCATCAAGCTCGACCAGCACAAAAAAAGCGCGTTGGCTCATTAATGTTAGCGAGTGCTTTTGCATCATTCTTTACTGGAGTAACAGAGCCACTTGAATTTTCATTTATGTTTGTTGCGTGGCCATTGTACGTTGTTCATGCAGCTTTAACTGGTTTATCACTTTTTATTGCTGCTAGTTTTCACTGGACTAACGGTTTTGCTTTTAGTGCGGGATTGGTTGATTTTGTTCTCGATTATCATTTGCCATTAGCTAATAAGCCATATATGCTACTAGTTTTGGGATTATTTATGGCGGTATTATACTATCTTTCATTTACTTTTATGATTCGAACATTTAACTTAATGACACCAGGTCGTAATCCTGAGGAAGATAACTATTCTGAAGACCAACAAGTAATCACTAACTTTACCCCTAAGAAAATTAGTAATGCCGATCGATATACGCAATTGGCTGAAAAAATTTGGTTAACATTAGGGGATGGTTCTAGTGAAATAGCTAAAGAACGTCTAACGGAAACAGCACATTGTACTACACGCTTACGCTATAAATTTACAGATACAAGTGCTATTAATGTCAATGCACTTAAGCACATTGATGGTGTTGCTGGAGTTAATGTCTTAAATGAACACCAAATGCAAATTGTCATTGGGCCAGAAGTTCAATTTGTTGCTGATAATATTGATAAAATTAGAAATGGAGAATTAGCAGTAGCAAATACTCTAAATGAAGCAGCCACAGTTATTTCAGCTGCTAAAAATGACGAAAGTGATTTACCATTTAAGATGGTAGCTGTCGCTAATGGTAGCTTGAAATCTTTGGCTGAAGTTCCTGATGAGACTTTTGCTAGCAAGATGTTAGGTGATGGTTTTGCGATTGTTCCAAATGAAGGGACAATTGTTGCTCCGGTTACTGGTGAAATTACTTTAATCTTCCCAACCCAACATGCTATTGGAATTAAAACAGCTAGCGGAACAGAAGTTTTGGTTCATATGGGTGTTAATACTGTTGAATTAGATGGTCTACCATTTGAAGTACAAGTTACGGTTGGGCAACAAGTTACGGCTGGTCAATCATTAGCCAATATGGATTTGATTGCAATTGCAGCCTCACGCAAAGCAACAGATGTGATTGTCGTAGTTACTAACCATCCTGAATGGCAAGCAACTTTGAATACAAGCAATGATGTTCAACGTGGTCAACAAGTTGCTACGTTGAATTAAAATTTAACTTTAATTGTTATATTGATAAATAAATTACTAAGCTTAGAGGCGTACATGAAACTCGATGGAGTTCATGTACGCCTCTATTGCTTTATACGGCTACCGCAGTAATAGCTATCAGTTCATTTGGCCCTTGAGATTGTTCGAGAATGGGCGTGACATAACTCTTTTCGACTTATGTCACGTCCATTCTGTGTTACGAATATATTAGATTTCTAGGCCTGGGTAATTAGGCATTAAGATCATTTTTAATCCTAGTTAGCCAGTGTGGTAAAGTTTCACTAAGTTCAGCAAAAGTGACGTCAAATTTCTGAGTATACCAAGGATCGGCAATTTCGGTACCTTGCTTATCAGGTAAGATGTCGTATGCCATATAAATTTTATGCTTACTTTCTTCATCAGGTGCAAGACGGTTTAAATTAGCCACATTTTGGTTATCCATAGTAATAATGTAATCTGCCCATTTAAAATCACTCGGTGTAATTTGACGAGCAATAATACCATCAAATGGGATATGATGTTTTTTTAGTTCGGCTTGCGTGCCAGGATGGGGGTGTTTACCCACCTCCCAATCAGAAGTCCCAGCAGAATCAATTGTAATTTGGTGACTTAGATTATTATTAGCGACCATTTGGCGAAACATCGCTTCAGCCATAGTTGACCGAGCGATATTACCTAGACAAACAAAAAGTATGTTTTTCATATGTTTTACCTCAAAACTTTGATATTATTAAAAGTAGCAAATTGATGTTAGAAGTACAATGAAAATGATTCATTGACGATATACATTATGAAGAGGATGGTTCTTTTAAATGAAGATTAAACTTGCGGAAGTCGCGGTAGCAGTGAACGCGCTAAATGATATTACTGAATACGCAGACGTTGAAATTACATCAGTCGCATTTGACAGTCGTGATTTAAAGCCAGGGGCATTGTTTATTCCTTTGGTTGCTGAAAATGATGGCCATGAATTTTTGGCTAATGCTCGTGAAAATGGAGCAGTTGCAACATTATGGGCAAATGATCATATAGCAAATCGACCAAATGACTTTCCAGTTGTAGTAGTTGAAGACACGTTGATTGGCTTACAAGAGTTAGCCCGCGATTATTTGGCTAAAATGTCGCCAAAAGTTGTTGCAATAACAGGATCTAATGGTAAGACAACCACAAAGGATTTAATTGCAGCAATTGGTAGTACGCAATATAATACGATTAAAACACCGGAAAACTTCAATAATGAAATTGGAGTACCAATTACCATCTTACGGATGGAAAAAAGTACTGAGTTACTAGTCGTTGAAATGGGGATGGATCGTTTTGGCCAACTAGAGTTTTTAAGTAACCTTGTTAAACCAGATATGGCCGTTATTACCATGATTGGTGAAGCTCATATTGAGTTTTTTAAGACACGTGCTAGAATTACTGATGCCAAAATGGAAATTGTAGCTGGATTAAATCAAGCTGGGCTATTTATTTATAATGGCGATGAACCATTATTACGTGAGCGTGCACTTAATGTCAAACAGGCCAAGCAAACATTTGGTTTGACGAATGATAATGATTTATACGCAACTGAAATCGAAACAGGAGATTATGCAACTAGTTTTAAGACTAATAAATGGCCAGATTTAACATTTACAATTCCGGTTGTAGGTGAATATAACGTAGCCAATGCCTTAGCAGCTTTGGCAGTTGGAAGTGAACTTAAAATTTCACCCGAAAATTTACAAGTTGCATTGCGTAATGTTATTCTTACTGCAAACCGAACGCAATGGTTAAAAAATCATAATGACGTCCGAATTCTAAGTGATGTCTATAATTCAAATCCGACGGCAGTTAAAGAAGTAGTAAAAGCGTTTAAAGATACTAAGACAACCGGAAAACGAGTAGTTGTCTTAGGTGATATGTTGGAGTTAGGGGATGATTCAAAAGCTTTACATGCAAGTTTAGCAGATTCATTGAACCCCGCTGAAATTCAAGAAGTATTCTTAATGGGAAAAGATATGGAAGCACTAAAGGATGCTCTTGCTGATAAGTATACACAGGCACAATTACATTATTATCCAAGCCTAGATAAAGAACCATTAGTCAATGACTTAAAAGCAACTCTTGCTAGTGATGATGTTATTTTACTAAAGGGGAGTCATGGAATTCATTTAGAACAGGTATTGAGCTTGTTAATGCAATAATATTAGTAAATGGATAATCTGGTTTTATAGTCTAGCTAACCTGTAGTATAATAAAAATAAAACGGGGTACAGTAGATGAAATATCAGTCATATTCTGAGTGGACAGTTGCTAATAAGGGCCTTAAATTGCCTAAATGGGATGAATTACCTAAATTTGAATTATACATGGATCAATTGTTAGAATATGTAAATGAAGTGTTAGCACCATTGGAGATTGGTCCAGTAACAGCAACTATGATTAACAATTACGTTAAGAAAAAAGTTATTTTTCCACCGTTAAAAAAGAAATATGGGAACACCCAAATTGCCGATATTATTTTATTAACAATGTTAAAATCAGTTTTTGCGATTGATCAAATTCGTCAGGGAATGAATCAAATTACAATCTCGATGTATCCTAAACGTGCATATGATTATTATGTGGAACAAGTAATGCTACGTTTTCAACATGCAAATCAAACCCAAATTAAAGAATTAAATGAAAATCCGCAGCTAGCGTTAATTGATACAACAATTGAAGCAATGGTTAGTAAACTGAATGCTGAAAAAATTTTATTTTACTCCCAAGCACAAAAAGTACCTCAAAAAGTGAAGGGCTAATAAAAAAGCATCCTGTAAAGGATGCTTTTTTATTAGCGTTTCCAATGTTCATTAAGGAATTGATCGCGGGGACCATGTTCCAAGGCGTAACGTAAGGGGTCTTTTTTGTAAAAGTCTTGATGATACTCTTCAGCTTCATAAAATGGCTTAGCATCTTCAATTGTTGTAACAATTGGCTTAGTAAAGATTGGTGAAGCTTGTAAAGTTGCTTTAGATGCTTCAGCGGTTGCTCGTTGTTCAGGACTATTTACGAAGATAACAGGACGATAACTATCACCGCGGTCTTGGAATTGACCACCGGCATCAGTAGGGTCAGTTACTTGCCAATAGATAGCAACTAATTTTTCATAGCTAATAAGGGCAGGGTCAAATTCAATTTTAACGGCTTCGGTATGGCCAGTTGTATGACTGCATACTTCTTGATAGGTAGGATTAGCAACATGACCGCCAGTATAGCCTGAACGGACACTAATAATTCCAGGTAAGGTATCAAATGGTTGTACCATGCACCAGAAACAGCCACCAGCGAAAATTGCGGTATCAGTAGTTGGGATATTCATGTTAGTACCTCGCATTTATTTAAGAATGTCTTTAATTATAGCAATTTTTTGAAAAACCGGAATGATTTGTAGTTGATATTAGTGAAATATTCATGTTTGTAATGCTTAAGTAATACTTTTAGGTTTGAGTAGTTAATAATAATGGATTATTAAAATTGTACAAATGATAGTTAATGATAGAATATATCAGCTCATAAACGAATTTTTGAAAAATCTAAAAAAATATAGTTCGTGTTTTTACGATAATTTTACAGTTTTAATATTAAAACTTGCAGAAGCTTTCGCATTTTAGTATTATAAAAAATGTACAAATTTTCGATTTTTGTCGATGTGCAATTATAAATATTTCATAATAAATTTCGTGTTTTCAGAAAGGATACACTCATGTATTTAGCAATAAACATTATTGGTGTTTTTGTATTTTTGGGCGTAGCGTTCTTGTTCTCTAAAGATAAGAAGGCTATTAATTGGCGCTCAATCGCAGTCGTTTTGGTCATCAACCTATTCCTTGCTTGGTTCTTTAGTAGTTTCTCAATCGGGCGTGATGTTGTGCAAGCCGCTGCTAACGGATTTGAATGGTTAGTTAACGCATCATACAAAGGGATTGCTTTTGCATTGCCAAACTGGGTTTCAGCATCATTAGGTACTGAAATTGGTGGATCTTTGGCTAAAGGTAGCAATATGAACTTTGTTACAGCAGCCTTACTTCCAATTCTCTTGATCGTGCCATTATTTGATATTTTGACTTACATTGGTGTTTTACCATTCATCATTAAGTGGGGTGGTAAAGGGTTATCAGTTATCACCGGTCAACCAAAATTCGAATCATTCTTTGCAATCGAAATGATGTTTCTTGGTAACACTGAAGCGCTTGCGGTTTCTCAACTTCAATTGAAGTCAATGAAAGCACAGCGTAATGTTACGATTGCTATGATGTCAATGAGTTGTGTCACTGCTTCAATTCTAGGTGCGTATGTTGGCTTGATGCCTGGTATGTATGTTATTACTGCGGTACCATTAAATGTTTTAAATGCTATTATCATTACTTCATTACTTAACCCAGTTAAGATTGATGCTTCTGAAGACACAATTGCTAAAATTGGTGGGTCATCAGTTGTTGAATCTGAAGACATGGAAGATGGTAAAAAAGAACCATTCTTTTCATTTCTTGGTGATTCAATCTTAGGTGCAGGTCGTTTGATCTTAATTATTGCAGCAAATGTTATTGCCTTTGTGGCATTGGCATTCTTGATTGATAAAATTCTTGGTTTAATTAACCCTAACTTATCACTTGAAAATATTTTAGGTGTTATTATGTTCCCATTTGCTTACTTACTTGGTTTCAACCCTGAAGATGCATTTAAATTAGCACGTCTCATGGGTACTAAGTTAGTAACTAATGAATTTGTTGTTATGGGCCAAGTTACTAAAGACGTAACTGCGGCAGTTAAAGCTAACTACCAAGGCACTGGTCTTTATTCACGCCACTTTGTTGCTGTACTTACAGTGTTCTTAACGTCATTTGCGAACTTTTCAACGACTGGTATGATTATTGGTGCCTTCAAAGGTATCATTAATCGTGAAGGTAATGACGCTATCTCAAAGAGTGTGCCATTAATGCTTCTTTCAGGTATTTTAGTTTCACTTCTTTCAGCAGGTCTTATTGGTATTTTTAGCTGGTAAGATATATAATATCCATATATTAGTCAGTTTCTATTAAACGGGACGCAGGCATTTTGTCCTGCGTCCCGTTTTTGCATGTAAATTGGAGGATTTTCATATGGAAGACCAAATTAAAGTGATTATTGATTGTGATCCAGGAATTGATGATGCAGCAGCACTTGCAATTGCACTAACTAATCCAAAGATTGATGTGCAATTAATTACCACAGTCGCTGGCAATGTAACCGTTGACAAAACAACCAATAATGCTCTAAAACTAGTACATTTTTTTGATGCAACAGTCCCAGTGGCAATAGGTGCGGCAACACCCTTATTGAAACCATTTGAAGATGCGGCCAGAATACATGGGGAATCAGGAATGCCTGGATACGATTTTGGAGATTTATATGGAACCCCAATTGACAAGGACGCAGTAACTGCAATGTATGATGTCTTGATGGCATCATCTGAAGCAATCACACTGATTCCAACCGGTGCATACACTAATATCGCTTTACTACTCCGTCTTCACCCAGAGGTAACACCAAAAATTAAGCGGATTGTTGCGATGGGTGGTTCGATTACTCGTGGCAACATGACTAGTACTGCTGAATTCAATGTTTTTACTGATCCACATGCGGCTGAAATTATGTATAATGCCGGGATTCCAGTGACAATGATTGGCCTGGATATTACTTTAAAGGCTTTAATAACGCCAAGTACTCTTGCTAAACTACCGGAGCTAAATGAGGCTGGTAAGATGCTTCGAGCACTAATCACCCATTACAACGATGGTGGTGAAGAAGGAGTACCGATGCATGATGTAAATACGATTTTTTATTTACTTCATCCCGAAGCAATTGAAACTAAGCCTTATTGGATTGATGTTGTCACAGAAGGACCAGCGATTGGAACCACTGTAGCAGATATACGTGGTGCCTACCATGGTGGTAAAACTAATGTTGAAGTTGCGATAGATATTGATGCTGCGGCATTTAATGAATTTATGTTATTAGAAGTTAGTGAAATGGATAAGTTTTAGAATGGAAATTGAATTACGTAAGTTAGAACCAACTGATTTTGAAGACTATTGGCCTTTAATTAGTGATACTCAATTAGCGGCTGCGGCAGGATTTTTACCAGTACAAGGTATTTTTGCCGGCCAAGTAATGTTTCAAGCTGCTTTGACACGTGATTTAACCTATTTGATCATTTACCAGGGAATGGTTATTGGTAGTATAGCCTTTGAAGCCGATAATACTTTAAGTCAATGCTTAGAGATTGGCTACTTATTATTACCTGAATATTGGAATCAAGGCCTTATGACGCAGGCGGTTACTCAAGCAATAGCGATTGCTTTTAAGAAGCTGCATATACAAACTTTGTGGGCTCGAGTTATTGAACCAGAAAGTGCCTCAGCTGCCGTATTACGTAAAAATGGATTTATCCAGCAAAAACATCTTCCAAATGAAAGTAGCTACAAATTTATTTTACAATGCTAAAATATTTGGGTATGTGGCTTGCTTTTAGTATGAGGATTATGTAGAATAGGTTCTATTAAAAGTAAATATTTGAAAGAGGTTGCAACCAACATCAGTAGGCTAATTTAGAAGACGGGCTTCGGAGATTAGATGAAAGGGACGGTTGCCGAAATTAGTTAATTTCCGTAGATTAACTTTTTGGGCCAATGCTTAATAGGCGTTGGACTGTCGCAGCGAAAAATGTCGGCTGCGGGGCGCTATCGACAAACGGTAAGAATAAATATATTCAAATCCTTTGGCTAATGTGTTTTTTATTAGGCAAAGGATTTTTTTATTACCGCGAGACAGGCTTTTCGAATAAAAAGGAGAAGAGAACATGGCACAAAATAATACAGAATCATTTGGTGGTGGAATTAAGCGTGAACTTAAGACGCGCCATATCTCAATGATTGCTTTAGGAGGATGTATTGGGACTGGCTTGTTTGTTGCATCTGGTTCGGCAATTTCACAAGCAGGTCCATTAGGTGCATTGACAGCGTATATTGCAATTGGGATTATGGTATTTTTCTTAATGACTTCATTAGGGGAAATGGCCACATATATGCCTTTGACTGGGTCCTTTGCAACTTATGCCAATAAATTTGTTGACCCAGCATTTGGTTTTGCAATGGGTTGGAACTACTGGTTTAACTGGGCAGTAACTTTAGCAGTTGATGCTGCTACAGTTGGAGTAGTTATGAATTATTGGTTACCTAATATGCCACAGTGGATTTGGTCAGCGATTGCTTTAGCACTTATATTTGTAATCAATATTTTATCGGTTAAATCATTTGGTGAAACTGAATTTTGGATGTCAATTATAAAAGTTATAACGGTTTTGATATTTTTAGTCATTGGTTTATTAACAATTTTTGGTATCATGGGTAATCACGTTGATGTAATTGGTAATTTAACAGCCAATCACCACAATGGTGGCTTTGTTGGGGGCTTACCTGCTATCTTAGCAGTCTTTGTCGTAGCGGGATATTCATTCCAAGGAACTGAATTAATCGGAATCACTGCTGGTGAATCAGCAACTCCTGAAGAATCAGTTCCTAAGGCTATTAAGCAAGTTTTCTGGCGGATTTTGCTATTTTATATTCTTTCAATCTTTGTAATTGCAGCGTTGATCAACTACAAAAATCCTGATCTATTACGTTCGGATGCGGCCCATGTCGCAGTATCACCATTTGCGTTAGTATTTAAGCAAGCTGGATTTGCTGCTGCTGCATCGGTTATGAATGCTGTTATTTTAACGTCAGTATTATCGTCAGCTAATTCAGGAATGTATGCCTCAACTCGAATGTTATATGTAATGTCACGCGAAGGCTTCGCACCTAAAGTTTTTGGTAAGACTAATCGTCGTGGAATTCCAGTAGCTGCATTACTTGGTACAACAGTAATTGGCTTACTTACATTTGTAACTAGTATTATTGGCCCCAATGCATATAATTATTTAGTAGCTGCTTCAGGTTTAACTGGCTTTATAGCTTGGATTGGTATTGCAGTATCACATTATCGTTTCCGCCGAGCATTTGTTGCTCAAGGTAAAGACTTGAGTTCATTGAAGTATAAAGCTAAATGGTTTCCGTTTGGCCCATTAATGGCTCTAATTATTTGTATTTTAGTCATTATTGGCCAAAATCCCCAATCATTTATTGCTCTTGATTGGCAACAAGTTTTAATTACTTACATGAGTGTACCGTTATTTATTATTTTGTATCTTTATTATAAGCTTCGCTATCGGACAAAAGTTATTCCGCTTAAAGAAGTTGATTTAAATAAATCAAGTAAAAGCGAAAGCTATGAAGCAAATTAGTAACATTGAGTCATGACAAAAGTCAGGCGATATAGAGAAATATGACAATAGGTTCCTTGAAGATTTTCTTCAAGGAACCTATTGTCATATTTTGGGTTTATGGTATTTCACGTATAGTATGTGCTTTAGTAATTTAGCTTAGTTTTTGTTTATTGAACTAAATTATAAAGGCGGGTATAATTAAAGCTTATTGACAATTTAATTATTTGAAGAGGTTGCAATCAACAATAGTAAATTAAGTTAGGAAACGAAATTCCGTAGCTTGATTGAAAGGGGCGATTGCCGAAGTTAGTTAAGGTTTCGTACTTAATTAGCTGGGCTAATATTTAATAGATATTAGACTCTCGTAGCAAAAATGTCGGCTGCGAGGCGCTAGCGACAATTGGTATCTAAATTTCAGAACCCTTTGGCTAATGTGTATTTATTAGGCTAAGGGTCTTTTTTTATTTAAAATAGTTGAGCTTCAAATGGATAGGAGAAGAAAATGTCAACAGGTAAATCAAATTCAGGTGGAATCAAACGTGAGTTACAAACTAGGCATATTTCAATGATTGCTTTAGGTGGAAGTATTGGGACGGGATTATTCGTTGCGTCAGGTTCAGCAATATCTCAAGCTGGTCCGATGGGGGCGATTGCAGCTTACGCAGCGATAGGAATTATGGTGTTCTTTTTAATGACGTCACTTGGCGAAATGGCAACGTATATGCCGCTAACAGGTTCATTTGCAACATATGCCACCAAGTTTGTTGATCCAGCATTTGGATTTGCAATGGGCTGGAATTATTGGTTCAATTGGGCAGTGACATTGGCTGTTGATGCGGCAACGGTTGGTGTTGTTATGAGCTATTGGCTTCCTAATTGGCCACAATGGATTTGGTCGGCAATTGCAATTGTGTTAATCTTTATTGTTAATATTTTATCGGTTAAATCGTTTGGTGAGACTGAATTTTGGATGTCAATTATAAAAGTTGTAACGGTATTAGTTTTCTTAGTTATTGGGGTATTAACAATCTTTGGCATCATGGGTAATCACGTCAATGTTATTACTAATTTAACAGCCAATCATCATAATGGTGGCTTTGTTGGCGGTTTGCCAGCTGTTTTGGCAGTTTTTGTAGTAGCAGGTTATTCTTTTCAAGGAACAGAATTAATTGGTATTACTGCTGGTGAATCAGCAACCCCTGAAGAATCTGTTCCTAAGGCAATAAAACAAGTTTTTTGGCGGATTTTATTATTTTATATTTTATCAATTTTAGTGATTGCAGAATTGATTAATTATAAAGATCCGAACTTATTACGTTCAGATGCTGCCCATGTAGCGATATCACCATTTGCGTTAGTATTTAAGCAAGCTGGTTTTGCTGCTGCTGCCTCGGTAATGAATGCAATTATTTTAACGTCCGTCCTTTCATCAGCTAATTCAGGGATGTACGCTTCAACTCGAATGTTATACGTGATGTCACGTGAAGGCTTTGCGCCTAAATTATTCGATCGAGTTAGTCGTCGTGGAATTCCATTAACAGCATTACTTGGAACAACGATTGTGGCTATATTAACATTTTTAACTAGTGTTTTAGGCCCTAATGCATATACTTACTTAGTAGCTGGTTCAGGCTTAACAGGGTTCATTGCGTGGATTGGAATTGCCGTTTCACATTATCGCTTTCGTCGAGCATTTGTTGCCCAAGGACATGCATTAACCGAACTTAAATACAAAGCTAAGTGGTTTCCGTTTGGACCTTTATTAGCATTGATTGTTTGTATTTTGGTTATTATTGGTCAAAATCCAACATCATTTATTAAATTTGATTGGCAACAAATATTAATCACTTACATGAGTATTCCGTTATTTTTAATTTTATTTATCTATTACAAGGTGCGTTATAAGACACATATTATTTCGTTGACTGAAGTTGATTTAACAAAGGTAACTAAAAGCGAGAGCTTCGAGTCATAATATAAGCTTTTTTCAGTAGTAATTTAGTTTAAAATACATATCGGAAACTGATAGATGCGAAATATGACAATAGGTCCCTGAAGATTTTCTTCAAGGGACCTATTATTGTATTTACCAATATCGGCCGATTTTTAATGGCCTATTGCTCTAGTTTTATTGTAAATGATAGTAAATTAAGTAATGGTAAACAAGTAATTCTTTTTAATTGAGTAAGATAGCATAAAGTAAGTCGATTTTATTTAGTTTGTTCAACGAATATTTACCAAATGACACTATTTTTTGATATAGTAATAGAGATAAGTTTGAGGATATAAAGGAGTAAGATAATGATAGTTTTATCTGGAACGATAGGGGCAGGAAAGTCAACATTAACCAAAATGTTAGCACAACATTTAGGAACACAAGCTTTTTATGAGACGGTTGATGATAACACAATTTTAAAGATGTTTTATGCTGATCCTCAAAAATACGGTTTCCTGTTGCAAGTTTATTTTATGAATAAGCGTTTAGGTTATATTCAACAAGCACAAAGTAATTCCTTGGATATCCTAGATCGTTCGATATTTGAAGATGCACTATTATTTAAGCTTAATGCAGATCTTGGTCGAGCAACTGATATTGAGGTCGAAATTCATCAAGCCTTACTTGAAAATATGATGGAAAACTTACCTGGTGTGGCATCAAAGGATCCTGGTTTACTAATTTATATTCGTGTATCATTTGAGACAATGTTGCAAAGAATTAAGTTACGTGGCCGTGATTTTGAACAAGTTGAACAAGATCCGAGTTTGTTTGAATACTATCGGACTTTGACAAGTCGTTATGATGCTTGGTTTGAAGCTTATGATCGTTCCCCTAAAATGATGATTGATGGCGATCGATTGGATTTTGTTACAGAAGAACAGGCACGAATAGAAGTGCTCACGGCAATTGATAATAAACTAACCCAATTGGGATTAAGATAGGAGATTTTTGTATGTTAGATATGAAGTTATTTCGTACTGAAACTGAGTACGTTAAAGAACGTTTGGCGACACGTGGTGTTGAAGGAAATGTTATTGATGAATTGGTGACTTTAGATGCCAAACGGCGTGATTTAATTCAAGAAACTGAGCAATTGAAGGCTAAACGTAATGTGGTTTCTGAAGAGATTGCCGTTGCAAAACGTAATAAACAGGATGCCAGTGCTGTAATTGCTGAGATGCAAGCTGTTGGGGCAAAAATCAAGGAAATTGATGCTGACCTTGAGAATGTTGAAGCAGCTATTTTCAAAATTGCTTCACACTTACCTAATATGCCGCATGAAAGTATTCCAGTTGGTCCAGATGAAGAAGCGAATGTTGAAATTCGCACAGATGGAAAAATTCGTGAATTTGATTTTGAACCTAAAAACCACTGGGAAATTGGTGAAGATTTAGGAATTCTTGATTTTGAACGTGGTGCCAAAGTTGCTGGCGCACGTTTCTTATACTACGTTGGCCAAGGGGCACGTTTGGAACGGGCTATTTACAACTTCATGTTGGATGAACACCGTAAAGAAGGCTACAAAGAAATGTTGACACCATACATGGTTAACTACGACTCAATGTTTGGTACGGGACAATATCCTAAGTTTGAAGAAGATGCTTACCGTGTTGGAGTTGAAAACGATATGACGTTAATTCCTACAGCCGAAGTACCATTGACGAACTACTACCGGGATGAAGTAATTCCAGCCGAAAAGTTACCAGTATACTTTACAGCTGTTTCACCATCATTCCGTCAAGAAGCTGGTTCAGCTGGTCGCGATACCCGTGGTTTGATTCGTTTACACCAATTTAACAAAGTTGAAATGGTTAAATTTGCTAAGCCAGAAGATTCATACAACGAACTTGAAAAGATGGTTACAAATGCTGAAAACATCTTGCAACGTTTAGGCTTGCCATATCACGTAATCAACTTGTCAACTGGTGACATGGGCTTCTCAGCTGCTAAGACTTATGACTTGGAAGTTTGGATGCCTGCGCAAAACATGTACCGTGAAATTTCATCATGTTCAAACACGGAAGCCTTCCAAGCACGTCGGGCCCACATTCAATACCGTGATGCTGATGGCAAATTACAGTTTGTCCACACATTGAATGGATCAGGTCTTGCGGTTGGTCGGACCGTTGCCGCAATTTTGGAAAACTGCCAAAATGAAGATGGTACGGTAACAATCCCTGAAGCACTTCGCCCATACTTTGGTGCGGATAAGATTGTTAAAGAAGACGAATTATAAAATATATAGTAAAGATACTGTATAATCTAAAATATTCAACAAAAAAGCTTTGTGATATATTCGAAGTATACATAAAAATCCCAGGAAAAATTCATTTTTTCTGGGATTTTTATTAGTATTTATCATTACCACTTGCTTGATTGCTTTAATAAATAAAATCAGATATCAGACGACAACAAATTTTTTAGTAGTATTTGATAAAAAAAGTAAAATTTTTGTTGACCTTTTGTTTTCCACGCGGTATTATAAAATAGTTGTTTCGATAAATACGAAATGAAGCGGATGTGGCGGAACTGGCAGACGCGCTGGATTTAGGTTCCAGTGTCTTATGGCGTGGGGGTTCGAATCCCTTCATCCGCATTTCTTTTTTTGAGAAACGCCGACTTAGCTCAGTTGGCAGAGCACATCACTAGTAATGATGGGGTCGAAGGTTCGAATCCTTTAGTCGGCATTAGTGCGAAAGTAGTTCAGTGGTAGAACATCACCTTGCCATGGTGGGGGTCGCGGGTTCGAATCCCGTCTTTCGCTTAAATTTAATATTATGCACCTATAGCGCAATTGGATAGAGTGTCTGACTACGAA
>NZ_JAAXPN010000010.1 GCF_012396505.1 Periweissella fabalis | reverse complement strand
GAAAATTAATTTCAAAGTACTTACACATTTGATTGTCAAAACTTTATTCAGTTTTCAAAGATCTACGTCGTTGTTAACAACTTAATATGTCGTAACAACATTTATTAATAATATCAGATGTTTAACTCTTAGTCAACAACTTTTTTAAATTAACTTTTCGAAAGCTTTTTGAATAACTCATAATTAAGTTATCTACTCGCTTAGGACTTAAACTATATTACTAGGACTTGTAGTAATAGTCAACACTTTTTGAGTATTTTTTTATTATTTCAAGCTAAAAAGTAAAAATAACCCGTAAAAGCCTATTAAATCAGTATTTATCTCTCTAGCAAAAAAGCGAAATCGTCAGTATTTCTACTAATAATTTCGCCTATTATTGTAAATTTTCACGCATTTTAATTTTGAACTGGCCGGTTTAAAGTACCACCACCTACCTAATCACACCTTTTTTCAATAATTGATTACTGCGGTGGGGCCTATTTAAATCATTAATTAACCGATTAATGCGCATTCGTTTGGTTTATTTTAGCCACACTTATCAATAAGATCCCTAACACAATGGTCAAAACGCCCGTTGCCTGCCATAACATAATGGTTGGTACCCGCACCCACGCTGCTAAATAACTAATTACCGAGAAAAAGGCAAACGTTGATGTGGTTAAGGCATGCATGGCGGCAATATCGCCAACATTAAATGAACGATACATCAACTTTTCAAAGACATTCCCTGACATCCCCATAAAAATTCCCGCCAATAATAGTAGCAATAACCGGACTACATTGGGTAACGGTAAGGTAATCACGATAAAACAGATCCCCGAAATCAAATAATCACAGGCAAAAAAAGTTGGCGCACTCCATTTAACTAATGGTGCTAAAGCCCCGCCTAATAAATCACCCACTTTTTGTGTCGCACTAACAATGGCAAAAAATGCTACCGCAATCCCCAGTTCTTTCATCGTTAATGGTAACAATTCAAATAGCAAGCCAGTTATCCCACCTAAGATTGCTTCAAATAAAATAATTAAGAATGCCGGCATGGTATGGGTAAATTGCTACAAGGCGGTTTGCATTTGCTTGAAATACGAACTAGTTTGCACCATATCTACTGCATCCGCTTCTTCATTAATTACTGACAGGTTTGCATTTGGTACATAACTAATTAATAGATAGCAGCCAATTCCTAGCGGGGCACTTATAAAGCTTGCCCACAATAACCAGGTACTGCCATGGGCTAATAAAATAAATGAACTAACGACACTCGTAATAATCGTTAAGCCCGTACTCATAAAGTATTGTAAATCAACTGACTTTTCAATCGCGGCTTCATCTTCTTGAAAAATAACCGGAATGAAGCCGATTTCAACTGATCCTGAAATTGTCGTAGCAATACTTAATAGTAGATATAACGTCCCAACTAAAATTAACGCTTGGTTCGTGAGGAGTAAACTACCACCAATAATCAGCGCTATGGTGGCAATTGCTTGTAACATAATGAGGATTGTTTTACTATTTTTAATTCGGCCCAAGATTGGTGCGCCCATGGCAATCAAAGCTGGTGGTAAAGCTGCTAAAATACCAAAGCTCCCTAATACGCGGGCTGAGACGTGATATTGTTGGACTAACAAGTATAGTAAAACGACACTATAGCTACTAAAGGCAATTAACAATAACCCCTGCCCTAGTAGTAATTTAATTAAATTCGTTTGTTTTGTTTTGTTTTGCATATTGTTCCATCTCCTAAACCATCCATCGAATGAACACCATTTCAACTTTTTCTTAATCTACATTAGATTTTTTTAATTATCTAACATTCATAACTATCTGTAAACATAAAATACTTATTAAAGCATAAAAAAAGCAACCGTAAACGGTTGCTTTTTTTATTTAGCTTCTTTTTTTAATTCGGGAGCATCAGTTTTATAAAGATCAACTAATGATTTATCGTGATTGCGAGCCAAAATACTTGATGGTTCAGCAATTAGATCCTTCTTTAAAGCAGCTTTTGTTTTAGTTGGATTATAATTATAATCTTTACGATTAACCTTTTTAAATCCTTCTGGTGTATAGAAACGAAGTAAGTCACCAGTAATTACTTTATCCGAATCAGATAAAGTTGTATCAACATAATCTTGAATTTTAGCAATTGCTTCCTTCGCAGCTGGATCTTTACTAAAGTCAATTACTTGACCATTATTAGTATAGAAATACTGATTTTGATATTTAATGTATTGAGGTGTCACAAAATCCCCATCTCGGAATGGCACAATTGAAATATGCTTTGAAGATAACAAATCAGTCCCAAATTGAACGTAGTTATCGTCTTTAACTCCAAGTAAATCAAATAAAGTTGGTAACACATCAATTTCACCACCATAAGTATGGTTGATACCACCCTTTAAACCAGGCATGTGAATCATAAATGGTACTTTTTGGAAATTAGCTAAATCAGCATTAGTAACTTCTGGTTTGTTCAATAATTTGGCAATTGCTGGACGGTGATTATCAGAAATACCATAGTGGTCACCATACAACACAATCATACTATTATTATACAACCCAGAGGCTTTCAACCATGCTAAAAATTCACCGAATGCTTGGTCAAGGTAGCGTGCTGTCTGTACATAACCATCAACAGTATTATCACCCGTGTTGAATGGTTTAATTGTTTGATTTTGTTTATCTAAATCATATGGATAGTGATTAGTAACCGTAATAACTTTTGCATAAAATGGTTGTGGTAATTGTTGAATATATTGTGCTGTATCTTGTAAAAAGATTTTATCCTTCATACCATAGCCTACATTATAATTTGGATTATCCGCATCTTTATAAAATGGTTTACTAAAGAAATAATCATAACCCCATGATTTATAAGCATTATCACGATTCCAGAAACTAGCAACATCTCCATGGAACGATGCAGTTGTATATCCTTGTTGACTAAGAATTGCCGGCGCAGCTTGGAACGTATTTGATGTCCCATAATTAACCATTGCTGAACCAGATGGTAAACCATACAATGAATTTTCTAGCATTGTTTCTGCATCAGATGTTTTACCTTGTCCGACTTGATTATAAAAATTATCAAAACTCAATGTACTTTGATCATGATAAAAATTAGTAAGATTAGGCATAACTTCCTGTCCATCCCACTTATAACCAATCATA
This sequence comes from Periweissella fabalis, assembly GCF_012396505.1. GTDB lineage: Bacteria > Bacillota > Bacilli > Lactobacillales > Lactobacillaceae > Periweissella > Periweissella fabalis. Next base: position 82,968 of record NZ_JAAXPN010000010.1, on the reverse strand, counting down.
AACTGCTGTAAACTTTCAAGGTGAATCACAAAAACATTCTTTCCTTTGGCTTTACCAAAGTATTGAACATTGTCTGGTGCTTGGTGGCTATTAATAAATTTTAAAATTGGCTTGATATCCTTAGCACTGGCTGCTGAACGCGATGCATCTTGCTTATGCGTCTGAAATATATTAAAGGCTAAGTATTCATTCAGACCTAAATACTTAACAATATAGTTATTGTCAAAAGTCCGTGTTAATAACCCTGAGCGATCAGCATTTGAAATTCCAAAATCAGCAAAGATAAGGAAGAAACTTAGTGCTGTAATTGATAGTGCAAAACGTTTCTTAATTTTTCGTTTATCAATTTTAATGACTTTAAACAAAAGTAACAATACTAAAATAATAATATCAATAAAGACAAAGAAATCACCTAAATGGATAATCCCACCAATAGCTTTATTTAAATTATTGTCAACTGAGCTAGCACTACCAATAATTGCAACTGATAAAAAATCAGAGAATTCACGGTAATAAAGTACATTAGAAAAAATCCAAATTGATTCCAATAAATTAATTAAAATCATCAACCAGTAGGCTAATCGTCCCCGAAAATATAATGCAATTCCGAGTAACAATAAAGTTGTTCCAATCGGATTTAAAATTAATAAAAAGTGTTGTAAAGGTCCTTGTGCGCCAAGTGTAAAGTCCGTTTGGTATACGATGTATGTTTTTAACCAAATCAGGAACGCCGATAAGCAAAAGAAGCCCACCGTCGTTTGTAAATTAGCGCCGAGCTTCTTAAAAAACTTCGACATGTTTTTTCCTCCATAAATACGTGTAACAGATACATTATACTTAGGTTTGCTTAAAACACAAATACCTCAGTTAGTATCTACCTAATTTTAACCATTTTCTAAGCCCTTAAATAAAAAAATAATCAAAAGTTCATCGCTTTTGATTACCTTCTAAAACACTAACTGAAAGTCAACCAATTGATTATAAATCTCAATGGCTGCTAAATCGATATCATCAAAGATAAACGTCCCATTGTTTTGACGTTCAAAAATTGAAAATAACATTGTTTGATGGTCATATTCAACCGTACAAACATTGATACCGAATAAATCAAAATTACGCTCCTGTTTTTGATAAGCATAATCACTTATCATAACTCGTAAACGTTTTAAGATATGTTGTAGATTGGGATCCATCATTACTCTTCCTTCTGATTATGCCAATCTTGAGGATTGCTAATCCGATCAGCTCGAATATTAAATGCGACCATCCCTGCAAACATTCCAAAATAATATGTTAAAAAGCGCCAAATAAACATTGCTAATACTAAATCGGTTGGTACATTAATAAAACTACTAAAAAGTGATTGAAAACTTACTTCAGCCCCACCTGATCCACCTGGAATTGGGAAAATTGAAATTACCATTACAATTAGAACGTGTAATGACGTAATTAAAACATAATTAATATGCGTGTACCCTAATGCTAAGAGGATAAAATATGGAATTGAATAATAAAACATCAACTGAAAACTTGTCAATATCAAGCCTTTAACCATCAAACTAATGTTGCTAGTCATTCTAACGCTTTCAACATGAAAATTATGTAACCGAACATCGGCCCACTTAGAAATACGTTGATATCTTTCTAAGCGCTTTTCTTTACCGCCAAAGCCAACTACTTTAACTATTTTTAAAGCTATATTAGTTAACCGTTTAGTAAACTGATACCAAAACATAATTAGTATTAAGCCGACAATAACCGCAAAATGAATTAAAAATCCAAAAATCATTAAATATTTAAGAACATGTACTTTATCCGCTAAAAAATGTGAGCCAATAATTAAAGCCACAAAAAAATTCAAAACAATAACAAACTGATATACCACAAATTTCATTAACAAGATTGCAGCAGCATATCCAGGCTCGACCCCTGCTTGCATCATAGCCATAATTTGAAAGGGCTGCCCACCACTAGCAAATGGTGTAATTCCATTACCAAGTTGTTCAACTAATGGTACCCGCAAAGCATCCTTAAAAGTAAATCCTTGCACTCGATTACCAACAAAAACTTTAACAATAATTCCTTCAATGACTAAGTACGCAACAATACATAGCAACGCCACTAGTAGCCACCATACATTAATCGTTAAAATATCATGAAACAATAACTTCATATTAACGTTGCGTAACGAGTACCCCATAATGGCGGCCCCGATTGCAAGCATAATAATTAAAACAATACGATTATTCTTGGACATACTATACTCCAATAACTAGGGTTAACGTTTGAACGGGTTACTAAATGCTCCAAAAATTGAATCACTATTTCGCTCATCATCAGCCCGATATTCATTAATTACTGCTTCATAGAACTTTAACATCTCTGTCCCGAAATGTTCGGCGCTGACTTCATTAATTTTAGCATCGCGCTTAGTTAAATCACCAACTTGAGCTGTTTTATTCAAATATGGTAATAATGCTGCTGCTAAGTCGCCAACATCATCTAAACCAACCCCAATACTAGGATCAGTAATTAGGTCTTTAACATAAGGACTATTCATCACCACGATTGGCGTATGCGCGGTTAAAGCTTCTAAATATGTCAACCCTTGTGATTCAGATTGTGAAGATGAAACAAATACATCTGCCATCGCATAATAACGTGGTACTTCTGAATGTTCAATCATGCCGGTAAAAATTACATTATCCGTAATTCCCAAAGCTTCAACATGATCATGTAAAGTTTGCCTAGCAGGACCATCACCAGCAATTACTAACTTAGCAGTTGGCTTTTGTAAAATAACTTGTTGAAAAGCATCAATGGTATCTTCAATATTTTTTTCAAACGCCAAACGTCCTAATGATAAGGCAACTGGCGTATTTGATGTCAATCCTAATTGTTGTCGCAATGTTAATATTTGCGATTCAGTAATATTATGATGAACGTCAACTCCTGTTGGAATAATCCTTATTGGCGCTGTCACACCATACGCTATCATTGTTTCATAAACTAATTGTGATGGTGCGACAACACCTTCCATATTTTTTAAGTAATTACGAACAGCAGTTTTTACTGTCCGTGGACCAATTAGTTTTCCATTAGCAACATAATGAAGATAGTCTTGATACATTGTGTGATACGTATGAATTGCGGGAATTTTTAAACTAAAAGCTACAAACTTTCCCATTAGCCCCATTGAAAATTCAGTTTGCGTGTGCACAATATCTAAATTCAACTCTTTAGCAATTTGTACAGCGTGCAATGCACCACTATAAGCTAGTCGGCGATCTGGAAAACCGGTAAACGGAAAACTAGGAAAACGGAAAATATTACGTTCGTAAACATTACGTCCTACTTTAGGATCATTTGAAGTAAAAATATATACTTGATGTCCCATTGCCTCTAAAGTATCACGTAAAATTGAAATCGAAGTTGCTACACCACTGACTTGTGGATAGTATGTATCCGTAAATAACCCAATATTCATCCAGCAACCTCCTTTTTAGAATTTAAATAATTTAAAAATAAAACTTAACAGGTACACATTATAGCAAAAATCCAAATTTAAGTAAAAAAATTCCTTACCATCTCTATGCCAATTTATATGAGCTACTATGTTTTTAACTATTTTTATCAGATTAGCATTCAAATTTAGCTGCTAATTAAATTTAAAGCGATTTTATACGACTAACTATAAAAAAATAGAAGCCATTGTCAATAATCAATCATAATTATCGCCCACAATAACTTCTATTATTTATAATTACTTGTTGGTTGTAGCTGCTTTAACTAATTCAGCGACTTCATCATTCGTATCAAGATCAAGAGCTTTTTCAGCTAACGCTTGCATATCAGTTGTTGATAGATTTTTAATCAATGAACGTGCTTGCAAGATTGAAGTTGCACTCATTGAAAATTCATCTAAACCAAGACCAACTAACAATGGGACAGCGATTGGATCACCACCCATTTCACCACACACAGCCACAAACTTACCTTCCTTGTGGGCACAATCAATTGTACGCTTGATTAAACGTAAAATTGATGGGCTGTATGGTTGGTAAAGGTATGCCACCTTTTCATTACCACGGTCAGCAGCCATCGTGTATTGAATTAAGTCATTGGTACCGATTGAGAAGAAATCAACTTCTTTGGCAAATTTATCAGCTAAAATGGCGGCTGAAGGAATTTCAATCATGATTCCAAGCTTAATGTTGTCATCAAAATTAACCCCTTCATTTTTCAATTCGGCCTTAACAGTTTCAAAAACGGCTTTAGCGGCACGAAATTCAGGTAATGTTGCCACCATTGGAAACATAATCCACAATGTCCCAAAAGCTGATGCCCGGACAAGGGCACGCAATTGTGTTTTGAACATTTCAGTCTTATCTAATGAGATTCGAATAGCTCGATATCCAAGGAATGGATTTTCTTCTTCTGGTAATGGCATATATGGTAACTTTTTGTCACCCCCAATATCCATCGTCCGCACCGTAACGGGTTTTCCTTGCATACCTTCAAGAACTGTCTTGTAAGCTTCAAACTGATCTTCTTCTGAAGGCATATCATTTGAGTCCATGTATAAGAATTCAGTTCGGTATAAACCAATACCTTCAGCACCATTTTCAAGAACAGCAGGCAAATCTTTGGGTGTCCCAATATTAGCTCCGGTCATAAACTTAACCCCATCAGCTGATGTTGTGGGTTCATCTTTCAAACAGGCCCATTCAGCTTTTTGGGCTAGATATTGATCACCAATTTTTTGATATTCAGTAATAGTTGCTTCATCAGGTGCGATAATTGCATGTCCATTAAGGCCATCAACAATTACCAATTCATCCTCAGCAATATCAGTTGTTGCGATCTCAGTACCTACTACGGCTGGAATTTCAAGGGTGCGGGCCATGATTGAAGAGTGCGAAGTCCGACCACCAAGGTCAGTTATAAACCCTTTAACAAATTTGCGATCCAATTGGGCCGTATCAGAAGGTGTCAAATCTTTGGCAATGATGACAACTTCTTCATCAATCAAAGCAGGGTTAGGCAAAGTAACATTCAACAAATGTGATAACACACGCTTAGTAATATCACGAATGTCAGCTGCACGTTCTTGCATGTATGCATTATCTGTCATTGTTTCAAACATTGCAATGTAACCATCAGTAACATCACTCAAAGCTGTTTCAGCGTTAACTTGGTCTTTTTCAATTTGCTGTTGGATTGCACCAACTAGTTCTGGATCTGAAAGAATCGTAAGGTGTGCTTCGAAAACTTCAGCTTCTTCAGCTCCTAAATTTTCTACTGCCTTGGCCTTAATCTTAGTCAAATCTGCCTTAGATGCATCAAAGGCCGCATTTAAGCGGCCTTTTTCTGCATCAACATCTGTAACAGATGTCTTAGCAAAAGACAAATCAGGATCAACTAATTTATAAGCCTTAGCAATTGCAACACCGTTACTGGCTGCAATACCGCTAATCTTCTTAGTCATTAGTCTGATAAGCCTTCTTTCTTCATAGTGTCTTCGATAGCAGCAATTGCATCTGCTTCGTCTGAACCATTAGCAGAAATCACAACGTCTGAACCTTGACCAACACCAAGTGACATAACACCCATGATTGATTTCAAGTTAACATCCTTACCTTCGTAGGCAAGCGTAACATCAGCACTAAACTTAGAAGCAGTTTGTACCAATAAGGTTGCTGGACGTGCGTGAATACCTGATTCTGCTACAATGTGAAAGTTGCGTGATTCCATAATGAAAGTTCTCCTTGTTTGAACAAATATTAGATAAGGGCAAGCATCAAATTTCGATTCTACCAAACCTTATGACATAATCATAACCAAAATGAAAACGTTTTACAAGCAAATTACCACACAAAAATGGCAACTTTTTACATTTTTTCTCTTTTCTTAAAACGTTTATTTAATAACATTGTAAAGGCTTACATAATTAATTTACATTTAAAAAAATGTTTGCATTTTACGACTACTAATTCTTACCTCAGAACCTCTATTTAGATAAACTAATATTACTTATTTACTCAGCGTTCCACTTGTTGAGTATATTTTATCTTGCCGCCTCGGCTAGCTGCACCGCTAATTTGATTTTGATATTGATATGTTTGCCAAACTTGATGAAAAGCTGTAAATTCATTAACTTCTACTTCAAACTCGGTAATTTCACCAGTTCGAACTGCCTCTAACAATGCAAAATAATCTTTCATTATTAAACCTCTTTTTCATTAATATAATCCTTAATTTTTACGCGAAACACTAGTAATTGCAAGACTTTTTATAAAACAAATTCAATTAGCACTCATATTAAAAGAGTGCTAATTTTTTAAGCATTATAGTTGCATACCTTGATAATCGGCGTATACTAATAGTCGAAGGTCAGTATTAGTCAAACAAAATCAAATACTGCTTTAATTTCTATTTATTTCTCACTAATTTAAGTTCATATTTTGGAGGTAAAGCTATGTTATGCCAAATATGTCATAAAAACCCGGCATCAATTCACATGCAATTAAATTTGAACGGGCAAAATGCTGAGATGCATTTATGTCCATTATGTTATCAAAAAGTCCAACAACAACTTCATAATGGAGGTAGTCAAATGCCACAAGAACCTTTTAATTTTAACTCAATCGATGATTTATTCCGTGCTCTAAATGGGCAACAAATGCAAGCACAACAAGGTGCTCGGCAATCGCAAAATTCACAACATCAAATGGGCAGAAATGGTAACGATGGAGGTCTGCTAGCTGAATTCGGGCTTAATTTAACTGAACTAGCCCGTCAAGGCCATCTTGATCCAGTAATCGGTCGTGATAAAGAAATTAACCGTGTCGTTGAAATTCTTAACCGACGTACTAAGAACAATCCTGTGTTAATTGGGGAAGCTGGGGTTGGTAAAACCGCCGTGGTTGAAGGCTTAGCCCAAGCAATTGTTAACGGCCAAGTTCCTGATAAATTACGCGACAAAGAAGTCTATCGTCTTGATGTTGTATCCCTAGTACAAGGAACTGGTGTCCGTGGGCAATTTGAAGAACGCATGCAAAAACTAATGGATGAGGTTTCCAAAAACAAAAATGTTATCTTATTCATTGATGAAATTCATGAAATCATGGGGGCTGGGAATGCTGAAGGTGGCATGGACGCCGGTAATGTTTTAAAGCCCGCCTTAGCTCGTGGAGAATTTCAACTTGTTGGTGCAACAACTTTAAATGAATATCGTCAAATCGAAAAAGATCCCGCTCTTGCACGACGTTTCCAACCAGTTACAGTTAATGAACCTTCTCAAGAGGAAGCATTGGCTATTTTACAAGGTATTCAAAAGAAATATGAAGATTACCATCACGTTAAATATACTGACACTGCCATTAAAGCAGCTGTAACTTTATCAGCCCGCTATATTCAAGATCGTTTCTTACCAGATAAAGCAATTGACTTACTTGATGAAGCCGGCTCTCGTAAAAACCTTAATTTAAAAATTGTTGATCCTAAGGAAATTCAAACAAAAATTAATTCAGCAGAAGCACAAAAGCAAGCAGCTATTGAACGCGAAGATTATGAAAAAGCGTCATATTGGCGTGATCAAGTCAACCAGCTTGAACGTGCTAAAAAAGAGGCTGAAGAAAATCCACATGATACTGGCTCAAACGAGATTACTGATCAAGATCTCGAAAAAATTGTTGAAGAAAAAACAGGCATTCCAGTTGGGGATCTAAAAGAAGCTGAAGCTGGCCAACTTCGTGATTTAGACAAACATCTTGAAGCACATGTAATTGGCCAAGATGGTGCTGTCAACAAGGTTGCCCGAGCCATCCGCCGCAATCGAGTCGGTTTTAATAAGTCTGGGCGACCAATCGGTTCATTTCTTTTCGTTGGACCTACTGGGGTCGGTAAAACTGAAACAGCTAAACAATTAGCAAAAGAATTATTTGGCTCTGAAGATTCAATGGTTCGTTTTGATATGTCAGAATACATGGAAAAACACAGTGTTTCTAAGTTAATTGGTGCACCGGCTGGATACGTTGGCTATGAAGAAGCTGGTCAATTAACTGAAAAAATTCGTCGGCACCCCTATTCATTAATATTGCTTGATGAAGTTGAAAAGGCACACCCTGATGTAATGCATATGTTTTTACAAGTGCTTGATGATGGTCGTTTGACTGATGCTCAAGGTCATACAGTCTCATTTAAAGATACCGTTATTATCATGACATCTAATGCCGGAATTGGTGATACACCTAGCGTTGGTTTTGGTAGTAAAGATCGTTCAAAAGCCTCAATTATTGAAAAATTAAGTAGCTACTTCAAACCTGAATTTTTAAACCGATTTGATGATATTATTGAATTCAACCCATTAAGTAAAGCAGACTTACATCAAATTGTTGATTTGATGCTTGGTGACGTCAACGCTATGATTGCCGATCAGAATCTACACTTGACGGTTGAAGATAATGTGGCTGATAAGTTAGTCGATCTTGGTTACAATCCTACGATGGGTGCTCGTCCTCTTCGTCGAGTTATCCAAGAACAAATTGAAGATCGTGTAGCGGATTATTACTTAGATAATCCTGGTGAGCATCGCCTTGTTGCCCACCTCGTTGATGATGAAATTGTGATTAGTCCTGAGGATAAAAAAGTAGCGTCACAAACTGTTTCAACAACTGACACTAAACCATCAGGTAACGATACTGAGACAGAATCTGCTGAATAATATAAAAAAAGACTGTAATATAACTATTTTTTAGCAGTAATTGCTATTAAACCGTCTTTCAAAAAAATATACACAAAATCCCAGGAAAAATAAATTTTCCTGGGATTTTTATTATCATTTCTCAACGTCGCCTAACTACGGTTACGGCTCCATTTTTTGATTCTATAATTTTGCTTCTAACTCAACTTCAGGATACTTATCTTTAAACCAACGTTCTGCGAATTGATTTTCAAATAAGAATAATGGTGCTTCATAACGGTCTTTAACTAGTAAGTTCCGTGATGAGGCCATCTTTTCATCTAATTGGTCTGGATTAATCCAGCGAGCAATCTTTTTACCCATTGGTTCTAAGACAATTTCAGAGTTATATTCATTTTCCATCCGGAATTTAAACACTTCAAATTGCAAGGCCCCAACGGCCCCTAAGATGTAATCACCGGATGACCAAGCCGTGTACAATTGAATCGTTCCTTCTTGTACCAATTGTTGAATTCCTTTGTGGAATGATTTTTGTTTCATCACGTTTTTAGCGGTTACCCGCATAAATATTTCTGGTGTAAAGGTTGGCAAGTCTTCAAATTCAAGCTTTTGCTTACCTGAGAAAATTGTATCCCCAATTTGGAATGTCCCAGTATCATACACCCCGATAATGTCACCAGGTACGGCATTTTCAACGTTTTCACGCGAATCGGCCATAAACTGGGTCACATTACTCAAGCGTAATTTCTTACTATCACGACCAAGCGTAACGTCCATTCCACGCGTAAATTCGCCTGAAACAATCCGCACAAAGGCAATGCGGTCACGGTGTTGGGGGTTCATGTTCGCTTGAATCTTAAAGACGAAACCTGAGAATTGGTCGGCCAATGGAGCAATTGGTTGGCCTTCAACCGTTTTCTTTGGACCCGGTGCTGGCGCATACTTAAGGTACGTCTTTAAGAATGTTTCCACCCCAAAATTAGTCAAGGCTGATCCAAAGAAGACTGGTGAAAGTTGTCCATTTAAAATGGCTTCTTCGTTAAATTCGTTACCAGCTGAAGTTACCAAATCAACTTCATCTAATGTATCGCGCCAGATTTGATTTTCCTTTAAGATGTTACCATCGGCAATGTTACCATCAGCTTCTAATGGTAGCTTGTTGTTACCATTAACATCGGGCCGGTATAACAAGACTTCCTTGTTGTACATGTCATACAAACCTTGTAAGACTTGACCAGAACCAATTGGCCAGTTCATTGGATATGTGTCAATTCCCAACGTATCTTCTAATTCGGCCAATAATTCAAGTGGATCCCGGCCATCTCGGTCCAATTTGTTAAAGAAAGTAAACACAGGAATTCCACGTTGTTTAACAATTTCAAATAATTTCTTTGTTTGGGGTTCAATCCCCTTGGCTGAATCGACAACCATAACTGCAGAATCGACGGCCATCAAAGTCCGGTAAGTATCTTCAGAGAAGTCTTCGTGCCCAGGGGTATCCAAGATATTAATTCGCTTACCTTCAAAATCAAATTGCAATACTGAACTAGTAACAGAAATCCCACGTTTTTGTTCGATTTCCATCCAGTCAGACTTGGCAAAGTTACCGCTCTTTTTACCTTTAACAGTTCCGGCTTCACGTACAACTCCCCCGAATAAAAGCATTTGTTCGGTAATGGTTGTTTTCCCGGCATCGGGGTGAGAAATAATCGCAAACGTGCGTCGTTTACTAATTTCTGTTGCTAAATCACTCATCTTTACTAACCTCAAATATATCTTTAGTTTTTATTATTAATCTATACACTGCAAAAAAAGCTCCTTACAAGTATAGCAAATTCAAGGCGGGTTTGGCTAATATTATCTAATTACTATGTATCAAAAAACCACGTAACATATCATAGTTACGTGGTTTTTGATAGCCTACCTAGGCAAGCTCAATGTATCATTAAACATTACTTGTTGATAATGTTTTCGCGTGCTTCTTTTGAAATGTTGTAGAATGCGTGGATACCCTTGTATTCAGCAACGTTTGAAGACAATAAGTCTTCGATACGCATAAGTTGGTTGTACTTAGCGATACGGTCAGTACGAGACATTGAACCAGTCTTGATTTGGCCGGCGTTAGTAGCAACAACCAAGTCAGCGATAGTAGTATCTTCAGTTTCACCTGAACGGTGTGAAACGATCGCAGTGTAACCAGCTTCTTTAGCCATTTCGATGGCTTCCATAGTTTCAGTCAAAGTACCGATTTGGTTAACTTTGATAAGGATTGAGTTGGCAGTACCCATTTCAATACCCTTCTTAAGGTATTGAGTGTTAGTAACGAAGAAGTCATCACCAACTAATTGAACTTTCTTACCAAGTTCAGTAGTGATAGTCTTCCAGTCGTCCCAGTTGTTTTCATCAATTGGGTCTTCAATTGAGATGATTGGGTAACGGTCAGTCAAGTCTTCAAGGTACTTGATGAATTCTTCAGTAGTGTATTCTTCACCAGTTGACCAACGTAACTTGTACTTCTTAGTTTCGTTGTCCCAAAGTTCTGAAGATGCCACGTCAATAGCAATGGCAATATCTTTACCAGGCTTGTAACCAGCAGCTTCAATCGCCTTGATAAGGTATTGAAGAGGTTCTTCGTTGTTAGCAAAGTCAGGTGCGAAACCACCTTCATCCCCAACTGAAGTAGCTTTACCGTCAGCTGACAATAACTTCTTCAAGTTGTGGAAAGTTTCAGAACCCATCCGGATTGCTTCCTTGATTGAAGGAGCACCAACAGGCATGATCATGAATTCTTGGAAATCAACCTTGTTTTCTGAGTGAGCACCACCATTGATAACGTTCATCATTGGAGTTGGCAATACATGCGCGTTGAAACCACCAAGGTAGTTGAACAATGGCACGTCAAGTTCGTCAGCAGCAGCACGTGCTACGGCGATAGAAACACCTAAGATAGCGTTGGCGCCAAGCTTACCCTTGTTTTCAGTACCATCAAGCGCGATCATTGCTTTATCGATAGCAACTTGATCAGTTACATCGTAACCTAAGATTTCTTTAGCGATAACGTTGTTAACGTTTTCAACAGCTTTTTGAGTACCCTTACCCATGTAACGGCTCTTGTCACCATCACGTAATTCAACGGCTTCGTGTTCACCAGTTGAGGCACCTGAAGGAACGATACCACGACCAAAGCCGCCTTCTTCAGTATATACTTCAACTTCAACAGTTGGGTTACCACGTGAGTCGAGGACTTCGCGTGCATAAATATCAGTAATTGCAGACATTTTAACATCTCCTTGAATTCGGTTAAATTTAATGTTTTACCGTCTTTAATTGTATAAGTTTTACTAGTAAATTACAATGATAATCCATCAGTTTATCCATAATTTCACATGAATCTTACAAACTTTACTTTTGTTGGTAATTTACAAGTTGGAGGAAAATATCTGGGTTCAATGAGGCATCCCCGACTAAAACTCCATCAATATTTGGCATCGCCATTAATTCCGCTTGATTACTTGGTTTAACCGAGCCACCATATAAGACTCGAACTTGATCAGCAGCTTCATCAGAGAACATATCAGCGACGGTTTGACGAATTAAGTAACACCCATCTTCAGCTTCTTTAGCACTAGCAGCAGCAGCCCCGATGGCCCATGATGGTTCATAAGCTATCGTAATTTTATCAGCATCTTCAATTGCCACTCCCTTAAGCGCCTCAATTACTTGGGATACAACCCAATGCACTTTTTCATTAGCTTCACGTTGCCCCATTGTTTCATCCACACAAATAATTGCCCGCATGCCATTACGTAAGACCGCTTGGACTTTATTATTTACCATTTCATCAGTTTCACGGAAATATTTACGTCGTTCACTGTGCCCAATAATAACATAGTCTACCCCTAAACTGGCAACTGCTTTAGGACTAGTTTCCCCGGTAAAAGCCCCTTGATCATGCCAAAAGACATTTTCCGCCCCAATTTTAATAGGTTCGTCCTTAGTCACCGCCATCATTTGGCTTAAAAATAAACTTTGAGCACAAATCAATGCTTCAACTTCAGCTTGATTGGGGAGTTTACCAGCAATTGCTTGTAAAAAATTCAGTGCCTCTGGTAATGTCTTATTCATTTTCCAGTTTGCCGCTACAAAAGGTGTCCGCATCATTTTACCTCCATAATGCTTTATTTAATTAAAATGATACCATATCTCAAGAAATTAGGACTGTAGATAGCAAAAAAGCGTTTGATTCACCGCATCAAACGCTTTTAATTTATAGCAATAATTGAGCTTACTTTTCTGAGATAGCAGCAATACCAGGAAGGGTCTTACCTTCAAGGTATTCAAGTGATGCACCACCACCAGTAGAAATGTGGGTAAGCTTGTCAGCAATGCCTAATTGTTGGGCAGCCGCAGTTGAGTCACCACCACCAACGATTGTCGTTGCACCTTCAAGAGTTGCAAGGTATGAACCAACTTCAAGGGTACCCTTAGCAAAGTTAGCCATTTCAAACACACCCATAGGTCCGTTCCAAACAACTGTCTTAGCACCATCTAAAGTGTTCTTGAAAAGTTCAATTGACTTAGGTCCAATATCAAGACCCATGTAACCATCAGGAATGTCACCATCAGTAATTACCGTCTTCGCATCGTTTGAGAATGCGTCGGCTGCAACAGCATCAACTGGGAGGACAAGTTTGTCACCAGCTTTGGCAATTAATTCCTTAGCTAATTCTAATTTGTCTTCTTCAAATAATGAGTTACCAATCTTCTTGCCATTAGCAACGTCAAATGTGTAAGCCATACCACCACCAACGATAACTTTGTCAGCTTTTTCTAACAAGTTTTCGATGATACCGATTTTATCTGAAACCTTCGCACCACCAAGGATAGCAACAAATGGACGAGCTGGGCTTTCAACTGCACCACCCAAGAACTTAATTTCTTTTTCCATTAAGAAACCAGCGGCTGTTTGAGCAATGTTAGCAGCGATACCAGCATTTGATGCGTGTGCACGGTGGGCAGTACCAAAGGCGTCGTTAACAAAAACGTCACCAAGTGATGCCCAGTACTTACCAAGTTCTGGATCATTCTTTGATTCACGTTTAACAACTTCACCATTTACAACGTCTTCAAAACGAGTATTTTCAAAGACAAGTACTTCACCATCTTTCAAATTGGCAATAGCGTCTTCCAAAGCAGAACCTTCCGTAGCAGGCACAAAGTTGACTGGCTTACCAAGCAAATCAGCTAACTTTTGTGCGACTGGCTTCATTGACAAGGCTTGCTTGTCTTCTTCTGACTTGATACGACCCAAGTGAGAGAAAAGAATAGCACGACCGCCATTTTCAATCACGTACTTGATTGTTGGCAACGCAGCCACAATCCGGTTATCGTTGGTAACGACACCATCTTTCAATGGAACATTGAAATCAACACGCATAAGGACTTTTTTGCCCTGTAAATCTAAATCAGAAACAGTTAACTTAGCCAATTTAGAATCCTCCTGAAATTTTTTATCAACAAGTTTTGGCTGTGCAAAGATACACAACACCTGTAACTATTCTAACACCTTGTATACCAAATCACAAAAAAAAGATGACATTAGGTCATCTTTTCTTATCAGTTATAATTAAGCTTCAAGAGTTGCAAAGTGAAGCAAAGTACGGATCATGTTTGAAGTGAAACCGTATTCGTTATCGTACCAAGCAACAGTCTTAACTAATTGGAAGTCACCGGCAGTCGTAACTTCAGTTTGAGTTGGGTCAAATACTGAACCGTGTGTGTCACCAATGATGTCTGATGATACGATTCCGTCTTCGTTCCAACCAAAGGCGTCGTTACCTTCAGTGTGCTTCTTAATTGCTTCGTTAACTTCTTCAGCAGTAACTTTCTTTGAAAGAATTGAAACCAATTCAGTCAATGAACCGTCAACAACACCAACACGTTGGGCGTGACCTTGAAGTTTACCTTGTAATTCAGGAACTACAAGACCGATAGCCTTAGCGGCACCAGTTGAGTGAGGAATAGTGTTAACTGAAGCTGAACGGTTGTTACGTGGCTTTGAACCGCGAGGACCGTCAAGGATCATTTGAGTTGAAGTAAATGCGTGAACAGTAGTCATAGTACCAACTTCAAGACCAAATTCTTCATTCAAGAAGAAGGCCATTGGTGCAAGACAGTTTGTAGTACATGAACCAGCTGAAACAATAACATCATCCTTGTCCAAGATGTCCAAGTTAACACCAGGAACAACAGTCTTAATAGCACCAGCAGGAGCTGAGATTAAGACACGTTTTGCACCAGCGTCGATGTGTGCTTGTGATTTTTCTTCTGAAGTGTAGAATCCAGTACATTCAAGTACATATTCAACACCCGCTTCTTCGACCCACTTCAAGTCAGCGGCGTTACGTTCGGCGTAAACTTTGTATTCTTTACCGTCAACGATAATTGAATCTTCAGTAGCTGAAACTTCAGCCTTCAAAGTGCCATGAGTTGAGTCATACTTCAAAAGGTATGCCAACATTGATGGACTAGTCAAATCGTTAATAGCAACCACTTCGATATCTGAAGCAGTGTCTTTCAATTCAAGAATACGACGGAATGCAAGACGACCAATACGTCCGAAACCGTTAATACCAACCTTCACAGTCATAGTAAATTCCTCCAACAGAATTAGTTTTTTAACAATTTTTATTGTACGCTAGAATACTTAATTTAGCAATATAAGTGCTAAACAAATTTAAGTCATCTTTCGAATTACTATAGTTACCAGTTTAGCAAAAAAGCCTATTATAATAGGCTTTTTACGGTTATAACTCCACTTATAAATATTTGATAAAAATATCACAACTTAGTTATATTATAGATTTATTTTGCCCATGATTAAGCCACTTATTGCTAAAACTGCACACCCCAGTATAATCAATGTCCCAATAAATTCATGCTTGGCCATTCTATGTTGTCCATGTGCTTTTTGGCGTGCTTGTCGATAAAAATAAACACCTGGTACATATGCTAACATTGCCAATAAAATGTATTGCATACCTGTTAAACCAATTCCAACTATTTGGAAAGCAATTGTAATGACTCCAATAAGCAGTTGCCATTTAGCGTCTCTTTGCTGCCAATGTTGTAATGAGTATTTAATTTGATATGCGGCTACAAAGCAGTATGTAATCACAATGGCAGCCGTACACAATGACGCCGCAAAATTATACGCCTGATTGGTAAATAATAATGAACACAAGAATAATTGCACGAGCACTTGCGTAATTAATAGGGCCGTATTAGGTGCACCAAAACGATTTTTATGTGCAAAATATTTAGGTAATAAATTAGCCTCACTCATTAATAACACTGTTTCAGCTGGCAACATTGTCCATGAAAGCCACGCACCTAAGATTGAAATTACTAAACCTATGCTCATAAACGCCCCACCAACAGGACCAACCATTTGACTAAATAAATAAACTAATGATGGTTGTGGTAAATGTGCTAATTGTTCTTGATTATAATATCCATATGGTAACAACGATACTAAACTATATAAAAGAATTAATGTAATCACACCTATTATTGTTGCCTTACTAGCATCACTTTTAACACGTGCTCGAGAAGACATCATTGTTGCCCCCTCAATTCCCACAAAAGACCACATCATTACCATGACACATTGCTTAACTTCGGGCCAAACAACATGACTACTGAAATTATCTTGAATATTGCCCCAAAAGTCATTAGTAAATAACTGACCATTGAACAAAATAATCCCTACTACAATAAATACAAATAATGGAATTAATTTGCAAATCGTTACAATTGTGTTAACCGCGGTAGCAGATTCTACACCACGGCTTACAAACCAATTTAAAGACCACGCAATAATTGAAGCCAAAATAATTGATGGCATATTTTGACCACTTTTAAAAATTGGTAAGAAATAGCCAATTGAACTAACTAGAATCGTGGCAAAAGCAACATTACCAACCCAAGCTGATAACCAATACCCCCAACCACTTAAAAAACCGGCAAATGGTCCAAAACCAGCTTGAGCATATGAAAATATTCCATCAAGATCTGGCCTTTTATTAATTAAATTACTAAAAGTCAACGCCAATGCTAACACCCCAACGCCAACAAGCCCCCAAGCAATTAGAACTGGACCAGGTGCAGCAACTTTAGCAAAATTACTCGTAAATGTAAAAATCGCTGTCCCAATTGACGAACTAATAACCAACGCTAGTAACATTGGTAGGCTGATTCCTTTTTTATTCATGTATTAATCCTCTATATATGTACTATGTTTCTTAAAAAGCAGTAAAAATAATAATAGCACATATCAATCATATCTGCATATATTGGCTTTAAAAGGAAACATGCCAAAAGTTCGTTAATATTGATATATGTACAAGCAAAAATCCCAGGAAAATAAATTCCCCTGGGATTTTGTGTATATTTCTATATCGCGCCTTAAAAACATTTTAATCGTAAATTACGACTAAAAAATAGTTATATCACAATCCAGTACTAATCAACTGTTCTATAACTGTTAAAACACCTTCTTCATTATTTGTCGGTGCTATATGGTGAGCAACCGCTTTAACTTTATCATGAGCATTTTCCATTGCATAGCTATGTGGTGTCAATGCCAACATCGCAATATCATTTTCATTATCGCCAAAAGTTACAATTTCGTTAGCAGCAATATCATACTTATCTTGAATCATCTTAATGCCAGTAGCTTTATTTATATGACTCATACCAACTAATTCGACATTAAAACCAGAATTTAAGCTAGCAAGTTCAGTTGGTAATTTAGCACGAAAATCAGCAATTACTTGGTCTAAATTAGGTGTCTTACTTGAGAAACGAACTCCTATTTTAGTTAAACCTTCACCCACGCTAACACTTGAAATGGCACTTAAGTTATCCACTGTTTCTAAGTCACTAAAGTATTCGGCAATCATCGCTTGAACTTCTACTGGTGTCCCACTAGCTACATACGTCTTTTCAATCCCTGAAACAATCACTTGGCTAATGTATCCAGCAGGATATTCACGGATAAGTTCAAAAACATCCTGAATCAACTTATCATCAATCGGTGTAGCAGCCAAAAATTCATCACCGTCGTGAACAACCGAACCATTTTGTGAAATAAAGAATATTTCAGCATCAATATCAGTAAACTTATTGCGTAAGCGTTGATATTGTGAGCCACTAGCTACTGCAAATTTAATGTTTTTAGCAGCTAGCTTCGGTAATAATTTTTGAAATCGTCGCCGATTAAATTCATTCTGATCATTTAAAAACGTACCATCCATATCAACAGCAATTAAGCGTATACTCATAGTTTAGACCTCTTTATTCTAATTTATCATTTCATACCGTACCATTTATAATCAACGATTGCAAAAGTACTTAGTATATTTCCAGATAACAAAAAAAGCTGACGACAATGTCGACAGCTTTTTCAAAAGCATAGTAATCAAAGATTAGCCAAGCTTGTTGTAGTATTCAACCACAAGGTTTTCTTCGAATTCAGCATCAAGTTCTTCACGTTCTGGGAAACGTACTAATGAACCCTTCAATGCTTCAGCATCAAATTCAACGAATTGTGGACGAGCAACAGTTGCTTCAACTGAAGTAGCAATAATAGCCAACTTCTTTGACTTGTCGCGAACTGAGATTTCTTGACCAGGCTTAACTTCGTATGATGGAATATCAACACGTCCACCATCAACAAGGATGTGGCCGTGGTTTACCAATTGACGAGCTTGGGCACGAGTAGTAGCCAAACCTAAACGGTAAACAACGTTGTCCAAACGAGTTTCAAGCAATACTAAGAAGTTAGTACCGTGAGTACCCTTACGAACCTTACCAGCTTTTTTGAACAAGTTTGAGAATTGACGTTCGCTCAAACCGTAAGTGAAACGGATACGTTGCTTAGCGCGCAATTGAGTACCGTATTCTGAAAGCTTACCACGACGACCTTGACCGTGGTCACCAGGTGCGTATGGTTTTTTAGCAAGTTCTTTACCTGTACCTGACAATGAAACGCCAAGACGACGTGAGATACGGTACTTAGGACCAGTATAACGAGACATATGAATGTCCTCCTATTTTATGAATTATATTTTGTTATCTAATAATTCATGTGAACTCAATATTCGTGTAGCTCAGTCTACGCCGTTCACCTTACAGCTACGGTTACTTGGTTTCCTAAAAAACAAAGGTGGTTGACTGTGCTATTGACGAGCTTACCGTTCACTGCTGCCTTATTAAACACAAAAGATATCATACCATATATTATTCAACTTGCCAACTACCATTTAATTTTTTATATTATTGACCTAATGCCTATGTTCACATGCATTTGTATTAACTGTTATAATCAATTATATATTATTAACTATTGCCGACAAGGAGGTTTCTATGTCTACTGAGGAAACAAATAATCTAAGCCAGCACCTTGACCATGCTCGCTACGGTGATCAACAACTTCATCCGGATGAACAAAATATGTATTTAGGATCGTTTAAAGAGCGGGTTTACTTTGTCATGACTGTAACTGAGTTAAATCAAGATGGTTATTTACCTGAATGGCAAATTGCATTAACAAAATATACTGATGCAACCTTATTGTTAAATGGTAATCTACCTATTGATACGTTAACGCCATTTTTAAATCTTGCAAAAAAAGAAAACTTCCCTGTCCAACTAAAAAATGATTCACGCTACCGTATTACACCAACTAGTGTTGCAATTGCACTCGTCAATTTAATAGAAGTTGTTGCCAATCCCGCCCAGCCAATTAGTAACTTGCGGCAACCCATTGAGTCAGCTACCCCCACTCAACCAAAGCTATCGTGGTGGCAAAAACTTTTTAAAGGAAATTAATGTTATGCAGCAACCATTAGCATTTCGCATGCGTCCAAAAAATATTGAAGAAATTGTTGGTCAACAACATCTTGTTGGTGAAGACCAAATTATCAAACGGATGGTTAAAGCTAAACGGCTTTCATCCATGATTCTTTATGGCCCACCAGGAACAGGTAAAACTAGTATTGCTAGTGCCATTGCAGGATCAACTAAATATGCATTTCGCATTCTAAATGCTGCCACCGATACTAAAAAAGATATGCAAATTGTTGTTGAAGAAGCCAAAATGTCTGGAACAGTTATCTTGTTGCTTGATGAAATTCATCGATTAGATAAAACTAAACAAGACTTTTTATTACCTCATCTTGAAAGTGGTGCCATCATCTTAATTGGTGCCACAACTGAAAATCCATATATTACTATCAATCCCGCTATTCGTTCACGAACACAAATTTTTGAAGTTAAGCCATTAGCACCAGACGATATTAAAATTGCTGTTAATCGTGCCTTAACTGATTCTGAACGTGGTTTAGGTCAATATCGGATTAACTTAGAAGAAAAAGCCATGGAGCAACTAATTACGGCCACTAATGGTGATTTACGTAGCGCATTAAATGGGCTTGAATTGGCTGTTTTATCAACTGATGCAAATGATGCAGGAATCATTGAACTATCACTTAACGTAATTCAACAAGTTATTCAGAAAAAAACAATTAGTGCTGACAAAGATGGTGATGCACATTATGATGTCATTTCTGCTTTTCAAAAATCAATTCGTGGTAGTGACGTTAACGCAGCATTACACTACTTGGCACGTTTAATTACGGCTGGCGATTTACCAATTATTATGCGCCGATTATTAGTTATTGCATATGAAGACGTTGGTTTAGCTAATCCAACCGCGGCTGCTCATGCCGTCAATGCAGTTGAGGCTGCTAATAAGCTTGGATTGCCAGAAGCACGGATTCCCTTAGCTAATGCTGTCATTGAACTATCGTTATCAGCTAAATCGAATGCTGCTCTATCTGCTATTGATAACGCTTTAGCAGACATTAACCATGGCCACGCTGGTAATATTCCATCACACTTACGTGATGCTCATTATCAAGGTGCAGCCGATTTAGGACGCGGTACTGATTACAAATATCCGCATGATTATCCTAATGACTGGGTTAGACAGCAATATCTACCTGATAATTTACAAAATGCCAATTACTTTCAACCAAAAGGCAATAGTAAATACGAAGCACAATTAAAGGAAATTGCTTATCGCTTGCGAAATAGAAAATAACCAAAACAAAAAGTTTTATTTCACTGTAAAAATTGTTATACTTTAGGTAAGGATTTCTAAGGTATACGCGAAAATCTACTTATTTCAGCTTTGCCTTACAAGTAACTATATTCGGTCATGGATGGTTTTAACTGCATGTACGCCATACATTTGGTAACGTAATCTTAATTCTTGAGATGACCACCTCGTTTATCGGGGTCAAACTGAATGATTTTCTAACGGTACCATATTGGTGTTCTGGAGTAGGGTTGCCCCCTACTCTTTTTTTATATTTTATTCTGAAAGGAATTTCCCTTATGTTACTTGTTCTCGTCACAATTTTGGGAGCTATTATCGTTTTTATTGGTGGCTATTTATGGCATCATCAAAATACTAATTTGTTAGGAATTACTGTTACTAATAAACCACAATTAACAAAATTTTGTCGCTTTTATGGTCTTCTTTTTATTATTTTAGGTCTAATTATCATTATTACTAACCTATTAGGCTATTTAATAATTGCGACGATATTCATGATTATTAGTATGCTAACTACGATAGCACTTACCTGGCAATTTAGTGTTTTCTTAAAAAAATACTTATGATATTATTTGTTTAACACCTGGTTTTAAACTATAATATAGATAATAAGTGGACTATAAAACATGAAAGCTGAGGTATCTATTATGTTAGACCAACGTTATTTAAATATCCTTATTCCAGTTGATGGATCAAAAGAAGCTGAATTAGCTTTAGACAAAGCAATTGCCGTAACTCTTCGTAATGGTAACAATGCACATCTACACATTCTGCATGTCATTGATACTAGAGCTTTCCAAAATGTATCTTCATTTGACACATCAATGGTTGAAGAAGTATCTGAAACTGCCAAAAAGACACTCGATAGCTATGTTGAAAAAGCTAAGACAGCCGGTATTACCAATGTTAGTTATACAATTGAATATGGTTCTCCTAAAGCAATTATTGCTAAGGAAGCACCTAAAGCCGTTAATGCCGATTTAATTATGATTGGGGCCACTGGTTTAAATACCGTTGAGCGAATTCTAATTGGTTCCGTAACTGAATACGTTACACGAGTTGCCGACATTGACGTTTTAGTTGTACGTACTAAATAACAAAATGATTGAGTGACGTTCCTTTGCTAGTAGTAATTCGCTACTAAAATACGATTCAACAGTCCAATATATTCGAAACAATACACTAAAAACCCCATTGAAGGAATTCTTCAAATGGGGTTTTTAGTGTATTTCAATATTGCCTGGCTTTTGTCACAGGTTCATTTTTTTATTTATTCTTTAAATTACTTACTAAAGAGGAAACTCCTGCAATAACACCAGCGTGGTGACTTTGGCTGGTATACCAAATTCTCATTTTCTGTGAAAGAATATCTAATTTCTTATCCTGATTATGTTGTCGCATATGTCTTTGTAAAGTTTCATAGCCTAGCATTGCATGCATATAATGCAATTCATCATCAACTTCTTGTCGTTCTTTGTATTGCTTTAATAAAGCTAATATATGGGCAAAAATACGATCAAGGTCAGTTATCTGATTCAAATTTAGATAAGCAATTGCCAATTGATTGTAATACATTAATTCAATTCTAATATATCGACTTTGAGCAATAAATTGGCCCAGCTGATATTGACCTTCAATAACTTGCTGATATTTCCCTTTAGTATTAAGCAGTACCATATCGTATACATGATATAAGAGCTTATCAATAATATCGATTAAATCTTTATATTTAATTTGCTCAAGTTTCTCTGCAAATTGCCGTTTGTTATTATTTAGATATGCTTTAGATACTTCTGCAAACACATCAGGATTGACGCTATGTGTTAAGCCGCCCACCATATCGTATTGTTTTCCAAAAACTAAAAGCGTTTTAAAACTCAACGCTGAACTATCACCACTTAAAACCCTACTAACTGCTGGCTGGCATATATTACCACCAGCTAAATCAACTTGTTTTATCTTATGACGCTTATCAAGTTCAATAATTAAAGCATTCGTAACCCGAAAATCAATCTTAACTGACGCAGGCTTACGATTGTTAACATTTTTACCGCTATTTGGATATAAACATACGTACGGGGGAGTTTTCATAGGCTCTTCCTCACAAATAAATTTATCTCATGTATTCATAGGCATAACGTAATTCACCATCGTTAATAAAGATATGCCCCGTTAATACAAAACCAATTTTATTCAATAAATATTGCATGCGTTTATTATCTGGATGGGTATCAACCCGAACACTTTTTGCATCCGGACCGAGTTCTAAACTTTTTTCCACTGCTGCGCGTAACATCCGCTCGCCTAATTTTTGGCCACTAGCATCACTACTTACCGCAACTCGGTGGATTGTATAATATGGTTCGTCGTTATTTAACCACGCCCCATTTTCAATAATTTGATATGCTTGATCTAAACCATCAATCAAAGCAATAAACCCAACAGTTTCATCATCGAGTTTTGCTACATAAAGATGTTCTTCTTTCATATCATTTTCAAAGTCAACTTCACTTGGATAACCCATTTGCCATTGATTGATTCCATCTGCTTTAAGCAATGCTTTTGCTTGGTTGGTAATCTTCATGACAATTGGTAAATCGGCGACTGTTGCCACTTGTAATTTTAATTCAGACATGTCGTTTTGTTCCTTTACCGATACCATAAAATTTTATTGCAGCGTAAATTATATAGTAGATTTGCTTACATAACAATGTTTTTATCTAATAAATAATGTAAATTTGATAAACACAATTATCGGTAGTTTAGTTGCTCATTTTATAAGTGCTTAAAATTTAATTGATTACTAAAATATCGATTTAATTAAATGTATTTAATTATCATTAAATTAATTATCTACTATTTAAATTTAAGCCTTTTATTAATTTTTTTGCAAATAAAAAGGACTAGCCAGCCTCTCGCGAGGTGTCTAGTCCGACTATGTTACTTTTGGAAGAATCATGCCACTTTATGATCACTAATCCAACCTTCATAAATTGGTCTTAACGTTTACCGTTGACGATTTGCACTTTCCACTTCTGTTCAAGTAAATTAACAATATGTTATTTCAATGAAAGTATTACCAAATCTGCACGCCTAGCTAGAGTTTGTATAACCATCCCCTAGACTTGAGCGAATCTCCGGTGGTGTGTCCGCAAGTAAAACTTATCCGGTAGCACTACCTTTTCGATTCTTCCTTATGCCTATATACTATCATGTAAGCGTTTACTTTTCAATAAAAATGCTTCACTTTGAGAATATTTTATTTAGGCTGACTAAAGACTACCGTTAAACCTCCATCAATCGTCCATTCATGTACATTACTTGGTAAAATTAAGGCCTGCCCTTTTACTAATTCGTATCTCTGATTATCAATTGTTAGCATACCATTTCCTGAGATAATGACTGCTAAGGTATAAGTATCAGGATTTTGTGTAAATTTTTGTGCTTGTTGCTCGATGTCCCATTTAATAACATTAAAATACTTTTCATCAGCAAGTAATGTTTTAGTATTAGCTGCTATTTTTTCAGTGATAGGTAACACAGCTTGCTCTTTTGATGGTACATTAATGACATTAATTGCGTCTGCTAAATGTAATTCGCGTAATTTACCTGTAGTTTGATCAACTCGATCAAAATCATAAATTCGATATGTTGTATCTGAACTTTGTTGAACTTCAAGCGCTAAAACACCCGCTCCTAAAGCATGTACTGTTCCAGCAGGAATATAGTAAAATTCACCTGCTTTAACCGGTACTTCCCTAAATAATTTATCCCAAGCTTTGTTTTTAATCATAGTTGCTAATTCAGTTTTAGTTTGTGCATTATGGCCAAAATATATCTTAGCATTTGGCTTGGCATCTAAGATATACCAACATTCAGTCTTCCCTAATTCATGGGCATGAACTTTGGCATAATCATCGTCTGGATGGACTTGGATTGATAAATCTTCTTTAGCATCAAGAAATTTCACTAATAATGGAAATTTTTCGGCTTTTGAGCCACCAAATAATTCTTTATGGTGATGCCAAACGTCAGCTAATGTTTGATTGTTATACTGCCCGTTACCAATTTTATCGACTCCATTTGGATGAGCTGAAATAACCCATGCCTCACCAACATGATCGCTTGCTAACTTAAAATCAAAAAAAGTACCTAACGCCGTTCCACCCCAAATTTTATTATGTAATTCTGGGATTAAAAATAATGGTTGTCCCATAATAAGCCTCCATAGTTTAGATAACTAAATTGTAACCGTTCTCTTTAATTATGAAAAGGCTTTCATTGTAAAATTTTTACTTTACTAAACCCAACTCACATTACAAGCTAAATATATTTAGTAACACTTGTTATAAAAAAGTATAAAAGAGACTAGAAATATATTTTCCAGCCTCTTTTATATCATATTTTTTATTACGACTTACTAGCTAAATTGGCATCATCGTTTTTGACTTCCTTAGTAACTAATTCACCAAAATCCATAATAAATTCTAAAATGTCTTCAGCTCTTTCCGTCCCGAAAACATCAATCCAACCATTAAAGCGATCACGCATCCGCTTACTAATAACACGCTCAGCTTCTTTCCCATCAGTAGTTAAGTGTAAAAACATCCGCCGACGGTCATGAACATCTGCTTCTTGAAAAATATAATTGCGTTTTAAAAGCACTTTAATTTGGCGTGAAACTGCAGCTCGT
This sequence comes from Periweissella fabalis, assembly GCF_012396505.1. Lineage (GTDB taxonomy): Bacteria > Bacillota > Bacilli > Lactobacillales > Lactobacillaceae > Periweissella > Periweissella fabalis. The sequence goes on along the minus strand of NZ_JAAXPN010000010.1, from coordinate 57,387 downwards.
GTTACATTACGTTCGTCAACAATGTCTGTTAATGTAACTTTTTCACGACGCGCAATTTCACGAATAATTAAGTATTGTTCAAATGAAAGATTAAATCGCGCTGCAGAATGTGCAATAATATCGCCCAAATACTTTAAATATACCAAATATGCATCTATGTATTGTTCCAATAGTTCAGTTTTCATCTGCGCCTCCCTTCTTTAAAACACTACCATTAGTTAAAATACCATGAATGTGGTTAATATACTATACTAATTTCTTAACCAACTTTATTTTCAGCTAAAATTGCCTGGATTTCTTGTTCCATTTGCTGATCTTTAGGCCATTCATCCCACGAGGTCATTTCCCACGTTGGCATTTGATGGCGTTGGTTAACTAATTGCTCATATAATTCAACGTGCTTTGAATGCGGAATATTTAACTTTAAGATTCGCACCTCTTTAATGAATCCCTTCTCAGCGGCAGCTTCAGCTCGACCATTATGCGTTAAATTACCAATCTCAATATACTTGGTATTATCTAATCGTGTAATTTCTTCAATTAAATCTAATACTTCATTCAAGCTACTATCCTCCGTATTATACTCATTTATTATTATACCACGACAACACAAAAACCTTCCGTCAAAAGACGAAAGGTCGGCATAAGAGAGAAAGAGAATTGATTAGAAGGTAAGAATTACTTCTTACTGCTATTATAATACAAAATTATGAAAGCGCTGTCAATACTTATTCAATAACATTTTATAATCATTATTTAAGCTAGTAAACTTGCTGCGTCTTCATCAACAATTACTATCACATTATCATGCTTTTGGAGAACTGATGCAGGTACATCCTCAGTAATTGGTCCTTCAATCATTTTCTTAACCGCAGCGGCTTTATTTTTACCAAAAGCCTCAACGATAATTTGCTTTGATTTTAAGATTTCAGCAATTCCCATACTAATTGCTTGTGCTGGAACTTCATCACGACTTGCAAAAAAACGTGAATTAGCTTCAATTGTTGAATCTGTTAAATCAACAACATGTGTATTAGCCTCAAATGATGTCCCTGGTTCATTAAAGCCAATATGACCATTTTGACCAATTCCTAAAATTTGTAAATCAATGGGATGCTTTTCAATAATTTCGTGATATTGCTTAACAAAAGTGTCTAAATCAGGAGCCAAACCATCGGGTAAGAATGTTTGTGCAAAAGGTTTCTTACTAAATAGATGTTTGTTCATAAAGTAATGGTAGCTTTGATCATGATCAGCCGCTAATCCAACATATTCATCTAAATTGATTGATGTTGACTTTGAAAAATCAAGATCACTAGCAACAATTTCAGCATATGTTGTAACTGGTGTACTACCAGTCGCTAACCCAAACGTTGTTGCACCATTTGCTAATGCCTCTTTAAAAATTTCAAAACCAGCTTTCCCACCAGCTTGTTGATCAGTTACTTTAATAATTTTCATGATTGGTACTCCTTCTTTATTGGTATATACCAATAATACAATAAAAGTTAATATCCAGCAAGTGGTATAGACCAAAATTTTAGAATCTTGTAATTATTTAGTTAAATAGATATATTAAGACCGCACACGATAAAAGTCGTCTGCTATTAAGAAACACTACCAAAAATCCCAGGAAAGAATCTTTCCTGGGATTTTTGTATATATTCGAATACATTGGACTTTGGAAACATATTTTAGTAGCAATTTACTGTCACTAAATATTTATATGCTCGCCTATTTAATATTAATATGTTAATTTATATCAAAATTTTTAATACTATTGAACCGTAACTGATTTAGCTAAATTACGTGGTCGATCAACATCAAGACCGCGTCCTAATGATGTGTAATATGATAATAATTGTACGGGAATTGTCGCCAATAAAATTGCTAATTGATCAACTACCACACTATCATCATTAGCACTATCAACAGATGGTAAAACAATCTGATCTTCTGGATGTGCTACTTGATCGGCTGCAATTATTAGGGTATGGGCTCCACGTGCTTGAGTTTCTGCCAAGTTTGAGCGAGTTAATTCAGCTGTTTTAGGTTGCGTAATTAACCCAATAACAGGTGTATTATCTTCAATTAACGCAAGTGTACCGTGCTTTAATTCACCAGCAGCAAAGCCTTCTGTATGAACATATGAAATTTCTTTAAGTTTCAATGCTGCCTCTAAAGCTAATTCAGCATCATTTGCACGACCAATATAGAATGCACTTGAAGCATCTACTAAGTAATCTTGTGCTAAAGCTTCGTAATGGTCTTTATCTTGCAAAATTGCTTCCATTGCAACTGCAATTGCTGCTAATGGGTGTGCTACTGAAACCTTGTTGTCAGCCATAGCCTGTGCTAGGAAAGCCAAAACAGTAATTTGTGCAGTATACGCTTTTGTTGATGCTACCGCAATTTCAGGGCCAGCCAATAGTGGTAAAGCATATGTTGCTTCTCGAGCTAACGTTGAGTTAGGAACATTGGTTAGTGTTAATGACTTAAATCCCTTTGCTGCAATCATTTGTAACACTTCACGTGAATCGGCAGTTTCACCAGATTGAGAAAGGAATACAAAGAACGGATTAGTTTCAGGAATATAGCTATCATAAGCAAACTCTGAAGCAATTTCAACTTGGGTTGGACGATTAGCAATTTTTTCAAACATTCGCTTACCGATTAGCGAAGCATGATATGAAGTACCCGCAGCGACAATATAAATCCGATCGGCATTTTTTAACTCAGCGATAATTTGATCATCAATTTTGGCTTGATTTTTATCATCCAAGTATTGCTTCATTAACGTCCGAATAACATTTGGTTGTTCTTCAATTTCTTTTAGCATGTAGTATGGATAAATACCTTTATCAGTTTCTGCTGCATCAATTTCGATTGTAAAAGGCTCATGTTCAATTTTTTGACCATCAGGATTTACAACTTCAATGTCAGTCCCCTTAATGATTGCCATTTCACCATCATCAAGTGACATAAAGTCGTGTGTGTATTCCAACATTGCAGCTGCATCAGAAGTTACAACTGTAAAGTCTTCACCAAGCCCTAATAACAATGGGCTCTTATTACGAGCAACATACAATACATCAGGATTTTGATTATCAATCAATACAAAGGCATATGATCCAGCACCAATTAATGTTAAAACTTTGCGGAAAGCCTCTGCAACCGTCAAACCATCTTGTTCCACAAGTTTTGCGACTAATTGTACTGCTACTTCAGTATCTGTTTCTGATTTAAATTCAACGCCTTGAAGATATGTTTCTTTTAGTTCACGGAAATTTTCAATTACTCCATTATGAACTAAAAAGAATCGACCAGATGCTGAGACGTGCGGGTGAGAATTATGCGCACTTGGAATCCCATGAGTTGCCCAACGTGTATGTGCAATCCCTGTATTTCCATGAATATCTTTATCTGCTACTAATGCTTCTAATTGTTCAACACGACCCTTCTCTTTGAAAAAAAATTCTTGTTTAGCTGCACTATCATTTACATACACGCCAGCTGAATCATAGCCTCGATATTCAAGCTTTTGTAAGCCACGTAATAGAACAGGTAAGGCCACACGTTTTCCAGTAATTCCGACAATTCCACACATAATTTCACCTCTTGTTTTAATGGTATAGGTAGATAATACACTCACACAAAAGGGTTTGTCAAACTTTTTATAAATTGGTATAGATGTTTAATAGGATGTATTCATTTGTTAACTTCGCTATATTCCAAGTTTTAAAATAAATACAGCAAAACGAATTGTGACATGCCTCTTCTCTAGTAGTAATACGCTAATGGCAGCATATCTCAAAAGTCAGATAATTTTATAAAATACAAAAAGAGCTGTGACCGAAGTCGGGCGATATCGAGAAATACACTAAAAATCCTCTATGAAGAAAATTCTTCATAGAGGATTTTGTCGTATTTCGAATATATCAGACTTCTGGAGTGCGTTTTGGTAGTAATTTAGTACTCGAAAGGCGTTATGTCACAACCCCTTTATTAGTGTTATTAATTATCTGGGGGCATTTCTCACACGCCCATTTATGTTGGATCTTATAAAAAGAATTTTAATAGCAAATTACACTATAAAATAGCTATACAGCTTTTTAATTTTATTATTTAATTCCAACCTCAGCTTCAACAACAGCTACAATACGAGCAACGTATTCCTTTACTGCCTCTTCTGTCTTAGCTTCTGCCATAACACGCAGTAGATTTTCTGTCCCACTTGGTCGAACTAACACACGTCCCTCACCACGCATTTCAGCTTCAACTTGAGCAATTACATTTTGAATTGCTTGGTTTTCAAGCGCACTTTTTTTATCAGTAACGCGCACATTAACTAACTGTTGTGGATACTCTGTTACTTCGGCAGCAAGGACAGAAAGCTTCTTGCCACTTTCTTTTAAAATGTGTAATAACTGGATTGCCGTTAGCATACCATCCCCAGTTGTATTCCAATCCAAGAAGACAATATGTCCTGATTGTTCACCACCAACATTGTAACCATTCTTTAGCATTTCTTCTACTACATAGCGGTCACCGACAGCCGTTTTAACTGATTTCATATCATTTTCTTCAAGTGCTTTATACATCCCGATATTTGACATCACTGTAGTAACAACGGTATTTTTCTTCAAGCGGCCATGCTCGTTCATATATTTACCAGTAATAAACATAATTTTGTCACCGTTAACAATATTACCAAGTTCATCAACGGCAATTAAACGATCACCATCACCATCAAAGGCAATCCCAACATCAGCACCTTTTTCTTGAACAAAGGCTGCTAAAGCTTCTGGATGCGTTGACCCAACCCCATCATTTATATTAGTTCCATTTGGGCTAGTTGCCATTGTGACAAAATCAGTTCCTAAGTCAGCAAATAAATGTGATACCAAGCCTGAAGTTGCTCCATTAGCAGCATCAATTGCTACATTCAAGCCTGCTAAATCATCGGGAATTGTATCTTGTAAAAATTTAGTGTACTTTAAGGCTCCTTCAGGATATTCGGATACTGATCCTAAACCAACCGCAGCTGGCCGTGGCAATGTATCAGTATCAGCATCTAGTAATTGTTCGATTTCAAATTCAAGTTCATCTGATAATTTAAAACCATCATTTCCAAAGAACTTAATTCCATTATCTTGGGCTGGGTTATGTGAAGCGGTAATCATTACCCCCGCATCAGCTGATTGTGCCCGTACTAAATACGCAACTCCAGGCGTCGTCATTACACCTAAGCGTAATACTTCAATCCCAACAGATAATAGACCAGCAACAAGTGCGTGCTCAAGCATTTGACCAGAAATCCGAGTGTCGCGTGCTACTAAAACACGGGGTTGTCGGTCTTGTACTTGTGCATGTTGAGTCAAGACATAACCACCTGTTCGACCAAGCTGAAAAGCTAACTCGGGTGTAAGTGTTTGATTAGCAATTCCACGGACGCCATCAGTTCCAAAATATTTTAAATTAATTTCTGACATATTTATATTCCTTATTTGTTGTTTTTAGTCGTTACTTGTGCCGAGTCATTACTGACATTTTCATCATGACTAACGGCACTTTTACCATCAATGCTTGAGGTACTACTTTTATTATTTATACTACTTGAACTGCTTGCACTACTTGCACTACTTGTACTACTTGTACTACTGTCTGTGCTAGTCTGTGTTGCTTTTGGTTGAATGTTAACCATTATTGTTGTGGGCTCAAATTGCTTAACACCTTCAAAACTTTGAATATCAACTTTTTTAGTAGTATTAGTAGTTATTCCTGACACATCAACTTGAACGATCACTTGTTTAATAGTATTTAATACTTGTTGTTTACCAAATAAGCTAACCTCATTAACATTAGCAGTTAAGGTATAACCATTAGCATTAGAGCCAATTGCTTTTAGTTGCACCGGCACTGATTTCTTACCATTTCCGGGTGTAATCGGCAAGGTAACATTAGTAATTTGTGGTGTCATCACAACATCTACTAAATTACCATTAGAATCCAATGCTTGCAACTGAACACGTTGATTTATTGTTTTTTTAGTATTATTTGGAATTGCTAATTGGGCAACGACTTGCTGAACACGCGCAACTTGTTCAGCAGCCCCTGTAATCTGCACCGTCTGAATTGATGACTTAGCATTCCCAATGTCATAACCATCTGCAATATTTTCAGTATTATATTGAACTTTTACCGGAATATTACGCGTTGCCCGTTGTGCTAAGTTAATTGAAATTTTACTTGGAATAATTTGAAATGAAATATCTTTACTCAACCCACGAACCTTTAACGCCACAGTATGATTTCCTAAGGTCAAATCACGCAGGTTAGCGTAAACCTCAAAATTTTTAGTATTAACCGCGGCTGTTACTAATGCACTTGGTCCACTAAGTTGCACAGTTACACTTTCAGGGGCCCCAGTTACAAAATACCGAATATCATTAACATCTAGTTGTAATGGCAAGTTAACTTTCGCTTTACGTTGTGATGCTAACGACGATAGAAAATTACCTGAATTATTTTGCTGCTGGATTTGATTATTTTGTGATCCCTGGTTAGTTGATGAGACATACACAAACAAAGAAATTGATAAAACCAATGATCCAATTAAATACAAGCCTTGATTTCTTAAAAATTTAACTAATCGCATTATTTATGCCCTCCTTGAAATAACTTTTCAAAGAAAGTAATAAAAGGCGCCTGTTTGATTGGGTCCTTACTTACCAATTGCTTTCTGAGCATATTTAAATAATCATCGCGCTCTAAATCACGAATTAACTCATTATTTAAAGTAAATGAAACTTCACCTGTCTCTTCAGAGATAACAATCGTTAATGCATCGGTGACTTCACTAATTCCCACAGCGGCCCGGTGACGTGTTCCAAGTTCTTTTGGGATAGTACTACTTTCAGAAAGTGGTAAGTATGCTGCTGCAACAGCAATACGATTACCTTCAATAATCACTGCCCCATCATGTAAAGGTGTATTGGGAATAAAGGTATTAATTAAAAGTTGTCCGGTTACATAAGCATCCATTTTAATTCCTGTTTCAACAAATTCCTCTAAACCAGTATTGCGTTCAATCGCAATTAGTGCTCCTATTCGTCGTTTAGCCATATATTGAATTGCAAAATCCAATGACTCAACGACGTGTTCTGCTGCCTCAGTTTCTTTATTAGTCCGTGTAAACACAGAACCACGTCCAAGGTGCTCGAGTCCACGCCGAATTTCTGGTTGAAAAATTACAACTAATGCAATAACTCCCCAGTTAATAATTTGATTCATAATCCATGAAACAGTATTAAATCCAACCCAAGCACTAAATAATTTGATAATAATAACAATTGCTACCCCACGCATTAATTGCACCGCACGTGTTCCTCGCAGCAAAAGCATTAATCGGTAAATTACAAACCAAACGACTAATATATCAATTAAATTAATCGCATTTCGGAACGTTATTAAATTTTCGATTGCCACATTCAATCCTCGATTCCCAAAATTTTGATATCAACATTATATCACGATTGTAACGTTTAATAAGTACTGACTCCAAGCAACATTGCTAGCAAACTTACTAATTAATGCAAAGTAAAAGGCAGTAAATACAAAAAACGAGTGAAATTAACCCCTCACTCGTTTTCATATGCTTATTAAGTATTATAAATCTGCTGATGAGGCCATCACCTTATCAACTAGCCCATATGCCAATGTTTCTTCAGCATCCATCCAGTAGTCACGCTCGATATCTGCTTCAACCTTTTCAAGACTTTGATTTGAGTTATCAGCCAATACTTGTGCCAATTTGCGACGAGTTTTGGTGATTTGTTGGTATGCAATTTCAATTTCTGTTTGTTGACCTTGCGCACCCCCCATTGGTTGGTGAATCAAGTATTCAGCATTAGGCAAAATAAAGCGTTTACCTTTTGTTCCTGAAGATGCAATAATTGTTGCCATCGAAGCAGCCAATCCAATAACAACAGTTTGAATGTTTGACTTGATGAAGTTCATCGTATCAACAATTGCCATACCTGCTGTTACTACACCACCAGGTGAGTTAATATACATATAAATATCTTTTTCTGAATCTTGAGCGTCTAAGAAGAGGAGTTGCGCTACAATGGCATTAGCCATCCCATCTTCAATTTGACCACTAACCATAATAATCCGGTCTTTTAAAAGCCGTGAGTAAATATCGTAAGCACGTTCACCACGGGCTGACGTTTCAATAACTGTAGGTACTGGATACATAATTGATCCTCCTTAAATAATTCTAGCAATCAAATATTATGACTGCTAATATACTGTTTAATATTACCGCAAAGGTCAAAACAGGTCAAACAATAATCTTAGATTAATTTATCGCTTTTTTGAACCTGGTAAAGGTAGGCCTTCACGAATTGCTTGAGCGTATTCATTAATTTTTCGAAGACGATGATTAACCCCTGACTTTGAAATTGGTCCATCTAGCACAAAATTACCTAGTTCACCCAGACTAACATCTGGATGATTTAAGCGTGCTTCAGCAATTTGACGTAACTTTACCGGTAAGGCCATCAAACCAATTTGATCATTAATTAGATTAATATTATCAATTTGGCGAGCACTCGCATCAGCAACCTTATTGGCATTTGCTTCTTCAGCATTAGTTAGCCGATTAACAGAATTTTTAATATCTCGCATAATTCGGACATCTTCAAATTGAAGCATACTATTCGTTGCTCCAATTAATTGTAGGAAATCAGCAATTTTCTCAGCTTCTTTTAAGTACACAATGTACCCTGAGCGCCGTTCTGTTGTTTTTGCATTTAATCGGTATTCATTCATTAAATCTGCTAATTGCTCATTATGTGCTTGATATAGCGAATAAATTTCTAAATGATATCGACTTTTCTCTGGGTTGTTTACTGATCCCGCTGCTAAAAAAGCTCCGCGTAAATATGAACGGCGTTCTGAATCACGTTTTAATAACGCCTTGGGCATATCTTCATTAATCTCAAAACCTTTCATAATCTGTAAGTCATCTAAGATTTGTTGGACTTGATATTTCAATCGTACAATATATACATTATTTTTTTTTAGTTTCATTTGACGACGAATAACTACTTCCGCCTCTACCCTGTAGAATTGCTGTAATAAACTATAAATTCGTCGAGCAGTTGCCGCATTTTCTGTTTGAACATTTAAAATAAATTGTCGATTACTTAACCCTAAAGCACCATTCATACGAATTAAAGCAGACAGCTCTGCTTTACCATTACGTTCATGAACTTCTAAGCTCGTCAGCTCTTTTTTCACGTCACTTGCATATGACATTACGTATTTCCTTTCATTACTTTTGTGCAAGAATTTTCATTAATTCTTGCACTACTAATTCACCATTATGAAAAGCACCATTATCGCGTAATTCAAGTAAATTAGCTCGTATCTCTTGCGCCTTCATCCCAATAAATTCGCAACTATCATGCCTAACCTGTTGGGAAACTTCATTCCAACGTTGCCAATCAATATAATCATCTGGAACCTCGGTCCCATTAACGATAACATGCGTAATTAAATCACCACCTAAATGTTGATTTAATACTTTAACATGATCAGCATCTGAAAAATTATCAGTTTCGCCTTTTTGTGTCATAATATTTGAAATATAAACAATATCTGCACGTGTCGCACGTAATGCAAGTGCGACATCTGGAATAGTCAAGTTAGGTAAAATACTCGTATAAAGCGATCCTGGGCCTAAAATGACTTGATCAGCTTGTGCAATGGCTGTAATAACTTGTGGCACCGCTTGTGCAATTTTATTCTGTGATGATTCCAGTGGTTCGACCCATACTTTTTTGATAACTTTATGAGCTTCCGTTATTTCTGCTTCTCCTACCAAAGATGTCCCATCCGTAAATTCAGCATGGAGCTCCAATGGTTCGTTAGCAACCGGATAAACATGTCCTCGAATCGCCATCATTTTGCTTAATTTTTGCACAGCTTCAAAAATATTTAAATTCATCTCTTGCATCGCTGCAATAATTAAATTACCAATGCTATGGCCTGCAAAGAAATCATCCTCCGACTTAAATCGGTATTGAAAAACATTGATAAAATTTTCATCTAATGTTGACATCACAGCCATCACGTTGCGAATATCCCCCGGTGGCACAACGTTAATATAATTACGTAAAATACCTGACGAACCACCGTCATCAGCAACTGTTACCACTGCAGTAATATCTACTTGTTGTTTGCGTAAAGCTCGTAGGACTACTGGTAATCCTGAGCCTCCCCCTATTATTACGACTTTTTTCATGACTTAACACTCGATTCCTTCCGCAATTCGATATCTCGATGAGTAACTCGAACTTGATAATTAGCTTCAAGAGTACGCCCAATCCGTTCTGCAAAGGCCACTGACCGATGTTGCCCCCCCGTACAACCAATCGCGATTACTAAGGATGTTTTACCTTCGGCGATATAGCGTGGAATAGTTAATTTTAGCAACTTCATATAGCTGTTAAAGAATTCTTCAGCACCATCAGTTTGCATCACATAATCATAAACTGGTTGATCTAAACCTGTTAAATCACGTAACTTTGGATCATAAAATGGATTGGTTAAAAACCGTACATCCCAAACTAAGTCTGCATCAAGAGGCAACCCATATTTAAAACCAAAAGACATAACTTGGACGTTAAATGGTGCCCGATGATTTCCATCACTAAATTTAGTAAATAACATCTTTCGTAACTGGCGTGTTGATAAATCATCAGTATTAATTAGCATATCTGCATGATTTTTAATTTCTTCTAAAACACGCCGTTCTTTTTCAATTCCTTCCAACACTCGTCCCGACGGTGCTAAAGGATGTTGTCGACGAGACTCCTTATAGCGTGCAACTAATTCTTGGTTGTTAGCATCTAAAAACAAAATTTTCGTTGTTGTTTGCCTATTACGCCACATTTCATCGATACTACCAACTAATTCAATCGAACGCGCATCTACAACTAATGCGACTTTTTGAACTGATGTATTAGCTTCTAACATTTTAAAAAATTGCCCTAATAATGCAATTGGAAGATTATCTGTTGTTAAAAAACCCATATCTTCAAATGCTTGCATAGCAATAGTCTTACCCGCACCACTCATTCCTGTGATAATTACAATTTCTTGCTCATTTGTCATTGCTTTAACCTCCAGTCATCAACCTTTTTCATTTTACTTATATAGATAATTAAAATCCGATAGCTTAACTTATCGCTGCTACCGGATTTATATGTTCGTCTACGCTTAAAGTTCGTAGTCTATTATATCAAATTATTTAACTAAAATGTTCTTATTTAAATGTTGATCCCGCAAGGTTTTCATAAAATACTGTACGCGTCATATTAATATATGGCATTACCCAAAACCATGCGAGGCCTAAAGTTACAAAAACCAAAATATACCAACCAATAAAGCTAACTTCTAACCAAAATAATTGGGCTTTGTGACCTTGCATTAACCGCCGACTAGCTGTAACATACCATGCCCAACTAGTTGGTACATTATCCTTACCATGTTTATCAACCATATCTTTGTAAATGAATAACGTTTGTGAGTATGAAAATACTTTAATACACCCCGGAATAATAAATAAGCACGTCCATAGAATTTTGAACAGTGTCATCACTAAAATTAACATAAAGTTAGCTAAAATATTGCGGCTATTAAAACCATCAAAAGCATCAATAAATTTAACAGTTTCTTTTTTACCACGTAACCAATCAAGTGACGTCCAGTAAATACCTGTTGAAACCATTGCAATAATAATTGACATCAATACTGAACTCAATTCGTTACCATAAGATCCCATAAAAGTAGAATTAGCACCCTGATTAGCAGATACTTCTACACTTGATTTAATCGCATTGTTCACTTCACTATTTGCCTGAGTATTTCCAAATGCAATTATAAGGATTGTAATTACCCCTATTATTAGTAAAGCGGCCAATATTGTTCCAACAAACTTTAAGGCTGCCGGAAAAGCATTTAAGCGGATTGCAGCTCCCCAATTTCCTTGTAACTTTTGACGTGCTTGTCGTTTATAGTCACCAATTGTCATTGTTTGCATCGTTTCCCTCACTTTATTTATGTAATTATTAAATTGTATCATAATATAATCAATTTTTGCGATTTCCCTATTATCTAACCGAAAAAGTGAATACGACAAAAGACGTCCAGATAAGGAATATAACTAAAAAAGACTGAATTTTTTACAAATTCAGTCTTTTTGGTATTTTAGAAAATTATTTATCTTCTTACAACACATCTAGTAACAAATTACTACTAAAAATGGATCTATCACAAACCCTAAAAATTAAATATATTGAATGATTGTCATTAAAATTGGTACAACAATAATGAACAAGACTGTTGAAGTTGTAACAATATTAGTTGCAAATTTAACATCACCATGTGCTTCAGCTGCTAAGATTGGTAAAACAGCCAACATTGGCGTTGCTGATTGTACAATCAAGGTTTTTTGTAAGACTGGTGCTAAGTTCACGCCATGACGTGCTGTGAAATACACAATTGCAATCATAATAACTGGTGATAGTACAAACCGGCCAAGCAATGCAACAATCGTATCACGATCAAAAGTAATACTCTTTAAACCAGCATCCGCTAATACAATCCCGATATAAATAAGTGATAATGGTGTTACCAAACTACCAACATAATTCATGCTTTGTTGTAAAAATGTGATCTTTAAAATTGGAATATTTAATAATAAAAATACTAATGCAACCACGAATCCAACTAAAGGCATTGGAATAACTTGCTTCCAATTGATTTTTTTCTTTTCACCAGTGTTGGCAGTCTTAGTTGGATCATCGTTACTAATTAAGAAAACCCCAAAGGCCCAAGTTGAAACGGTATTAACAATATAATAAACCAAGAAATACGTTAAACTATCGTTACCAAACAAAGCAATATTTAAAGGTAACCCAATAAATATAGTGTTAGCATTAACGATTGCATTAACCATGATTCCACGACGGCCAGGTCGAACTTTTAATACTTTAACTAAAATAAATGCAATTACATAACCAATAATTACGGCCAAGAATCCCCAAATTAAGTAACTTGAAAATGATACCAATGTACCACGAGTCAAACGTTGTAATACTGAAACAAAAATTGATGCTGGCAAAGCAATATTTTTAATAAATTTAGAAATATTCTTACCAAAACTATCTGCAAACCAACCTTTAACTCGTAAAATGTAACCAAGTGCCATAATGATTACGACAACCAAAACACTTTGTATGGAACTCCATAAAACTGCCATTATTCCTACCTCAAAATTTCTAAAACTTAAAATTCCTGTATATATATTTGAAAATATCTTTAAATAATTAAGTCACCAAAACATCCCCACCTAATTAATTTTTATCTCTGTTTGCCGTGTCCTTATACGTGTCAACTAAAATCAATGGTACAATATAAGTAATTAAAATTTTATTGACAGCGTAATTGTCACTGTACTCAGAGTGATAAAAACAATTAAATGTTTTTAAAGATGCAACAAATTTTTAAACATATTTTCTTATATAACTATTCATTGTCATCTAATATAATGCTTTTATAATGGTATAGTCAAATTAAATATGAGCTATAAATGATTTTTATATCATCATTTAAATAACAGTCATAGCAAGGAGTAACCATGTATATTCGTGACCTAGAATATTATCAGCAATTAATCTTGCAAAAAAACTTTTCAAAAGTTGCCGCTTTTTTTAATGTTAGTCAACCAACCATCAGTGCTGCTATTAAACGTTTAGAAGAGGAACTTTCAACCCAATTAGTTATACGCGACCATTCACATAACGATCTTTATATTACTTTGGCTGGTGAACAATTAAATAAACATGCCAATCAGATATTAAATGAATGGTTAGTAACTAAAGATGAAATAAGTCGCCTAAATAATGATCAAATTACATTAGGCCTACCACCAATTATTCGCAACTACTATTTTACGAAAATTGCTAGCCAACTCAGTTCGTTAGATTTATTGCACAATATTCAAACAATTGAAAGTGGTTCAAATGATTTACGTAAAGCATTATTGCACGGTAAAATTGATATTGCCTTACTTGGTTCAGATGAGCCATTATCATATAAATCATTAATTACCCAAGAATTCGATCGCCATCCTTTCCAAATATTTGTCGCAAAAAATCACCCTCTAGCTAATAGGCAGGCCATTCATTTTGCAGATTTAAAAGGCTTACCTTTTATATTACTAAGTGAAGGATTTGTCCATACTCAAGCAATAAATAAACTCGCCAATCGTAATCATATGCGCTTAAACCCTATTTTCCGCTCCACAGATGTTAATTTAGTCCTTAACATGGTTGCAGCTAACTTAGGCATTTCTTTTTTAGCTAGTATTACTAATGATCAAAGAAATGATATTGTCGCTCTTGATTTACTAGATGATGATCAACCTGAGTTTATAACTAGTATTGCATATCGTACGGCACATGTCTTAACTCCGGCTCAGAAAAATATTTTAATCCTCTTAAACAAAAATTTAAGAGGTATTTAATGCAATTGAATGGTATTGTAGCAGATGTCACTACCAAGTAGAATTTCGCGAAAAAAGATAGTGTGACAAAAGACTCATCGATAAGGTATAAAACTAGAAAATCCCGACTAAATTTTAAAAATTCAGTCGGGATTTTCTAGTTTTATGCTAGCATCTGCCTTTTGTCAGACATTCTATAAGTGAACTACTACTAATTTTTAGTTATACCACAGCTACTTTTAGTGTACATTTAGAATATATTTGACCTTTTTAAGCGTGTTTTAGTAAATTAATCATGAACGCGTCCTAAGAAATACTTCTTCTTACCACGCCGAACAATCACAAATTTACCATCATACATTGCACTCGGATCAATCATTGCTGCAACATCCGTAATTTGTTGCCCATTAATTCGAATTGCTCCATTGGTTACATCTTCACGTGCTTGACGTTTTGAACTATCAACACCAGCATCAACAATGAAGTCTACGATATTTTTAACTTCACTAGTTAATTCAAATGATGGCATATTAGCAAATCCTTGGGCAATTTCAGTTGCTGTTAAATCTTGAACATCACCTGAGAATAACGCTGCTGAAATTCGTTCAGCTTCATCAACGGCTGCTTGTGAATGTACAAAGCGAGTCACTTCTTGAGCAAGCTTACGTTGTGCTGCCCGAGCACGCGGATTTTCTTTAGTTGCTACTTCGAGTGTTTCAATTTCTTCTTTTGATAAGAATGTAAAGTATTTCAAATATTTAATAACATCTGCGTCTTCTTGATTAAACCAGAACTGATAGAATTCATATGGTGATGTCTTTTTAGCATCTAACCATACTGCACCACCAACAGTTTTACCAAATTTAGTTCCATCAGATTTAAGCATTAATGGAATTGTTAAACCATAGGCCTTCGCATCATTACCTTCCATCCGGTGAATCAAGTCAATTCCGGCAGTGATGTTACCCCATTGGTCAGCACCACCAACTTGTAATTGGACTTCTTCTCGTTTGAATAGTTCAAGGAAATCAACTGATTGCAAGATTTGGTAAGTAAATTCTGTAAATGAAATTCCAGTTTCTAAACGTGAAGCCACGACATCTTTGGCTAACATCGTATTAACTGAAAATAACTTACCGTAAATACGCAAGAAATCAAGCAAACTAATCTTACCTAACCAATCACGGTTATTTACCACACGGAAGTTTTCTGTACCAAATAAGTGTACCATTTGAGCAGTCAAAGCTTCCTCATTATGCATAACTTGTTCCATCGTCTGTAAAACCCGTTCTGAGTTTCGGCCTGATGGATCACCAATTGAACCGGTTCCACCACCAATTACAATCACTGGTTTGTGACCAGCTAATTGGAAACGTTTTAACACCATAAAGGGGATTAAGTGCCCAATATGCATTGAATCTGCAGTTGGGTCAATCCCCGCGTACATACCGACTTGTTTTTCATTTAAAAGCTCTTGTAAGCCTTCTTCATCTGTTAATTGGTTAATGGCCCCGCGCCATTTTAAATCAGCAAAAATTTCCATTTGAGTTCTCCTTTTTTCCATAAAAAAAGTCCTCAAGTGTATGAAGAATATACACTTAAGGACGAATTAATTCCGTGGTACCACCTTAATTTACTACGCTTATGTAGCCTTAGGCGTCGATAACGAGACGAATCGTTTGTGCTCCATAGATGTAACTTCGTTAAATAAATACTGGTTAGTTCACAACAACCACTAACTTTCTGAATCAGATATCTATTCACTACTTTGTCTATATCATTGCTTAAATTATTTTAACATGTTAGTTAGTACTTGAGTAGCCATTTTGATAGTTAATATTTACGCCCGATTGAACATTAAAGATGTACAAGTTAAAACGAATTGTTTGACTACCAATTGATTCAGCTTGCATTTGAACTCCACGTGGGACCAATTCTTGAGCTCGATAATAAGGAGTGACTTGATAACGAACATAATCATTTGGGTGACTCTTTAGGTAACTTGCAACCATATTTTCATAATAAGACATTCCCGGATCATTTAATGATCGCGTCCCAGTCACTAAGTTTTGTAAGTTATTATTTTGACCAGTAAACTGATAACCAATTAAATGTGACCGATTATATAACCATTCAATATGCCCATTAATTGGTACTTTACGATTTTTAAATCCTGTTGGATTAACAGTTAATCGTTGTCGCTTAGCATGCGGCATCAAACTTTTATTTAATAATGCGCTTGCCCCAGTTGCTCTTCCTAAATTATCCAATGGCTGATAAGTTGCCCACGCACCATGTGTCGTGTTTAATTGTTCTGCCGTAAAGTTCGGTTGGCCATTGTTAACTTGAATAATTTGTTGGCCATTAAAATTTAGTTGTGCTAACCCAGTTTGTGCTTGATTAGTATCTGGTTGGCCTTTTTGGGATGCTGTAGTTGCCGGCTGTGATACCGAATGTTGACTATCTCGAATAGCTTTTGATGTTGCCGTATTAGCATTATATTGCTGGTGTTTATTACTAGTGGAACTACCTGTAAACCAACTTGCTGCCAATGCCACTAAGATAATTAAGCCAATAATTGATATAAAGCCCGATTGAGGTACTTGCTTTTTTGAGGCCATTTGATTCTCCTATTTAATCAATCGTAAAAACACTTCGTTGGATGCGGCCTTTAATTTGGCGCCGCCGTGCTTCACGATAATAATAAAAAAATTTTTGTTTTGCTAATGCAGTCTGTGCTTGAATTAACCGACCATCGTAATTGCTTTCCGTCATAGCTTGTTCAGAAGCTTTAGCTAAATTCCAGTCGATTTTTGCTTCATCAACTTGATCCATTAGCATACCATCGTATGCCAAATGAGTTAACGGTTCTCTTTTCTTACTTAGACGCTTCATAGCTCAGTTCTCCCCTCAACAGCCTTAATCAAGGTCATTTCATCGGCATAATCAATATCACTTCCCACTGCTAAGCCATGTGCTAATCGAGTTACTTTAATTCCTGCCGGCTTTAACATTCTTGCCAGATACATTGCCGTAGCTTCACCCTCGGCATTCGCGTTAGTTGCCACAATTACTTCAGTAATGACTTCATTTTCTTGGAGCCGTTTGATTAAGCTAGCAATGTTAATATCATCCGGTCCCTTACCATCCATCGGTGAAAGGACACCATGTAAAACATGATACAATCCGTGATATTCACGAGTATTTTCCATTGACATGACATCTTTAGATTGTTCAACTACTAAAATAGTAGTTTGATCTCGACTAGGATCTTGACAGATAACGCATGGATCAGCTTCTGTGATATTACCACATACACTGCAAAACTGTAAATCACGCTTGGCAGCAATGAGAGCTTGGGCAAAACCAGTCACATCCTCCTCATCCATACCAAGGGTATAAAATGCTAGGCGAGTGGCTGATTTTTGTCCAATCCCCGGCAATTTCATATAGCTTTCTATTAATTGGGCGATTGGTTCTGGATATTGCATCAAACTCTCCTTTAAAAAATTATTTAAAATCCTAAACCACGGGTATATTTACCCATAGTTTGTGCAGTTTGTTCGTCAATTTTTGTCATAGCGTCATTAATAGCAACTACTAACATATCTTGTAACGTATCAACATCCTCTGGGTCAACAATTGCTGGGGCTACCACAACGTCTTTTAACTTTCGATCACCTGTAAAAGTAACTTTTACTAGATCACTTGGTGCAACTCCTACAAATTCAGTTGCTTCCAACTCTGCTTGCTCTGCTTGCATTTGCTTTTGCATCTTTTGCATTTGCTTCATCATGCCTTGCATATTTCCACCCATCATATTATCATTCCTCGTTCTTTCATTAATTAATTATTTTCAATTGTTACAATATCACCAAATAAAGCTTTGGCTTGTGTAATCAGCTCAGGTTCATCTATTTTTACAGGTTCACTTGGTATCTCAACTGCCATACTTACTGGTTTATCAACAGGTGGTTGGGTTTCCACTGCTAATTCTGAAAGTTGTGGTACAGTCATATCTGTAAACGCAATCTTTTCTTTGTACTGATTTACATAGCTATTTCGTAGCTGATTCCATTGATCATCAGTAATCAAAACCACCATTGGTGTCTCACCAGTTAGCCGATTTAAATTCTGCAAAATATTATTTTGGAGCGTTTCATCTTGCTGTGCTAACCGATGAATATATGGTTGATTAAAAGCCAATACAATTCCATTAGGACTAGCAGCTACTGGCTTAGCTTGATTTAATTTTGCCATTTCAACTACACTTAGCATATTAAGCAAATCCGCATAGTTATCTTCGATTGCTCTTAAAGCAGCTTTTGTTGCCACATGTAAAATATCAAAAACACTTTGCCCGTCAAAGGCTACTTTCCCAGTCAAAGTGTTTTTAGCTACTGGTGCAATCGGACCGCTACTAATCGGAATATTACGAGCAGCTTCGATTGGCGGTGCCACTAATGGTTGACTATCAGCTGTTTTAGCAGCTGATACGTGTTGCTTATTAGCTGTAATTGCCGCTTCATCACTAGGTTGCTCTATTTTGGCTGCCACTGCAGTGGATATGTTTGGCTTATCCACTTGCGGTTTTGTTTTAGTCGATGCTGGTACTACTAGCGTGTCTGTTTGCAGATTAAGACTTGCTAACTTTACAGTCAATACTTCTAAATAGACATCCGGATGTGTTGTAAATCTTAATTGTTGTTGGACATCATTTAGTACATTAATTACATTATATGCATAATCAGGTGTTACTTGCTTACTAAGTGTTACAAAAACTTCATCCGGTGTAACTGTCACCATATCTGGTGCTTGATTAGCTAATAATAAATCACGAATATAACTAATCAAATCCTCAATAAAGCGATGTGCATCTTTTCCTTCTTGTAAAATTGATTCTAATACTTGTAAGCTAGTTGGTACATCTTCAGCTAATACTGCTGTGACATACTCATTTAATAAGCTTTGCTTCACTGCCCCAGTCACTAACAAAGCATTAGCTAATGTTACTTGATCATCCCCAAACGATAACGTTTGATCCAAAATACTTAAAGCATCGCGCATTCCACCTTCAGCGGCATTGGCAATCACCTTTAAGGCTGGAGCTTCATATTGGTAGCCTTTTTGCTCCAAAATATACTCCATACGCGTAATACTACCAGTGGTTCCAATTCGACGAAAATCAAAACGTTGCGTACGTGAGATAATCGTCAATGGTATTTTATGTGGTTCAGTTGTTGCCAGAATAAAAACGACTTGTGTAGGTGGCTCTTCTAATGTTTTTAATAAAGCATTAAAGGCCCCTGTTGATAACATATGCACCTCATCAATGATATAGACCTTAAATGGTGCTTGAGTTGGAGCATATTTAACTTTATCACGAATATCACGAATTTCTTCAACTCCATTATTTGAAGCAGCATCAATCTCAATTACATCATTTAAAGATCCATTATTAATCGCTTGGCAATTGATACATTCGTTACATGGTTCACCATCTTGCAAATTCAAACAATTTAACGCCTTCGCAAAAATTTTAGCCGCCGATGTTTTACCTGTCCCACGTGGCCCAGTAAACAAATACGCATGGCTCGTTTGTCCCGTAATAATGGCATTTTTCAATGTTTTAGTGATAATTTCCTGTCCTACCATATCGCTAAATTTCTGTGGACGCCACACCCGATATAGTGCTTGATAAGCCATTTGTTTACCTCCCGCTGATTTCATAATACTCTATCAATATTACCACATTAAAAACACCTATCGCTGATTTATAACCACAATTTTAGATAAAAAAAACGAGGCCATTTCTGACCTCGTTTCCTAAGCTATGTATGTAAAGCACAAATTGCAGCATTCTTAGGGCTGCTTCCTTCCAGACCTGACCCGGTTCGAAGTACAACCTTGCCTTACAGGTTATAATTATACATGTTATAACAATAAACTTCAAGCATCTTTTGTCTGTTGTGCTTTAATTGCTTTTTTACGAGCTTTTTGTTGTGCTCGAATATCACGGAAAAACTTTTGTAACAATTCACCCGATTCCTTAGCTAGTACTCGTTCATGAACTTCAACTTGATGATTAAAACGTTCATCAGTTAACAAGTTATGTAAACTTCCTACGACCCCTGCTTTAGGATCACGTGCTCCAAAATAAAGTTGTGGAATTCGTGAGTTAATAATGGCACCAGCACACATTGGACAAGGTTCTAATGTCACAAACATCTGGCAATCCTCTAAGCGCCATGACTTTAAGCGCCGATTAGCTTCTTGAATTGCCATAATTTCAGCATGGACGGTTGCATCTTGTGTATGTTCGCGCAAGTTAAAGCCCCGACCAATAATCTCACCGTTATGAACAATTACAGCCCCGATGGGTACTTCGCCAATTGCCTTAGCTTTACTCGCTTCTTTTAAGGCCGCTCGCATATAATTTTGCTGTTCTTCAATTGTTAATTCTTGCATGCTATTTATCCTCTAGGCTTTAACGGCTTCTAAAATATAGTAGCCCTTATCTTTACGAATAATTTCGCAATTACCAAAAACTTCTTCCATTAATTTTTTGGCTGATGGTGCACCTTGCTTTTTTTGTAAGACAACGGTTAAAGTCCCACCAACTACTAAATATTGTATTGATTTGGCAATCATTGCTTGGACAACTTCTTTACCTGCTCGTACAGGTGGATTGGTTAAAATAGCAGCATATTGATCAGTTACGTCTTCATACACATTAGAATGAAATACTTTAACTTGTTCCGTAACTTGATTCGTTGTTGCATTACGTTGTGCTAAACTTAAAGCTAAGTTGTTGACATCAACCATATCAACTTTACGGTTTGGATATGCTAAGGCTAGTGCGATTCCTACTGGTCCATAACCAGTACCTAAATCAAGAATTTTTCCAGCCGGAGCGTGGTCTTCACGAAATGCTTCGAGCATAACACGTGTCCCATAATCAACCGTTTGCTTTGAAAAGACACCATTATCCGTGGTAAACTTAATCTCGTTATTTAATAAAATAAATGGCCACGTTTTTTCATCGTGGACAATATCTGGGTTCTCAGTGTAGTAGTGATTATTCATGGGCATGGCCCCCTTCATTTTGCTTCTCTATAATAATAACTGTTAAGTAAAAACTTTTACACCCTTTTATAAATTTTTTCTCTTTGCTACTCTAAGGCAAATAAACAATTTATTTCCCACAGTACACTATATATAGTTTTTTTTATTGCACCGGCCACTACATATTGTTATACTAATCGATGAAATAAAAAGGGACAGGGGTATTATAATATGAATAAATTAACTGTATTTACTAAAGATAACTGCATCCAATGCAAGATGACAAAACGTTTCTTAGAAGCTCGTGGCATCGCATTTGAAGAAAAAAATGTCAGCACAAACCCAGAATATGTCGACTATTTAAAAGCTCAAGGCTTTCAATCAGTACCTGTTGTTGAAGGTGCTAATATTGATTCAATCGCTGGCTTCCGTCCAGATGCTTTGCAACAATTAGCCTAATTATTCAATTAAAAGTCGCGTGCTAAGGCAACATCTTGTTTCAAAAAACAACAGGGTGTTGTTTTTTATTTTTAAAGTACATACACGCTAGCTTAATCGTCATCTAAAAATTTAAGGGGAGCCTACACATGAGTTTAAAAGACTTAAAAGACGTCACATATTTTGATTTAAATAATCAAATTAATATTCCAAAAAATAATCGAATCCAATTAGAAAAGGATCACGAAGCTTTAGTAGCTTTTTTTGCTGAAAATGTTGAACCAAATACCATGAAGTTTGCAACCCTTCGTGACCGTTTTGACTACTTACTTGACAACGATTTCCTTGAACCAGGATTTGTTGCTAAATATGATTTTAGTTTCATCGAGAAATTATATGATTATCTTTTAGAGCAAGATTTTCAATTCAAGTCATTTATGGCCGCTTACAAATTCTATGCCCAATATGCTTTAAAAACAAATGATAATACAACTTATCTAGAAAGTTATACTGATCGAGTGGCCATTAATGCGCTTTTTTATGGTGATGGAAACGAAGAATTGGCTATGCACTTAGCTGACGAAATGATTCACCAACGCTACCAACCTGCTACCCCTTCATTTTTAAATGCCGGTAAGTCACGCCGTGGAGAACTAGTTTCATGTTTTGTTATTCAATCAACTGATGATATGAATTCAATTGGTCGAGTTATTAATTCAGCACTTCAACTTTCACGAATTGGTGGTGGTGTTGGAATGAATCTTTCTAACTTACGTGAAGCTGGTGCGCCCATTAAAGGAATCGCTAATGCCGCCTCTGGGGTTGTACCTGTCATGAAATTGCTGGAAGATTCATTTTCTTACTCAAATCAACTTGGCCAACGTCAAGGGGCTGGAGTTGTTTATTTAAATGTCTTCCACCCTGATATTATGAGTTTCTTGGCAACTAAGAAAGAAAATGCTGATGAAAAGATTCGTGTTAAAACTCTTTCATTAGGTTTAACAATTCCTGATAAATTTTATGAATTAGCTAAGGCTAACGAACCAATGTATACTTTCTCACCATATGATGTTGAGCGTGCATACGGTACCCCATTTAACTATGTTGATATTACAGCTGAATATGATAATTTAGTTGCTAATCCTGAAATTACTAAATACAAGATTAATGCACGTGATCTTGAAACTGAAATTTCTAAATTACAACAAGAATCAGGTTACCCATACATTATCAACATTGATATGGCTAATCGTGATAGCGCAGTAGCTGGTAAAATTGTTTCGTCTAATTTGTGTTCTGAAATTCTTCAAATTCAAGAGCCATCAAAAATTAATGATAAACAAATGTATGATCATCTTGGAACTGATGTTTCATGTAACTTAGGTTCTATTAATATTGCCAATATGATGGAAACCACAGATTTTGGTCAATCAATTGACAGCATGATGCGGGCACTTTCATTTGTTTCAGATATGTCAAAACTTGACATCGTCCCATCAATTCGTAAGGGTAACGATGAAGCACATGCAGTTGGTCTAGGTGCCATGGGCCTTCACGGATACTTGGCTAAGAGTCATATAATGTATGGTGATGAAGATTCAATGGACTTCACAAACGTTTTCTTTATGATGGTTAACTACTATACTTTAGTATCATCAAACAAGATTGCTCGTGAACGAAAAGAAACCTTTAAGGATTTTGAATTATCAAAATACGCTGATGGGTCATACTTTGAGAAATATATTAATGGCGATTGGCAACCTAAATCAGAAAAAGTTGCCGCACTTTTTGCCAATCATCATATTCCAACGGCCGAGGATTGGCGTCAACTTGCTGCTGACGTTAAGCAATATGGTCTATATAACCGTAATCGTATGGCAGTTGCCCCTACCGGATCAATTTCATACATTAACGATGCAACTTCATCATTGCACCCAATTGTAAACCGTATTGAAGAACGTCAAGAAAAGAAAATTGGTAAGATTTACTATCCAGCTCCATACTTGGCTGATGATACTATTCCTTACTATGTTTCTGCTTACGATACTGACATGCGTAAAGTTATTGATATCTACGCAACAGCACAACAACATATTGACCAAGGAATGGCATTAACGCTCTTTATGCGTGCTACTTTACCTGAAGGTTTATATGAATGGAAGAACGGTCGGACTGATAAGATGACAACTCGTGATTTAAATATCTTACGTAACTATGCTTATAAGCGTGGTTGTAAATCAGTTTACTATGTTCGAACATTTACCGACGATGACACTGAAGCTGGTGTTAATGAATGTGTAAGCTGTTCAATTTAATTGCATAACTCAAAGATGAAGATATGAATTGCGATAAATTCGTAATTCATATCTTTTTTGTAACACCTCACTTATTTTCTTAAATTTTGGTGCGGTTGACATTGTCTAAAACCCGGGCTAAAATTTAGTGAATCAATTAACAACGGAGAAGAATATCTAATGGCAAAAGAATACATCGCAATTAATTGGAATAACATTGAAGATGCTATCGATAAAGCAACTTGGGAAAAATTAACTGAACAATTTTGGTTAGATACCCGAATTCCATTATCAAATGATCTCGACGATTGGCGTCAAATGGATCAACAAGAAAAAGATCTTGTTGGCTTAGTTTTTGGTGGTTTAACGCTGCTTGATACCGTTCAATCGCAAGACGGAATGTCAGCACTTAAAGAAGATATTCGTACTCAACATGAAGAAGCTGTTTTAAATAATATTGAATTTATGGAATCAGTACATGCTAAATCATATTCTTCAATCTTTGAAACATTGAATGCCCCTAAAGAAATTGAAGCAATATTTGAATGGACTAATACTAACGAGTTTTTACAATACAAGGCCCAACGTATTAATAATATTTATCAAACAGGTACCCCATTACAAAAGAAAATTGCATCAGTATTCTTAGAAACATTCCTATTCTATTCTGGTTTCTATACGCCACTCTATTATTTAGGCCACAATAAACTAATTAATGTGGCAGAAATTATTAAATTAATTTTGCGTGATGAATCTGTTCATGGCACATATATTGGTTACAAATTCCAAGTAGCATTTAATGAATTAAACGCTGATGAGCAAGCGGAAATTAAAGCTTGGATGTATGATTTATTGTATGAATTATATGAAAACGAAGAAAAATACACACATGAATTATATGATGGTGTTGGTTGGACTGATTCAGTGCTCACTTTCTTACGTTATAATGCTAATAAAGCCTTGATGAACTTAGGACAAGATCCATTGTTCCCAGATACAGCAGATGATGTTAGTCCTGTTGTTATGAATGGTATTTCAACTTCAACTTCAAATCATGACTTCTTCTCACAAGTCGGTAATGGTTACCGCCTTGGTCAAGTTGAAGTTATGGATGATAATGATTATGACATTTAAAGATAATTAGCTAAAAAGAGCTGTCATAGAAGTTCTATTTTAATATGCACCCCAAAAGTTGACCTTTTTTGGTCTAACTTTTGGGGTGTTTTATTATACAGGTATATCTTTAAATAATGCATAGCCGCCTCTATTAGAAGCTATTTGCACAGTTTAAGTACAATAACTTAGATTATTATTTTAATTAGTATAAACAAGCTTATAAAGAGCAGATAGCTTGTATCATTTGATTATACCCAATTCGAAGTGCACAAAAAAAGAGTTAGCAAGGATAACCTTACTAACTCTTTTATACTTTGTAATTTAAAATTACTTAGCAGCTGCAGATGCACCAGCTTCTTCAAGCTTAGCAACTAATTCAGCAGCATCGGCTTCTGACAAGCCTTCCTTAACGATTGATGGAGCACCATCAACCAAGTCCTTAGCTTCTTTCAAGCCAAGACCAGTTGCTTCACGAACTGCCTTGATAACCTTGATCTTAGCTGAACCAGCTGAAGTCAATTCAACATCAAATTCAGTCTTAGCAGCAGCATCGGCACCAGCAGCACCAGCAGCAGCTACAGGAGCAGCAGCAGAAACACCAAATTCTTCTTCGATTGCTGAAACAAGGTCAGCAAGTTCCAAGATAGTAGCGTTTTTAAGTTCTTCGATAATAACGTCTTTGTTTAAAGCCATTGTAAAATCCTCCAAAATTTTTGTTTTTAATTTAAATTAATTAAGCAGCAGGTTCTTCGTCTTTTGCATCTGAAACTGCTTTAACAGCGTATGCAAAGTTACGAACAGGTGCTTGTAATGTTGAAAGCAACATTGACAACAAGCCTTCACGACTTGGCAATGCAGCAAACTTGTTGATTTCTTCAACAGAAGCAATGTTACCTTCGATAACACCACCCTTGATTTCAAGGGCTTCAACTGAATCAGCAAACTTCTTCAAGATACGCGCTGGGGCGATAACATCTTCCTTAGAAAAGGCAACAGCTGATGGTCCAACAAAAAGGTCGTTTAAACCTCCAAGGTCGGCTGATTCGGCTGCGCGTGTCAAGATCTTGTTCTTGATAACCTTCAATTCAATGTTTTCTTCACGAAGTTGCTTACGTAATTCAGTTGATTGTTCAACAGTTAAACCACGAACGTCAACGACAACAGCAGATACTGATTCGTTAAACTTAGCGGCAACTGCTTCAACTTCAGCCGCTTTAGCGGCGATGGTTGCTTCACTCATGTTTTTTACCTCCTTATTTATTTTGATTTCTCAAAAGAAAATCCCTCGTCTAAACCGAAGTTTAACCGAGGGAAATAAAGTCGTTGTAAACTTCCTCGGCAGGATTTAACTATTAAGGCTGATGCCTCCTGAGTCTTAGGTAGAAATCGTATTTAATTAACTACAATATGATACCAATAATCCTGCCAAAGGTCAATCAATTATTTAAAATAATTGATTACAATGAGTCAACAGCAACGTTAACTGATGGACCAAAAGTAGAAGCGATTGATACGTGCTTCACGTAAGTTCCCTTAACAGCTGCTGGACGAGCACGTACAACAGTTTCAGCAATAGTCTTCAAGTTTCCTACAAGAGCAGCATCATCAAATGATACTTTACCAACAGGAACAGAAACGTTACCGTCACGGTCAGTACGGTAAGTTACCTTACCAGCTTTTGATTCTTGAACGGCTTTAGTAACGTCCATAGTAACCGTACCAGTCTTAGGGTTTGGCATCAAACCTTTAGGACCAAGGGCACGACCAATACGACCAACTTGAGCCATCATGTCTGGCGTAGCAATTGCTACGTCAAAGTCCAACCAACCATCTTGGATACGTTGGATTAAGTCCATGTCACCAACAACATCAGCACCGGCAGCTTCGGCTTCCTTAGCTTTGTCACCCTTGGCGAACACAACTACAGTTTGATCTTTACCAGTACCATTAGGTAAAACTACGGCACCACGTAATTGTTGATCAGCTTGACGAGTATCAACGTTCAAGTTGAAAGCAATTTCAACTGTTGCGTCGAAACCAGCAAAATCGATTTCTTTAACTAATGCAACCGCTTCTGATAAAGTGTAGTCCTTAGTTTGGTCTACCTTTTCAAGAGCAGCAACATATTTCTTACCATGTTTCTTAGCCATTTTTAGCTATTCCTCCTTGCAAATGCGGTCAAACGGCGTCGCCACCTCCCGCTTGATCTTGCGTATTTTCATACGCGATCCGACTGTTCGTTATAGATTAATCTTCAACAACGAATCCCATTGAACGTGCAGTACCTTCAACCATGCGCATTGCTGCTTCAATAGAAGCGGCGTTTAGGTCTTGCATCTTAGTTTCAGCGATTTCTTGGACTTGTGCCTTAGTAACCGTTGCAACCTTCTTAGTGTTAGGTTCTCCTGAACCCTTTTCAACACCAGCAGCCTTCTTAAGAAGAACTGCAGCTGGTGGAGTCTTAGTGATGAAGTCAAATGAACGATCTTCATATACTGAGATAACAACAGGGATGATCATACCTGCTTGATCAGCAGTACGAGCATTAAATTCTTTTGCGAACCCCATAATATTGATACCAGCTTGACCAAGGGCAGGACCCACTGGTGGAGCTGGAGTTGCCTTAGCGGCAGGAATTTGTAACTTAACAACTGTTACGACTTTTTTAGCCACGATACATTACCTCCGTTTCGTGTTGTGGTATGAATGGAGATAAGATTTCTCCTCCCACATATACTATAACAAGCATACTATGGTATAGTACCACCACATAATTTTAATTTCAAGTATAAAATTTGATTTATTTAAATTTATTATGCTGTATGCTTCATTAGATTTAATTTTCTTAGTTCACTAATGAATTTTACACATGGCCAAAGCATAATTAACACCGATGCTGTCCAAGCAAGAGGATTAGCAAGCATTGCTCCAAAATAACCCCAATGTGGTGCTAATACTAAACCAGCAAAGACACGGGCAATTAATTCCCCAATTCCGGCTAAGGTTGGAACTAAACTATTTCCTGACCCTTGTAAAACATTTCGAACAACAAATAATACGGCCAATATCATGTAGGTAGTTCCAACTACTTGGAAGTAATTACGAGCCATTGCAAAAATCTCTTCATTTCCTTTAGGATCGATAAACCAGCCAATCATTGGATCGGCAAAAATAATTTCAATTGCTCCAAATACTATTGCTGACACTAACCCAGCAATCATAATATATTTAGTACCATCTAAGATACGTTTAAACTCTTTGGCCCCGTAGTTTTGTGCTGTATATGTGGCCATCGTTGTTCCTAGTGAGATAAATATTAGAACGGCAAATTGATCGATCTTTGAAGCGGCAGTTGTAGCTGTAACTGCTTTAGGTCCTAAAATATTAAGTGACATTTGTAAAATAACTGAACCAATCGCAATAATTGATGTCTGGAATGCTACTGGATAAGCAATGCGCGCATGTTCAACAAAATCAAATTTAGTAAGTTTAAAATCAGCTTTTGTTAAAGCCAACTCTGGTAAATGACGAGGAATCCACATAATTAATAAAATTGCTGATGCTAATTGTGCAATGCCAGTTGCATATCCCGCACCGGCTACCCCCATATGAAAGCCTAAGATAAACCAAAGTTCGAGAATAACATTTAAAACTTGTCCAAAAATCAAAAATACTAATGGAATAACTGAATTACCGACCGCTCGATAAATATTTGCAAGTAAATTGTATGCCATTTGTGTAAAAATACCTGCAAAAATTACAAAAATAAACGCATATGTATCGTCATATAATACTTTAGGTGTTTGCATTAAGTGTAAAATTTGTGGTAAAAAGCCTAAAGCTAAGATAGTTACTACAACTGAGGTTGCTGCGGTAATTAAAATACTCATCGCAAAACTGCGTTTAACACCGGCAATATCCTTAGCACCAAACTTTTGAGCCGTTATAATTGCCAGTCCGACTGTTAAACCGTTAGCAAAACCTAAAACTAAAAATTGTAAACTACCAGTAGATCCTACTGCACCTAGAGCATTTTCACCTAGTGTTCGTCCAACAACTAATGTATCTGAGAAACTATACATTTGTTGAAAAAAATTCCCAATTAACAAAGGAATTGTAAAAAGCATAATTTTTTTTAATGATGATCCGTTTGTTAAATCCATCTATTTATCCTCTATATGTTAAATATAACCATAAAACTACAAAATAATATAAAAAAGATCAGCAAATTCAACGAATCTACCGACCTTTATTGGTTGTTGCAACTACTTTAATTTATTAAAGTACTACTTCGTAAATAATAAATTAAACTTCTTCAAGTTTATCTACGTCATCATAGGCAAGTTCAGTTGGTGTTTCACGACCAAACAATTCTACATTAACGCTTAACTGTTGCTTTTCTTCATCCAATGCGGTTACGATTCCTTGCATGCCTGCAAATGGACCAGCAACAATGTTAATTGTTTCGCCGAGTTCAAGCTCAAGCTTTTCTTCACGGCGGGCTGTAATACCCATACGA
Organism: Periweissella fabalis; assembly: GCF_012396505.1. GTDB lineage: Bacteria > Bacillota > Bacilli > Lactobacillales > Lactobacillaceae > Periweissella > Periweissella fabalis. Next base: position 27,377 of record NZ_JAAXPN010000010.1, on the reverse strand, counting down.
CTCATCAAGTTCTCAACTTCATCTGGCAATAATGGTGTTGGTTTTGAACCACCACCGTGTGAACCAACGAAACCAGTTACTCCAGGAGTGTTACGAACAACGAACCAAGCTTCATCACTCATAACCATTTCAACTAAAACGTATCCTGGAAAATCATTTTCGATAATTGTTTTTTCTTCACCATCTTTAACAGTGGTAACTTCGTTTTCAGGCACGACTACACGGTAAATATAGTCTGTCATATTCATTGTTTCAGTACGTGATTCAAGATTATTTTTAACCTTATTTTCATATCCTGAATACGTATGTAATACGTACCATTGTTTTTCAATTGAATCCATTGTTTTCTCCTCGTAGCGGTCGGTATAAATTTTTCAACAAAAAAAACTTCGTTGCAAACGAAGTTTTCTGTAACTGTACTAATTATAGCAAATCATGTTTCCATGAGCCAATGAAATTTACTTAGATAATAATGCTAAACCAGTTTGAATCAACCAGTCGATGCCACCTAAGAAAAGGGCAAAGAAAATTGCAGTGGCGATAACAGTAATTGAGTCACGCCGATTTTCTTTTGCGGTTGGCCAAGTAACGATTTTCATTTCGTGGATAACACTTTTCAAAAATTTCATTTTTCTCTCCAATAATTAGCGAGTTTCGCGGTGCAATGTGTGTTCACCACAGAACTTGCAAAACTTTTTAACTTCTAAACGTTCTGTTCGGTTAGGATTTGCCGCAATGGTGTAGTTCCGTGAAGCACAGACACTACATGCAAGGGCGATTTTCTTTTGTGCCATAATTTGAAACCTCCAAATTTACCCACTAATGACGATAACGGGTAAACAATTCTCTCAATAGGCTATCACTATTCGAGCAATTCTTCAAGCTTTTTTCTTAGGTGTGCTCTTGAACGAGTTAACATCCGGCGATTAGCTTGATTATCAGTTTTAGTAACATTTTGATAATCTACAACTTGTACTAATCCAACTAATTCATTTAAAACATACCGCTCTCTACTAGTAAGTTGACCATTGGTGAATTGTTCGACTGCCTCACGAACAAGCAATAAGTCTTGTGCTGTACCATAGCGTGTGACTCCATCCTCAAAAGGTATAACAGTTGTATAAACACCAGCTATTTTATCTAAGTCGCGCAGCTTAGCTTTTTGACGGCGCCATTCATCAATACACCGAAAATTAATTGCACAACGTAAATAATTACCAAATGAGCGCTTAAATTCGCGAGTTTTAAACGACAACACACATTTATATGTAATCATTTGCATCTCTTGGAACCAATCATCTTTTTCAATTTTTAAGTTACGAAACTTAACCCATTGCGCTAAGTACAACGGGCGAAACTGGGCACAGATTCGTCCAAAAGCATCTTCGTCACCCTTTTGTGCTTGCTCAATAAGTGTTAGCAAATCAACTTCGATATATTCTGTCATCCTTAATATTCCTCCTAACATTTAATAACATTAAGATAATCAATATCGCAGATTTACAAAATCGAACATTTGTACGTTTTCAATAATTAGTACATAACCTACCAGCCTAAAAACTTGCTATCACTTGCTTTTCACTAAATTAAATAGAATTTAAAAAAGCAAATATAATGAAAAATATAATTTTAATTATATTTTGTGTCGTGAACTAAAACCTTGATAGATTAATAATGAAGCAGCTACTGATGCATTTAATGATTGAACATGGCCAATCATTGGGATAGTTAGCATCTCATCAACATTTTGTTTTAATAATGGTGCTACACCGCGACCTTCATTACCAATAATTAATGCAACTGGGCCATTAGCATCCCAGCGTCGATAATCAGTACCATTCATATCTGTACCAAAAATCCATAGACCACGTTCTTTAAGTTCTTTAACTGTATTCACAAGGTTTGTTACTCGTACAACTGGCACGTGTTCAATCGCACCAGTTGAAGTTTTAGCGACTGTTGCCGTTAATTGAACAGCTCGTCGTTTTGGAATAATAATTCCATGTGCCCCAGCCGCATCTGCTGTCCGCATAATTGAGCCTAAATTATGGGGATCTTCAATTGAATCGAGAATCAAGAAAAATGGTGCTTCATCTTTTTCGGCAGCTTTAGCAAATAAATCATCCAATTGTGCATATTCAAAAGCTGAAATTGATAAAACAACTCCTTGGTGATTTTGGCCATCACTTAATTCATCTAACTTACTCTTAGGTGCATTTTGAACAACAAGTCCACGTTCTTTAGCTAACGCAAGCACCTCACTAATTGCGTCGCTATGAATACCATCTTGCAGCCACACTTTGTTAATTGTCTGTTCCGTTGACTTCAAAGCTTCAACTGCTGGATGACGTCCAATAACAAAGTCCCCTAATGGTGCTACAGTTAACTTGTCATCTGGCTTCCCATTAGTTCGTTCTGGCCGCTTGGTATTACGCGGACGTCCATTATCTTGTTCTCGTTGTGGTGCCCGTCGTTTTGGCTTGCGTCCTCCACGGTAGTCATTGTTATTTTGCATTTACTTTTGTCCTTCCTGATTCAACTTGCTCAATACACCAAGCAGCTAATTGTTCAATTCGTGCCGTTTGATTACTTAAATATAGATAACCAAATAATGCTTCTACACCGGTTGAAATCCGGTAACTCACAATATCAGTATTTTTAGCACCTGTATGTGATTTAGCGTTTCGGCCACGTAAAAAATACTGTTTTTCTTCATCTGTCAAAAGATCATCAGCTTCCATCAATCGATATAATGCTGCGTGTGCTTTAGCTGAAACATAACGTGTTGCGGTATGGTGCAAATGTGTTGGCTTAACCATACCTTTAGCTAATAAATGTTGCCGAATATAAATTTCATAAACTGCATCACCCATATAAGCTAATGCAATCCCATTCATTTGTTGGTAGTTTCCCATTTTTATTCTTTCTTCCATCGAGTTCCTTGTGCGGTATCTTCTAATATGATACCTTGTGCTTTTAATTCTGCCCGAATCATATCTGCTTGTGCGTAATCTTTAGCTTTTTTAGCAGCATCACGAGTTGCAACCTTTTCATCAATCCATTTAGTATTCTCTTCATCTAGACTAGGTTGAACATTGACACCAAGTACCATAACCTCAGCTGCAAATTCACGCAATGCATCGTGACCAGTTAAGCTACTAACATTTGTTGCTTTCGCATAGACATTTAAAGCAGTTGTAAAATCATTAATTACTGTCATTGCGTTAGCTACGTTAAAATCATCATCCATAGCTTGCATAAACTTTAATTTAAATGCCGTAACTTGTGCTGCCAAATTACTATCCTCAACTGGACTAGCATCATCTTGTTGCAAGCGAAAATCCAAGTTTGTATAAGCTGTTTGCAGGCGTTTAACAACCTGAGTGGCTTCGGCAATTGCAGTTTTAGTATATGCTAATGGTCGCCGATAATGGGTCGTTGCCATCATTAATCGTAATGCCTGTGGCTCTACTTCATTTAATAAATCGTGGACTGTTACAAAATTACCAAGTGATTTTGACATTTTTTCATTATCATCACCAACTGTTACAAAACCATTATGCAACCAATAATTCGCAAATTTTTTACCGGTATGTGCCTCTGATTGAGCAATTTCATTTGTATGGTGTGGAAAAGCTAAATCCTGACCGCCACCATGAATATCAATTGTATCACCTAAATACTTAATTGCCATTACTGAACATTCAATATGCCAACCAGGTCGACCAGGTCCCCAAGGTGAATCCCATGTAATGGCTTCATCAGGATTAGCTCCTTTCCATACTGCAAAATCAACTGGATCTTCTTTACGGGCTAATTCACCATCATCAAGTCGTTCTGAAGCTCCAATTTCTAAGTCATCAATATTTTGATGTGCTAGATGGCCATAATCAGGAAATTTACGTGCACGAAAATAAACATCTCCTTTAGCTACATATGCATACCCTTGCGTAATTAAATCAGCTACAAACTTGATAATTTCATTAATATGCTCTGTTGCTAATGGACGTACTGTTGCGGGCTTAATATTAAGTGGCAATGTATCTTCAATGAAAGCTTGTTCAAATTTAGTTGTTAATTCATGCTCAGAAATTCCTGCTGTACGTGCAGCTTTGATAATTTTATCATCAACATCAGTAAAATTTGAAACATAATTAACTTGATAACCAGCGTATTCAAAATAGCGACGAATCGTATCAAATGCAATTGCTGAGCGGGCATTACCAATATGAATGTAGTTATAGACGGTTGGACCACACACATACATATTTACAATTCCAGCTTGAAGTGGCTTAAATAATTCCTTTGTACGGGTCATCGTATTAAAAACATGAATCATAGTGTCTTACTCCTCATTCATTCCCATTTCGTAATTTAATAAGTTATATCATAGCATAAAATCAGTACGGCCGCTTAGTTCATCTAAAGTAATCTTTAACGCAAAAATCCTAATAGTGCTATCACCATTAGGATTTTTCATGTTCATTTAAATTATTACTTTAATTTTTCGATTAAAGCTGTCACATTGGCAATAACCTTTTCTTTACCAAGTAATTCAAGTACTTCTGGTAAAGCCGGACCATGTGTTTCATGTGAGGCAGCAATTCGAATTGGCATAAAGAGCTTACGTCCCTTAATTCCAGTTTCTTTTTGTACCGCCTTAATAGCTGGTGAGATTGAAGCAGCTACGAAGAATTCAAGTTTTTCAACTTGGGCTTTAAAGCTTTCAAGCACTTTAATAACGTCTTCTGTATCAGCAATTTCTTCCTTTGCTGCAGCATCAAGTTCAGCTGGCATATCGAAAAATACATCTTTAGAAAATTCGTTAATTTGGTTAGTAAATGACATTTGATCCTTATAAAGTTCTGTCATCTTAAATAACCACGTCAACTTTTCTGGTGTTAATTCAGCTTGTTCGACCATTCCACCAGCTACTAGTTGATGTAAGATTGATGGGAAAATATCGCTAGTTGGAACTTTCTTCAACCATTGATTATTAACCCATTCAAGTTTTTTAGCATCAAACTTAGCTGGACTCTTTGATAAGCGTTTTTCATCAAACATCTTAACAAATTGATTTAAGGTAAAGATTTCTTCTTCACCAACTGGTGACCAACCAAGTAACACAATAAAGTTCAATAAAGCTTCTGGTAAGTAACCAAGTTCACGATATTGTTCAATAAATTGTAAGATTGATTCATCACGTTTTGACAATTTACGCCCAGTCTCAGTATTAATAATTAATGTCATGTGGCCAAATTGTGGAGCATCCCAATCAAAAGCTTCATAAATCATTAATTGCTTAGGAGTATTTGAAATATGATCATCTCCACGAAGAACATGTGATATTTCCATCATGTGATCATCAACAACTACGGCAAAATTATAAGTTGGCATCCCATCACGCTTTTGGATAACCCAATCACCACCAACTTGTTCAGCACCAATTTCGATTTCACCTTTAACAATATCATTCCACTTGTAAACTTTACCAACTGGAACCTTAAAACGTACAACAGGTTCTAAACCAGCCGCTTTTGCTTCTGCAATTTTTGCTTCGCGTTCTTCATCAGTCATACCAGCGAATTCATATTCATAGCGTGGTGTTTCACCATTTTCAATCTGGCGTTCACGTTCAGCAGCTAATTCTTCTTCAGTTTTGTAAGATTCATAAGCAAGACCACGATCTAATAAATCTTGAATTAATGGTTTATAAATTTCCATCCGTTCTGATTGACGATATGGCCCATACTCACCTGGCTTATCAGGACCTTCATCCCAGTCCATCCCAAGCCATTTTAAATTTTCCAATTGACTACGTTCACCATCAGCAATATTACGTTTTAAATCAGTATCCTCAATTCGGATAATAAATTTACCTTTATTGTGACGTGCGTAGAGATAGTTGAATAATGCCGTACGAGCGTTACCAATGTGTAAATGCCCTGTTGGACTTGGTGCATACCGCACCCGAAGCTTCTTATTTGCCAATGTGTTAGCCTCTTTCATTTTTTCATTTTTTTATGCACTTGTGATAATACACCAAAAATGCCTATTTTTAAAGTATCTCAGCTTTTTTTCTTACGAATTTTATAATAAATTTTTACTTTATTCGATTGGTTTAGTTGCGTGAGTGGGCTTTGCAAAAATCATGCGCCCAGCATCAGTTTGTAGAGCTGATGTGACAGTAACATCAAGCTTTTTATTCATGAAGTATTGTCCATCTTCAACAACTACCATTGTACCGTCATCAAGATAAGCAACCCCTTGTTGTCGCTCTGTCCCTTTTTTAACCACCATAACATGCATCGTTTCACCAGGTAATACCCGAGGTCGTAAAGCACCAACTAATTCATTAATGTTAAAAATGGTAATATTTTGAAATGATGTTACTTTATTAAGATTAAAATCATTCGTAACTAGAACTGCATCAAGATCTTTTGCTAACTGCACTAATTTCTCATCGACTTCCTTAATATCTTCATAATCACCTTCATACATTTCAATTGGGATAATTTGTTCTTCACGTAACTTATTAAGAATATCTAAACCACGACGCCCGCGAACCCGCTTAACTGAGTCAGCTGAATCAGCAATATATTGAATCTCGTACAAGACAAAATTAGGTACTAGCAACGTTCCCTCAATAAAGCCTGACTTTACTAAATCATAAATTCGACCATCAATTAAAATATTAGTATCTAAAATTTTATAATGATGGTAATTAGGCTCTAACTGTTTGTCGCCTATCACTTCACCTTCTTGTAAAGGTTCAATTTTCCCACGAACCCGGTTAAAGCCAGGAATTAAATTTTTCCATTCATCCGTTCGCGTCGTCCCTAATCGAAAACCTAAATATCCAAATAACAACATCAAAAGAATCGGAATAACTGTATTAATCAAAAAAATACGTGAATTAACAAATAAACTTGAAATTAAAACTGCAATTAATAACCCTAAAATTGTCGTAATACTACCAATTAATAATGATAGTGGGTTTTTCTTTGATAAATAATTTTCAATATCGCCAAGCTTATGATCAATATAATCAACTAAATAGAATGAAACAAATAATAGCAATAACGCGCCGATTATAAAGTCTGTGATATTATTATCAATCCATTGATAGTTCACGTGGATTAGATGCCAAAAACTTGGTAACACTAGCAGACCAATTGCCCCTCCCACCAAGGCTAATGCTGCTTGAATGATTTTCTTTCGCATATAAATATCCTTTCCTACTTACTATATAATCTATCTTACTATTAATTTTAAATTCAGCAATCATGTTAACCAAAAATTTTTAAATTTAGTCATTTTTCATATTTATTCGGTATTTACTCTGTTGATCATTGAAGGCTTTTTGCAATGCTTCACTAATCGTCGCTACCCCTACAACTTCAATTTCACCAGTAGGTGTCCAGCCTTGTAGATTGTTTTTGGGAATAAAAACTCGATTAAATCCTAATTTCTCAGCTTCGGCAACACGTTCTTCAATCCGATTAACACGTCGAATTTCACCAGTTAATCCAATTTCACCAATAAAAGCATCACCTAACTGGGTTTCCTTATCCTTATATGATGATGCAACGGCAACAGCCACAGCCAAATCAATTGCCGGTTCATCTAGTTTAACTCCGCCGGCGGCCTTTAAAAATGCGTCCTGGTTTTGGAGTAACATGTTTGCACGTTTTTCAAGAACTGCCATAATTAAAGCTACTCGATTCCGATCTAACCCCGTTGCTGTACGTTGGGCATTCCCAAATACGGATGGTGTAATTAAAGCTTGCATTTCAACTAAAATCGGCCGTGTTCCTTCCATTGAGACTACAATCGCTGATCCAGTTGCACCATCAATTCTTTCTTCCAAAAAAATTTGTGACGGATTAGAAACTTCTGTTAGTCCATGCGTTTGCATTTCAAAAATACCAAGTTCATTAGTTGAACCAAAACGATTCTTAACAGCCCGTAAAATTCGATAAGCGTGGTGCAAATCACCTTCAAAATATAAGACTGTATCAACCATATGTTCTAACATTTTGGGCCCAGCAATCGATCCTTCTTTAGTTACGTGCCCCACAATAAATACCGTAATACCATTAGTTTTGGCAATTTGGAGTAATTCAGCAGTTACCTCACGAACTTGAGATACTGAACCTACTGCTGATTGGACATCAGGTTCTTGCATAGTTTGAATTGAATCAATAATCAAGAAGTTAGGTTTTAATTCATCAACTTGTTTGCGAATTAAACTCATATCAGTTTCTGGATAGAGATAGAAATCATTGGCCCCCACCCCTAATCGTTCCGCACGCATTTTAATTTGCACGGCACTCTCTTCACCTGATACATACAACACAAGCCCGCCAGTTTGGGCTAATTGGCCTGACATTTGCAATAGTAGTGTTGATTTACCAATTCCTGGATCACCACCAATTAAAACCATTGAGCCTGGAACAACCCCGCCACCTAAAACTCGATTTAACTCGGATAATTGTACCTTTACTCGCGGAGTATCTTCAGTAGAAACATCCCCAATTTTGGCCACTTTAGCGACTTCGCCATCTAAACTAACCCGACTTTTTCGATCCGGTGTATCAGGTTGAATACGTTCTTCCACTAATGTCCCCCACTCGCCACAATTGGGACACCTCCCCAAATATTTAGGCGAAATATAGCCACAATTAGAACATAAAAATTGCGTTTTTATTTTGGCCATTTATATACCTCCTTTTTATTTAATACCAGATGAACCAAACCCACCATTACGTGTCGTCTTAATTGTTGAAGCATCATGATCAGCTAATAAAAATGGCATGAAAATTCCTTGTGCAATTCGTTCACCCTTTTGAATATGGCAATCAAATAAACCAAAATTCAGAATTTGTACAAAAATAGCACCTTCATTTTGTTCATTATTGTAGTAATCAGCGTCAATTATTCCTACTCCATTAGGTACTAATAAACTACGCTTCAATGGATTACTTGACCGATTTGCAATCATCAAAAATTCCTCTGGCTGCATAAATGCTTTAACACCAGTTGGAATTAAAAATGGTTTTAACACAGCTTGTGCAGCTGCCAAATCCGCTTCACTTACCTTTTCTTCATGTTTAATCTGCCATAAAGCCTTTAAAAAAGACCATTTCCAAATTGACGGGATAACAATATCTTCTGCTGCTTGAAAATCATATCCTGCTGCTTGATTTGTTGCTCGTTGAGGTAATTGTAAGCCTGCCTTAGCATATTTACTTATAATTTCAAATCCGCGTTTCATTAATCAATATCTCTTTTCTTAAATTTGTTATATTCTATTATACCAATAACTTACTAATTTTTTAGACCAGAAGCAATTTTAAATTTGACTATTCCTGCTAATAACATGAAAATAAAACTAGATAGTAATTAACTAAATAAAAAAGGAGCCTACTTATGGAATTTATACGTGAACCAGAACGTCTTTATCAAGTTGCCCCCGATGGTCAGTTATTAGCCGAAATTAAATTTCCTAAAATTCCTAACCACAACGTCATCGTAATCACCCATACTTTTGTTGATCCTAGTTTACGTGGTCAAGGAATTGCCAACCAATTACTAAACGAAGTAATTACATTTGCTCAACACAATAATTTAAAAATTAAGCCTGAATGTAGTTTTGCAAAAAAGGTTTTTGCAGTGACACCAGCTTATCAAAGCTTGCAATATACTGAATAGCTTTTAAACTTTTTTTTAGGTATAATTATTTAATGCACAGTTTACACAAGGAGAGCTCTTGAAGTTATGAATCAAATTGAATTAAAAAAACAAGTTGGAGAACGTGCCGCCCAATATGTTGAAGATGGTATGATTGTTGGGCTTGGGACTGGTTCTACTGCCGAGTTTTTCGTGGCGGCTCTTGGTGAACGCGTCAAGAATGAAGGCCTTAATATTGTCGGGGTCCCTACTTCTGATCGAACAAGAAATCAAGCGACAGCTCTCGGTATCAAAATTAAAAATATTGATGATGTCGACTACATTGACTTAACAGTTGATGGTGCTGATGAAGTTGATGAAAACTTCCAAGGAATTAAAGGTGGCGGTGCCGCTCATCTCTGGGAAAAAATTGTTTCTTCAAATTCAAAACGTAACATCTGGATTGTTGATAATTCTAAAATGGTCAAGACATTAGGTGCTTTCCCACTGCCTATCGAGGTTATTCCTTTTGGTAGTAAGCACGTGGTGGATAAATTAATTGCAGCTGGATACAAGCCAAAAATTCGACGTGATGAAAATGGTAATCCTAAGTTAACGCATTTCCACAACTATATTATTGATTTACAAGTTGATTCGATTCCTGATCCCAAACAGTTAGGTACTGAGTTAATCAATATGGTTGGGGTTGTTGAACACGGTTTATTCCTTGATCATGTAAATACTTTGATCATCGGTCGACCAGAAGGTCCACAAGTTATTGATAATATTCGATAACTGTAACTCTTTGCTACTAGTAATGTGCTCCAAAAAACAGATAGTTTCATAAAATACGAAAAAAGACTGAATTTATAAAAATAAATTCAGTCTTTTTTTCTATGCTTTAGTCATTATCTGAGGTTTTTTTACCACATCTCATTTAGCGTTATTTAAACATTTAACTATTTAATTCACGCTGTATCGTCATTTGAAATAAACTTAGTAGCATCTATTTGATCTAATAATGACTGCACATCCGTCCCTGTAGCAACAAAGTGTCCAGAAACATCATGTAATAATTGTCCTGCATTATGGTAAAAAGAAAAATGCCAATTATCTTTAATCAGCCACTGCGTCCGTAGCTTAGTATCATCAATATCAGAAAACGGTACTAACACTGCTGGCCAAGCTGCTGTAACCACAGATAAAGGCAGTCCAGCAATGGCTCGGATGTGTTGCTCGTATACTGATACATTTGTCACCTGATCAAAAATTGCACTTGCTTGACTTAGTGTCGCTACTAGTCGTTTGACAATTAAATTTCCCGTTGCAGTGACATAAAAATCAAGTTGGAATAAACCACGATAATTAATATTTTCACCAATGCGCTCTGTAATTCGATACATTTCAAATTCAATCTCATCAGGTAACTTAACCGGTGTAACGGTCTTTATTAACTTACCACCTGTATAAAAATTTTCAATAATCGGATACGTACTGATTTTACCATCCAATGCTCGCGCAGCCACCACTGAATATTCACGAACATTGCTTAACCATGACTCAATAATGAATGTTCCAGTATCAATCATTTCAGCAACTTTACCAATTGATGCTTCATTTTCAACAATCACTTCTTTTTCGATACCCGTTACTTTAGGAATTGATTTTAAAACTACAGGATATCCCAATGATGCCGCAGCATTGACAACATCCGTTAAATCAACAACAGTCATATATGGTAAACAATTAATATTTAAATCTTCAAACAAAGTCCGTTCCATTAGGCGATCCATTGAAATTTCTAATGTATTAATACCTTGTGGTAAGTCAGCATATTGCTTTATATATTCCAATGTTTGCGTGCTTATATTCTGACTTTCATACGTTACAAAGTCACAACTTTCAGCAAACGATCGTAATTCTTCCCAATTATCATTTGCACCAACAAAGCGTAGATCAGCGACATGTAAGACCTCTGCTTCCACATCAGAACTATAGGCAGCAACCCGAAAACCCATTCTCCGCGCTGTTTGCGCCAATATAGGCCCATTGATGCCTTCTCCAATAATTCCTAATGTTTGGCCTGGATAAAATTGTGTTGCCATTAATAGTGCCTCCTAAATCCGACTAGCTTTTATCGGTCAAATCGATTCAAATGATACATTTCAATAATTTTGATTAACTTTTGGGCATACTCCGGATCGGTAGCATAACCTGCCTGATACAATGCATTAGCTGCTGCAACATAGTTTGTTGCATGAATAACTTGATTGTATCGTTGATGATTTTCACTAGTACCTCGAACTAGTAACTGTGCATGATCTAGCATTGAGCCCTGTACATTATCATATACTTTAAACGGTGCCCTAACTGTCACCCACTGTCCTTTTACAAATTCACTTGTTGGTAGCAAAATAGATTTTTGCCCAGGTGCAGCCTTAATACCATAGAAATTGTAGTATTTTTGTGAAAGTTGACTATTATTCCAATTAGATTCATGTGCGGCTTGTGCTAATGTAATACTAGCCAAAACACCATATTGACGTTGTAGCTGTTGTGCATATGGTGCTAATGAATTTAGCCACTTAACTCGCTGTTGATAGATACTCGATGGTGCCGTAACGGTATTTGTAGCTTCTTGACGTTGATTTTGCCAATGGAGCGCCATTACACATAGTAATAATACACCAATGATAAAGAGCACGGTATTACGACGCTTAAGTTGTCCATTTTTGACAAAAAAATCTTGAATACTAAATTTACTATTCATTTTACGCTTACGATTGCGTCGCTTTTTAACTGCCATGACTCTCCTTTATATATTTCTAATTAATCATCCCCGTATCCAAATCTAAAAGTTGCTTAAAATGCTGATTATGAGCATATAAAGCTTGTGGTGATCCACTCATTGTAAAATTACCATTATCTAGGAAATATACTTGATTAGCGAAATTAATACCTGTTAAGTGGTGTGTTACCCAAATAATTGTTTTATCAGCTAAAAGTTTGAAAATAGTTGTTAAAACTTCATTCTCAGTAATTGGATCTAAACTTACTGTTGGCTCATCCAAAATAATAATCGGTGCATCTTGTAACAAGATACGAGCTAATGCAAAGCGTTGCCGTTCTCCACCTGAAAAACGTTGGCCACCTTCTGTCATCACAGTATTATAACCATCAGGTAATTTTTCAACTAATTCACGTAAACCAACAGCCGCAATAGCTGCTTTTACATCATCATCAGTTGCCGTTAAATTTCCTAAACGTACATTATTCATAATTGAGGTATTAAATAGGTATGGTTGTTGATCTAATACGCCGAATAAATCATGGCGATATTCTTGCAACGTTTCTAAATCATAACCGTCAATTTTAAAATGCCCCGAAGTCGGTTGTAAATCACCTAATAATAACTGTAACATAGTTGATTTTCCCGCTCCAGAAGGTCCTAAAAGAGCATAGGTCCCTTTTCGATCTATTTTTAGATTAATGTGGCTTAAAACTGATTGCTCTTGATTAGGATAATGGAAGGTAACATCTTCAAAAATAATTTCCTTAAAATCCAATACTTTTGCTTGATCCACTGTCGCCGTTTGCGGTGCTGTAACTGTTAAATCATCGTAGCTATTCATACGTTCTAAAGAAGCCTGATGCGTAGGTATTTCCGTTAATCCGGCTGAAATCCCCTGAAAAGCATCAATCATCGGGAAAATAGCTAGTGTAAAGGCAGCAATGTAATTGACATTAAAAAAAGAATCACCAAACTGAACTTTTCCAAAATACAACATTACAAATGTAATACCTGCCACAATTAAATTCAAAATAAAGTCGCGCCACCAAGTGAATTGCATATCTTGACGTTGAATTTTGACTTGTTGCTGCATTAATACGGTTTGTTTTTCCACAAATTCTGCTTGGCGCCCAGCTATTACCCAATCAGTCAATCCCAGTACACCGTCAGTTAAACTAACATAAACTTCATGTTGTAATTGTCGATTTTTAAAGCTACGTGCTCCGTTTAAAGCTACTGAAATTAATGGCAATAAAATTGTAATAACTCCAAATAATAATACCATTAATAAACCAAAGGCCCAGTTAAAGTAACCTACAAAAATTGTGAAACTTAGATATAACAACCAACCAATTACGACTGGGAATATCGTCTTTAAATAAAGATTTTCAATATGTTGAATATCATCTGCCAACAATGCTAAGACATCACCTGTTTGTTTTTCTTGGCGAATTGTAGTAGCCCGTTGTTCAACTTGTAAATACAATTTCTTACGTAAATCAGATACTAAGCGTAAAACCCAATTATGTGAGGTTAAACGTTCGACATAACGAAATACGGGCCGGCCAATTCCAAACGCACGCGTCAAAACAATTGGTACGTAAACCAGCAAGATATTGCTTGGATGTTGAGCCGAGCGTGAGATTAAATAACCTGAAACAAACATTAAGGCTGTCCCACAAAAAACTGTCATAAACCCTAAAAAAATTACCAGTGCTAATAATTTTTTGTAGCGTCGTAGGTAAGGTAAAACCCATTTATCGGTATTAAACATTTTAATAATTGTTTGCATTATTTAACACCTCCTAATTGATTGACATCTGCTACCAAGCGTACAAATGCCCCACCACGACTTGCTAATTCATCTGGTGTACCTTGTTCTACGATTTTACCATCTTCAATTACTAATACATAATCCATTTGCTTAACCCAATGCAAACGGTGTGTAGCAAATAATACTAAGTGATTTTCAAATAAAGGGATAATCGCTTTCTTAATATTCATTTCAGTTTCGATATCTAAGTGTGCCGTTGGTTCATCAAATAATAATACACGACGTTCTGGAGTTAGAAAAGCACGTGCAAGTGCAATCCGTTGGGCCTGCCCACCAGAAACCGCTTGCCCACCTTCACCAATTAAAGTCGCCAAACCATTGGGAAGATTTTGCCAAAATGTTGCTAAACCGGCTGCTTCAAGGGCTAAAATTATAGCTTCTTCACTAGCATCTGGGGCATAAAAAGCAACGTTTTCAGCTAAAGTTGCATGAAATATATATGGTGTTTGCGGAATATATTGGAATTGTTTTTGCCAAGCTTGTAGCTGTAAATGCTCAACAGGTTGTTTATTCAACATAATTTTTTGTTTTTCATTATTAGTTGGTGCCAAAAAACCACCTAATAAATTAAGTAAGGTTGATTTACCAGAGCCTGATCGACCAATTATTCCCACTTTTTGATATCCCTGTAAGGCTAAATGTTCAATCGTTAAAGTTGGTTCATCGTTATCATTATAAGCGATAGTAACATTATCAAGCGTTAGATGACTTTCAGTATTCCATTGCTCTAATTTGAGCTGTTGGTTATCAATTAAGGTTGGTCTTGACAATAAATCAAGTACATCACCTAAAGCATTTTTACCATCCAATGTATCATGATAATCATTAGCAAAATTGCGTAATGGCAAGAAATATTCCGGTGCCAATACTAACATCGTCAAAGCTGGCAATAAAGCTTTCGTTCCATCAATTAAACTAAAGCCCAAAAAAACTGCAACAATCGCAATTGATAGTGTTGTAAAGAAGTCTAAAGTAAATGTTGATAAAATCGCAATCTTAAGTGTTGATAAGACTGATTTACGATAGTCTTCTGAAACACGATGAATATTAGTAGCATAGCGTCGGCTCAAGCCTAGTTGTTTTAATGTTGGTAATCCACGTAATGCGTCCACGAAATGATTACTTAGTCGTATAAAGTTAGCGTATTCCTTATCGGCTTTAGCCTGGGCTGCATAACCTAAAATAATCATAAAGATAATTACTACTGGATAGATAGCAAGCATAAAGGTTGCTTCCGGCCATGAAACAGTAAATAAATAAGCTAATAAAATCCATGGAATGATCATCATATCAAACATTTTAATTAATACCAGCATCAAATATGTTTGTGCTTTATCGATTCCTTCCAATGCTAAGGTAACCGTATTTCCAGTTCCCTTTTCTTGGATAATTTTAGGCCCTAAAGCACCAACTTGCTTCAAGACATCATGTCGAAGGGTTGTCACAGTCTTTTCAACCCAGTGGCCAACTACATAGTTTTTTAAGACAGTTAATAAATGCCGGCAGACGAATGCTACCAAAAAGAACCCAAAAGTTTGTAAGACAGCAACGAATGGCTTTTGCTGCCACAACGTTACAATACTCATACTTAAGTATTTTCCTTGGAATAATACACTAAATGCTTGCAGTGTTATTAGCACTGCAAGCATTCCAAGTGTTTTACGAATTCCCGGCATTGTGAATAAGCGCCGATCAATCATGTAAATAAATCTCCCTTTAAATCCGATCAGAGGAGCCTAATGTGCGCTACCTGCTTGACCTACAGTTATCCGTTTCCGGAAGACATAGTAACTCCAAATTTGGTACGCCAACACAATTGGTAAAATTGAAACCACAATCCAAGTCATAATTGTTAATGTGTATGGTGAACTTGAAGCATCTTTAATTAGTAATGAGTGTGCTGAGTTATTGCCAACAATTACACGTGGGAATAAACCAACAAAAAGTAAAGTAACAAGGCCAACTAAATTGATTCCTGTAGCAATGAAACTCAAAATTTCTTTATCCTTTAATGTTGCAACATATGATACCACAGTTGCCAAAACAATTACTGCCAATAAAATAATTGTAAGCATTGGTTTGTTTTGGAAAAAATCAGTATAGATAAAAAGTAAAATTGCAAAGACAACTTCACCAGCTAAAAGAACTGGGTAAAGTACCTTAGCAACCTTAGCTGCACGGTAACGAATATCACCATGGGTCTTCAAACGAATAAAGTTCAAACCATGGATGTAACTCATCAACACTAAAGCAACCCCACCAACGATGGTAAATAAATTAACAAAATCAAAAAAGTGACCGCGAATGTTAAAGTTAGCATCGACTGGCATTCCCTTTACAAGGGCTGTAAAAATCATTCCAAACAAGAATGGAGCAAAGAATGAACCAATGGCAGTTGCCCATTCCCAAATATTTTTAGCTTTATTGAATTTAGCCATAGCACGGAATTCAAATGAAACTCCACGGAAAATCAAAGCTATTAATATTAAAAATAATGGAATATAAAAACCTGAAAAGAGACTGGCATACCAGATGGGCATTGCTGCAAACATTGCACCACCGGCAGTAATTAACCAGACTTCATTGGCATCCCAGTTAGGTCCAATTGATCCAATTAAAGCGTCACGTTCATGTGCATCTTTGGCGAGTGTCTTAACAGCCATACCAACACCGAAGTCAAAGCCTTCAAGGAAGAAGAATCCGGCAAATAAGATGCCAATTAGGACAAACCATAAAATTTGTAATGTTGACATTAGTTAAAAGCCTCCTCTGCAAATGGGTCTTTTACGACTGTTTTTGCTTTCATAACATCATCTGGCCCTTCACGAAGCACACGTGCTGCGTAATAAACCATAACTCCACCAAGTGTGCAGAATGTTAAGAAGTAAACAATGTTAGAAAATAACATCGATGCAGCAGAAACATTAGGTGATACGGCATCAGCAATTGTCAAGTAGCCGTAAACTACCCAAGGGTAACGACCTAATTCAGTAACTAACCAACCACCTGTATTAGCAGCAAATGGTAAGAAAGTCACAATTGACATAATACACAACCACCACTTTTGATTCATAAGGAACTTATCAGAATGTTTTTTGCGGTTAAACCATAGTCCAACAACCGCAACCATTAGAAAGGCTCCCGCAGAAACTGCCATTACACGGAAAGCATAGAAGATGGCATTGAAAGGAACGTAGTAGTTCATATCTTTACCAAACTTCTTGTCATATTTTTCATGCAATTCCTTATTAATAGTGTTAGCACCCTTATTTTCACCAGTAAGTGAATGGTGAGCTAGAATTGATAGTACATAAGGTACATTAATTTCAAAATCAGGCTTGTGTTCTTTTTCATTATACCAACCAATTACAGCCCATGGTTCTGATTTATTTTTACCACCGACATTTTCGTATAATCCTTCAGTTGCGGCAAATTTCATTGGTTGATCGTCTTGTAAAAATAATGAGTGGCGATCACCAGTAAATAACATTCCAAATGTTGTAACTAAACCGACAATCAAACCAACTTTCATTGATTTACGGAAGAAATCCGTATGTTGTGTTTTACGTAATAAAGCCATTGCTGACATCCCAGCAACCACAAATCCAGCTGTTAAAAATGCTCCAATTAAAACGTGTGGAAATTCCAACCAAACTTGGTGGTTTTTAAGTAAATCAGCAAAGTTTACTAATTGTGCCCGACCAGTTTCTTTGTTAAGGATAAAACCAGTTGGATTTTGCATAAATGAATTAGCAATTAAAATCCAAAGTGCAGATAAACTTGAACCAATTGTTACCAACCAGACAAAGGTTACGTGTAAAGCAGGTTTAACCTTATCCCAACTAAACATCCAGAAACCAAGGAAAGTTGATTCTAGGAAAAAGGCAACAAGTGCTTCAACAGCAAGTGGTGCCCCAAAGATATCACCTACAAATCGTGAATATGCTGACCAGTTCATTCCGAATTGGAATTCTTGAATGATCCCTGTAACAACCCCTACGGCAAAACTAAGTAAGAAAATCTTACTCCAGAATTTTGTCATATGCTTGTAGACTTCGTCTTTCTTTATCACATACAGGGTCTCCATAATAGAAACAATTAAACCCATCCCAATTGAAAATGGCACAAAGAAAAAGTGAAAAATTGTGGTCATTGCAAATTGGAAACGTGCTAAAGAAACAACAGATAGTGCTAAATCAATCATTATGTTATTTCCTCCAAAAAATTGCGATTAAAAAATCTAAACATAAATATTACTTAGCCTATTTTACACATAGTTAGGCAGTACTTTCAAATTTTTTGCGTAAAATTTTGTGAAACTTAAAACTTTGTGCTATAAATCACTTGTAAGCCCTTTTAAATTAAATTAAAAAAAGATATTGACATTTTTTTAATCACGCTTTAATATTATCCTCATAGTTTGATATGCAAACAAATTGATCAGGAAAGTAAATTGGACTGTTATTATACAGAAAGCGTCGGTTGTTGAGAAGACGTCATTAACATTCTTTTGAAAATGGCCTGTGATTGGCATAAATGAGTAATGTAGTTATGAATTTATGATGGGGTGGCGACCATTACCAACGCACACGGATACTATTTGTCCGTTAATGAGGATATTTTGGCAACACAATATCGAAGTAGAATGGTTCACGACGAAGCTCGTTTCTATGTTTTTTAACATAGGAGCGAGCTTTTTTATTTTCAGGATTAATTTGTAACATATTGACATGAATGAAATTTTATTTTTAGGGAGAATTTATTA
Organism: Periweissella fabalis; assembly: GCF_012396505.1. GTDB lineage: Bacteria > Bacillota > Bacilli > Lactobacillales > Lactobacillaceae > Periweissella > Periweissella fabalis. The sequence continues at coordinate 8,315 of NZ_JAAXPN010000010.1, read as the reverse complement.
TGAAAAAGAAATTATTAATTACCGTAACTGCTGTCTTAGCAGCATTTACCCTGGCTGCATGTGGTAACTCAAACAAATCAAAATCTGCGGATGGTAATACCATTGTAAAGGTTGGAGTAGTTGGAACAGATGACCGTATTTGGGATAATATCGCTAGCCGAGCTAAGAAGGAAAAAATCGATATCAAATTAGTCCACTTCACAGATTATGATCAACCGAATGCAGCTTTGAAATCAGGACAAATTGATTTAAATGCTTTCCAACACTTTTATTTCCTTGATCAATGGAATAAAGCTAATAATGGTTCAATCAAATCAATTGGTAAAACTGTTTTAGCACCAATTCGTCTTTATCCTGGTAAAGGTGTTTCTAAACTCAGTGATATTAAAAAAGGTGCTCAAATCGTCATTCCAAACGACCCAACTAACGAAGGCCGTGCGTTAACTTTGCTCCAAACAGCGGGCCTAATTAAATTAAAGAAAGCTGCATTGCCTACCCCAAACGATATTAAAGAAAACAAATTGGGATTAAAAATTGTTCCTGTTGATGCTGCTCAAACTGCACGCCAATTAAGTTCTGTAGCCGCTGCCGTTGTTAATGATTCAACAGCTCAAGATGCAAAATTAAAAGAATCTTCAGCAATTTATATCGAGCCAGTCAACAAAGCTTCACAAGAATGGATTAATATCATTGCTGCTAATTCAAAAGATTTAAACAATCCTACTTACAAAAAAGTTGTTAATCTCTATCAAACGCAAACTACTAAAGATTTACTAAAAAAAGTATATGGTGATACTGAAATTCCAGCCTGGGACATCAATTTAAAGTAGATACAATTGAATTAATCAAACAAGTTGATCAGATTAAATACTAAGTCTTTTGTTTATAATAATGTCCTTTGATGAAAAGACATAGCAAAACATTTAAGCAGATAATCTGTGATTTGGTATCGGTCAGCCGATGATGGGGTTGCACTCATTACTAGCGCACATATGCACACACAAAATCCTATTAATTGGGGAAGTAGTGCTAACAGTAGCTTAAAGTAGCATGATTCACGCCAAAGTTCGTTTCTATGTTAGAACATGGAGACGAATTTTTTAATAGTCAAAATAATATATTACAAACAATTGACTTAAATACTTTTCAACATTATTAATTTTTAAAGCAATGGAATAGCGATAAGCACACTATTTTAAAATAATATGAGCACATATACTAAAAAAAGAGGTACTCGGGATGACTGAAATACAACCAATTATTCGTTTAGAAAATATTGATGTTACATTTGAACAAAAAAAACAAAGCGTTAAAGCTGTAAAAAATGTCTCACTTGACATTTTACCCGGTGATATTTATGGAATCGTTGGCTACTCAGGTGCTGGTAAGTCAACCTTAGTTAGAACAATTAATCTACTACAAAAGCCCACACATGGTAATGTTGTCATTAATGGGACATACTTAGCTAAAACTACCGATAACAAAGAAAATTATATTGCTAGCAAAGAACTCAGACAGCAAAGAAAAAAAATTGGTATGATTTTTCAGCATTTTAATTTAATGAATGAACGTACTGTAGCCGAAAATGTTTTATTCCCAATTAGCCATTTAAAATTAAGTAAGTCACAGCGCAAAGATAAGGTAAATGAGCTTCTTGAACTTGTCGGTTTGGCCAATCGTGCCAATGCCTATCCAAGTCAGTTGTCTGGTGGTCAAAAACAACGGGTTGCCATTGCTCGAGCATTAGCTAGTGAACCTGAAATTCTAATATCAGATGAAGCAACCTCTGCATTAGACCCTAAAACTACTAATTCGATTCTACAACTACTAAAGAAACTAAATATTGAGTTGGGCTTAACTATTGTTTTAATCACACACGAAATGCAGGCTGTTAAGGAAATCGCTAATAAAATTGCTGTTATGGAAGATGGTGAAATTATTGAACGCGGTAGTTTATTAGAAATATTCACTGCCCCTCAAAAGCAATTAACCAGAGATTTTATTGATACTGCAACAAACTTAGAAGATGGTTTACGTAAAGTTAAAAGTCAAACTGCAATTAAAAACTTGCAAGCGCCTGATATTTTCGTTCAATTATCATACGCGGGTGCCTCTACAGATCAACCTTTGATTACATCGCTTTTCAAAGATTTTAACGTGACCGCAAATGTCTTATTTGGAAATGTTGAAATTTTACAAGAAACACCGGTTGGAACTTTATTAGCGATTTTAAGTGGTAAGGATACTGACTTAACTGCTGCTATTAATTCCATCAAAAAACAAAATGTTAAAGTAGAAATCTTGAAAGGAGAACTTGCATAATGACATGGATTAATCGAACTTTCCCAAATGTAATTCAATTAGGTTGGTCATCAGATCTTGGTTGGGGGACCGCTATTTATCAAACCCTTTACATGACTTTCGTATCTGCTATTATCGGTGGCCTTTTAGGCTTAATCTTTGGATTCGGTTTAGTTTTATTTGCAGAAGACGGTATTTTAGCTAATAAACCTATTTACTGGATTCTTGATAAAATTGTATCAGTTTTCCGGGCAATCCCATTTATCATCTTATTAGCATTTATTATGCCTTTTACAAACTTTTTAGTTCACACCACAATTGGTGTCAACGCAGCTTTAGTTCCATTGTCTCTTGGTGTATTTCCTTTTTACGCACGCCAAGTACAAAACGCATTAGTCTCTGTTGATGATGGTATTATTGAAGCCGCCCAATCATTTGGGGCAACAACCTTTGAAATTATTTTTAAAGTGTACTTCCGAGAATCACTGGCAGATTTAATTCGTGTTTCGACAGTTACTTTAATTAGTCTCGTTGGATTAACTGCTATGGCTGGTGCAATTGGTTCTGGTGGTTTAGGTAATATTGCTATTTCTGTTGGTTATAGTCGCTTTGAAGCAGACATTACATTTGTTGCAACGCTTTTAATTGTTATTTTTATTTTTATTATTCAATTTGTCGGTGATTTTTTAGCTAAAGTTTCAAGTCATAAATAATTTCCCTTAATTGAGATAAAAGATTATGCACAATAAGGATATTCGAATATACACAAAAATCCCAGGAAAAAATTTCCTGGGATTTTTGCTAGTGTTTATCGTATTGCAATGTTTTATTATTTTTCTAAATAAAATTCAAACCTTGCACCAACATATTGAGTTCTAACGTATTCAAATGGCTTACTATCCTTTAAAAAGGATACTTGGCGTAAGTGTAAAACAGCATCTCCTCGCCGAATATCCAGGTACTCAGCAACTTTTTCAGTTGCTAATTGGGCTGTTACAGTTTGCTGTGCATGACCTACTTCTAACCCTTGTGTTTTTAAAGCCTGATATAATCCTTTAGTGATTGCCTTACGATCAAGATTCTCAACTAATCTGCTAGGAATCGTTGCTGTCTCCAACGAAATTGGTTCATCATTTCCGTATCGAATACGTTCCATCCGTAAAACACGTTCACCCGCATTTAATTGTAATTGCTCAATTTCGCTCAGTGATGGTTGTACTGCATTATGATAAGCGATAACTTTACTACTAGGTATCTTACCTTGTGCTCTCATCAACTCAGTAAAACTAGTAATACCAGCCATTTTTTCTTGGACCTTTTGATTAGCAACATAAGTTCCATCGCCTACTCGACGTTCTAAAATACCTTCATCGGCTAATGTTTGAACTGCTTGTCTTAAAGTCATGCGGCTCACACCAAATTCTACAGCTAAATCTCGTTCTGCAGGAATTTTATCGCCAACTTTGTATTTACCAAATTCGATTTGGCGTTTTAATTCGTTATGAATTTGTAAATATATTGGTGATCCCATAATCGATACCTCGTTTATTACTTAGATAGCAATTCTCCATATGAATATGTTGCTTTTAAACCAAGACCGCGATCAAATAAATTAAAGTCAGCATCTTTACCAACACTAATACTTCCCTTTTGCGTTAAGCCAAATTCACGAGCTTGGTTTACAGAACTCATTAGAACTGCCTGTTCAATATCAACTTGTGCGTAATCAATAATATTACGAAAGGCATCGTCATATGTCAATACAGAACCAGCCAAGTGCCCGTTTTCCAATCGTGCTTGCTTATCCTTAACAATAACCTTTTGTCCCCCCAATTCAGAAATTCCCTCAGGCATTCCCTTTGAGCGCATTGAATCCGTGATTAATTCAATACGATCACTTCCTTTAACATTAACTGCAAATCGCAACATATCTGGTGCAATATGGAAACCATCTGCGATTAATTCCGCATACATATTTTTCTCCAACATTGCATGTCCGGTCACACCAGGTTCACGATGACCAAGCCCTCGTTGGGCATTGTATAAATGCGTTACATGAGTAGCGTGTGCTTCTTGCATTTGTGCACGAGTAGCATCGCTATGTCCGACTGAAGGTACGATGTTATGATTAAGTGCAAATTGTTCAAATTGTCGGGCTTGATGCCGTTCTGGAGCATAGGTAACTAAACGAATGCGATTACCTGAAAGTTCATTCCAATGTGTCAATAGCTCAACTGATGGATCTTGCATATATTGTTCTGGTTGCGCCCCTTTATAAATTGGATTAACAAATGGCCCTTCAAGATGAACTCCGCCAATCAACTTATTTGTTTTTGCAACTTGATTTACTGCTGTCATTGCTTTGGCGATGGCATCATTAGATTGCGTCATTGTTGTTGGGAAAATAGTTGTTACCCCTTCATTTTTAGCAATTAAATTTACCATTTGCATAATCTCATCGGGATTACCATCCATCGTATCAAAACCATAAGCTCCATGGGTATGTACATCAATAAATCCTGGTACAAGTAAATAACCGTGGGCATCTGTTACTTCATCATTAGCTAAAAGTTTAAATTCATCCATTGAGCCAATTGCTTCAATCGTTGATTCAAATCGAACAAATCCATCTTTAATAACTTCTGATCCTGTATAAATATCTGCATGCCGAATTACTTTACTCATTGTATCAATCCTCCAAAATATTTTTAATCTACTGCTTGATCTTTTGCAATAGTAGCATCAATCCCTTTAACAATTGCAGTTGGTAGTCCATATTCTTCCATTGCTAAAAAACCAGCAATTGTTGAGCCACCAGGAGATGCAACAGCCGCTGCCAATTCACGGGGTGTTTGATTACTATTTTGTACTTGTAATGCTGTACCAAGCATTGTTTGTGTCACAATTTTAATTGCTTGATCCTTAGGCAAACCATATTTGACCCCCGCTTGAGCCATTGCATCAATAAATAAATCAATAAATGCTGGACTTGAACCAGCTAATGCACTAAAAATACTAAATTGATCTTCAGATACTTGATAAATACTACCCAGTTGCGCCAAAAACTTTTCAACCGTTTCTTGAGCGTTTTCTTGATTAAGCAAATATTGATTATGTGCATACGCAATTGTACCCGCGTTAACATTAACCGGAGTATTAGGTAAAACACGGCTAATAGCCACCTGATTACCTAAATGAGCTGCTAAACTAGCAAGACTTACCCCACCTAGCACAGAGATAATAGTTTTATTACTCAATGCTTGTTTAATTTCATCTGCTACTACTGATAAATGTTGTGGTAAGCAAGCTAAAATGATTACATCACTTTCCTTAGCTACCAGTTCATTGCTAGTTACATAATTTAAACCACGTACTTGCGCATAGTTCTTTGTGCGACTACTACCACCATGAATATTAATTATTTGTTTGGAATCATTTGTCAACAAACCATCAATCATAGCTTGAGCCATTTGACCACCACCGATAAACCCAATTTTCAAAATTTGAGCCTCCTTGTTTATTAGTTATACTTACTATACCAATTTATATACCAATTTTCAAAATTTATATAAATAAAAAAGCACCTACGACTTAAATCGTAGGTGCTTTTTTGAGTTAAATTACTGGGCTAGCTGGATTCGAACCAGCGCATGACGGTACCAAAAACCGTTGCCTTACCGCTTGGCTATAGCCCAATAAATGGGGGAGAGTGGATTCGAACCACCGAACCCGAAGGAGCGGAGTTACAGTCCGCCGCGTTTAGCCACTTCGCTACTCCCCCGAAGCAATTAACTTAATAAGTATACCTTATTAGCATTAACTGTGTCAAGAGTTATTTTAATTTAAATAAATACTTTCAAAGCTTATTTAAATTTGTATCAATCAACTTAAACTATAATACAGTAATATTGATAATTTGACAACACTTTTTTTACTATTTTTTCACTTATTTGATTGGTTTTTATTATTTATTATTTCTTGATATATTAACTCAGTACTTGGAATATAAAAAGCATGTCACTAAATTAAATTTATAATTCTGTGACATGCCCTATTTAAATTTTACAATTAGTCGATGCCAACCATCGCATTACTAATTTTTTTAATCTGCGTTAGTAACAACAATCCCGCTATAATTGTTATACCTCCAACCAAACTAAAGTACTGAACTTCTGTATTAATTGCATAATATTGAACAATTTGCGCATTGATTGCTGAAGCTGCCGCATCCGAAAGAAACCACATGCTCATCATTTGAGAACGAAAGGCTCGGGGAGCTAATTTAGTTGTTGCTGACAAGCCAACTGGTGAAATTAACAACTCTGCTACTTCAACGAGAGCCCAACTCATAATTAACCAGATTGGGCTAAAAAGATTACTTGTACCAAATAATAAACCTGGCAATGCCATTACCAAAAATGAAGCACCTGCAAAGAGTAATCCAATTCCAAACTTAGTAGGAGTCTTGGGCTGTCGTTTTCCAAGTTTTATCCACAGTAGTGCAAAAATTGGAGTATATAACATAATAAACATAGGATTTAACGATTGAAACCATGTCGCGTTTAACCATCCAGGTAATTGAACTTGATCATGCGCAAAAAGAGCCAAAACCGCTGCTCCTTGCTCTTCAATTGACCAAAAAAGCATTGCCGCTAAGAATAGTGGAATATAAGCTCGTACACGTGATCGCTCTTCTCGCGTTGTTTTACGACTAGTCAACATTTTAATAAAATAAATGACTGGCACCATCACCGCTAATACCGATAATAATAAAATAATTGATTTTAAATTCAAAGAATCATATAGTGACATTAAAATAATGACTAATATTACTGCAACTATTCCATACGTTGATTTAAATATCAGTGGTCGAATATCTTCTGGTTGTAATGGGTCCGTTGGATAATAGGTTGCTTTACTTAAATTTTTGCGACTATCAATTCTAAATACAATCAATCCCACAAACATACCAATCGCTGCTAATAAAAAACCAATATGATAATTAAAAGTTTTAGCTACTTGACCAACTAACAATGGTGCAATAAAAGCACCAAAATTAATTCCGAATATAAAAATTGAAAAGCCTGCGTCACGTCTAGGATCATTTAGACTATATAATGAGCCCACCATCTCTGAAACATTAGGCTTTAGCATACCTGTTCCCATAACAATTAATGCAATCGAAACAAATAATGCCGGCTGCCCAAAGGGTAGTGCTAACACAATATGGCCAAACATAATTAGAATCCCACCAATAAACACGGTCCGCCAAGCACCTAGTATACGATCACTAAGGAACCCCCCTAAGATACTTGAAAGATAGACCATAGAACTATAAATCGATACAATCGCTAATCCAATTGAATGGTTCATCCCAAGACCACCATCGCTAATCTTAGCAATAATATAATACAGTAAAATAGCACGCATCCCATAATAGCTAAAACGTTCCCACAATTCTGTAAAAAACAGAGTTGAAAGGCCACGCGGTTGTCCTAAAAATGATTTTTGTTGTTTAATCTGCAAAATACGTTTCCTCCATTTATCTTAATCTAATGGGAATACTTAATAAGTGTAACATTGTAGCACTAAATTTTTAATCTATTTTAATAATTTTCTCATTTATTTCTTAAAAAGATAATCACTTATTATATGTCTAGTAAAACGGCCAGGAAAATAAAATTTTCCTGGCCGTTTTACTTATTTAACAAATAATATTGGAAATTTAATATAAGTTATTATAAAACTTATATTTCCTTATAATGCCGCTTAGGTGACTCGAACACCTGACCCTCGGTTTACGATACCGATGCTCTACCAACTGAGCTAAAGCGGCATTGGTTCAATAAAAGCGATGATTCCAAGGGAATACATCGCTTTTAGTAAAACTCCGGCAGGCGGGCTCGAACCGTCGACAACCTGATTAACAGTCAGGTGCTCTACCAACTGAGCTATGCCGGAATAATATAAGCATGGCGACGTCCTATCCTCGCAGGGAGCGATCCCCCAACTAC
>NZ_JAAXPN010000001.1 GCF_012396505.1 Periweissella fabalis | reverse complement strand
ACTCAGAATCAACATCAACAGTCGATTCAGATTCAGCGTCAACAAGTACTTCAGAAGTTAAGTCAACTTCAATGAGCACTTCAGTATCTGACTCAGAATCAACATCAACAGTCGATTCAGATTCAGCGTCAACAAGTACTTCAGAAGTTAAGTCAACTTCAATGAGCACTTCAGTATCTGACTCAGAATCAACATCAAGTTCAAATTCAGCATCTACAAGTGACTCAACTTCAATGAGTACTTCTGCGTCTGCAAGTAACGAAGTACCAGAAGGTGGTGCATCAACACCAAGTACTTCAGAATCAGATTCAGCGTCAACAAGTGCTTCAGAAGTTACATCACAAAGTAAGTCAGAATCAACAATTGATTCTAAGAACGCATCAACATCAGAATCAATTAAAGATTCAGAATCAGCAAGTGCATCAGACGCTAAGTCAACTTCAATGAGTACTTCAGTATCTGAATCAGAATCAACATCAAGTTCAAATTCAGCATCTACAAGTGACTCAACTTCAATGAGTACTTCTGCGTCTGCAAGTAACGAAGTACCAGAAGGTGGTGCATCAACACCAAGTACTTCAGAATCAGCATCAAACACTGATTCAACTAGTCAAACTGCTACACCTGTAGTTATTAATAGCAACAGTAGCAATGGTCAAAATACAACAGCTACTGTAACAACTAATGCAGCTGCTAGTGTAACAACTACATTGCCTAAAACAGACGAATCAGGATCTGAAAGTGCAACCTTAACTGGTGTAGGTGTAGCCTTGAATGCAATCGGATTGTACGGTTTAGCGAAATTCTTTAAGAAAAACCGTGAAGCCAAATAATTTATTGATTGGTACTAAATTATTTAGATAATTTCATTTAAGCAAATACAAATGAATTATCGCACTACAAAAAACGATTATCTCAATAAGAGATAATCGTTTTTTTGGTTCTAAGTGCAAATGATACTGATGAACTTAAAAATTGAATAAATTCGTTTATTCGGTTAAGCGACTAGCTCGAGATTCGAGCTGGTCGCTTTTTTGTAATTCATAGCGAAAAATGAATTTTTAAATGCGATTAAAATTCGTTGGCGGAAATTCTCGAAGTTACGAAAATCATAGCCGATTCTTTTAATGACTTTAATTTTATTATTCATACCTTCAACCGGCCCGTTGGAAAAATCGTATTTAAAACTGTTGAGGATTTCGGTGTAAACTTTTTGGATGGCCCGGCGAGCTTTCATCATTTGTGGTGGTAAGTTGGTGTCATCGTGAAGAACATTTGCTAAATAAGCACCGGCACGTTGTTTAAGGGCGTAGATGATATCTTGATAAAATTCATAGGCTACACGAAGTTCGGGTGATAAAGCGAGAATGCGATCAACAACTTCTGAATCGCTAAGGTAGGCATAGCGATAGTTGATACGTTTAGTACGGGTTTCGTAATTTAAGTCATTGCTGTCTTTTAAAATTAAGCGATGGAATCTTTTTAACTGACGGTATTCAGGAGAATCAGTTTTAAATTGTTTCATTACTTTAATGCGCAATGTGTTTAAAGCTTGGTATGCCTGAGTTACTACGTGAAAACGGTCAGCGATAATTACGGCCTTAGGAAACAGTTCATGGATTGCCTTACGATACGGTGTAAATAAATCAACAGTGACTGTCTTAACGGCCCGACGGGCTTCGATATTATATTGGCTAAAATAACCAACAATATTAGTTCGGTCTTTAATGACATCTAATAGCCGATGCCTTAAGATATCGACAACAATAACACTCATGCCCGCTTTAGCGAATGAACCAGATTTAAAGTCATCGAATGCGATATGTTGAGGAAGCCAACTAAATCGTGATTGATTCGTTTGAAACCAGAGTTTGCTTGCCCGTTGAATGCTGTTGAAAGAAACGTTATAAGTCTTGGCAATATATTTAGCAGTGAGTGTTTCAGTCAATTCAACAGCTACGGCACGCTTTACAGCTAATGAGATATGATCGTTGGGACGAACGTCTTCAACTGCAGCTAAAGAGGTCTTTTTACATTTTGGACAAATGTATTTTTGCTTTCTAATGTTTAATACATTAACGTGTTCAGAAGTATGATTATGGAGAATACTAACAGCTTTAAATCCATTCTTATTCATAACGCAATGACATGTTGGATACTTCATAATTGGTGAAGTTATGAAGTGCCATATAAATGTTCTACGCTTATTTATATATACAATGTCTGGTTCATCACTAAATTTGGGATCAATTTCTAAATTTGGGTCTTTTAAGTCGAACACTAATTTGAGATAATTATTCATGGAGATAGGTCCTTTCATTTCGTTGTTAGGTGTGCAGCTATCTCTATTTTTGTACTCTTTTTTACAAAACAATGCAATTAGAATAAAAAATGGTACTGACACCCATGACTTAAGTCATGGCCATCAGTACCAAAAATTATAGAACCGTTTTTTTGATATATTTAACAATATCATTATTAATTTTATTATAGTTATATAATATAAAATGTTAAAATTTATACGATATATATAAAATAATACTTATTGAGGCTTATCTTTTTACAAATTTAAGATAATTGAGTATATTAAAACACGTACATATGCGAATTGTATTTGGGGGGAGATATGAAAGCGAAGAATGAAAAACATTATTTTTCCATTGCGCGAAAAATTGTTGATCAAGCACCACGCTATCAAAAAATGAGTGATGATGAATTAAAGCAACAAACTACAATTATGCGAAAGGACTTAGCAAGCGGTAAAAACTTGGATGATTTATTAATTCCAGCGTTTGCAACAGTTTGTGAAGCTGATCGTCGGGTTTTGGGTATGGAACCTTATTTCAATCAAATTGTGGGAGCAGTAGCATTATATTTTAATAATGTTGCTGAAATGAAGACTGGGGAAGGTAAAACACTTACAGCTACGATGACCATGTATCTTTATGGTTTAACTGGCCCAGGGAATTTTTTGATTACATCAAATACTTATTTAGCACTTCGAGATGGTAAAGATATTGGCCGAGTATACTCATGGCTTGGCTTAACTGTTGATGTTGGAGTTGCAACGAGTGAATTTGAGGAATCCGCCCGTGATAAAGAAAAAATCTATCAAGCAGATATTGTTTATACCACTAATAGTGCACTAGGATTTGATTATCTATTTGATAATTTAGCCTCTGATACTGAAGAACAGTATATAAAAGAGTTTAATTTTGCTTTAATTGATGAAATTGATGCCGTTTTATTGGATATGGCACAAACCCCATTGCTAATTTCTGGGGCACCACGGGTGCAATCAAATTTGTATACTTCTAGTGACCGGATGATTCAAAGTTTGCAAAAAGATATTGATTTTGAACAATCAGATGATTTAAAACGAATATGGTTTACAACATCTGGTATTGAGCATATCGAAGAAAAGTTGGGTATAACGAATTTGTTAGGGGCAGAATGGACCAGTGTCTATCGGCATCTGTTGTTAGCTTTACGAGCAAATTATTTATTTTTATTGAATCGAGATTATGTTGTTGAAAATCAGCAACTTGTCTTATTAGATAAAGTTAATGGGCGTAAATTGACAGGAACTAAATTACAAGCAGGTTTACACCAAGCAATTGAAGCAAAAGAGCATCTTGAAGTAAGTTTGGAAACACGTGCCATGGCATCAGTTACATATCAAAATCTATTTAGAATGTTTAAACATCTTTCTGGGATGACAGGGACTGCTAGTACGGACAAACATGAGTTTTTTGAAACATATGGCTTGGATGTTATAAAAATACCAACACATAAACCGATTGCGCGAATTGATCATCCAGACGAGGTGTATCTTAGTAATCAAGCAAAAATTTTTGCATCGCTAGAAGCAGTTAAAGAAGCGCATGCGATTGGTCGGCCTATCCTTATTGAAACCGGTTCTGTTTCAATGTCTGAATTATATTCCCATATTTTATTGCGTGAAGGTATGTCACATACGCTCTTAAATGCAATGAGTGTCGCTAAGGAAGCTAGTATTATTAAATTAGCCGGGCAAAAAAATGCCATTACCGTAGCAACGTCAATGGCTGGCCGGGGAACCGATATTAAGTTAGGCCCTGGGGTTGAAGAACTCGGTGGATTGTTGGTTATTGGGACCGAACGTATGGCCAATGTGCGAGTTGATAACCAATTACGGGGACGTAGTGGCCGTCAAGGGAGTCCAGGTGAAAGTATTTTCTATGTTTCGCTTGAAGATAAGTTAGTTTTGGAAAATGGTGGCAAACGCATAAACCGTTTTCGAAGTAAGCTTGCTAAAAAATTAAGTGGTACTAATAAATTAAATGAAAAGCTTTCCGAAAGCAGACTAGCATTAAAAGCCGTAACAAAAGCCCAAAATGTCCAAAAGAATCAAGAAATAATGGAACGTTTTCAGACACTAGAATATGATCAAGTTTTAAAAAGTCAACGTGATACGCTGTACAAGACACGTAACAAAGTCTTAGAAGCTAATGACTATCGTAAAGTTATTGATCAGTCTGTATTAAGTGTGACATTGGACATGATAACAAAGCAAACCTTAACAGAAGAAGAACTATCAGATTTTTACTACAACAATGTTGCTTATGGATTTAAAATTCCAAGAGCGGTTTTAGAAACACTAAAGAATCGTCGTTCATCAGAATTCTATCAGGCCTTTAAAGAAAGTTTGCAAGATGCAATTGCTGATAAATTAGCATCAATCAATGATGATAGCCAACGGATATACTATGAACGCTTAGTTATCCTAAAAGCACTTGATACCATGTGGATTGAACAAGTTGATCACTTACAACAACTTAAAAGTGTGGTAAGTGGCCGTAATTGGGGTCAACATAATCCATTTTTTGAATATCAACGTGAAGCGATTAAATCATTTGATTTAATGACTAAAGCAATCTTAAAACAAATTCTAAAGAATTTATTGCTTGCTGACTTAATTAAGAATGAAGATGGCACTATTGATGTCGTCTTCCCATAAGGCGGGATTTATGAAAAAACACGAATTACTTAACAAGGGCTTATTTACATTTTTTATATTAGTTATTTTTACGCTTGGAAAAAATGTTTTTTTACCAGGGGTAGATCCTACACAATTTGAAAATTCATATGAAACTAGTTTTAGTTCATATGTCTTGTCATTAGTTACTGGTGGGAATCTTTCATTACCAACGATCTTTGCATTAGGAATTGGGCCATATATGACGTCATTGATGATTTGGCAACTTTTACCACTCATTGATAAAGATATTAATAAACGAATGTCAGAAAAACGTCGCGGAACCTATCAAAAAATATTAACCTTATTCTTTGCATGTTTCCAAGGATTCTTTACTTTTCAAACAATGACAGCTCAATTTCAAACGACAGGCAATATTCTTACATGGCGGATTCAAATTGTTAACGTGTTTGTATTGATTGCCGGGGCAATGTTTATTACTTGGCTAGCTGATATGAATGTACGTAAGGGACTTGGTGGGGCAACAATCTTAATAGTGCCAGGATTATTGTTTAGTTTACCATCAATTTTACACAATTTTGGTGGTCAGAAAATTCATTTCGGCCTTTTGGCAGGAGTTATTGGTTGGATAATTGTATTGGTTTTAGCATGGGTGGGGGTCTTTTTGAATCACTCTGAGTTAAGAATCAATATTCAACGAACTGGGTTAGATAATGACTTTGCAAATTCTTACATTCCAATTAAAGCAATCCCTGCTGGATCGATGCCGTTAATGTTCGCGTTAACAATTTTTACAATTCCACAATACTTACTCATAGCAAAGTTGCAGTATAGTAGCCCATCGATTTTGTCAAAATTTTTATCATTTGAGAGTTGGCAAGGGGTGTTAATTTACGCTAGTTTAATGATTTTATTGGGAAGTTGTTTTGCCTATGTTAACGTGCGGCCTAGTGATATTGCCAAAGATTTAAAGGAATCTGGTGATTATGTATTAGAATATTTGCCTGGTGATGCAACTGAAAAAATGTTGAATAAGCATTTATTATTTATGACAGCGATTGGGAACGTTTTTTTTATTTGTATCACAGTTGTCCCATTGGTTGTGGGATTATGGGTGCCAATGGTACGACCATTATCATTTTTAATGAGTAGTGTAATTATTTTAGTTACGATTATTGATACTTTTATTGAAGAAGTTCGGACAATCTGGGATCGACGGCACTATTCAATATTCAAACTATAATAAGTACTAAGATGTCTAGGGGGAGAACAATGCTACGATTAATGACCACATGGAACTGGAATGCGGTAGATATTAATTTTGATTATGTAGTTAATTTAGCTAATACACTGACTAATAATAAGGAAGAATTTGAATTAATAAGTACAAGTTATACACCGGTATTACGTTATCAACTAGAAAGTCAAAATCTAAATAGTGCTAAGGTTTGGTCATTGTATGATGAGTTACAGGGGATAACAATTAAGAATGGCCAACCAATAACATTAGCTGATATCGTGTTACCGGAAAATGCAGAAATAATATATACACCATTTGGAATTAATGTATATTATTTGGACCAAATATATGCACGCCTTGTGCCATATAACGATGCAATTCTATGCCAGGTAATCTATTTTGCTAACGGTAAGCAAGATGTTATCGATTATTATGATGACCGCGGCTTTTTATCAAGACGGGATCTTTTAGCAACACCAAATGGAGCAGCACAAAGTTTTTACTTCAATCAACAAGGTCAGTTAATGCTAAGTGAGGACGCAACAAAAAAGGGAAACCGCATTACAATTTATCCAGTTGCGTATAGTAAGTTTAAACACAAAAGCTATGCTACTTTGCAAGAGATTTTACTTGAAGTATTTGATAAATACGCCCATTCAATGCGGGAACCTTTTATTGTAACTGTTGATGCTGTAACACCAACTGAGTTTATCCAAAAAGTAAGCTTAAAATATCCAATCATACCTTATTTAGAACAAGCAACTTTAAATGCCATTGTTGCTGATACTCTCACTAAACAATTACGAGAATTATTAGTTGTAGCAAAGTATGTTGTTATTCCAGAACAAGAAACCTTTAAAAAGTTAATTGCAACCATTAAGAGCCAAAAATTAGCAATTGATCTAAAAAAAATTAAGGTTATTACACCCTATTCGATCCAACTAGACTTGGGGTTAAGTAATACGCTGGTTGAAACTAACATCTTGGTAAATGCAACTAAAAAAACAGCGGCGGAAACAATCAAAATAATTAAAAGTATTTTAGAGCTAATGTTAAAAGATACTGATTTAACATTAATTATGTCGGTTGAAAATTCGACAGATACGCAGTTAATGATGACATCCATTAAAGAATATTTGAATTCAAAGCTAGCAATCAATGATGATAATCCTGATTTAGGGTTGATTGAGGAATATGTCTTAGCTAAACAAGCCAATAAACCAAATCCCGATTTATTAAAAGCAATTCGAGAATTGGAAAAGAAAAATCCGATTGATTACAACAATATGGTTAAGCTTGTCCAGACTTTGCATAATATAAGTTTTGAAAAAAAATTAAATAAAGATAAGTGGCACCAATTAATTTTGAAAGCTCGTATTTATGTCGATTTGAACAATAATATGGATTTATACCCAGCGATGCAAGCCATTGAAACGGGAATTCCGTTATTACTTGCAAAAAAAGTTGAATTTTTACATGAACCAAATAATGGGGCCATCGCTCAAACATTGAAACAACTTAATCACTACTTAGATAAGTATGTTTATGAATTAGATATTTGGAATGATACGCTCGTCTACGATGTTAAGTTAGGCAGTGCATATAGTGATGCCAATCTAATTACTAAGTGGAAGGAGGTTGGTTATGGAAAAGGAAAAGCAAAAAGTTAAGGTTATTTGCTTAGGTGATAATGAAGCCGAATTTAGTAATTTTGATCAAAAAAAATCCGTGTATTTTTCAACTATTAACTTATTTGATGGGATGTATAGTCAGGAAAAATTAAGTGCAATTCTTAAAGCGTGGGCGGATGATAAAATGTTACGGGATGTGCCGATTGCTTTAGGTAATATTAAGCAATTTAAGCTAGAGCCAGAATTATACAAGCAATTGGTTCGATATACGCTGATTTATAATACGAATAATGATATAAGCGATGAGTCACAAGCCTTATTCAATTTAATTGCCGCAGTCCCAGTTGATTTTACTGATGCAATTGCAATTAAGGAAACTTTGAATTATGTTGTATTTGGCCGCCAAAATGGCTTTCGATTATCACCTGATGATATTGAAATTGCACCACAATTCACAGGTGTAGTGCAGCGTAAGGGTCGTGTGTTAATTTCCGTAACTAGTGATTTTAGCCAGGAAAAAAGTACACAAGTCCTTTCGGTTAAGATGAATAATTACTTACCAAAAAACTCATATTGGGACTATCTACCAGAATACGACATCGAAGGTGATTTTGCCGAAGATGATATTTATTTCAAAATCTTTTTAATTCAAGAAGGTACGATGGATGTGATTGATACCCACATCATAACGCAAAAAGAAATAAATGATTCAGGTTATGTTTTTGGTACGGGCGAGCGGAATGTGTATCTTGCGACATCAATGTATGTCAAAGGTGGTAAAGGGACAATTAACCTCGGCCAAATTCATGTACGTCAATCTCACCTATCACACGGTAAGATGATTCTGGGGGGTGATAGTATTAATGACAATACGCAAAAGGTAGCAGGAGAAATCCTATACTACTTCAATCCAGGTGATTTTAAGCCACCATTAAACGTTTATTTTTCTGGTTATCGGACGTTGGAAGGCTTTGAAGGTCAACGAATGATGCATGGAATGGGTTCTCCATTTTTATTAATTGCTGATTCAAGACTTGAAGGGGGCGCCTTTTACATGGGAAATCCCGATTTAGAAAACAAAGTTGTTGAGCTCATAAAAAAGGCCAGCCGCAGTATGGGTTTTAAAAATGATCAAATAGTAATGTCAGGATTGTCGATGGGGACGTTTGCTTCCTTATATTATGCACCTGATATTCGCCCAGTCGCTGTAATTGTCGGGAAGCCGTTAGTTAATATTGGTGATGTAGCGCTTAACGAACGAATAAATCGACCAGAAGTATTTCCAACGGCTTTAGATGTTTTGATGAATATAATGGGTGAAGTTAGCCAAGCGTCTGCTGAAAAATTGAATAAACGTTTTTGGACTAAGTTTAATCGTGGTGTATTAAAAAACACTAAATTCTTCATATCTTATATGGAAAATGATGATTATGATGAACATGCTTTTCCGCAATTATATGAAGCGTTAAAAAAACGTTATCCAAATGTCCAAATTATTCACAGGGGATTTATCGGGCGACATAATGATGATACTTCTGGAATCGTAGCGAGTTTCTTTAGACACTATAATTTTATCTTAGAACATGATTTCGGTCGCATTTCAAAAGATGAGGTTAATTGATGATGACTACAAAACCAATCTATAAAATCAATTGGGAAAAAGCATTTGGCGATAGTTATAATTACGGATCAACGATACAATTTCTAGAAGATAGTGTTGAGTTTAGTAATCCGTTGATGTCACCGAACTTGGCAATTATGACCTGGTATTCTAAACGACATTTCGCAAATGATCGTGCATTTCCAACCTTGCCAATTTTGGTGCAAGGACATGAGTACACAATAAAGATGGATTACAACGTGCAAACAGTAAATGGTGCTTACTGGGTCGTCAATTTTTACGGTACCAATAATGAACAAATAGATCATTTAAATTTCGATGATTTAGAGGGGAGTTTTTTTTATCCAAGTGATGCAACGCATTATGAAGTAAGCATTATGAATATTGGACATCAAAAAATTAATTTTAAAAACTTTATACTAATTGATCACGCGGTGGCAACACGGGTAGCGATAAGTGTAAATGATAAATTTAATTTTGTAAGTATAAAGCCATTACATGAACACGATAAAGTATTAAAAATTATCTTTTCACAGGTAAATGTGGCTACTGAAACATATCAACTTAATAGCTTAGATGAAAATATAATGTTTTGGCGTTTAAATAATTTTGATGCTAATAAATTGAATGATTTACAAATTTTACAATCAATTCGAGAATGGTGGCATCTACTAGTACAAGATGATGAACATTTGTCACTTTCTGTGTTGGAGCATATTTTATTTGAAAATAATTCAGGATTAACAAATCATGCTTTGCAACATACCCTTAAGGACCAAGTTGATACAGCATTGAAATTAGATGAATCATCGTTATTAGAACGAGAATTGTATCAAATTGCCAATCAGTTACAAAAAAATCCATGGCTAAAATAGTCAAAAAAATACAGACAAGCCACTAATAGGTGGATGTATATAGGGGGAATATAATGAATTTCTTTATTAATAGAGCAATGGGAATCGGTAATTCAGGAGTTGAACATGCTCAGTTTTATCGTGGGGAGTTATTTGATAAAGCAGGCATTCCATATCGTTATGTATTTGTTGAATTGATTCGTGAATTGCACGAAGCAATGGACGCGTGGAACCTTCATAATGACCAAGTAATCAATATGTGGGAATACTTCGTATATGGCGATAAATACCTAGATTATGGACCATTGTATAAGCAAGCTGTTAAATCTGATATGGTAATTGATAGTACAAATACCAATCGGATGTTTACTAGTCAAACTTCATCTGGTTTAACAATCATTGAACATATGGTTAAGTTTCCAGATCCGAAAAAAACCAATATGTTACTAGTAAGTACGGCACGCGTTGAAATCTTTAATGCACAGACTGGTAAACGCATGGTGATGTTTGAATATGATAATGAACCACACCGTGAATTTTTAATTAAAAGTATTCATTTGTTTGATTTTAAAGGGCAACACTTGTATTTTGAAAATGAAGTATTATTACAAAAGTTTTTCTTTGAACAATTAAATGCATATTATGATGGTAAAAACACGTTTATCATTGACCGTGGTGAGGAATCAGAAGCTGCCTTATATAAAATGCGTGATTTAGGAATTAAAATTGTTGAATTGGTCCACGCTGATCACCTTTCTGATCGCGATGATCCTAAACATCCATTATGGAATAACTACTACGAATATATGTTAATGCATATGGACAAAGTTGATCGAGTGGTTGTGGCAACCAAACTCCAACGAAAAGATTTATTGGTTGATTTTCCAAATGATACGAATAAGATTGTTGCGATTCCGGTAGGGGGAATTCGTGATAAAAAGCCAAAAGCTAAAGTGCAAAAGAAAAATAATGGCATCTTTAAGTTTGTCAGTGTCTCACGATTAGCGGAAGAGAAACATATTGATTTATGTGTCCGCGCAATTGCTAAATTACATGAAGCAGGTCATAAAGTTAGCCTTGATATATATGGTCAAGGTGAAACTAAGAATAAAATTGAGGAAGTTATCTTGGAACTTTCAGCGGGTGATTACATTAAGTTGAAAGGTCATTCAAATCATGTTGATGAAATTTATCCACAATACGATGCCTTTATTTCTGGGTCTTTCTCGGAAGGGTTTGGGTTAACCTACATTGAAGCATTGAATGCAGCGTTACCAATCCTATCTTTCAATGCACGTTTTGGAGCACTTGAACTTATTAATGATGGTGAAAATGGTTTCTTAGCAAGTTTTGATCGTGGAAATGACGATTATTCTGTGAAACAATTAGCTAAGGCTGGTGAAAAGATGTTAGCTGCTAACTACACAAATCTAGTGCGAAATGCACGTCGATCTGTTTCTGAATTTAAAGACAGTGTGTTAGCTAAAAAATGGGGGGATTTAATTGATGAACTATGAACTTTTAAACATTATTAATACTGGCGATAAAATTTGGGCGACTAGCAAAGTGCGCATGGAAAAAAATCAAGGAACGGTAGTGATGCTCGCTCCATCACCAACTTTAGGCAAAATTGTAGAACAAGAAAATATTAAAATAACTAGTTTAATTGATCAATTAACTGAACGGTTGGAATATAAATCTTCAAAAGAGGGCTTCTTTTTTAATAATTTTCCAACGGTTGATTTAGCTGAAATTACAATGAATCGTGATGGATCCATTTCAATCATCAATGATGGTTTGACGATTGGTGAAGTATACACATATCCAAATAGTCGAAGAATTGTAAAAGAAGTTCGTTATCTGAATACTAAAGGTGAATTGGATTATATTGAGGAATATGCTAGTGATGGTTTCCTATTTAGCAATCTTTTTTACACTCGCAATGAAATCCAAGAAATTGATTTTTATGATGAAAATCAATTTGCAGCGGTGCGTTATTTCTTTTATCAAGGTAACTTGAATTACATCCGTGTGTATGATGTAAAGACAAAACAACTTGTGGCTACTTATGAAAATAATGCCGAATTTTACCAAGACCAATTAGCTAAATTAGTAGGGCCAAAGGATACAATTGGTATTAATTATATGGGGATTGAATTATTGGCATTAAAGAAAACAAATTCGCAAAATACATTATATTTAAATGAAGATCCGATTGATGAATCTGGCCACATAAAAGGCAATCTCTATCAAATTTTTACAAATGAAATTGAGTATGTGCAACATGTGGTTTTATCTGAAGAAATGGCCAACAAAATTCCACAAGATGTGCCACATGATAAGTTAATTATCAATAACTAAGCAGTAACACTAAGATATCCAAAGGGTGGTGGATATATATGAAATTAAATTTAGATCAAGATATTCAAAATCGCTTCGATAAAGAACGCGAGGAGGTTTTTGATAAATCCGTAGAAAAGAAAAATAAAGTACAAATAATTGTTTCAATTATCGTGGGGATAATTATCTTATCTAGTACTTTGTACCAGTTTTATAGTTATTTTAGGGGGTAGGCTGTATGAAACCTTTGTTAGGATTAAGTCGCGTAGTATTAGAGAGATGTCCAACATTGGAAGTACCTGAGACAAGCGTAATGGCAGTGGGAATTCAGCGCGATGAAGTTGAAAAGATTCGTAAAGCTAAAGGCATTAAAGTGCAACGCTTCGAAAGAACATTAAACTTATCGAGATCAAGATATTATCGTTGGTTGCAATACGAAACTGATTTACCATTGGAGTTTGTGTTAGGTATTAAAAAAATTATTGGGCTTACTAATTCAGAATTTTTAAGCTTGTTAGTACCCCATACTGAAGAATTTTTAGATGTTTTATTGGTCACAGCATACCCAGGTACTAATAGTAAACTTGCCAACCAAGGGCGCAATCATATATTAGAAGAAGAATTAATGAAACAAAGCAAGCTAGGTGAACAAGATGATATATATCGCTTAATTTTATGTTACTACGCTTTGGAATATAAAGGTCAACATAATTCAAAGAATATCGAGCAGGAACGCTTGGAAAACTACTTTGAAAAAGTTGAAACTTTTTCATTATTTGATGTGATTTTATATCTTGTGTACGTTGATTTTACCATTGATCAGAAAGATGGTTATGGTCGTAATAGTAATTTTTTCTTGGTTAAAGCATGGATTAAACAACAACTTAAGTATGTGCATTCGACTGACTTGAAAATTGTTTTTGGTATTTGGTTGGATGTCGCAATGTTACAATATTTTGCTGATGATTTAGCATCATCAAAAAAGACATTAGAAGAAATTCAAAGCTTTCTAAACGAAATAGGGCATGAAACGTTTGATAACATTTTAGTAAAAAATTTGCTGGAATATATGAAAAATTTCAGTCGGCCGAACGATCAAATGCAACTAATTATGGCATCTAAAAATTTAGTTGAACAACATAAATTATTATTGTCCACTTTTGAATATGATTATTGGACACAATTGTTGGCACAATATGAGATAGCTATAGCTAATTTATTAATTATAAATTAGCTTCGTATTTATGACACTAATTCTCATTAATGATAATTATATTTAATATATAAGGTAATAAAGGTAATAACAAGCAACTATTGTTTGTTATTCTAAGTCAAATAGTATTGATAGGATTAAATAAATCCGTTTATTCGGTTAAGCGACTAGCTCAAGATTCGAGATAGCCGTTTTTTGTAATTCATGGTAAAAAATGAATATTTAATGCAATTAAAATTCGTTTGAGGAAATTCTCGAAGCTACGAAAGCCGTCCCATTCGTTTGATGACTTTAATTTTATTCTTCATACCTTCAATCGGCACGTTGGAAGAAACATATTTAAAATTGTTGAGGATTTCAATGTAAACTTTTTGAATAGTACGTCGAGCTTTCGTCATTTGTGATGGTAGGTTGGTGTTATTGTGAAGAACATATTGCTAAATAAGTGCTGTCACGCTATTTAGGAGTATAGATGATATTTTGATAAAATTCATAGACTATACGAACTTCGGGGGATAAAGTGAGAATGCAATCAGCAATTTCTGAATCGATAAAGTAGGTATAGCGATAGTTGATGCGTTTAGTATGGTGCTCGTAGTTTAGGCCATTACTGTCTTTTAAATAAGGTGATGAAATCTTTTTAATTGAGGGTATTCAGGAGGATCAGTTTTAACTTGTTTAATTGCTTTAATACGCAATATATTTAAAGTTTGATATGCTTGAGTCACTAAGTGAAAACGGTCAGCAATAATCACGGCGTTAGGAAATAGTTCATGAATTACCTTACGATATGATGTAAATAAATCAACAGTAACTCTTTTAACGCCCTAACACGCTTAAATATTATATTGGCTAAAGTAACCAAACAATATTAGTACAATTTAATGATGTCTAATAGCCGATGTCTTAAGATATTTACAATAATAATGCTCATACCCGCTTTAGCGAATGAGTCAGATTGAAAATCATCGAAGGTTGTATATTGTGGCAGTCAATTAAACCAAACTAGAGTGTACTTGCTCGTTGAACGCTGTTGAAAGAAACTTCATAACTCTTGACAATGTATTTAGAAGTAAGTATTTAATTAATTCACCAGCCGCGGTACGCTTTACAATTAATGAGATATGATCGTTGGGAGGAACGTCTTCAACTGTAGATAAAGCAGTCTTTTTACATTTTGGATAGATAAATGTATTTTTGCTTCCTAGTGTTTAATACGTTCATGTGTCTAGAAGTATGATTATGTTGAATACTAACGTTCTTAAAACCATTTTTATTCATGACATGATGACATATAGGTTTTATGATTATATATAGTACCTGGTTTGTCACCAAATGTAGGGTAGTTTTCTAACTTTTGGTCTTACAAGTCGAGTGCAAATTTGAGATAATTACTAATGGAGATGGGGCCTTTCATTTCGGTGTGCAGCTGTCTCTATTTTTGTACTCTTTTTTATGAAACAATGTAATTAGAATAAAAATGATACTGATACCCACGACTAGAGTCATGGCCATCAGTATCAAAAATTATAGAACTTTAATATTTTTTTAATCATGTATATACGTATTTACATATAAAAGAACATATTAATTTAGCTTTGGTTGTATAAGCTAAATTAATATGTTCTTAATTTCAAAATAAAATCCCCCCGAATTTTATTTTGATACTAATGGCTGGTGTACTTCCCCCCGTTGAAGCCATGCTTTAGGAAATTAGTTGATATAAGATATATAATATGATTTAGTGGCTAAGTGAAACTTTTTAAATTCAATACAGAAGAGAGTAGTATTGAATTTAAAGGATATCGACATTAGTAACATATCAACATACTTTATGGTATCAATTGTTCAAATAAAAATATATAATCAAATAGGTTAGTTATTTGATTAAAATGTTATTGCCTTTTTCAAAAAAATGTGAAACATATAATTAGTACATAGGGGGACAGCGTTATTAATATAGGTGAACGTATTAAATTACTGAGGAAAGTTAATAATTTAACACAGTTAGAATTAGCTCAAGATTTATTTGTTTCGTATCAGTTAATTTCAAAATGGGAAAGAGGTATAAGTGAACCGACGGCAGATATGATGTTTACTATAATTGCGAAGTATAATTTATCAATTGATTATTTTTTTGCCAATATAGCAAAAGATCGCGTTTCGAATGAAATTAATAAAATTTTAGATGCGTTTGGTCAAAGTATGGTTGATTCACCTAGTAAAAAGCCAAGTTTATCGAAAATATCACAGATTGCGAATGTTAGTCAAATTGATATTGAAAAGCATTTTTCAACGTTTGATGATTTAATATATGTGTTTATCAATCGTGTTGATCAAAGTATTGTTAAAAATGTTGAGGAGAAAATGGCTGAAAGTAAGGATCTTAAAGCTATTTTTATATTTGAATTGGCACCTTCTTTATATGAAAAGCATTTCGAATTAAATTTGCTTTATACAAGACCTTATATTAGTGGTATTTGGGTTAAGTTTATTAATAATCGGTATAAAAGAATAATTCTAAATAATTTAGAAATTCAAAAAAGTGATAGTTTAACATTAGAATATTTTGTCACTATATTAACTACAATGGTGTCAACGTGGATGAGTCAAGATAATCCTGAATCATTAGAAAAATTTCAAAAAAGAATTGAGCACCTATCAAAACATGAATTAATGAGTGGTTATTAATTAAATGAAATATAGCTTACCAATCAGAAGAGTTGCTGTTACAAAAGGTGCACGATATTGAAAAATCCCGATTTGTATAAATTCCGAGTATATCGAGATTTTAAGCCCCGTTTTAGAATCAAATTACCGCTATGAAGCGCCCCCTTTTTGATATAATCAAAGTTAGTGTAATAGCTTTTGACTGGAAGGGGGGCAATGATCAAGATGGGATGGTTGAGTAAGTGGCATCAATACCATAGCGTGGGTATCATACAGACTAAAGATATTTCAGATCAAGAATGGTACAATTTGATGCAAGCGGTTAAGCGATTGATTAACATTGGATGGGATCAAGCAGCTATTAAAGTTTATTGTCGTTATATTAAACAAGGTAAGAAGTATGCTATCACGCCTGAAAAGAAGCGCCAACAGCAAGTTTTAATCGACGCAATGACTTATTTAATCGGCTCGCCGGTTTATACAAAAATGTTTCAAACAAGTAATTTAAGTGCAAAAGAAAAGTTACAATTAATGCTAGCTCAATTACAAGCTTATCGGGATGAATTTGACTTTCTACAGTTAACAGGGCCATATAAAATCGATCCTTGTTTAACACCTACAAGTTATTTTTTAACAATTTTGCGTAAAACTATTCAGCATGCATTTCCAAAGTATTCTTTAGATATATATACAAAAGGGGCTCCATATTTAACTATATCTAATGAGACACGAGAATTAGCTTATCAAATTCATGCTTTTAGAAGTTATCTTGATCGGCAGTGTATTGAATTTATTAGACATCAAAATGGTGAAAATGATTACGAAAAGTTAAGAGCTTACGTACATGCTTTAGGTGTCGGATTAGATTATCGAACAGGCGCAAATTATCACAACCGATATCATCAAGAATTTACTTTTCCCAAAAATATGAAAGTCCAAGTATCACAGCACACAAAAATGGTTGAATTTATTGTTGATTTGCATACTGGTAAATTTATAAGTGAATGGAATGTTTATCGAATATTGTCGAATGGGAAAATCGATAGTAATCCCGATCACTATACGTTAGCTGAATTAGAACAAGTTGCTAATACAGAGTCATTTAATTATGGCCAGCCACAGCATCGATCACATCGCTTGTTAGATATTGATCATCCAAAAGATCCACAAATTAGGCGTAAAGCAACCAGTTTTTGGCGTTACGAAAAGGATTATAATCGTGGTGGCCAATATGTTGATATTGTCAATAATGGTGGTCACAAAGATTTTTTAGCATGGCAAAAAATTCCCATTGCAAGTCGCCAAAGTACGTACCAAGATTATTTGCATGAGTGTCGCCAATTAGAATTACAACGTGAATATGGATTTAATCGTTTTTATTTAAATAGCAATGAAAATATATAGTCATAAATTTTAGAAATATTTGTAAGTATGAAAAATGTTTGAGGTAATTAAATAGTGATTCAAGAAAGTATTTAATCATGCTTTTTGAATCACTATTTTTATTATGTTATTCAAAATAATCATTATCTTTCCTTGTTTACGAACGATAATTAATTCGCTAAAATATAATGATAAACTACAATTGTAAACTAGATGTCGATGGCACTAGTAGGACATGCTTTTGTCAGTAATTATGAGGTAATACAAAAATTTGGGAGGACAAAAACCATGGCCAAAAATAAATTAACTGATGAGCAACTAAAACAGTTAATTAGCGATTTAAGACGTGATAAACCAACTGATCAAGATTTGGATGGGGATATATTAAAAGATGATATACAAGATATGGGGACCGTTTCACGGGTAAAAGATAACCTAAATAATCAAGTATTAGAAGCTCAAGCAAAAAAACGATTAAATGCTGATAACCATAAACAACAGCAATCAGTTATTAATCGCCTTAAGCTTACGCTAGTGATTTCAATTGTTTTAACGATACCAATTATTTTATTGTCTAAACCAATTGGGCTAACGTTACCATTCACGCTACAAAATATACCATACCAAACATGGATAGTTTTAGGACTCAGTACATTAATTTATGTATATGGTGGGTTACCGTTTATTAAGGCTGCGTGGCGAGAAGTCAAAAGTAAGCAACCTAGCACGATGTTGCTTAGTACAATTGGGCTCACATTGACGTATATGTATAGTACTTATCTAACTGTGATAAATTACATACACCCAAGCGGATTTATTGGCGAGTATTTCTTGGGACTAGCAGTCTTGGTCGATATTATGCTTGTAGGACAAATTTTTGAAAAACAAACTTTGATTAAAGTTGGTACTACAACAGAAGATTTAGCAAAATTATTACCACAACAGGTGCAACGAGTAGGCGATAATGGTGAAATAGATACAGTTGCAATAACTGATTTGCAAGTTGGTGATTACTTAAGAATTCAAAGCGGGGCTACAATACCAACAGATGGAATAATTATTGCGGGTGAAACTACGGTCAATGAGTCAATGCTAACTGGTGAAGTAAATCAGGTTGTTAAGCAAGTTGATGATGTAGTTATTGGCGGCTCAATTAATGATATTGGAACAATCACAATTAAGGTAACACATCTTGAAAATGATAGTTTTATAGCCAAAATGCAGGCAATGCTAATTCAAGCACAGGCTCAAAAAAGCTCTGTACAAATACAGGCAGCTAAAATCGAAAAGTACGTGTTTTATTTGACCATGATTTTAGCAATCAGTGTATTAATCTTTGGGACGTTATATACAGGAATTTTTAATGCTTTACCGTTAGCTGTGTCAGTACTAGTGATTGCCAGCCCACATACAGTAAGGTTAGTAATACCAATAATTACCGACCGGTTAATGACTTTAGCGGCACATAGTGGGTTATTAGTTCAACATTTGCAACCATTAAGTAAAGTACCAAATCTTAAATATGCTTTGATGGACAAAACGGGGACATTAACTGAGGGAAACTTTAAAATTCGAACGCTAAAATCAATTTCAGATGAATATAGTGATTCTGATATCTTAGCAATTATGGCAACACTTGAAAATGGATCAACGCATCCATTAGCCCAAGGAATTATCACTATGGCTAAAAATAAAAAAGTTGGTTTAATGCGAGGTTCTGAAATTGAAAATCAACCTGGGGTTGGTGTGACAGGGGTAATTAATAATCAACGATTTGCATTGGTTGCAATTGATTATTTGATTGAAAATGGGATTACCTTTGACCAAAATTACTTTGACAAATTAGCAGATGCTGGGAACTCTGTGAGCTTCTTGGTAACAACAAACAAAGTGGTCGGTATTGTTGCTCAAGGTGATGTAGTAAAAAGCTCCGCAATCAAGTTTATTCGTGAATTAAAAAAGCTTGGAATAACCCCGGTAATGTTGACTGGTGATAACCCGGTGATGGCAAAGCGGGTAGCACAAAGTTTAGCAATTCCTGAAGTTAAGGCACAATTGAAGCCAGATGCTAAAGCTCAGCTTGTATGTGAATATCAGCAAGCTGGTGCAGTAATGATGATTGGTGATGGAGTTAATGATAGTCTAGCGCTTGCTCAAGCCGATCTAGGGATTGCTATTGGTGCAGGAACTGACATAGCAATTCAAGCCGCTGATATAGTTAGTGTAAATGATAATCCTATTGATATTTTGCAACTTTTAACTTTGGTTAAGGCGGCAAATAATAAAATTAAACGCAATTTTTGGTGGGTTATTACCTACAATATTGGTGCATTATTATTAGCTATAGGTATTTTGATACCATTTGGTTTAAAGATCAATCCAATGATTGGTGTAATCTTAGCAACAATATTAACAATGATAGTAACTGGTACAGCTGCTCAAATTAAGGTGAAGGATACTAAATAATATTGAGTTAACAGCTTATTAAATGGTTTGAAAGTTCAAGGTAAAAAATGTTTTATTAAAAATTACTTGAAAAAGCGCTTTCATCCATGCGATAATAAAAGTATTGAAAATTTCAATTTTCTTACAAGCATTTTTATTTACAGAGAAGGAAAAGTTTAGATTATGGCTAAAGACAAACTCATTGGTGTGGACCTTGGTGGTACAACTATCAAGTTCGCAATTTTAACTGCTGAAGGTGAAATTCAACAAAAGTGGAGTGTTAAGACAAACGTATTAGAAGACGGATCACACATCGTCCCTGATATTATTGATTCAATCAACCACCACCTTGACCTTTACCAATTAGATAAAGAACGTATCATTGGTATCGGTATGGGAACTCCAGGAACTGTTAACCGTGAAAACGGAACTGTTTCAGGAGCTTTTAATTTAAACTGGAGTGCTGAAAATGTACAAAACGTTAAGTCACAAATCGAAGCTGGTACAGGTTTACCATTAACGATTGATAATGATGCTAACGTTGCTGGTTTAGGTGAACAATGGCGTGGTGCTGGTAATAACGCTCAAGACGTAGCCTTTATTACACTTGGAACAGGTGTTGGTGGTGGTTTAATCGCTAATGGGGATTTAATCCATGGTGTTGCCGGAGCTGGTGGTGAAGTTGGTCACATGATTGTTGAACCTAACGGATACCTATGTACTTGTGGAAATCATGGCTGTCTTGAGCAATATGCTTCAGCAACTGGGGTTGTCCACTTAGCACACGACTTTGCTGAACAATACGCTGGTAAATCACAACTTAAAGCACTAGTTGATAATGGTGATGAAGTAACTTCAAAGATTGTTTTTGATCTAGCTAAAGATGGTGATTTTTTAGCTAATGAAGTAGTAAACAAAGTTGCTTATTACTTAGGTTTTGCCTCAGCAAATATTTCAAATATTTTGAACCCTTCATCAGTTGTTATTGGTGGTGGTGTATCTGCTGCTGGTGAATTCTTACGTAACCGTATTGAAGAAAACTTTAAACAATTTGCATTTGCAACTGTTCGTACGTCAACGAAAGTTAAGCTTGCAGAATTAGGAAACGATGCTGGTGTTATTGGTGCTGCATCACTTGCTCGTAACTAGAATAAGCATAATTAAAACTGGCCAAGTAGGAATACTTAGTCAGTTTTTTATTTACATAGAATTATGTTTTAATCTTAAAATAATTGGTATAATAGATTTATTGATATTTTTTTTGAAGGGAACTTATAGATAGATGTTGAATTTAGTTTTGAGTATTATCATTATTTTATTTGTCGTTTATTATGTATACTGGTACATAGTAGGTCGACGTGCAGCAAAGTATGTTGATGAAGCGCAATTTGGTGAATTAATTTCAGCGGGTCAAGTAATCGACTTGCGTGAAAATGCTGATTATCGCAATGCCCACATTATGGGGGCTCGAAACATTTCTTATCAAATGTTTGCGCAAAGTTTGGCTGCTTTACGTAAAGATCGACCAGTTTTACTATATGATACAACCACACGTCTTTCAACTCGTGCAGCAGTAAAATTACATAAAGAAGGATATACTGAAGTATATATTCTTAAAGGTGGTTTCACAGGTTGGCATGGGAAAAAGGCATCTAAACACTAATTGTTTAGAAGGGCGTTTTGTCAGTTGACAAAACGCCCTTTTTTAACTTTAAAAGTTGGTGAGGTGAAAAGAGTGGAGAAGGTTTTAATAACTGAAGATGAATCTCGTATTATTTATGATTTTTATCCACGTAAAAATGCACAAAATTTAGTCTTAATTCATGGTAATGCCAGTAACAGGCATTACTTTGATGCACAATTAGCAATTTATTGCCGTGATTTTCAAGTAATTACTTTTGATAGTCGAGCACATGGCCAGTCAAGTAATGCTGCTAAAAATTTAACGTTTGAACAGATTGCCGCTGATTTGGTAGCTCTTTTAGATGCTGAAAATATTGACAAGACTTCAATTATGGGATTTAGCGATGGTGCTAATGTTGCATTGGTCTTTGCCAAAAATTATCCACAAAGGTTAGCAAGCTTAGTATTAAATGCGGGTAATATCAAAACATCAGGGTTATTATTGTGGGTTCGAATAGTTGATGAAATTATGTATTGGATAACTAAAATAATTAGTATTATTGCACCTAAATTTAGGCGCTATGCACAGATTCAGAAGCTCTTGATGCAAGACATACCAATTACCTGGTCGGATTTACATGCAATTAAAGTACCTACTTTAGTGATAAGTGGCAATCATGATGTTGTCCGCTTGTCACATACAAAACGGATTGCCGCTGAACTACCTAATGGTGAACTAAAAATTATTAGTGGTGGGCATCATTCATATGGGAGAACATATCCAATTTTATTTGCTAAGAAAGTCGTTGAGTTTATTAAAGAGAGGGCAATAAATGAGAAAAATAAAAGCATTATTTCATAAATATTCAAAGTGGTTGGAAATAATTTTTCTTGCAACTGTTACACTAGCAGTTTTTGTTGAAATCATTTCAATTAGTAAATCGATTTCGCCAGGTGAACTGGCACGACAATTTGGTGGTATTGCAATTTGGAAAATTATCTTGGTAATTGTTGTAGGGTTAATAGGGGTCTCGCCAATGGTGGCGTATGATCACTTACTCAATAAAACACTACATAACAAATTAAAATTCAGCTATTTATTTGAAAGTAGTTGGGTGATTAATACAATTAATAATCTAGCTGGTTTTGGCGGCTTTGTCAGTGTTGGCCTTCGAACTGAGTTTTATGGCAAAAAAATAGAAAATAAGCAATTTGGCGCAACTTTAACACGACTATTTATGTTTATTATGTCCGGGTTATCGTTTTATAGCTTGATTGCACTAATTATGGTATTCACTGGGGTAGCTACTGATTATGTAGGCAATTTTTGGATTTGGTTAGTTGGGGGTACGCTTTATATTCCGTTTGTTTGGATAACGTCAACTTTAAATAAAAATGTTATAACTACAAAATTTAAGTTACAGGTAACCGGAATTTCTATTCTTGAATGGACTGGAGTTGTTGTAACGTTTTTTGTTGCTGGTTGGGCACTTGGAATGCCTGTTCCCTTCCATCAAGTATTACCACTCTTAATAGCCGCTACAATAATTGGGATTTGTTCTTTAATTCCAGGTTCAATTGGTAGTTTTGATGTCATTATGATTCTTGGTTTAAGCGAATTAGGTGTTAATCGTGAACTTGCTTTAGCATGGTTACTATTATATCGAATTGCTTATTATTTCATTCCATTCGCAATCGGTTTAATATTATTAGTTCATAGCTTTGGAAGTACTTTTAATGAGCGATATAATAATGTTCCTGGCGAAATATTAATGTCAATTGGGCATCGCATTGTAAGTGGTTTGCTATATTTTTCTGGAGTGATAATGATTTTATACGCAACTGTCCCTGATGCATTTACGTATTGGAAATGGTTACGTCGTTTAAACCCATGGTCTGCTAATATTATTTCTGAATTTCCAAGTATTCTTTTAGGATTCATGTTATTAATGGTAGCACGAGGAATTACTTCAAAAGTTAAACGTGCTTTGTACCCAACCTTAATAATTTTACTATTTACACTTATCTATATGATTTATCACGAAGTTTCGTATTTATCAGTCGCTTTTGCGATTATTTTAATGTTATTAGTATGGTTGAGCCGCAAACGTTTATTCCGCAAACAATTTGTCTATTCTTGGGAGGCACGAACTATTGATGGTTTCATCTGGGCAATACTTGTAATCATTTATGTAGTTATCGGCGTTTATAGTTTACCAGCTCTTAAAAATATTCGCTTTATTCGCCCGCAACATCTTGATTTCATCTTATTCCCATCAATGAGTGTTTGGGTATCAGGAGCCATTGCAATTGTAATGGTGACAATCATTACCTTTATAATTGAGCGTTTCTTTGAAGGTCATCGGATTGTTCCCGGTGAGCAAATGCAAGGAAATGAACAACGACTTGATAATATTATTGCAACTTTTAATGGTAATTCCACAAGTCAATTAGCATATCTAAATGATAAGCGTATTTATTTCTATCAAAATGCTAACCAAGAAGATACGGTCGCAATTCAATTTAGAGCGGTAAATAATAAGTTGATTGTAATGGGTGACTTAATCGGAAATTCCGTTGATTTTCCATTGGCGATTGAACAATTCATCCATGATAGTGATGATTTGGGTTATGATCCAGTTTTTTATGAAGTCTCACAAGAAATAGCAATGCTTGCGCACGAGTTTGGATTTAACTTTATCAAAATGGGAGAGGAAGCACATATTGAACTGCCAGAATTTACCTTAGCTGGTAAAAAACGTAAAGCTGAACGAACGATGTGTAATAAGCTTGAACGTGAAGGGTTTAAATTTAGTATTATCCAACCACCATTTGATACAGAATTTATACAAGATATCCGTAAAGTATCCGATGATTGGCTGCACGGCCGAAAAGAGAAAGGCTTTTCATTAGGTTTCTTCAATGAAAGTTATTTACAAAGACAACCGATTGCGATTGTTCAAGATGTAGATGACAAAATAGTGGCATTTACAACAATTATGGATAGTAATAACAACATTGAAATTTCAATTGATTTGATGCGCTTCAATGATGCAGCACCTTCTGGCGTAATGGACTACATGTTTATTAAGTTGTTTACCTATATGCAAGAACAAGGATATATAGATTTTAATCTTGGTATGGCACCATTAGCGAATGTTGGAACGTATTATCGTAGCTTTACTGAAGAGCGAATTGCTAATTTGGTTTATCAATTTGGAACAAATTTTTATTCGTTCCAAGGTTTACGACGATTTAAAGGAAAATATGCTGATGAATGGCGAGCACGATATACGTCGTACTCAAAAACAAGTTTTATACTGTATGTCATGATTGCTCTATTAGTAGCAGATAATTCTAGTGTTGAATCACAGAATAATCATCGGCTTAGTGTTTTAAAATACAATGCTAAATAAGTAATTAAAAAAGTTAATATAAAAAACAAAGTTCGATGGTATAACTGCTTTTTAGCAGTAGTTTGCTATCAAAACATACTTTTGAAGTTAGATATATTTGAAATAGACCCAAAAAGACCAGGAAAAATTTATTTCCGCATTGGCCTTTTTGGGTCTATTTTTAGATTGTTTGAGCTATGCCAAAGTTCCTTTTATTATTTTTTGCAAACATCTATTTACTTATATTTAGCATAATATTATCAATTTAACTTCGATAAGTATTGTATTTTTGATATATGATATACTAAATATTAATACCATAGCGGAGGAATAGTGATGACAAAAGTGTATTTTGTACGACACGGTAAAACGGAGTGGAACCTTGAAGGACGTTATCAAGGTGCTAATGGAGATTCTGAACTTTTAAATGAAAGTTGGCATCAAATTGAACAGTTAGGAACTTATCTTCGTGCTGAAGGCATCATATTTGAGCGTGTTTACGCTAGCCCAATTAAGCGAGCTCGTCAGACAGCTATCGAATTATGGCCCTATTTGGTAGGTAATCCGCAGCTAACTTTAAAGAGTGGCTTGAAGGAATTTGCTCTTGGTAAATGGGAAGGGCAAAAATTTATTGATGTTAAAATGCAGTATCCTGAACTATACATTGGGTTTCGTGAGAACCCTAAATTATGGGACGGTCCTCAAATTGGTGCAGAATCTTTTGAAGAAGTAATCCAACGTTTTACTAATACAGTTCATAATGCAGTTGCAGCTAATAAAGCCGATGCGAACTTATTGTTTGTATCACATGGAGCAGCAATTACAGCTGGAGTCGGGGCTTTATTAGGAGTTCCATTGGCTGAACTACGTGCCCGTGGGGGTATTAGTAATACTTCATTGACTATTTTAGAAACTATGGATAATGAACATTATACAGAGATTATTCGAAATCAAACAGATTATCTAAGTGCTCCTAAAAGTGCAACGGATACGATTTAAAATAGGTAAAAGATGATATGGAAGAGAAACGACGTATACTTGCTAATGAAGTTGATCAAACAATTAAAAAATTGGTCAGCATGATTAATAAAAATCCTAATGATTGGCGTAATTATAACGATTTGGGCATAGTATTAGTTCAAATAGCTGATTATGCAAGTGCTGAGGAGTTAATTATGAAAGCACTAGGATTGTTTAAAACGGATGCTAAAGCCCAACAAAGTTTACTGTATACCCTAGGTAACGTCTACTATGGGGCTGGTGAATATCAAAAAGCAATGAAGTATTATCAAAAAATTATTGATAATACGATTAAAGGCGATGCGTTTGTAATGATAGCACAAAGTTTTATGCAACAAAAACAATATCAACAAGCATTAGTTTATGCATTGACCGCCCAAGAAATGTTACCCGATGATGTAAAGATACTAATATTAGTTGGTGACATTTGGCTAGCGTTAGGAGATTTTGATAAAGCAGATGTTGAATACCGACGTGCACTTAGTTATGATACTGATAATGTAGCTGCTTTATTTGGCCGTGGTATTATAGCCCTAACGCTCAATCGACCAAGTGCCGCCTTATTTGCACGGGTTGAGCAATTGGATAGTAAGTATTACGCGGATAATAAACAACGAGTTGATGAAATAGCAACTGTTATTCATAGCCGCCAAAATAAATAGATAAATTATTTAAAAGGAGTCACCATGAACGATGAATTATCATTATTTGAAGACCAAACAGAGCAACCTTACTTATTAGGTAAGGTTACAACAATTTTTTTTGCGGCTGCAGATAGTTTCTATAAAGTAGTCTTATTAAAAGTGTTGGAGAATAATTTTGATTGGGCAGAACCTGAAATAGTTGCGACTGGTTCATTTGGTGAACTGCGAGAAGAAAACACGTACCGCTTTTTTGGTAAAATTGTACAACATGCAAAGTATGGTCAACAGTTTCAAGTAACTAATTATCAATCAGAAGGGCCCACTACAGAAAGTGGATTAATTAATTATTTGGCCAGTGACAGTTTCACGGGGATTGGTGAAAAAACCGCTGAACGGATTGTTGATCTGTTAGGATTAGATGCAATTAATCAAATTTTAGTGGACCCCAGTAGATTAGCACCTTTAAATTTGAAGGAAGCTGTAATTACGAATTTAGTTGAACAATTAAAGTTAAATAATGGGATGGAACAAGTTGTAATCGGTCTAAATCAATATGGCTTTGGCTCAACACTTGCAACAGCAATTTATCAGAAATATCAAAATGAAGCACTTGAGGTTATTCATCGTAATCCATATCAACTTGTAGAAGATATTGACGGGATTAGTTTTAAAAGAGCTGACCAAGTTGCAAGAGTTATTGGCATTAAAATGGATAGTACCATTCGAATAGAGGCGGGGATTTTAGCAACACTAGATCAACAAAGTTTTAATAGCGGTGATGTTTATAGCGATGTTAATGATGTCTTACAAGGTGCACGACAATTATTATCAGTTGGTGTGCAAGTTGAGATTACATTATCACAGGTTCAAGAAGCATTATTAAAGTTAGTTACTAGTCAACGAGTTGTTGCGGATGGCGAAAAAGTTTACCTAGCTAGTTTATATTTAGCAGAATGGCAGAGTGCGACGCAATTAGTTCAAACATCATGCCAAAAAAATCTAATTACTTATAGTAATGAACGTATTTTGGCAACTATTAAAAAAGTTGAAAAGATGTTTAAAATTAAGTACGATGATTTGCAAAAACAAGCCATTATCGATGGTATCAATGCACCAGTTTTTGTACTTACTGGCGGACCAGGTACGGGTAAAACAACAATTGTGAATGGGTTAGTAGCAACATTTGCACTATTACATGAAGTCGATCTTGATGTAAATGCTTACAAAGAAGATAATTTTCCAATTCTTTTAGCCGCACCTACTGGTCGAGCGGCTAAAAGAATGACCGAAACAACTGGCCTACCAGCCAAGACTATTCATCGACTGCTAGGTTTAACTGGTCGTGAGCGAAATGAAGCTCCGGATGTTGAAGAATTAAAAGGATTGCTACTAATTGTTGATGAAATGTCAATGGTTGACATTTTACTTTTCAATACCTTGATGAGTGCGGTTCCGACTAAAATGCAAATAATTTTCGTCGGTGATAAAGACCAATTACCATCAGTTGGCCCCGGACAAGTATTTGCTGATCTATTAGCAAGTAACACATTTAAACAAGTTGAATTAACACATATCTATCGCCAAGCTAACGAAAGTTCAATTATTCCTTTAGCCCATGCCATTAAGGATGGTGATTTACCAGATAATTTGACAATTAATCAGTCAGATCGGACATTTATTGCTGCTCATGCCAATCAAATTCCAAGTGTGATTGAAAAAGTTGTTCAACGAGCACAACAGAAGGGATTTGCTTTTAATGACATGCAAGTTTTAGCACCTATGTATCGTGGCTTAGCAGGAATTGATAATTTAAATCAAGTTATGCAAGATATCTTAAACCCGTTAAATGCTAAAAAGACTCGTGAGGTTGAATTTAATCAGCAAAAATTTCGCGTTGGTGATAAGGTATTACATTTAGTTAATAGTCCTGAAAGTAATGTGTTTAATGGAGATATTGGCCAAATTGTGGGTTTAACTTTAAAGACTGATAAAGGAAACGTTGAAAAAGTTGATCAACTAACAATTGCCTTTGATGCTGGTGAAATAACATATCCAAGGTCAGAATGGAAAAGGTTGACTTTAGCATATGCAACTTCAATTCATAAAGCTCAAGGGAGTGAATTTAAGTTAGTAATTATGCCAATGGTGCAACAATACTCAGTAATGTTGCAACGTAATTTGATTTATACAGGAATTACACGTGCCAGTGAGATGTTAATCTTGATTGGTGAACCTGATGCATTTAAACGTGGTGTAAATAACGTCGGAGCACACCGGGCAAGCACACTTCAACAACGAATTCAACAAGTCTTAAGTGGTGAAGAAAGTGTTATTATAAAAAATGACACGGAAGAGTTAATTAAAGCTAAAGCACTAATTAATTCTAAAAGTGAATTAAATCCTGATAAAACAAAAGCTAATCAACAAGCTAAGCCATTATCAACTAGTTCAATTAATGAACAAATGGCGGCCAATACGTCGTTAGATTTATTTGATGAGGTTTCTAGTTATCAGGCCTTAAATACAAATAAAGATAAAGGATTATTAACAGGAAAATTAGCTGAACCAACTGTTGTATTTGGAACGATACTAACCGACGATATGATATTAAATAATGAAATTGATCCAATGATTGGGATGGAAAATGTCTCACCATATGATTTTGTTGAAAAAGTTGATTAAGTTAGTTGCAAGACATCGTTGAGCTTGCGATAATTATAGTTGTTATAATGTGAAATTGAGGTAGGAAAATGTCAGAAGAAAAACAGGTTAAGCTTTTTGCGCTTAATTCTAATTTACCATTAGCCCAAAAAATTGCGGAAGAATTGAATGTTTCAATAAGTGAAGCAGAGGTAAACCATTTTGCCGATGGAGAAATTCAAATTCAAATTGGTGAATCAGTACGTGGAGCAGAAGTATATGTAATCCAATCTGTTGCTGATCCCGTTAATACATCATTAATGGAATTGATGATTATGGTTGATGCATTACGGCGTGCAAGTGCAGCTACAATTAATGTTGTGATGCCATATTATGGTTATGCTCGTCAGGATCGAAAAGCACGTTCTCGTGAACCAATTACAGCTAAGTTGATTGCTAGTTTACTTGAAATGAATGGTGTTGATCGCTTGATTACGATTGATTTACATGCTGATCAAGTTCAAGGATTTTTCAATATTCCAATTGATCATCTATTGGGTGCACCATTACTTGCTAACTATTTCTTTACCCGTAAATTAGTTGGAGATGATGTCGTTGTTGTCTCGCCATCACATTCTGGTGTAAGTCGTGCACGTAAATTTGCCGAATTACTTAAAGCACCAATTGCAATCATTGATAATCGTGATGATGAAAATAATGAAGCAGGGCCATCATCAATTATTGGGGATGTTGCTGGTAAACGTGCTATTATTGTGGATGATATTATTGATACTGGTCTTTCAATGTCGGCTTCATCACAAGCGTTGGATTTTGCCGGAGCTAAAGAAGTGTATGGTGTTGCAACGCATGCGGTATTATCAGCTAATTCAGTTGAGATTTTACGTGATGCACCGATTAAGGAACTTATTACTACTGATACAATTAAAGTGCCAGTAGAGAAGCAATTTAGTAAATTAACACAATTATCAGTAGGACCATTGTTTGCATTAGCAATTGAGCGTATTCATAATAATGAGCCAATTGAGGATTTATTACGTTCAAAAGACAATGAAGATGTTCAATTATAAAATAATTTCATAAATTTATATTGACTGATATTATAATTTTTGATATGATAACCTATGTTGTGTTTCACGTATTTTAACGTGTTGCTACAACCGCACGGATCACGTATTTAAGCATAGCGCGTGTTATGGCGAGTCTAAGAAAAACACAAAGGAGGTGCACAATATGGCTGTGTACGCAATTATTGAAACTGGCGGCAAGCAATACAAAGTAGAAAAGGGTGATGCCATCTACGTTGAAAAGCTTGACGTTGAAGCAGGTGAAAAAGTTACTTTTGACAAGGTTGTTCTTTACAAGAACCGCACTGCAAAGATTGGTGAACCATTCGTTGCTGGTGTTAAGGTTGAAGGTACTGTGGAAAAGCAAGGCAAGCAAAAGAAAGTTGTTACTTTCAAATACAAGCCTAAGAAGCACATGCACACTAAGCAAGGTCACCGTCAACCATACACTAAGGTTGTTATTAGCGCCATCATTGCTGACTAATTCAATTTTACTAAATCAAAATTAAACTAAATCATGGAGGTGCTCAAAATGTTATTGAACATGGAAAGCCTTACAATGTTCGCCCACCACAAGGGGGGTGGATCATCTGCCAACGGACGTGACTCTGCTGGTCGTCGTCTTGGAACTAAAGTAGCTGACGGTCAATCATTGACTGCTGGTTCAATCATCTACCGTCAACGTGGAACTCACATCTACCCAGGTGTAAATGTTCGTCGTGGTAACGATGATACTTTATACGCTGTCGCTGACGGTGTTGTTAAGTTTGAACGTAAAGGCCGTGACAAGCGTCAAGTATCTGTTTACACTCGTGAACAATACAACGCAATCATCGCAAAATAATTAGAACTTTGTGAAAAAGCCGTAATTCCTTTGGGATTGCGGTTTTTTTTGTTCACAAACTTTAAATGTTTTTAATTTTTAAGATACTTGGAAGCATTACTAACAAGTATATGTAGCAGCAAATAGTTTAGTTTTTATAAAAAGAGGCGTATAATGTTTCTTTATTGCCGAATTTAAATTTTTAAGGAGAATTTATGAAAACATTTTTTTCGAAGAAACCAGTTATTTTTTCAATTTTTTTAGGTATTATTTATCCGCTATTTATGGTTGGAATTTATATTGGTACATACAAGCAGTCAGTACACAAAATCGATCAGTTGGACATAACTTTTACGGGTAACCGACAAGTATATGAGGGCTTTAAAGATAGTAAAGATTTTACTTTTAAGTCCAATTTCGTAACTAGTAAAAAGCAAGGTGAAGAAGAACTCCAAAAGAACCAAGCAATTATGATGGTGGATGTTGATAAGGATAAACATGTTAGATATTATGTGAATAGTGGTAGTGATGTTTTTTCACGACAAGTAGCTGAAAAAGCAAATGAAATTATGTCACCATTCTTCCTTACAATCGCCACTTTTATTGGGGCTTTATCATCAGGAATTGTAATTGTAGGAGTCTTTCGAGCTAAGATTATGAACGAAAAGAAAATTTGGATGGACTATGTTTCACTGCAATTAGCGTTTATTATTATTTCAATTTTCTCACCCATCGTAGGAGCCTTAACATTACAACACATTAATAACCTTTCATCAATGGTAACGCTTGATTTAATTTTACACGGTATGTTATTTATGTATGTGAGCTTCTTGTTATTACATATTGTTTTCCTACTACTAGAACAATATGCAATGGCGGTAGCTGTACCAATAATGCTTTCACAATTTGTAACTTCAGGAAGTATTGTTCCATATTCAACATTAACACCATTTCGAAAGTTGGTTACTTCAGTATTCCCAATGTACTCAAATGTAAAAGATGTAACGGCAATTATTTTTGGCTTCGATGATAAATACAGCCAAGTGCCACATTTATTATTTTTAGGTGTTGCTTATTTAATAATTGGGATGATCGTATTACATTTCAAGAATATTTACTGGAAAAAAGAATTTTCATTTATGGTTTTGAAATAAAGATAATACTATCATATTAAAACATATAATAAAAAAAGCAGAGTTTACTCTGCTTTTTTTATATTTTCCAAGCTAGGCCTTACAACTAATGATAAAATTAATTAAAATAAGCTTAAAGGAGGAAAGTGGATGGGAAAAGGCATACTTTTTGATAAAGATGGCACATTATTTGAATTTGGGCCCATTTGGATGCAAGCAACAGTTGAATTTCTAGAAGCCATTACGATTAGAACTGATCAAAAGGATGCAGTTGTTCAGGCCTTAGGAATGGTTAATGGGGAGCTAGTTAGTGACTCAGCCTTAACATCAGGAACACCCTTAGATGTTGCGCAGATATTAGTACAATATCATGTTTTTGATACTAATTTACAAGCAGAGCAATTTGTAAAAGATTTTTTTTATGAATTTTTGATAGCACATCTCGATAATGTAAAGCCGATTGGTGATTTGATAGGTTTGTTGACGCGTTTGAAAAAAGCTGGCTATAAATTAGGAATCGCAACATCTGATGAAACAAATTCAACTATAAAGACGTTAAAATATGCCAATGTTTTTGATTTATTTGATTTTATTGCGACGGCTGATGACTATCCGACCAAACCTAATCCGGCAGCACTATATGCATTCTGTCAAAATTGCAAATTAACCGTTAATGATGTAATTGTCGTTGGCGATTCAAGAATGGATATTCAATTGGGCCACTTTGCCAAAGCTGGTATTGCAGTTCTATCAGGAACAAGTAAAGCTACGAATTTTACTGATTTAACAGAGTATATTTATCCAAGTATTCAAGAAGTACCATACGAAGAAATTTTAATGGATGTAAAAAAAGTTTAAAATACGAATGCTATTATTTAGAAGTACAATATTAATGCTAAGATAGCGACAAGAATAGAAATGAGGGTTACGTTATGCCACTGTTAAGATTTGATTTAAATAAAGAGGCTTGGGGTGATGCTAACCGGCGCAAAAAGTTATTAGATATCGCATATCAAGTAACTTTGGCTGCCTTTAATGCACCAAAAGGTGATCGATATCAGATAGTTAATTTGCACCAAGCTGATGAAATGATTATAGAAGATACTGGCTTAGGTTTTAAGCGTACTGAAAATG
This sequence comes from Periweissella fabalis, assembly GCF_012396505.1. Taxonomy (GTDB): domain Bacteria; phylum Bacillota; class Bacilli; order Lactobacillales; family Lactobacillaceae; genus Periweissella; species Periweissella fabalis. Next base: position 569,927 of record NZ_JAAXPN010000001.1, on the reverse strand, counting down.
TAATTATCCTTTCAATTACAACACGTCCTCGAACAGATAATGAGAAGAAAATTTTTTATCATGACTTCGTCGCTCTTGTAGGTGAACAATTAGGTATTTCACCAACGGATATTATGATTAATATGGTTGAAAACACTAATTATGATTGGAGTTTTGCTAATGGGAAAGCTCAATTCATAACTGGTGAATTATAATTAAAGCTTTAACTTATCTTAAGTGGCAGTGCAGTAGTTTTGTAATTATTAAAAAATAATGTATGCTTACGCCAAACTAAATTAACGGGATAATTATTAACGTGCAAATATTGATTGGCCTCGGAGGGCGTTAGTTTTACTTGATGCATACAACCATCCAATGTTTTAAACTTCATACCATAAAAATCTCGGTGACAATCATGTGACATAAATAAGTTGATAATTGGCCAATCATGCCAAGTAAGTACTTTATATTTAGTGATTGAAGTTGCTTGATAGTTAATAAACTGAACCGAAGGAATAGGAGCACCTGTTGCAGTAAATTTACCTGTTGGATGACTATCATAAAATGATACCGATGCAGTACTTGTAAGTGAAGTTGCAGCATTAACTGGAGATGATGCTAAGACAATTAATAGCATTATAATTGCGATTGATACTTTTTTCATTTTTAGAATCCTTTCGTTGTTGAGCAGCGATGATTAATATAGCAAAATAAATTTGGTGATACAATGAATTTATTTTGCTATGCTTAAAAAAATAAATTTTATTTTTTTATAAGGATTGATTATAAAAAAGTTGTAAAGTAGTTTTAAAAATATTATGTAGTAATTTTTTGGTATAATACGATGCTAATTATTTGTTCAAATATACAATATAGTAATATAATGAAGGCATATTAAAAGGGGGACTATTATTATGTCATTTGAAGAAAAAGTTGAAAGTACTAAAGATCAAGTAACCGGTAAAGTAAAGGAAGTTGCCGGTGAAGTGACTGATAACCAAAAATTAGAAGCTGAAGGTAAAACAGAAGGCCTTTTAGGTAAAGCAAAAGATGCACTTATCGATGCTAAAGATAAAGCCTCAGATATGATTTCAGATGTATCTGACACGGTTGCTGAAAAATTTAATGATACAGTTGATAATCTTCGAGATAAAAAGGAAGATAAGTAAATTATCGCCCAATTTCTGTATAGCGCTATTTTTGTTTGTTAAAATAGATTTTAAGTTAACTAATGAGCAAAAAAATAGTTATGTAAAAAAATATTGCTATATATGTGATTATTTAGAGGTTATAACTTTGTGAAGGTTGTAATTTGTTCTGCTTAAGAGTATTATAAAGGCATGGATTTATTCCATATCTTCATGCTTGTCCATCTAAAATATCTGTCCACAAATAAAAGACTATGAAGCTAAAGCTCATAGTCTTTTGTTTTATTTTAATTAGGAAAGTTATCTGAACAATAGGTACTGAATAAATTAAGCAATATTCTACTCGCAGTATGAAAAAAGGACTATAATGGCGTTGTTAGGTTATATCAATAAATTCTTGAAAGAAGGTTTTTAAATGGCATACAAATCAATTAATCCTTATAACAATGAACTATTGCACACCTATGAGAATACAACTGATAAAGAAGTAGAAAGCGTAATTTCACAAGCCCATGAGTTATATAAAAGTTGGCGTAATGACGATGTTAGTTCACGTCAGCATGTGTTAAATAAATTAGCTGGTTATTTTGAAGAGCATGAACAAGAATTGGCTGAAGTATTAACGAAAGAAATGGGTAAGCGCATTGTTGAAGCTAAGGGAGAAGTAGCATTAACGGCAATGATTGCGCGCTATTATGCTGACAATGCAGAGCGTATTTTACAACCAGAACAAGTTGAGACTACGATGGGGGAAGCACAAATTATTTCACGCCCGCTAGGTGTAATTTTATCTGTTGAACCATGGAATTTCCCATATTATCAAATCATTCGAGTATTTGCACCTAATTTTATGGTTGGGAATCCAGTTATATTAAAACATGCAGCTAATACACCAGGTTCAGCGGTTGCGTTTGAAAAAGCAGTGGTTGCCGTTGGTGCCCCTAAAGGTGCTTTTAAAAATTTATTTGTAACTCATGATCAAATTGCGAATATTCTGGCAGATGAACGTGTCCAAGGCTTAGCTTTTACAGGTTCAGAGGCTGGTGGTCGAGTTTTAGCTAAACAAGCCGGGGCTAATTTAAAGAAGAGTTCATTAGAACTTGGTGGTAATGATGCTTTTATTATTTTAGATGATGCTAATTTTGATGAACTTGATAAAATTATTGGTCAAGCGCGCTTGTACAATGCCGGTCAGGTATGCACGTCTTCAAAGCGTTTTATTGTGACATCTAAAAATTATCACAAGGTATTAGATTTACTAATTAGTAAATTTGATAATGTCCATGTAGGAGATCCACTTGATCCAGCTACACAACTGGCACCTTTAAGTACAGTCAAAGCTAAGCAATTGTTAGTTGATCAAGTTCAAAAAGCAATTGCTGGTGGTGCTAAATTGGCTTTTGGTGAAATTAACACAGATTTAGATACAGCACATTTTGATCCAATTATTTTAACGAATATGACCCCGGAAAATCCAATGTATGATACTGAATTCTTTGGTCCAGTGGGGCAAGTTTACGAAGTGTCAGATGAGGCAGCAGCAATTGAACTAGCTAATGATTCACATTATGGCTTGAGTGGGATAGTCTTTAGTGGTGATGCAAATCATGGAGCTGAAGTTGCAAGCCAAATAGAAACTGGAACAGTTTTTGTTAATTCATACGGTGGAACTTTACCTGAATTGATTTTTGGTGGTGTTAAAAATTCTGGTTACGGTCGTGAGCTTGGTGAAGAAGGAATTAAAACCTTTGTCAATCAAGAACTAATTGTTACCCGCCACACACCAATTGATTTAAATAATGCTGGTGGTGGTTTTGTTTAAAATTAATGGAATCTTTCAACAGTTTCAACGGTGTAGTTTTGATTGCCACTTAACAATTTTGAAACTGGACATCGACTTTCTGCTTCTTTAACGAAATTTTGTGCTGTTGTAAAGTCAACTCCCGGAATTCGAATTTGGACATGAACTAAGAATTCATACACAGCTTGTTCACCAACAAATGCAACATTAACGTGGACTTGGGCACTTTGCTTAACGTGATGTTCATTTTCGATGGCTTGTAAAGTTGCCTTGAGGCAGGTTGCCAGAGACATTCCCAACAATTGCTCAGGGTTAGTACCAGGATGATTATTCATCGGATTACTAATTTTGACTTTAATTTCATCTGGGATGTATGCGTGACCTTCAAGGCCTTCATCATTTATAGCTGTAGTCACATACAATGGTTTGTTCCAACGAGTATCCATAATAAGCCCTCCAAATTATAAGATAACTTTATTTTAGATGAAAGCGTTATCAAAAACAATCGTAGAATAAGAAAATAGTTAAATATTAAAATTTATCAATTAAAATAAAATTAATTTATTAAACAAAATTGTTTACAAACTATAATGTACTATGTATAGTAGTACATATAATATACATAAATATGGAAAGGTGGGGCTAACATGAATATCAACCCAACCAGTGGGAGGCCACTTTATGAACAATTAATGTTTGGGATTAAACAAGATATCTTGTTAGGCATCTTACAACCTGGTGATAAGTTACCATCAGTTCGTGAAATGGCTCAACAGCAATTAGTTAATCCTAATACAGTTGCAAAAGCGTATAAAGCTCTAGAAGGGCAAGGAGTTATTGATACCGTTCTTGGACGGGGCACATTTGTAGCTGAAAATTCAAATGATTTGGGGCCTGATCGGCAACAAATGAATCAATTTAAGCGGCAACTAAATGATCTTCTAACAGAAGGGATGTATATCGGCTTATCACGACAAGAAATAATTGACCTAATGAGTGAATGGTATGGAGGAACACATGAGGCTAGACGTTAATGAACTAAAGAAAGTAATTAATAATCAAACGGTTATTGAAAATATTAATTTTAGTATTGAGCCAGGGCAAATTGTCGGTATTGTTGGTCGTAATGGAGTTGGTAAGACGACACTATTTAAAACGATGACAGGAATCTATATAGCCGATGAAGGCCAAATAACAATTGATAATCAATCAGTTGATAATCATTTAAATCTTAAACAAGATATTTTCTTTGTTGATCCACTCAATAATTTTAATATTAACTATACGCCAATTGAAATTGCTAAAATGTATGCAATTGTTTATCCAAAATTCAATACTAAGCAATTCTTGGTAGAGGTAGCTAAGCACAATTTACCTATTAAACAACGAGTTAAAAATTATTCTAAAGGGATGCAAGGGTTGTTTAATGTTTTATTAGCTTTGGCAACCCGAGCTCAATTTGTTATTTTAGATGAACCGTTTGATGGCTTAGATGTTTTAATTCGTGAAAATGTTAAACGAATTTTGATTAATGCCGTACAATTAAATCAAATTAGCTTAATTATTTCTTCACATAATTTAACTGAATTGGATACACTAATTGATAAAGCGATAATTTTAAAAGATACCACCGTTAGTTGCCAATATAGCTTAGAAAACTTACGCGAAACGGCGCGTAAAGTGCAATTAGTCTTTAAGGATGGTTTACCCAGTCAATTGCAAGCATTTGGAACGGTTGTTGAAGAACGTGGACGTGTATCAGTGATGGTTTTTGAAAACTATACGCCGCAACTAGATGCCAAAATTGCTAGTTTAGGCCCACTTTTATATGAAGAATTACCATTATCGTTGGAAGATTTATTCCGCTCGCAATTGGTTGACGAAGCTGATTATATTTTGCAGAAATAGGAGTTATTATGAATATTTATAATTTATTATGGCGCCGGTATTACAAAGTACTATTAACAGTGATGGTAATAATTTTAGGTGTGTTTATTTATCAAACAAGTACGCAACTTGGTGAATGGCAATCAACGAACACCTTTATGCATTCGCAAACGTTCAAAGTTGATTATGCTAGTGATGTGGAAATTATCAAAGCCAATGCCCATAAAACCCAAGCACAAATTCAAGCTGATCAAAAACATGGCTTAAATCAGTCACAATATATTATTAGTGATAAAGAGCGTAAACAGCCATTAACTGAAGCACAATTTGTTAAGCGTGGCACTCAGTTTTTTACTAAAGAAACTAAATACATGGGGCCTGAAAGTTACCTTGAAGATGGTAGTCACCGAGATAATGGTTGGTTTGTGGCTGGCATGATTATACCGATGAGCATCATGTTTATTTTTGTTTTGATGTTTTTACTGGCGGAAGATAATGCACAAAACTTTAATTTGTTTTTAGCAAGTACTCGCTTTAAACGGACTAAAATCATGCTAGCTAAAATGGTCTTATTAGTTGGTGGGCCCTTGTTGGCGATTGCCGTTGGGTATGGGATTTACTTTGCAACGACGTATTTAGTTGTTCCAGCCCAATACTACAACATCGCTAGTAAATTAAGTGATTTTAGTAGTTTATTTAATGCATTTGGTTGGATATTATGTGTTAGCATGCTCTTTTGTTTAGCCAGTGTGCTAATTGGTAAGCGCTTTGGTAGTGCATTTTTAACAGGCTTATTTTTATTATCAGTACAATTATTACCTCAAGTATTTGTTAATATTAAATACTTTGGCCACGCTGATGCCTCCTTGCGATATGCCAACACAATGCTACGCCAATTTAATAAGTTTATCCAAACACCACAAATGGGGATGGCATTAATCGTCTTGGCTTTGATTATGGGGTTGGTAGCAATCAAGCTTTTTGATTACTTGTCAATGGAACGCAATGACCAATTTGTGATGTTTAGACAGTTACGTTGGCCACTTTGGATCGTCATCTTACTCTACACGGCAATTGTCTTAGCTACGATAATGCCTAGTGATAGTAGTACTCGGGAACTATACTTAATGTTAGCTGGAATTTGGGTATTCATTAACGCGATATTGTATTACCTTATTTTTGAACCTCAATCATGGCGGCATACAATTAAATCAATTAGTTAAAATAAATAAAAAAGAACTAGCACTTGCTAGTTCTTTTTTATTGCTATTACTGGTAAAATTAATAGGATAGATTTAAACCGCTTTGCATGTGGCATGCATAAGGGACGTTAAATCCAGATAAATGATGGAAGATAGAAAGGACGGACTCGATAATGAACTTAGAAGAAATGCGAGAACGCCAAAAAAATATTCGAAATTTTAGTATTGTTGCCCATATCGATCACGGTAAATCAACAATTGCTGACCGAATTTTAGAATTAACACATACCGTTACGGCCCGTGAAATGCAAGATCAATTACTTGATTCAATGGAATTGGAACGGGAACGCGGAATTACCATCAAAATGAACTCAGTTGAGTTACATTATGATGCTGAAGATGGTGAAACATACATTTTCCACTTGATTGATACTCCAGGTCACGTGGACTTTCAATATGAAGTTTCGCGTGCGCTTGCAGCCGGTGAAGGGGCGGTCTTGGTGGTTGATGCTGCCCAAGGGGTCGAAGCTCAAACATTATCAAACGTTTATTTAGCGTTAGATAATGATCTTGAAATCGTGCCATTGATTAACAAAATTGATTTACCAGCGGCCCAACCGGAAGTTGTCCGTGAAGAAATTGAAGATGTTATTGGAATTGATGCTTCTGAAGCCGTGTTAGCTTCGGCTAAGCAAGGTATTGGGATTCAAGAATTACTGGAACAAATCGTTAAAACGGTGCCTGCTCCAGACGGTGAACTTGACGCGCCATTGAAAGCCTTAATCTTTGATTCAGCTTATGACCCATACCGTGGCGTTGTCTTGACGGTGCGGGTTCGTGAAGGCATTGTTAAAGTTGGTGACAAAATTAAGATGATGCACTCGGGTGCTGAATACGAAGTGACTGAAGTTGGAGTTAATTCACCCAAGCCAGTTGCGCGTGAATTCCTTGGTGCTGGGGATGTTGGTTACATTACGGCGTCTATCAAAGATATTAAGAGTACCCAATCTGGGGATACAATTACGTTAGCTACTAACCCTGCTAGTGAACCACTTGAAGGTTACCGTCAAATGACACCGATGGTTTATTCAGGGTTATATCCAACCGATAACGCTAAATTTACTGATTTACGGGAAGCGTTGGAAAAGTTGCAACTTAACGATGCCGCGTTAGAATTTGAACCGGAAACATCACAAGCACTTGGTTTTGGGTTCCGGACTGGCTTCTTAGGCTTGCTTCACATGGATGTTATTCAAGAACGGCTTGAACGGGAATTTGATTTGGACTTGATCACGACCGCACCATCCGTAACATACCATGTTACAAAGACCGATGGTGAACAAGTCGATGTCTCAAATCCGGCGGAAATGCCTGAAGTTTCAGCAATTCGCTATATTGAAGAACCATATGTTCATGCAAGTATCATGGTGCCTAACGATTATGTTGGGACGGTCATGGAACTTGCCCAACGTAAACGTGGTGAATTTGATACAATGGATTACATCGATGCTGCACGGGTAAATGTTAAATATTACATGCCATTATCAGAAATTATTTTTGATTTCTTTGATAAGTTAAAATCAGGTACACGTGGTTATGCTTCACTAGACTATGAACCAGCTGGCTACCGTCAAAGTGACTTGGTAACGATTGATATCTTGCTTAATGCACAAAAAATTGATGCGCTTAGTTTCATCGTGCACCGTAATTTTGCGGCCGAACGTGGGCGAATCATTACTGGTAAGTTGAAAAATATTATTCCTCGTCAAAACTTTGAAATTCCCGTGCAAGCAGCCATTGGAGCCAAAATTATTGCACGGACAAACATTAAAGCCTACCGAAAAGATGTTACGTCTAAGATTCACACTGGGGATCCCGATCGCCGGGCGAAGTTGCTTGATAAGCAAAAACGTGGTAAAGCGCGGATGAAGTCAGTTGGGACTGTTGATGTGCCACAAGAAGCCTTTATGGCGGTACTTAAAACTGATGACGATGATGATTTTAAAAAGGGTCATTAATCTACTTGCAATAAATGTTAAAACACGTTATATTTATGTTTAATAACTGATGACTAAAGATAAAGAAAAGTACGGTAAATGTTAGGCGCAGAAAATTGGTGGTGGCTGTGAACCAAGCTAATATTTACTTGAAAGACACTTTTGAAGTCCAGCTTAGGCTGCGTATCCTCGCGTTACGAGGTAAGTGATAAACTAAGGTGGTACCGTGCTTTTTTAAGCGCCCTTACTAGTATTTTGTGCTAGTGAGGGCGCTTTTTTTGTCCAGTCACGCATATAGAAAGGTAATACAATGGCTAAACAATCATTCCAAAAACCAAAGGGAACCGCGGATCTTTTACCTGGTGACAGTCTTAAATGGCACTATGTTGAAGAAACAGCGCGGTTATTATTTAATAACTACCAATACAACGAAATTCGGACACCATTGTTTGAAAATTTTGAAGTTTTCTCACGTTCAGCTGGGGATACTTCAGATGTTGTAACTAAAGAAATGTATGATTTCCACGATAAGGGTGATCGCCACATCGCCTTACGCCCAGAAGGTACAGCCGGCGTGGTTCGGGCCTTTGTTGAAAATAAATTATTTGCGCCCGAACAAGTAAAACCTTACAAGGTATTTTACATCGGACCAATGTTTCGTTATGAACGGCCGCAAGCTGGTCGGATGCGTCAATTCCACCAAATCGGGGTGGAAGCCTTTGGGGCTGATTCACCAGCTTTAGATGCCGAAGTTATTGCCATGGCGATTGATTTCTTCCAATCACTTGGCTTAACGAGCTTAAAAGTGGCGGTGAATACTTTAGGGGATGCCGAATCACGGGCCGCTTATCGGCAAGCCTTGATTGATTACTTAGAACCACATGCAGCGGAATTAAGTGCTGATTCACAAGAACGGTTACACAAAAATCCCTTGCGTGTTTTAGATTCAAAAGATGCTAAAGACCAAGTGTTTGTTGAAAATGCTCCATCAATTCTTGATTATTTGACACCAGCGGCCCAAGCACACTGGGATAAATTAAAAACTATGCTTGATGCGCTTGGTTTAGATTACGAAATTGATGCATCAATGGTTCGTGGTTTAGATTATTACAACCACACGATTTTTGAAATCATGACAAATTCAAGTGCACTTGGTCATGGTTGGACAACCATTTCTGGTGGTGGTCGTTACAATGGTTTAGTTGAAGAACTTGGTGGACCAGAAACTTCAGGAATTGGTTTTGGGATTGGACTTGAACGTTTGATGCTCTTACTTGAAAATGAACAAACACCGTTACCTGAAGTGGAACCACTTGATTTTTATGTTACTAATATTGGTGAAGAAACTGACGTTGAAGCTTTAAAATTAGTACAAGGAATTCGTTCATACGGTTACACCGCTGAACGGGACTACTTAGACCGGAAACCAAAGGCGCAATTTAAAGCGGCGGATCGATTAAATGCATTATACGTGCTAACAATTGGTCCAGAGGAATTAGCTAACCAAGAAGTTAATTTGAAGAACATGGAAACTGGGGAGCAAATTAAAGTACCATTGGTTAAAATTTATACAGAATTGCCATTTTTAATTGAAAATGAAGAGGACGCATTAGCTAACTTAGCTGATGACGCAGAGTAGGAGATTAGTTATGAAACGGACAACATATGCGGGATTGGTTGATGAATCATTTGTCGGAAAAGACGTTGTATTAAAAGGATGGGTGCAAAAACGCCGTGACCTTGGAGCCTTAATTTTCATTTCTTTACGTGATCGTGAAGGAATTGTGCAATTAGTATTTTCTGAAGAATTTAGTGTTGATGCTTTGGCAGTTGCTGATCAAATGCGTTCAGAATACGTTGTTGAAATTCAAGGAACCGTTAAGGCCCGTGATGCTAAGACTATCAATGCTGATATGAAGACGGGTAAAATTGAAGTTGAAGTTCACAATGCTAAAATCTTGGCTGAAGCAAAGACCACGCCATTTGATATTGAAGATGAAATTAGTGTATCTGATGAATTACGTTTGAAATATCGTTACTTAGATCTACGTCGCCCAGTAATGCAACGTAATATTTTAATGCGTTCAAAGATTACTAAAGCAACTCATGATTTCTTAGATGAAGAAGGCTTTGTCGATATCGAAACACCATACTTGGCAAAATCAACGCCAGAAGGGGCGCGCGACTATCTTGTTCCTTCACGGGTTTACCCAGGTAGTTTTTATGCCTTACCACAATCCCCCCAATTGTTTAAGCAATTATTGATGGGGGCCGGTTTCGACCGTTACTACCAAGTAGCACGTGCCTTTCGTGATGAAGATTTACGTGGTGATCGGCAACCAGAATTTACCCAACTTGATGTCGAAATGTCATTTATGGACCAAGATGAAATCCGTGAATTAGTTGGCCGCTGGGTTGCTCGGATTATGCAAGATGCTGCCGGTGTAACGGTTGATCCAGCTGCATTCCCAGTGCTTGAATGGGCCGAAGCAATGGAACGATTTGGAACAGATAAGCCGGATTTACGGATTGCCTATGAATTAGTTGACTTAAATGAATTGGCAGCTAAATCAGAATTTGGCGTCTTCTCAAGTACGGTTGCTAATGGTGGCGCTGTTAAAGGGATTACTGTACCTGGTGGGGCTGAGCACTACTCTCGTAAAGACTTAGACAAATACACCCAATACATCGAACGTTTCGGTGCTAAGGGTATTGCGTGGGTTAAGGTTACCGAAGAAGGCTTTAATGGGCCGGTTGCGAAGTTCTTGAACGCCCAATTTGCTGAAATCACAGCGGCCATGGATGCCAAAGTTGGTGACTTATTACTCTTTGTCGCCGCTAAAGCGGATGTTGTTGCAGGTAGTTTGGATTACTTACGTCGTGACACGGCTAAAACGCTTGGATTAATTGATGAATCAAAATGGGGCTTTGCTTGGATTATCAACTGGCCGCTCTTTGAACACCAAGAAGAGGAAGACCGTTGGATTGCGGCACACCACCCATTCACAATGCCTAATGAAGAAGACTTACATTTCTTTAATGAAGGTGAAGATCCCCACCAGGCTCACGCACAAAGTTATGACTTAGTGTTGAATGGTTATGAACTTGGTTCAGGTTCAATCCGTATTCACACGATGGATATTCAAGAAAAAATGCTCAAGGCACTTGGTTTTACCGCTGAATCAGCGCATGAAGCATTTGGTTTCTTGCTTGATGCCATGGAATTTGGGTTCCCACCACTTGGTGGAATTGCTCTTGGACTTGACCGTTTAGCAATGATTCTTGCTGGGCAAGATAACATTCGTGAAGTGATTGCCTTCCCTAAAAATAGTAAGGCTTCTGAACCAATGACTGAAGCACCACAACCAGTTTCAAAACAACAAATTGAAGTTGACTTAGGTTTGAAAGCACCAGTTTATGCTGAAAACGATCAACCTAATATGGCTGAAGAATAATATCAAAAAAGGATTCGCGTAGCGAGTCCTTTTTTCTGTAAAGTTCGTATTTCTTAGTGAATTCATCAGTTAAACACGAACTATATTTTATTTATTAGGATATTTTTCGTATTAAAATCATTTTTAGCTTTCAATTGTAAATAAAGTTCGGTATAATGTTTTCTTGGGGCTTGGATAAATAATAAAGTTCGTGTTTTGTAAATTAAAATGAAAAAGTTTGAGGATAGATAATGAATAATGGATTAACAGTTTTTGATTATGAAGATGTACAACTTGTACCACGTAAATGTGTGATTACAAGTCGATCACAAGCCGATACATCAGTTCAATTTGGTCCAATGACTTTTAAAATTCCGGTGGTACCAGCTAACATGCAAACGGTAATTGATGAACCATTAGCGATGCACTTAGCTGAAAAGGGATTTTTCTATGTCATGCATCGTTTTGAACCAGAAACTCGTTACGATTTTGTCGTTAAAATGCATCAAGCCGGTTTATTTGCTTCAATTAGTATTGGAGTTAAAGCAGATGAACATGCGTTGATTGAACGCTTTGCGGCGGAAGGCATCGTACCAGAATACATTACCATTGATATTGCCCATGGTCATTCTGAAACTGTGATGGACATGATTAAATTTATTAAAGCCCGTTTACCAGAAACTTTCTTAATTGCTGGAAATGTTGCCACGCCTGAAGGGGTGCGAGATTTAGAAGATGCCGGTGCTGATGCCACAAAAGTTGGGGTTGGACCTGGTAAAGCTTGTATCACGAAGCTTAAAACCGGTTTTGGTACCGGTGGTTGGCAATTAGCCGCGTTACGATTATGTGCCAAAGCGGCTCGCAAGCCAATTGTGACGGATGGTGGTATTCGTTATAATGGTGATATTGCTAAATCAATTCGCTTTGGTGCTGATATGGTTATGATTGGTTCATTATTTGCTGGTCATGAGGAAACGCCCGGTGAAAAGTTTGAAATTGACGGTGAGATGTTTAAAACTTACTTTGGTTCCGCTTCACAATTCCAAAAGGGTGAATACAGCCACGTTGAAGGTAAGAAATTATTTGTTCCTTATCGCGGTTCAATTGATAACACGCTCCAAGAAATGCATGAAGATTTACAATCAGCAATTTCATATGCCGGTGGCCGCGTCTTAAAAGACTTACACCAAGTTGATTATGTAATCGTCAAAAATTCAATTGTGAATGGTGATACTTATTAAAAAAATAAAGAGAAGATGGTATTATTTCATCTTCTCTTTTTATATATAGTAAACTAAAAATGGTAATTAAACGGTAAAAGTGATGTTTTAATAAGGAGTAAGGTTATCGAGATTAATGGAGAAGTAGCATATACGGAACAGTTTGAAACAGTTGAAAGTATTAAGGCAATTCAAGCTACTAACGCTGATAATATGACTAAGGATATGAATCAACAACTTTTAGATAAACAAGAATATTTATTGGCAACACAGCATCAGCAGCGTAGTAGAAATAATGATCGTAAGCAACAATTAGAACAAGCAAAAGGTAGAAATACTATAAAAGAAAGCTTTCCATATCAAATTCATGATGCTATTTCAAAGCAAGAAATCTTAGTTAAGCTCATACCTACTAATGATAAACAAGAAGCTATTGTTTTAAGTACGGATTTGAATGGATTAATCACATCAGAAAAAATTGCCTTAGAATCAAGTGAAGCTCCAACAAATGATATTTTACATTTATTTGTTTTTATGGCTATCCATGAACCTAGCACACCAATGCTATATCGGGATAGTTTTAGTAGCATATTAATCTTGATGGCTAAACATGATATTCGAGAAAAATTACCAAATAATTTTTTTAATAAACTTAATGTTAAACATATGGTAAGTCATCGGCTTAAAGATTTTATACAAAAATTTAATTCTAAATAAAGGATTATTTATACTAACTATAGTAATGTATAATTACATTATAGGTGAATAATTAAATGTTATTTACATATATTTTAATGTTTACTAATTGATTATTTCAGTTTTGTTACTTTGAGATTATACATTTTTAATATAAATGCGTAGATTTACATCGTTACTTGAACTTATTTATTTTAGTTGATTTTGTAATTTATGTAAAAAATTATAAATTAGTTAAATCTGATTTTTTACATTAGTTTTATATTCTATAATTGTAGTATAATACAATAAATGATATAAGAAGATTATAGGTGAAAGGGGGTTGCCAGTTCTAATGTTAGAAAAAGGTGGCGTTAATATTTTACAAGAATTTGCTACAATAAACGAAACAAAGCAAATTTTCCATTTTGGTGAAGGAGTTCATCTATTTGTTGGGTATGGACATAGCAATGCTGTCGCGATTGAAGGTGCAATGAGTGTTATTTTGATTGATACATTAGACTCACCAGATCGGGCAGCAGAAATGTTGATGGAATTGCAAAAAATTACACCAAAACCAGTACGGACAATTATTTATACGCACGGGCATCCGGATCACCGTGGGGGAGCTGGTATGTTTCAAGCAACAGCACAATCAGTGATTGCTTTTGCTAATCGTGATCATCAATTGCTAGATTCAAGAAAAATAAATGATGTCTTACTAAAGCGTACGCAACATCAAATGGGCTATCGTCTTAATGATGATGAAGCAATTACTCAGGGAATTGGAATGCGTGAAGGCCATACACAAGGTCAACGCGGGTATGCACCATTATTACCAACTGAAATAATCACTGATGGAATTGTTGATCGTGTGATTGATGGAGTACATTTACAGTTAATTAGTGCCCCGGGGGAAAACGGTGATATGGGATACGTTTGGCTACCTGATCAAAAGATTATGTGTTCAGGAGACAATTATTATGCTGCTTTTCCTAATTTAGCTGCCATTCGTGGTGGGCAATACCGTGATATTGGCCGTTGGATTCAAAGTTTAGATTTGTTAATTACGTATAATGCAGTCACAGTATTACCAGGGCACTTACAGCCTTTAGAAGGAGCAGATATTGTTAAAACTACTTTGCGTAATTATCGAGATGCAATCGCATCCATCTTTGATCAAACATTAGCTCATATTGATGCAGGTCTGACGGTTCAAGAAGTTGTTGAACAAGTTCGCTTACCTGATCACTTACGAACTTTACCATACTTACAAGAAATTTATGGTAGTGTCGAATGGACGGTTCGTGCGATTTTTACAGCGTATGTTGGTTGGTTTGATGGTAATCCGACTAATTTGCATAAAATGCCGCAATATTTGTATTCAGCTAAAATGGTCGCATTGATTGGTGGATCTGATAAAGTATTAAATGCACTTGAAACAGCTATTTCTGAAGCTGATTATTTATGGGCTTTACAATTATGTGATTTACTAATTGCTATTGGGGAAACAAAAGCAGTTGATTTAAAAATTAAGACGTTATATGCGTTAGCTGATTTAGAAACGAGTGCAAATGGTCGTCATTACTACATTAGTTATGCCAAAGAAATGTTAGATAATAAGTAAAAGTTAAGTCAAATTGTATTGACTTAACTTTTTTTTTAGCTCAAAATTTAACTTAGATGTAATTTTTTATTTAAATTAAATAGGGGGGGATTTAAGATGATTTATTTTATTAATTTTGGAATGCCGGATAATAAATCTGGGATTGAACATGCTCAATTGAAGCGGGCACGATTGTTTGATAAGAACGATACCAGTTATTATTTCTTAACACGTGACTGGTTCCGCGATTTACATGTAACAGCTCGGACAGCGGGGGTTGATGATGCGCACATGATTAACATGTTTGATTTTTATCAACATGCCTTGATTGTTGAACCAAAAGAATTACATGTGAATGACATTGATTTTGGCTTGAAGAATTTAAGTTTTACGGATGAAACTGATAACAATCGGTTTATCGTTAAACGTGAAGATAATCGCATGGTTGCCCGAGTTAACTACGTGCATGGAATAAAGGAAGTCTTCTCAGTTGAAATGTTTGATGGCTTTGGTAATTTATACCGAGTTGATTTTTATGATCAACGTGGGTTCCGTTCATTATCACAGTGGTATACTCCTGACAATAAAATTGGCACCGAAGCTTGGTATACTCCCAGTGGAGAAGTTGTTTTACGAAACTTTCATCGCACCAATGCTGTTAATGAAGTTGAAAAAACGGGGTGGTTGTTGAGTGAACAAGGTGGCCATGTCCACCAATTTGATACGATCGATGAATTATTTGAATTTTTCTTGAACCAAATCAATGAACAAAACGATGAAACTAATATTTTTGTGCTTGACCGATCATTACTAGCCGACCAAGCCTTAACGCGGATGCGTAAACAAGCCTTTACAGTCATGCACTTGCATAACTCACAAGCCGGGGATGCCCAAGATCCAATGAATTCAGTGATGAATAACAATTACGAATATGCATTAACCAACATCGATCAATATTCAGCCGTGGTTTCAGCTACGCAAAAACAAGCTAAAGATGTGATTGCCCGGTTCCCTGGTATTCGCCGTAATTACACGATTCCAGTCGGGATTGTGCCCGATGAAATGTTAAACCAAAAACGGATTAAAACGAATGAACGGACTTTTGGTAAAATTGTGGCCGTTGCTCGGATTGCTTATGAGAAACACCTTGATGATTTAGTGCGGGCCGTAGCAATTGCGCATGCTAAAGTTCCGGAAGTAACGTTGGACTTGTATGGGTATGCGGATTCAACGAATAACTACTCGGAAAAGAAGAAAGTTGAAGCGACAATTAAGGAACTTGGCCTGGAAGACGTGGTAACTTTGAAAGGATATAATAGTGATGTTCAAAGTGTCCTTAACGATGCTCAAATCTTTGGGTTGACCTCACGGATGGAAGGCTTTAATTTGGCCGTCATGGAAGCCACCTCACATGGGGTTGTGGGAATTACGTATGATGTTAACTATGGACCAAATGAAATTGTCCAAGACGATATTAATAGATATGTCGTCCCATTTGATGATTACAAAGCAATGGGTGAAAAGATGATTAACGTCTTGACGCACAAACGAACTTTACAACGTTTGAGTACGGGAGCCTATGACTCAGCCAAACGTTATTCAGAAGAAAATGTTTGGCATGCTTGGAAAGCACTTTTAGATGATGCCAAGCAACTCGATGCTAAACTTGTACGATAAAATGGGGGGAACAACAAAATGATTTATTCAGTCGGAGAAAATATTTATGCTTTTAATTCAGGGATTGAATTTGCGCAAATTAGTCGGACCAAGGACTTATTAGCTAATGGCGAAGCAGCTAAAATTGTAACGAAAGAATACAACCGGTTCTTATCACGGGATACCGCAACCCTTGGTCTTACTAGTGATCAATATGTGAATATGTATGATTATTTCCAAAAGGCCACTAATGTTGAACGCAAAGAATTGAGTGTGCGTTTCTTAGAAACAGTCCCATTACGTGATTATCATGTGACAGGCGTTGATGCTAACTACTCAACCATTGATTACATGGGCCGGACGTTAGCTAAAATGAATATTATGCCAGGGACTGTTGGTTTAGCGGGTGATATTGATTACTTTGATCGGGTCGGAAACAAAGAATTAACGCAATTCTATGACTGGCGGGGGTTCCTTTCAATGGAACAAACTTACCATCCAGATGGCTCAGTAGCCTTACAAACCTTCTTTGATATTGATGGCAAGCCCGTCATTGAAATTGTGCACATGTTTATTAATGGGGTTGTCTCACCTAGCATGTACAAATTACTTGATTTCTACGGCCAAGATTATGTTTTTGATACCCAAAATCAATTATTTACCTTCTTTTTAAATGAATTAAATAGTGCTAGCCAAGGAGTCTTTGTAGCTGATCGACCAAGTGTGGTGGAATCTGTTTTGGGGGTGGTTAATCCCATTAAAACAATTGCGTACTTGCACGAAAGTCACTTGGAAAAGAATTCAATTACCGGTGAAAAAGGTATTAAGTTAGCATATGAAGGGATTGTTGCCCCTAAAGGGAAGCGATTTGATTTGATTGCAACAGGAACTGCTACGCAAGCCGCTGAAATTAAGCAAGGTTATGCGGTTAATGCAACCACAGGATTGCAAACCGCTTCATATCCAATTGATGATACTAATAAGCAAACCGCGTTAACTAAATTAGTTTATGTTGGCCGCTTGGCACCAGACAAGAACGTTACGGCATTGATTGAAGTCTTCCAAAATATTCATGAACGCAAAGCAGATACCGAGTTGTACTTGAAAGGGTACTACGCGTCACCAGAATATCGCGAACAAATTGAACAACAAATCAAGCAAGCCAACTTAGCGGAAGTCGTCCATGTATTGGATTATAGTATTGATAATAGTGAAATTTACCAAGATGCTTCATTATTCATCACAACGTCAGAAAATGAAGGCTTTGGGATCAATGCCCTTGAAAGTATGAGTCATGGCGTTCCAGTGGCTTGCTATGCAGTAGATTATATTAATGAAAACTTGGTTACAAATGGTAAAAACGGGATTACGATTACTAATCGGACGCCACATAATTTAGCCAAGTTAATTATTGAAACTTTTGGGGATGTTAAGCAAGTACAAGCATTGAAAGCTAATACACTTAAAACATCCCAAGCATTTGATGATAAACATTTAGTAAGTCAATGGCAAGCAGCTATTAAGGCCTGATACCGTAAAATAGTGTTTTGTATTTAAGCCTATCAGTATTTAGAAAACTAAATTTTTTATTTGAAAGTGCTAGAAAATAAAAATGAAAAAAATATTAGTTTACAAACAGTTTACAGGCACTTATTTATCAAAAATAGCATATTTATCAATTTTAATAATATGCATTTTAAATGCATATTATTTTTAAAGAAAGTAAATTACAAGTCTTTTTAAAATAATGTAAAACTTATTTTATTGATAAGCCAAATAAAGTATTAGCAAAATATTACAAAGACAATATTGCTCAAAATACCTCGTATAATCGAAAAGAGCATCGATATGCTTAATGAATCTATTGTTAAAGTTGTTAAAAAACAGATTTTAATAACATCATTTTGGGGGAAAGGCAATGCAAAAAAAATTAATATTCATAATAATGTAATCGCAAAACGGCGATATAAAATGTATAAAGCTGGTAAAAATTGGTTATATGCACCGATTATCTTTATTGGATTTGGTGTCGGTATGATCACTGGTATGCCAAGTCATGCTGCTGCTGATGAATTACATAATACAAATACAACAGCAATCTACAGACAAAAAATTTCTGATTCTAATGATGACAAAACAGATCCTAGTGTAATATCAAGTAGTGCAGCGACCAGTCAAGCAACAGTAAGTAGTGTGGCGACTAGTCAAGCAACAGTAAGTAGTGCTATCGCGGATAGTGCTGTGCCTAGTCAAGCACCAGCTGCGCCATCTAAGCAAACGATTAGTGTTGAGCATCCGGAATTAGCAACGCCAGATAAACAACCAACACCGCCAACGCAAACAACAGCGATTACGCCAGCTAACGCCAGTGAAAGTCCAGCTGCAACTAGTAATGCTGGTGCAGCAACAAATCCAACTACGCAACCAACGCCAGCTAACACCGTAATTTCTGATGCATCGGGCATAAATACGCCTAATACCATTGATAGCTTAGGGACTGCCGTTACTACCGCTAGCAATAGTAGTAACGGTGCTTTAAGTAATGCTAATAGTTTAGCTGGCCAAGTAGCGAATACGTTAAAAAGTGCTAGTTCGGTGGCTACATTGAGTTCGACCGCAGCCAAAGATACTAAAGGCGCAACTTTAAAGCCCCAAATGTTGGCAGCTAAGGATGCTAGCACGGTTGCAAATGTCTCAACCGCCCAACAATTCCGAGATGCATTGTTTAATGGAAGTATCACATCGATTAATTTACAAAATGATATTAGCTTGTCACAGAAAAATGTTCCATTTTTTGCCGGATCTAGTATTCCAGTTCGTAATTTGACGATTAGTGGTGCAACAGGGACAACAGATAAATACTATACTTTAGATTGGCAAAATAATTTTGTTGTAATGAACGCCAGTAATACCCAATCTCAGGTTAAGTTTACTGATCTTAATATTTGGGCAGCTTCTTGGTGGGGACCAATTCGATTAATCGGTAATGCCAATAATGCTGATGTTCAATCACTAACATTTAGTAACGTGAACTATAAAGGCTCACAAATGATTAGTTCATATGGTATCCCCGTCTTTATTTCTGGGAACGTTAACACACAATTATTACCAAGTGGAACATATACATCACCAATTGATGGGAATAGGGTGCAATTAGATGGTAGTGGAGACCAAGAAATTTTTGAATCAAGCAATGTTGAAGTATTAGCAGGAGCTAATTTTACAGGAACTACAGCTGGTGGAACGGCAATTGTGTTGGCTGCTGGTGGGACTTTTAAGATTGACCAAGGTGCTACAGTAACATTAGCTAGAACCATTGTTGGTGGGGCAAACGAAACTGGGACCAATGCGCTTGTGTATACAAATGGGGGCTCAGTGATTGTTGAGGGAATATTGAATCTTCAAGCATTGAACATGCCAGGATTTTCAGGAATTTATCTTGATGGTACTGGTTCAGTAGTAGTTAATAAGAGTGGGGTCATTAACTATAACTCAACTAGTGCGAATTCAACTGGAAACAAAGCAATTTACATTACCGGTGCGGGGACCGTTAATGATTACGGAACCATTAACATTAGCCAAAATGGTGCGTTACAAAATACAAATATGGGGATTATTCAACTGAATAATAATGGAATATTTGTAATTGGTAACGGTGGAACATTAAATGTTCAAGCAACGAATTTAGGAACACAAAGTTCAGATTTAATCAACCTTTGGGGGGCTGGAAACTTTACCTTTGAAGATGGCGCAAATGCTAATATCTCTGCTGATGGTAGTGGTCAAGTAACCTTACTAGATGCACAAGGTGGCGGCTCAGTCATTTCAATGTATCACGCACATAAACTCGTTTTTGATTTAACTAAAAACACAAACATTAACAGTAATGTCTTTTACTTCCAAAACGGCGGGACGCTTAAAGGCCAACTGCAAAAAATTATTTTTGGGACACCTAATAGTGCTGCCATTGGACCATACTTATCATTTAGTATTCCAATCTATCAAGCTAGTCTGTATCCAGGTCAAAAAGCAACCGCACAAGGCTTAACATCCGCTTCAGAAGTAGCTATTAATGCACTTGCTTTAGCATTGACGAATAACAAATATCTTGAATTTGATACCGCTGCCGATAACAAGGTAAACATTGTACCAACAGTAACTGATCAATCGACGACAGTTTCTGGGACAACTTTACCGGGGGCGTATGTTACTTTAACGGACGGTAAGGGTAATCTAATTAAAGGCTTACCAGCTGGCACACTAACTGCTGATCCATATGACGCAACTAAATACATGGTGCAAGCGGACCAAAGTGGAAACTGGACGATTACTTTGCCGGATGGGCTTAAATTACCAGCTAATACCATCTTACGAGCCACTTCAAGCATTAATTTTGTCAAAGTTAATTATGATGTGGTCGTTGGGGACTTAACATCCGTTGACAATAATAGCGCTGCGCAAAGCAAAGCGAGTGCTACTTCAACGACAGCCGCAACTGCCACAAGCACTGCAAGTACTGCTACGAGTTCATCAAATGATGCCGCATTGGCTAATTCAACGGCACAATCATTAGCGAAGCAATACAGCAATACCACTAATGTTGCTTCATATGTGCATACTGTTTCAAGTGCCGCCAGTGTAGCTGCGAGTGCTGCATCAGTTGCGAGCACCGCCCAAGGAAATGCTAATTTGGCCGCTTCAACGGCTGCTAGTGCAGCTTCTGTTGCCGCGGAAGCTTTAGAAAATCAACAAAGTGCAGCCTCAACGGCAAATGACGCCTTAAGTAATGCTCAATCGGCAGCCAGTGCGGCCGCTGCGGCTAGTTATGGGAATGATCCAGCCTATGGTTCATATGCGAGTGCTGCGGCTAGCTATGCATCAGCGGCTTCAACTGCCGTTAGCAACGCTGTTTTTGCAGCTAATAGTGTCGCATCTGCTGCGAGTGTTGCAGCTAGTGCGAATGCAAATGCGCTCGCACAACAAGCGATAGCTACTTCAAGTGCAAGTGTCGCGGCGTCGGCAGCCAATGATGCAGCGAATGCGTTGCTAGCTGAACAACAGGCTATTACAAACACTGCGGTAGTGGCAGCTAAATCAGCTGCTGATAGTACAAATATAGCAGCTGACAATACTACAAATGATAATACGAATACGGATTCAAGTGCTACTGCAACGAATTCATATACCAACACTGCAAGTGGACATGCCAGTGCTGCGACAAGTTCCGCTAATGATGCAGCCAATGCTGCTAGTTCAGCCGCTGCAACTGCGGCTGCCAATAGTGGTAACAGTTCTGTTGCCAGTGCTGCTTCAGCGGCGGCTGTCGCAAGTTCAACCGCCACGAGTGCCGGTGATTACTCAAGTAATGCTAGTTCAAGTGCGAGTCAAGCTAGTGATAGCACAATGGCTACTAAGAGTTCAGCCAGTGATGCGCAAAGTTCCGCTAATGATGCGACCAACGCTGCTAGTTCAGCTGCAAGTACCGCAACTGCCAATAGTGGTAACAGTTCTGTTGCCAGTGCGGCTGCTGCCGCTGCTGCAGCAAGTTCAACTGCCACGAGTGCCGCTTCAGTCGCTAATTCCGCCAGTGCGGTAGCTAATACTGCTAATAGTGATGCCCAAGATCAAAAAGCGGCCGCTGCTAGTGCCGCCGCAGCTGCTTCAAATGCTGCTTCAGTTGCAAACTCATATGCTTCTGATGCCGCCTCAGCGGCCGCCAGTGATGCGAGTGTTGCGAGTGCCGCAGCAAGTGTTGCATCAGCCGCCCAAGCAACGGCGAATGCTGAAAATAGTACGGCAACGAGTGTAGCCAACGATACTAACGCTTCAACGGCTAAATCATATGCTAATCAAGCAGCCAATGAACTTGCTAACTTAACGGCTAAAACCTACTATCCAGCAGCTTTAGCAAGTGCTAAGGCGGCTCAAGATGCGGCTAACCAAGCCGCTGAGTATGCACGCCAACAAGCTGCTAATGTAACTAAGGCCGAAGGATATGTCAAACAAGCCAACGCATTGTTAGCCAAAGCACCTAATAATACTGAGGTAAAAGCCTTTGTTCAAGCCGCGGCTAAATGGCTTAAGTTATCTAAACAATATGCTGCCGATGCAAATCAAGCGGTAATAGTTGCCCAACAACACGCGGATAAAGCTCGGGAATATGCAGAAGCAACTAAACTTGCGGATGCCCAAACATTAGCTGCCATTGCGCAAGCCAACGCATATGCACAAGCTGCTGCTAAAGCTGCTGCGGGTTCACCTGTTCAACGGCAATTGCTAGCTCAAAGACGTTTCTTTGCGCTTCGGGCCTTAGCTAGTCAATTACGAGCCCAAACATTAGCTGCTGCTAGCCAAAATGTTGTGACGCCAGCCGATGTTATAGCTGCCCAAGTTGCCGCTGAAAATACTGCTAAGCAAGTCACACTTGCCAATAATAGCAGTAAAAATGCGCAACAAAACGCGGAAAACGCCGCGCAAGAATTGATGTTAGCTAATGAACAAGCTTTACGAGCTTTTAATGATATTCATAACTTTGATTTAGTTGTGCCGACACTTACTGATAATGGTAATGGTGTAACACCGGTTCAACCAAAAGCACATGATAATCATAATAATGGTGATCAACAAACACCGATGATACCAGTAAATGTTAATAAACCAGAAATTAAGCAAAATGCTGATGGAAAAGTAGCACTGCCAACTAATACACAAACCGGCTTGCCTAAGACTGATGAACAATCACAAACGGCAACGATGTTAACAATTATTGGTGAAGTAATGCTGGGCTTGGTTGGTTTATTAGGACTAAGTAGTCGGAAGAAACATGATGATAAGTAAAAAAGTATTTAATTAAACCGTCAACGGAAGTATGGTGTGAGACAACACACTAATATGGCACAATATTTAAATATTCTAAAATGCCCTTTGAAGAATTTTCTTCGAGGGGTATTTTTTTAACATCGTGATTTCAGGTTTGTAATAACTAAATTAGTTTAAAAAAATAGACAATTTTCGGGAAATAATATGCAATTCCATTACGCGGCTGATGAACAAATGAATTATCTCTAGTTAATAATTGAAAGCGCTCTAAAATATCGGTAAAATGGGAATGTAGACAAATTTACTTAATTACATTTTGATCGTTGAAAGGAATTTAATATGAAAAAAGGACGCATTATTAATTCAGATATTTCTCGTGTAGTTGCCCAAATGGGGCATTTTGACACCCTCGCAATTGGTGATGCTGGGATGCCAGTACCGAAGGGAACTGAAAAAATTGACTTAGCGGTAACTAACAATGTTCCTAGCTTTAATGTCGTACTCCAAAACGTTTTAACCGAATTAGCAGTACAAAAAATATATTTGGCCGAGGAAATAAAGACCGCTAATCCTGGTCAACTGCAAGCGATTAAAAACTTATTACCCGATACCGAATTAGCATTTATTCCTCACGACGATATGAAAAAACGTTTAGCCGATACGCATGCATTTATCCGCACAGGGGAGATGGCGCCATATGCCAATATTATTTTGGAAAGTGGCGTAACTTTTTAAATTAATTTAACTGCGCACAATTTTGATAGTAATACGGAGGGGTATTATGGAAATTGCAATGCAACGAATTAACAAAAGTTTTGGTAATAATAATGTTTTAAAAGGTGTCGATTTTAGGTTGGCCCCGGGGGAAATCCATGCCTTGATGGGTGAAAATGGGGCTGGTAAATCGACGTTAATGAATATTTTAACGGGTATAATTTCAAGTGATAGTGGTCAAATTGAGGTGGATGGCCAAAAAACGCAATTTAAAAATGCCTTGGTTGCAGAACAAGCCGGAATTAGTTTTATTCACCAAGAAATGAACAATTATGGTGAAATGACCGTGCTTGAAAATATGTTTATTAATCGTGAACTAACTAATCGGTTGGGACTGTTGAAAACGCCAGTGATGCGGACTCAAGCTAAGCAATATCTCGATTATTTAGGCGCTGAATTTGGTTTGGATACTTTGATTAAGGACTTAAGTGTCGGCAATCAGCAGTTAGTTGAAATTGCCAAATCATTGATGACTAATGCACAAGTTATTATCATGGATGAGCCAACTTCAGCTTTGACCGAAAATGAGATTCAGAAATTATTTAAAATCGTTAAAGAACTCCAACAACAAGGGGTGGGGTTTATTTATATTTCCCATCGCATGGAAGAAATATTTGCGTTATGCGACACAATTACGGTGATGCGTGATGGGATTTCAGTCATGACAACATCAGTTGACGAGACCAATGTTAACCAAATTGTTAAAGCAATGGTCGGTCGTGAATTGACGGAATTTTACCCAACTCGAACAAACCAGATTGGTGATATTTATTTGCAAGCCCGGGGCCTAAGTCGTCGTGGGGTCTTTAATGATGTCAATTTTGATGTTCGTTCGGGTGAAATTGTCGCTTTTGCTGGGCTGATGGGCGCGGGACGAACAGAAATCATGCGGGCAATTTTTGGTTTAGATCATCTTGATCGTGGGAAAATAATCATCCGTGATCAGCTTATTGAAAATCACTCGCCAGCGGCTGCGATTAAGCATGGAATTGGTTTCGTGACCGAAAACCGTAAAGATGAAGGATTAATGCTTGATGCGACAATTGCAGATAATATTGATTTAGCAAGTTTGGCTAGTTTTACCAAATATGGTGTAATTGATCAACATACGGATCGAGTGTTTGTTGACAAGTTGATTAAGCGGTTAACCATTAAAGCTCAATCAGCGTTGGATATTGTTAATAGCCTATCAGGTGGTAATCAGCAAAAGGTTGTTTTAGCGAAATGGATTGGAGCTGGTTCACAAGTATTGATATTAGATGAACCGACACGCGGGGTTGATGTTGGAGCTAAACGGGAAATCTATGATTTAATGAATGAAC
The DNA here is from genome assembly GCF_012396505.1 of Periweissella fabalis. Lineage (GTDB taxonomy): Bacteria > Bacillota > Bacilli > Lactobacillales > Lactobacillaceae > Periweissella > Periweissella fabalis. The sequence goes on along the minus strand of NZ_JAAXPN010000001.1, from coordinate 544,407 downwards.
TAACTAATCGAGGGGTAGCAATAATTATGATTTCAAGTGACTTACCAGAAGTTTTAGGAATGAGTGATCGAATTAATGTGGTTTATGAAGGACAGATTACAGGAACGTTGGTTACCAAAGATGCAACACAAGAAGCGATTATGACTTTAGCCACAGGGGGACGGATTAATGAATAACGCAAAGAGCAAGCAATTCAATGTCATGGATTTTATTGGTAAATTAGGACCGGTGTTAGCTTTAGTATTCTTAATTTTCTTAGTAACGTTACTAAATCATAGCTTTTTAGATATCAATAACATTTTGAATTTATTACGACAAGTATCAACGAATGCCTTAATTGCTTTTGGAATGACATTTGTTATTTTAACTGCTGGAATTGATTTATCTGTTGGTTCAATTCTAGCATTCACCGGGGCAATTACAGCTCAGATGATTATTGCTGGTATCCATCCAGCTTTTGCATTTTTACTAGGCGTATTAATTGGAGCAATCTTAGGTGGAATTAATGGTATGATTATTGCCTATGGTGGTGCGGCACCTTTTATTGCGACCTTAGCGACAATGACTATATTTCGTGGAGCAACATATGTACTAACAGATGGGAATCCGATTACTGGTGCGAAAATGACCAATAGTTTTTTCTTTCAAGTAGTAGGTCGTGGCTATTTCTTGGGTATACCATTTCCAATTGTGATTATGGCCGTTGCATTTATTATTTTGTATGTGTTATTACACAAAATGGCTTTTGGACGTAAAACATACGCCATTGGTGGGAATGCCAAAGCAGCTTTTGTGTCTGGAATAAAGATTAATAAGATCACAATTTTAATTTATACTTTATCGGGTATTATGGCTTCAATTGCTGGTTTTATTCTAACTTCACGTCTTAATTCAGCACAACCTGATGCTGGGATAACTTATGAAATGGATGCGATTGCTGCCGTAGTTTTAGGTGAGACCTCATTAACTGGTGGTAAAGGGCGCCTTGTGGGTACATTAATTGGGGCTTTAATTATTGGTACGTTAAACAATGGGATGAATCTACTCGGGATATCAAGTTTTTATCAACAAATTGTCAAAGGAATTGTCATTATTATTGCTGTCTTAATTGATCGTAAGAAAGCTGCCTAGGGGGGGGAAGTAAAATGAGCAAACAGATTAAATATCTTATTACGGGTATCCTAACTGGTTTGATGTTACTAGTAGTTGCTGGCTGTTCAATAGTTACGCTTGAAAATCCATATCAAAAAGTTGATAAAGCTGCGCAAAAAGCACCCAAAGATATTCGAGTCGGGGCATCACTATCAACTTTAAATAATCCATTTTTTATTGCGGTTAAAAATGGGCTTAATGACACTGCTAAAACTAAAGGTACCAAAGTTCAAATTGCTGATGCACAAAATAATACGGCTAAACAAACCAATGATGTTGAGGATATGATTCAACGCGGGGGTGATATTTTAATTATTAATCCAGTCGATTCAGACGCAATTACGCCAGAAGTTAAGGCTGCTAATAATGCCGGTATCCCAGTTATTACCGTTGACCGTTCATCAAATGGTGGTAAGATATTAACATTGGTTGCTTCAAATTCAATTGAAGGTGGAAAAATGGCCGCAAAATTTATGATAAAGCAACTTGGTAATGGTGCTAAAATTGCTGAATTACAAGGAATTCCAGGTGCTTCAGCATCCCGTGAACGTGGTAAAGGTTTTGATACCGCTGTGGCAGGACAATTAAATATCGTTGCCAAGCAAACTGCCAACTTTGATCGGGCGCAAGGCTTAACGACGACTGAAAATATCATCCAAGGGCATCCTGATATTAAAGGAATTTTCTCTCAAAATGATGAAATGGCTTTGGGTGCTGTGCAAGCATTAAGGAATAAACCCGATATTATTTTAGTTGGTTTTGATGGTTCAAAAGATGCATTAACGGCAGTTAAAAATGGCCAAATGGCTGCAACGGTAGCTCAAAAACCTTATCAAATGGGAAAATTAGCGATGCAAGCGGTCTTTGATCATTTTGATAAGCAAACCTTACCTAAAAATATTAAGTCACCATTAGAATTAATTGTAAATAGTAAATATAGATAATTAAAAAAACAGTAATGATAGCGATAAGCTAATATTACTGTTTTTTTGATTGATGTTTTGGTAAGAAAAAGCCCGGAATAAACTTAATAGCAACTATTAAGATAAATGCTTGGACGGTAACAATATGATATGATATCAAGCTAACCATCAATAAAATAATAGCTAATATATTAATTAATAGCTTTAGTCTTCCTAATGTCATCTAAACAACACCCCCGAACAATACTATAAGTTTATTCTAACGTGTTTTTAGACTAGTTTCAACTTAAGAGGTGCTAATATGGCTTGATATTTGGATAAACGGCCTTAAATAATTGGGGGGTTTGGACTAATTTTGTTCCAAACGTATAATTATTTAGGGGAATCCAATAAATAAACCTTGGATTTTTAGCAGCTAAATTTAAGACATTAACCGTGGTACTATAATTATTAGGAGTAATTACTTCTGAACCAACGATACTTTTAGTAAAAAGATTAGCGGAAGTAATCGGGCTAAACTTTGATAATTGACTTACTTGTGATGGAATAGTATATAAGGCACAACCAATAATGGCCAGATAAATCGGATACTTAAGATAGCTAGTAATTTTCAGTTCACTTAAACTCATTAAAGTGAAGAACAAAGTAATCGAAAACATCGGATAGAGGTAACGGTCAATCAAAATTGGGCGATTATTCAAAATTTCAATTACGCCAATTAAGTAGGCTGTTAGATATGAAAGTAATGTCACGAAGCTAATTAATGCAAAAGGATGATCATGGTGAAACCACCAAAAAATAATTTGTAGTAATAAGAGTCCAATCAATAAATACGTATACATGGGTAGTAAGTTTAAATCAAAAGATTGTTGGAAGACGGCATTCCATGATTCAACTGGTGAAATCCAGTATTTTTTTTTCACGGAACTTATTTGTTTAATTGCAACAGTCATCCAGGGAAGGTTCGTGATAACGAAACAAAGTGCTAATAAAGGTAATTTGATTATTAAATCCCGGTCTTTTTGGAAGCAAAACGTTAACCAGTAATAAAAAAGAATCAAACCGGCAAAAATAGCGGCGAAGTAGTGCGAATAAGCACTTAAACTTGCAAATAACAAAGTAAACCAAAGATAACGTTGTTGTCGTACTTTAATGTATTTTAGCAAATTATATAGTTCGAGAATTAAAAATAAGGTCGCAATTTGATACATGCGCAAAGTTAAACCATTCATGACGATTTGTGACAAAATGATAAAAGCACTGAGCATATAATAATTGATTTGCTTTTGATATAATTTAATAATCTTACTTAGAAAAAAGATGCTAAGTATACCAAAAGCAACATTCCATAAGCGTAGGTAAATAATTTCTAAGTTAATATAATTAGTAAAGTGACTAATAGGCCAAGCGAGGGCTTTAAAAATAAGATAAGATAATGGCGGATGAACATCTAGTGCATCAGTTTTGATTAAATCCCAAGGGCTGTGATTAATTAACGCGATTGTAAATGATTCGTCCATGCTTAAATCAACATGTAATGCGTAACAAAAAGTAAAAAAATAGCAACAATAGTTAATGATAAACCAGTATACGAGATAAATTTTTTCATAAAAAATTCCTTTTATAGTCCAAATAATAATTTTTATTATAATATAATTTTTATTTGATTAATAGGAATAATTATGATTAATAGGAGAATATAGCAATGGCATTGTTAGAAGTTAGTAACTTATCAATGAGTTACGATGATAAGCAATTATATAATGAGGCTAGTTTTGAAGTACAAACAGGCGAACACGTAGGGATTACTGGTCAAAATGGGACTGGAAAATCAACGTTAATTAAGCTAATTACTGAACAAATTTTACCAGTTAATGGAACGATCAAATGGTTTCCAGGCGTACGGATTGGTTATTTAGATCAATACGCTGCCGTGGATGATGATTTGACTGTCCGAGAATTTTTAGCGACAGCTTTCACCGAATTGTACCAATTGGAAGTACAAATGAGTGCATGTTATGAAAAATTTGCTGAAACTGGTGATGAGCAATTATTAATGCAAGCGGGACAAATTCAAGAACAACTTGAACAAGCCGAATTTTACGATTTAGCTACTAAAGTTGAAAAAATTATCACTGGTTTAGGATTAAACGACATTGCTGACCACAAAACGGCACAATTATCAGGTGGCCAGCGATCAAAAATAATTTTAGCCAAGTTATTATTAGCCAACGATGAAGTTTTATTACTTGATGAACCAACTAATTATTTGGACACGGTCCACATTGCGTGGCTAGTAACCTTCTTACAAGCCTTTGAAGGTACAACGATGATTGTTTCACATGATTACGACTTTTTAGAGCAAGTAACTAATAGTATTGTTGACATTACCTTTGGGGAAATGACTAAATATCGTGGTAGTTTCCAAGAAGCGATGCGCCAAAAAAATGAAAATCGTAAACGCCAATTACGTGAATTTACGCAACAACAAGAATTGATTGCCAAGACGCAAAAATTCATTGATAAAAACCAAGCCGGTACCAAAGCTACACAAGCTAAGTCACGGGGGCGAATGCTTGATAAAATGAATTTAGTCGATGCGCCAGGCCAAGATTTACGGTCATATTTTGATTTTCCGGTTTATCAACCAGTCGAAGTTGAGATGGAAGATCCGTATGCCATTTATGATGAACCTTTTGAAACTGGTCCAGTAGTACCAGCAACGACCTTAACCGTTAATAACTTAGCTGTCGGCTATGATCAAGCGTTAATCCAACCAATTTCGTTTGAAATGGTGGCGGGACAAAAACTTGCGTTAGTGGGGTTTAATGGAGCTGGTAAATCAACACTCATTAAAACTTTATTGGGAAAAATTTCTCCATTAGCCGGTACTAGCAAGTTTATGGAAGAGATTGTCGTTAATTACTTCAATCAAGATTTAACCTGGGAAAATGATCAATTAACGCCATTAGATGTGCTACGTGATCAATTTCCTGAGATGGAATTGCAACCAATTAGGCGCAGTTTAGATAACGCGGGGATTAATAAGCAAAATGCCCAAAAACCACTAGCATTATTATCGGGTGGGGAACAAGCCAAGGTTAAACTGGCTTTGATGACCTTAACCCCAAGTAATTTTTTGATTATGGATGAGCCCACTAATCACTTGGATGAAACAACGAAACAAGCATTGCAACGAGCTTTAAAGAAATTCACTGGTAATTTAATTTTAGTCAGTCATGAGGCTGATTTTTATCAAGATTGGCTACCCGATGTGTTAGATATCAGTACATTATCACTTAACACACCAACTGATTAAGAGTTTCAAGGAGGCAGCAACGTGAAAAACTTTTATAAATTTAAGACACGCAAGACTATTACTAAAACCGTTTTCAGCAAATCGCTTTTAGATGCCCAACAAGCCGGGGTTACCTCAATGTTAAGAGCACTAGCAACTCAGTTATTAGCAACCCCCATTAATTCTAAACAACCAATTGAATTAACTTTGAATGTAACGGCAATTGACCATAACGAATTACCAGGATTTGATGAAATTTTTACACATATCGAAAGTTTAGCGGTGCAAGATTCATATACTGGCGGAGTTGTAGCCCAAATGGATCGTTGGCAACAGCTACCAAACGTACAAGCGTTAATCATTACAGCCAGCAATGTCCAAGGACCGCAGTTAAAAAAGGCGGTCCGACGCGAATTAATGGCCGGGTCAGAATTAAATATTGCGTATTATCAAACAATGCAACCGGATGCCACGATTACTGAACTACAAAGTTGGGTGGAATTACTTGATCATGAACTTGATGGTCAAACGTATGGCGGTAAAGGTAAATTACGCCAAGGGGTAACGCCATCAACTGCATTATTTACTCCAACTAAACCTGGGGTGCGGATTGTTATTCCATGTGTTCGTAAGACTTTTACGGAACCACAAGGCTTAATTGCCACGATCTTTGAAAATTTTTGGTTAGCCATTTTGAAACAAAAATTAGTGCTAACAATAATTATCGATGGTAAGCGTGAAATTTTTGATGAAACGACGTTACGGGATGTATTGGTAAATCACCGTAAAGCTTTATTACAAACAACGACCGGTAATCCAATCCATGCAGCCCAATATCTGCAATCATATAAAGGTGGAATTCCACGAGAAATTAAATTAACTGATCAACCAGAAGTCCAATTTAATGCATATGTGACGCTTGATCATGAATTAGGGGCGGGCCGAGTTGGTATTTTTGATGGGACTGGGCTTAAATTAGTTGATTATAAGTTACCAAACTCAGCAATTCAAGGCTACAATATTGTGTTAGTTGCTAATCAAAAAGCGACGCAACTCATTAAGGAATTAGTCAATAAACAAGGCACTAAACTAGCACTTAAAAATGTACCGAATGGTAAAAATCGGACTGTGGCTAAAGATTTTCTCGAACAATTAAATGCGACCATCATCCAATTAATTACTAGTGAAAGTGATTGGCAACAAGCAGTCCCATTATCACCAGCCCAAGTACTTGAAATAGCCATGGAGCAAGCTCCAACCGGGATTACGCAACAAGAATTAGGCCCATATTTAGCTGAACGACAAGCTTTACAGGCACATCCAGATAACCAATATCACGAAAGTTTTAAAATTAATTTAATGCTTGGTGGACGCTATAGTAATCAGTTTGCCTGGGATAAAATTGGCATTAATGCCTGGACACAAGGGGATGCCCCATGTATTAGCCAAATTCCATCGGTTGATTTAGGTGCCCATTTCCCGATCAATGAAGTCGTAACTTTGTATACGCCTGAAGGCACTAAATTAATGGCCCAATTAACGGGGACTGGGATGCAGGCCCGCCTTGAGTTTATTGAGGGCAATATTTATGATTATGTGCGTCGGAGTTTAAAACTAGCTCCGGCAACAGTAATTACCTTAATAGATCTGAAACGTTTTGGGACGCAGGCCCTGAGTTTTGAACGTCTAGATGCGCGTAATTATGCGCTACAATTTGGTAAATAAAGCAGTATAACCAAAGGTGCCTAGATACAAAAGTATATCAAAAGAGGCTGAAGACGTTTTCTTCGGCCTCTTTGTTGTTTTAGTACCCACGGTTGAAATCATCAATATAAAAGCGTAACATGGATTGAATATGAGGACGTTTGATAACGAGAAAGAGGGTTAAATGGCATTATTAGAAGTTAGTGGTTTATCAATGAGTTTTGCAGATAAACAACTGTATGAAGACGCAGAATTTCAATTAAATAAGCACGAACACATGGGAATCGTTGGTCAAAATGGGGCAGGTAAATCAACCTTAATTAAAATCTTAACAGGCCAAACATTACCTGTTACAGGGATGATTAACTGGCAGAAAAATCTAAAAGTTGGTTACTTAGATCAATACGCTGAAGTACCCGCCGATTTAACGATGTATCAATTTCTGCAAACTGCTTTTAAAGAATTATTTGACAAAGAAGCGCAGATTAATGATCTATATGCTCAATATAGTGAAAGTGCTGATGAAGAATTACTAGTTAAAGCTGGTCAACTACAAGAACAATTGGAAACTGCTAATTTTTATGAACTTGATACTAAAATTGACAAAGTGGTTACTGGATTGGGATTAAATTCGATAGGTGCTGACCATTTAACGGGCCAAATGTCAGGTGGTCAACGTTCTAAAGTTATTTTAGCTAAATTGTTATTGGAAAATGATGATGTCATAATTTTGGATGAACCAACTAATAATTTGGATACTGCACATATTGAATGGTTGGTTGAATTTTTACAAGGCTTTGATGGTAGCGCGATTATTATCTCTCATGATTATGAGTTTTTAGAACAAGTAACTAATACAATTGCAGATATTGCTTTTGGGAAAATAACTAAATACCGCGGTAGTTTCCAACAAGCAATGCGACAAAAAGCTGAGAAGCGTGAACAACAACTTCGAAATTTTGAAAAGCAACAAGCTGTAATTGCCAAAGCAGAAAAATTTATTAGCAAGAACAAAGCTGGTTCAAAATCTAAGCAAGCACGATCACGTGAAAAAATGCTTGAAAAAATGGAAGTAATCGAGGCACCAGATGAAGAGTTGCACGCAAGTTTTGATTTTCCATACGTTCCAATGCAATCTCAGGAAGTATTGCAAGTTAAGCATTTAACAGTGGGTTACACACATGCGTTATTAAGTCCTGTTAGTTTTGCGATGACACATGGGCAAAAATTACTTCTTAAAGGCTTTAATGGAGCCGGAAAATCAACCTTGATTAAATCAATTTTGGGACTAATTGAACCGCTTAATGGTGAAAGTAATTTTGCACCAGCTGTAAAAGTCAATTATTTTAACCAAGATTTAGATTGGGCGAATGATAAAATGACACCACTTGAAGTAATGGCAGATGCTTTTCCTAAATTGGAGCCACGCATGGCACGGCAACGATTAGGAGCTGCCGGAATAAATGCAGCAAATGCACAAAAAGAAATGCATTTATTATCTGGTGGTGAACAGACCAAAGTTAAACTAGCTATGATGGAACTTGTTCCAAGTAACTTCTTACTTATGGATGAGCCAACTAATCACCTAGATGAAGATACTAAACAAGCCTTAAAGAAAGCTTTGATTCGTTTTGAAGGTAATTTAATTTTGGTAAGTCATGAAGGTGAATTTTTCCGTGATTGGTTACCGTGGGAAATTGATGTCGCTGCATTGTCTTTAAAATAAAAAATAATCGTAAAATCAACTATTAACTAATTTAAAAAGTTTGATTTTACGTTTTTTTATCATCGTTTTTTTGAAATATAAAAATATTTCAAAAACAGTTGTACTAATATGTTGTTTAGGGTATATTTAATTATGCAATAATATTAACTTTCAAAAAAAGAAAGTTATCTATATTTCGAAAAGGAGTCGTGATTGATGACGAAAGATTTAATAGATATGAAAATGATTTTACAATGGCTATGGAAAATAAAGAAAGGTAGCAGGGCTCACTTAATTACTATACTTAATCAAGCAATGGCAGATAATTTAGATTACGTTAAAGTCAATATTTATACTAAATGGTGTAAACGTGGTGAATTACCAATTGATTATCTCCAAGCAATATTGGAAATTACATCGGATGCATTTACTAATATTGATTTAGACTATTTAACCGCATTAACAGATTTACAGTCTTTTCCTGTGACGACTGTTGAAGTAGGTGAAAAGGAATGGGAAATTCCATTTTTAGGGGAAGTAGATCAAGCAAGTCTTCAAGGAATTTATGAATTAATTTCAGATTATTATTTATCAGAAGTATTAACCAATCGATTGAATATTTGTCTAAGGATTCAACAAAAAGTTTTTAGTTTTAATCGAGATAATTTGATTGAAATGATGATTAATGATAAAAAAATAGGCCAAGTATTACCAATAAAAATGGATGATAAATCAAGTATAAATGATATTTCAATTCCAATTATGCGCGGCCCATGGATTGGTCAAACACAAACTTGGTTTAGAGAAGGAATTAATGCATGGTATGAAAATAAAGTACCTTGTTTACTTGAAACAAAGGGAAGCCCGATTTTTAAAGAAATATTTCCGGCAGAATCTTTTATTGTAGAGACACAAACTGGACAAGTATATGTTGCCAAAGTAGTTCAAACTAATTTAGACACCACACTTCAATTTTTAACTGGAAGTATTTTCGAATTTGTTAAACAGTCCCTAGGAATTGAAACGACACAACCAATTAGTAAAAAGCAATTAATAACAGCTAATAAGGAGGTAGTTAAGTTTAAAAAGATCGACTCAGGGCGATATTTAATGAGTATGTAAAGTATAAAATATGATAGATAATGGTGAAATGAATAAAAAGTGCAAATATATTGCACACTAAAATAGTAAGCTTACTACATGGTAAGCTTACTATTTTAGTTATACATTTTTTGAAGAGCGTCGATTTCATTACGAATATCGGTAATTAAAGAAGCTGGACTTGTTACTTTGACATGGGAACCTTGACTTAAAAACCACATCATAGCCCCTTTTTTATTAGCATTTGGTATTTTGATGTGCACACCATTAGGTATCTGCTTATCAGAAATAATTGCGTCTGGAAATTTATCAAGAGCTGCTTCAGGATTCCCGGTAAAATCAAACTCAATCGGAATTGTATAGCCAAGTTGCATTAAATTATTAGTTGCCCGAATTTTATTTTCTTCTAGGGTATTTAGACTTGCGGGATGAATTATTTTAACTTTATTATTAGGCCAAAGATTACTGAAGCGATCAATACGATGGAATGCTTGAAAATTTTTACCGTCTTTTTCTCGTTGCATTATGACATAGAAATAGTATGTATCAAAAAATAAACCAATAGGTAATCCAATATATGATTTAGTAGTATGATCCATTTTTTTATAATCAAAAGATAATACTTGACGTGTTTCAATCCATATTGTAAATTGCCAAATTAAATTAATTAGTGGACGATTGTGTTGTAATGCCTTGTAATCATTTGTCTCGTTTGCTAGACTATGACGAATGATTTTGACGTTTTGATTATTCGTTAATAGCAGTAAATTACTAATTAAAGTGCTTTTTTCTACATTTACGAATGCTCTGGAAGCTAGTATTAATTTACTAATAATTAAAATATGTTTTTCATCAAGAGCATTTTTGCGCACAATCGATATTGTTTTATTAGCACGTACAACTTCATATAATGGATGATCGTTACCTATAGCATTTTCAATATCTTTGAAATCATTTTGTGCTGTTCGTAACTTAAGCTCATTGGTTTCAATCCATGTGTCACGGTCAATTTTTTCACCTGCAATAAGCCGTAATAACAAGTTTAAGAGTCGTTTTGAATCTTTGATTATCATAATTTAATACCTCGTATAATATCTAAAAAGAAGAATAAATTTAACATATTTAATAATTTATAGATGGTAATTTATCGAATTTACGTTCTTAATTATAGTATAATTTAATAAATAATATTTATTAAATATTAAATAAACTAAATAAATAGTAAAATATAATAAAGGTGGTGATAATGTATTACCTATAAATAATAATTAATTTTTATGCTAAAATAACACATAATATCGGGCTAACTTGTTTAAAAATAGTAACACATAATTAATAGAATATAATAATTTTTAAGGGAAAATGATAGCCTTTAATGCAGAATAAGGATACATATAAATGGGGAAGCTTTATGTTAATTGGAATTGATTTTGGAACATATGATTCAGGAATTGCAGTATTTACACACAACATGCCACAAGTTATTAAAAGTGGTGCAAAAGATATGATAATTTCTTCACGAGTAGCTTTGGGAAAGCAACCAATTATTGGTAATGACATACCTAAATATACTTTTACTAAGCGACATGTTATTAAGTCAATCAAACGCCATTTGGGAGAACAAAATTATCGAATAATGATTGATGATAAATTCTATAAACCTGTGGAGATTGCAGCACTAATTCTAAAGGATCTAAAGGAAACAGCTGAATTTGAATTAGGGGAAAGTATCACTGAGACTGTAATAACCGTACCAGTAATGTTTAATGATGTGCAAAGGAAAGCATTGAAGCAAGCAGCTACTATAGCTGGTTTTGAGAAAGTTAATTTAATCAATGAATCAACTGCAATTGCATTAGCGTATGCTGAGCAAAAGAAATTCCAAGCTAATGAGTTAAATATCTTTTATAGTATTGGTGCTGGAATGTATGATGTATCGTTAGTTGAGATAAATAATGATGTTATTGAAGTAGTAGCTTCTAGTGGTAGTAATTGTCTTGGTAGTGATGATTTTGATGATCGAATTGTTGAATGGTTAGTACAAGATTTTTATAGTAAGCACGCAATTGATCTATCAAATGACAGTAATGTAATTAAACGTCTTACAGTTGCTGCTGAAAATGCTAAGATTGAACTTTCTGAAAAAGAAGAAACAAATATTAAAGTTGTAGCCGTTACAAATAATGGTAATCAATCACTTGATATTGACACTTGTTTATCACGTTCGCATTTTAACACATTAGTAGCATCATTAATAAATGAACTAAAACAACCTATCGAGAGGTTGTGTAAAGATGCAAGTTATTTAATTAGTGAGGTGGATAATATCTTGCTTGCTGGTGGTGGTAGCCAAGTTCCGCTTATAAAGGAAACACTTATTACTTCAGGTAACACTAATGTGACGGTTATTGATGATCAAGTAATGGCTTTGAAAGGAACAGCTATTCAAGCCGCAATTTTAACGAATACGTTGAATAAAGACATTACAGTAATAGATATTACAGCAATGTCAGTTGTTCTTGAACAAAGTAATGGTAGTTTTGTTAAGTTAATAAGTAGTAATACAATCATACCCAATGTGGCACCAAAAATAGTGATTAATAAAAAGAATGTCGAGCAGCTAACGTTTCTACAAGGTGCTAATCAATTAAATGTATTAGGAGTGCTTAATTCGGTTGATTTTTTCTTAGATTTAGATGAAAATCAGTATGAATTGGAAGTAAGTGTTGATAGAAACGGTATCATTTCAATTAGGTTAATTAACACAATAAATAGTACCGAAAATTTGATTTTCTTGGGAGATAATGAATTAGAAAATTTAACTTTATTCTCTGAATTTGACGAGGAAAAAGAAAAATATTTTAACAAAGTTCCTGGTAAATATTTTGCAAATGTTCATGAGGTTATTAATGATGCTTTTGATGAGGGACAGTTTAGATATTGGGATTCAAAAGGTTGCTTAATGCAAATAGAGGTGCCATTTGATCAGTATACACAAGCTATTGAATTAATGTCAGAACGGATAAAGAATGGTGATATTCCATCCATTGATAATATTGATTTTGCTAAAAAGATAATAGCTAAAGGCTTTTTTTCTTACGATCAAGTATTTCATTTGGCAGTAAATGGGAATATAGATCTAATAAAATATAACGAAGTGGAAGAAACAATTAGTGCTAAGCAGAACATATCAATTAGCTTAGCTGTTGCATATGTAATTAGCCGCTGGTATGGTACAGATAAAGAAAAAGCTCTTTTAAATACGGCATACTTGGGATTAAAAGCAGACGGATTTAATTTTGTTAAAGATCTTTTAAGTGCTGAGATTAGACAACTTGGCTTAAGTACAAATTTATTTAGTGATTCAAAATTAGCTTTTAGTTTATTAGAAGATGCAGATAGCGTTAAGGTTTTAAAAGAAATACTTGGATTGAGCAGTTTAAGTCCACGCGGGATGGAATTGAGGTGCCAAATTATGAAAAAGGTACCTAGCGTTGATTATATCGATATAGATGATGTTGCTATTTTGTTTAAAGGGCGGATAAGTGCTGCCATTTTATACGATAGACTCAAAAAAGCCAATGAACATTTTGGAGGTATACCATCGCCATTGAAACAATTTACATTAACTGATGCAGAATTCATAATTGAAGTGGCTAGGGAACAATTTGTAAATCTCGCTCGAGAATACTTTATTTTACCTATTGAAGCACGACAACTAGTTACTGATCTTGTTAGAGATCAATCTGGACACCTCGCAAGAGCGCTTTATCAATATACTGATCCATGGACATTATGTAATGCTGTATTAACCCCATTATTTGATGATTTTAGTAAGCATCGGTGTGCATATACGCTTTCGTTAAATATGATGTTTAAAGCATTGCAGAAAGTGTTAAGTGATACTAGTGATATTGAATTAATAGGTAATTAATAGATTCTTTTTGTAATAGTTGGCTTTAAAATCAAGGTGAATGCAGAAAATTAGAAGAAACTAGCAGTATCAAGAATTATGGCAAAGGCCTCCTTGAAGAAAAATTTTTCTTCAAGGAGGCCTTTGCCATATTCTGAACATAATTATTTTATGCGTTTTTTATTAGATGAACTATTATTTGTTTTAATTTTTATATAGGCTTGTATATTACGGAACTTACGTGCAAAATATAGGCCAATAATAGTAGAAAGAATAATCAAAATGATCCCCCAATAATTGATTTGATAGTTATATTTTAATATATTAATGTTTTTTTTAAAACTTTATAATTATTTAATAATTAAAAGTACGAAATGATTAGATAATACTTTTACAATTTATCGGGTTTTAATTGATATTATCCGTTAATTAACGATAGAATATAATGATGTATTAAAAATGGGAGTAATTGAATGAATAAACAAAAAATACTGGTAGGAATGTTACTATTTATTAGTCCGTTCCTAGTTGGCTGTAGTAATCACCAGATTACTACACAGAATGCATCGGCACTTGAATTTAAAAGAAATGAGACTAATACTAAGCAAATAGCTCAACAACAGCCATTGCCAAATGTTCAGTGGAATAATCGTCAAAGTTTGGCATTAGACCAGTTCGTAAAACAATGGCAAAAATCATATAAACCAGCTCGCCATTTTTTACGTTATTATCCAGGGGTTGCTGGGAGTAATTATTTAGGGTATACATTTCCACAAGATTTTAGTAAACGTAATTTAATTTATAATGGTGGTCAGATGAAGTTAGGAATTAGTAAAGACGGTGCTGATAAATATAATTATAATGTGGTTGCAATTTATTCCGATGCGACTAATGCAAGTCTCAAAGATGCAGATCATTTATACTTAATGACTATCCATAATGGAAAACCATTAGTATTTGTTAATACAACTAATAGCCAAGCTAAAAAAGGGTTTATCTATGTCAAGCTTTCACAAAATAAGCAATTGGTGACAGCATTCACCAAAATTTATACAGCTACTCCTAAAGAGTTAAATAAATTAAGCCCAGATACAAGATGGCAACTAGTTAAGTACCAAGGTATGACATTTGATTACCGACAACTTGGTGCAATGCTTGAAAGTTATATGTCACTTTCTAACGAAAAAATTACATCGATTGCACATGAAGAAAGTTTCTCAATCATGCATGTTGAAGATGGGCCTTTAAAAGTTGGCTACTATAATCTAAGCCCTAAGCTAGGCTATAAGTATAATGCCAACGAATTAGAGATGAAATCTAATGATCTTGTTAACCCAGAAGAGAAGATTTCACTACATGATTTAATTATGGCAACATATCGGACTCGTAAGCAACAAAACGATATTAATTATGCTGCACAAATTATTAATTTAAAACCATAGTCTTAATAAAATTCACTTTTTAAGATTACTTAGTATCTGATTATAGATGTGAAAATGATGAAATCAGTGCCATTATTAAATTATTTGAGGCTAGTGAAAAGTAGTTAGTTAAGATAAAACACGAATATCCCGACTGAATTTAAAGTTTAGTCGGGATATTCGTGTTTTATACTAGTATCTTGGTTTTTAAATAAATATTTGTAGTCTAAATTATTACTACAAGGTAGTTATGAGACAAACATTTTTTAATTACTAAAAAAAATTAGCAGTTAATAGTTATTAAATAGGCGTGTAATTCTTTATTAAGAACTAGTTGATAAGATGTATACATAGCTTGATAGTACAAAGCAAATCTATTTATATTTTAGGAGAATACATCATGAAAAAATCTAAGTTATTTGGAACCTTACTTGCCGTTGGGGCAGCTGGTATTTTACTTGCAGCATGTGGTAGTAATTCAGCTCAATCATCTTCATCATCAAAGAGTAGTGAAGCAACTAGCTCGATGACTAAAACAATTAATACTGCTAGATTTACTGGGTCTTTCCAAGGCGATAACAAAATGAAGGTTGCGGGGCATGTTTCGATTAAAGGTGATAAGTTAACGCTTACTGACTTTAGTACGTCAGCTGGGCCAGATTTACATGTTTATTTAGCTAAAGGGACTGATCCTAAGAGTGGTGTTGATTTAGCACCAATTTCATTGACTAAAAAGACACAAACATTTAGTCTAAAGGGTACAAATGTTAAGAAGTATAGTGATGTTTTAATTTTCTGTAATAAAGCCCACGCATTATTTGGTCATGCAACATATAATGCAGATGCAAATATGGCAACAACTACTGACACTGCTGCTTCATTAACAGGTTCATTTAAGGGTCAAAATGGTAAGCAAGTTTCTGGTGATGTAACAGTTAATGGTAATGAAATTGATCTTTCAAACTTTAAAACTGTTGCTGGTCCAGACTTACATATTTACCTTTCAAAGGATGGCTCTGTTGATAACGGTGCCATTAACCTTGGTAAAATTAGTTTGACTGATGCTAACCAAAAAATTAAACTTCCAGCTGGCACTAACATCAAAGACTTCAAGCAAGTTTTAATTCACTGTGATGAAGCACACGTAACATTTGGTGCTGCTGACGTTAAATAATTAACTGAAAGTAGGAAAATCGATGCAGAAAGCTAGCAATATTATTTTTTCAATTGTAAGAATCTTATTAGGACTATCTTGGTTACAACAAGGTATCTTTAAGTTTCAAGCACACTTTGATATTTTTGGGTTAGTTAATTCAATTCACCAAACAAGTAATGGGATTCCAGCTTGGTATCAAGCTTTCGTTGTTAATATTGTAGGCCACTTATTTCCTGTATTCAATATTTTGATTCCGCTTGGAGAAGTTTGCGTTGGTTTAGGTTTAATTTTTGGTGTACTTACAAAGGGAGCTTTAGCAGGGGCTGTCTTTATGAATACCAATTATTGGTTATCAAATATGATTTATATCTATCCAATTCAAATGTTGGTAGCAATATTATTGATTGTATTCTTCAAACGTGCCAACCATTACCGAGTGTTTAAATTACTTACAAAATTTAAAGCAAAACGAAATCAAGAATTGATGATGTAGCTAATTTCTTATACACTATACCTGATACTAGTAATCAATAGCCTTTAACGAGAATGACCCATACTTCATTCTCAATAAACGAAAAAAGTACGATGCCATTATAAGGCTCGTGCATTTTTTCGTATACATAGACCAAATTACTAATTACATTGGAGGGCGGATAATGACTAAAAATATCTTATTGGTAGATGATGAAAAAACAATCATCGAAATTGCAAAAAAGTACTTAGAAAAGGAGGGATATGGTGTTTTTCAAGCAACAGATGCAGAATTAGCTTTACAAATATTGGATAATCAAGTAATTGACTTAATAATTACCGACATAATGATGCCTCAAATGGATGGGTATGAATTCATTTTAGAAGTCCTTGAGAAATATGAAAAAATGACGTTTATTTTTATCTCGGCAAAAAGTGCCAACCAAGATAAACTTTATTCATTAACGTTAGGAGCAGATGATTACCTAACAAAACCGTTCAATCCTTTAGAATTAGTCTTACGTGTGAAAAATATTTTACGACGAGTATACCCTGAAGTATCACAAAAATTACAATTTGGAAATTTAGTAATTGATCATGATCGTTATACAGCAACTATTAATGATGAATTAATAGAATTAACAAGTAAAGAGTTTACACTGCTTTGGACATTAGCTAAAGAACCTGATAAAGTATTTTCTAAGTCAGAATTATTGCATTTAGTCTGGGAATCGGAATTTTTAGATGATATGAATACAGTAAATGTATATGTTCATCGCCTCCGTGAAAAATTGAACCAATTTGGCACAGAACCTGGCATGCCAATTATTAAAACAGTCTGGGGCATTGGATATAAATTGGAGGTAAGCGCATGAAACTAAAGCAATTACTCGGTTTAATTTATGCAAGTATATTATTGTGTATTGCTATTGGGACAACTATTTTTCTGAAATTAATGTACATCGATACTCGAACAGCAAGTTATGTAATGTCAACTGCAATTATTTCAACGTTGCTATTTGCAATTATAAATTATTTTGTCATTAAGCCGTTGCTTGATACAATTATGAATTTGCAAAAAGCAAGCCAACAAAATGCACGAGGTCATTACACTACGCTTAATAAGTATCCATTTGCTACTGAATTAGCTGCTTTAACCAAGGATTACAATACAATGGTAAAGCAAATTACGCAGCAAGTTGAAGAACTTAAGCAAAGTGAAAAAGAAAAAAATGAAATGATTGCTAATCTTTCTCATGATATTAAAACCCCAGTTGCTTCATTAATTGCTATTGGCCAAGCATTATCAGATGATATTTTAAGTGATGATGAAAAAAAACGCTATTTAGAATCTGTCTCAGAGAATGCACAGCGTATTACTATTTTGGCTGATGAATTGATGCAGGTAACAATTGACAATTCTAGTGAAAATACTAACGTTATCACAGACGAGATTATGGTTGATGATATTTTAATTAAAGTTTTGAATGCCTTTAAACCACGTATTGATCATGATCAACGAGAAATTATGATTTCAGGTTTTGAAACTATTCCAGCAATTAAGGCTAATGAAGATGTAGTATATCGTATTTTGTATAATGTAATTGAAAATAGCTTGAAATACTCTCAAAGTGGAACACCAATCCAGATAGATGTTAAAGTTGATAACAATATGGTTAATATAGAAGTTGTAGATGAGGGTAAGGGTATTCCAGAAGAAGATATAACCAAAATTTTCCAGAGAACTTATCGAGTTGAAAAATCACGCAATCAAGCAACTGGTGGCCATGGTTTAGGATTATTTATTACTAAGAATTTAGTTGAAAAACTTGGTGGTAAAATTTCAGTTAAATCAAAAATTGGAGCCGGAAGTCGCTTTTCTGTTGCATTACCAATCTATACAGATTAGTTATTGATATATACAAATTTATAAAAGTACATTAGCGATAAATACTAGTAGAAAGCCAGGAAAAATTGTTTTTCCTAGCTTTTTTGTGTATAGCTAGCATATGTCTAACAGTTAGGGAGTATTTTAATAGTAAATTACTTTAAAAAAGATTGCTATCACATTACCACGATACATGTTTAAATTTAATTTTGTTGATAACAAGATACAAATTAGCACAGAACAAGCGTTTGGAAAATGTTCAAAATCTGTTATGATGGTATAATACAAAATCTAAAATGAGTGGATTTAAAAAGCGAACAAATTAGATATAATGAAGATTATTTTCGGAGTACAATAATGATAACTGTAATTCTTGCTGAAAAGCCAAGCCAAGCTAAAGCTTATGCTGATAGTTTTGCAGCTGCGACAAAGCATGCTGGCTACTACACAATTAGTGATCCAATTTTTCCAAATGAGACTTATATAACTTATGGATTTGGTCATTTGGTTGAATTGGTAACACCAGATAAATATGATGAAAAATATAAGTATTGGTCATTAGATAATTTGCCTATTTTCCCAGACACATATCAATATACTGTTCCAGTAGACAAACGAGAACAATTTGAAGTAGTTAAAAGATTACTAACTCAAGCAAATAAAATAATAATTGCAACAGATGCTGATCGTGAAGGTGAAAATATTGCCTGGTCGATTATGAAATATGCTAAGGTAAATTTTAAAAATACTGAAATACAACGTTTATGGATTAATAGCCTAGAGCGAGAAACTATTCGAACCGGATTTGTCAATCTCAAGCCAGGTATAGACTTCTATCCAAAATACCTAGAAGCTCAAACACGAGAAATTAGTGATTGGTTAGTTGGTATGAATGCTAGTCCATTGTTTACATTGTTGCTAAAAAAATATGGTATTGATGGAACATTTTCAATTGGTCGAGTTCAAACACCAACACTAGAAATTGTCCATGAACGTCAAGATGAAATTGAAAATTTCATTCCAGAGCGTTATTTACAATTGGAAGCACTGATAACAACAAAAACAAAAATAGAATTTAGTGCTAAATTAGAACCAAATCAAAAGTTTTTTGGTGATAAAAAATTAGTTGAATTTATGGAAAGCAATCACCTTAACTTAGGTAAACAATATGGTGAGGTGATTGATGCCATAACGATCCCCAAAACAATTGCAAGCCCACGTTTGTTTTCTTTATCTGATTTACAAAGTCAGGTCAATAAGCTATATAAGGTTAGTGCTAGTGCGACATTAAGGGCAGTACAAAATTTGTATGAAGCCAAACTCGTAACTTATCCACGGACTGATTGTAATTACATTACTAAACAAGAGTTCAATTATTTAAAAGATACTCTTGTCAAATACAAACGTTTTCTAGGGATTGATTTTGCAACACCAAATTTAGAGCCACAAGCACGTTATGTCAATGATAGTAAGGTGCAAGAGCATCATGCAATTATTGTTACACGAACAATCCCAAATATTAAAAAATTAACTAGTCTTGGTGAATTAGAGCAAAAAATATATCAATTGGTACTACGAACTACAATAGCTATGTTTGCACCACACTATAGATATTTAGAAACGACACTGCTTTTTAAAATATCCCAAACTAATTTTAAAAGCGTTGGTAAAACAGAAACTAATGTTGGTTGGAAAGAGTTATTTGGTAATACCAAAAAGCCAGAAGAAAAGGAAATGATTCTACCTAAATTGGTCCTTGGTGAACTAGTTGATGCCGATGTTAAAATGTTAGAAAAGTTTACTCAACCCCCTGAATTATTGACTGAAGGGACATTAATATCAGCAATGAAAATGGTATCCAAGAAACTTAGCGATACACAAGAACAAGCAATCTTGAAAGATACACAAGGAATTGGTACTGAGGCAACTCGAGCTAATATTATTGAAAAGTTGAAGCAAAAAAAGTATTTAACAGTTGAAAAAAATAATTTGATAGTAAGTCCCGCAGGTAAAATTTTATGCCAAGCAGTAGCAACTCAACCGCTCCTTGTTAGTCCTGAAATGACAGCAAAGTGGGAATTAGCTCTTCAACAAATCAGTATGCAAACACGTACACCAGAGAATTTTTTAAATCAGATTAAACATTTTGTAAAGCAAATTATTGTGAATACGCCTGAACGAATAGCTAACGATCAAGAGCTACAGAATAAAATTGCGCTATACAAATCCCAACAGCCAGGGCAAAAAGAAAAGCTAATATTGGGGAATTGTCCCCGCTGCCAAACAGGTGCAATCGTTGATAAAGGCAAATTCTATGGATGCTCAAATTATCGTAAAGATGGTGATTGCAGCTTTACATTACCAAAGCAATGGAGTGGCAAAAAAGTTCCGATTAATGCATTACGTGATTTAATAAATAATCAAGAAACGAAACTTTTAAAAGGATTTAAAAGTAAAAATGGTAAAGTATTTAATGCTAAATTAAAAATTAATGATGATAAAATAACTTTTGTATTTCCAGAAAATGATGCAAGTATTTGATACTAATATACATTTATAATTTATAAATGAACGTGCTATTTTTAAATTCTGAATGATATAAGAAAAACCTAAAAATTATTTTTAAAGCTAAGTTACTAAGTAATAGTTGTGAATCTTAATTAATTTAATAATGTGTTATTTTTAAATTAAAAAAATAACTTTTGTTCTGTTAATTTATTATAAAATTTCATTGTGTTTAAGAATATACGAAATTGTTTTCACTAAATTAACATAATATTTACAATTTAATATACAAAATATATTATACATTTCATGTAATATGTTATATTATAATAATAAAATTTACCAAAGTGAGGATCACGCATGTTAGTCGAAAATGGTGCAGACCTACTAAACGACTTTGCTACAATTAATACAAAGCCCCAAATGAAAAAAATTGGGGACGATGTTTATTTTTTTAGCGGTTATGGAACCAGTAATGTAATTGCAATTGAAGGACAAACGTCTGTGATCTTAATCGATACGTTGGAATCTCCAGATGCTTCGGCACAATTATTAGCTGATCTACAAAAAGAAACTGATAAGCCAGTTAAGACAATTATTTATACCCATGGACATCCAGATCATCGTGGTGGTGCATCAACGTTTAAAGCAACTGTTGAAAATATATATGCATTTAATAATCAAGATAAGCCATTAACGGCAATTAATGATATTAAACATGCTTTAAATGATCGTGGTGCCCATCAAATGGGGTACCATCTTACTAATGCTGAAGCAATTACAATGGGAATTGGTAAGTTAGAAGGCCATATGGTTGGTATGCGTGGTTATGAGCCGTTACAACCAACTGAATTCATTGATAATGGTGTATCTGCACGGACAATAGATGGCGTCTTGATGCAACTTGCGACAGCACCTGGTGAAAATGGTGATATGGGATATATTTGGTTACCAGATCAACAAGTCCTTTGTTGTGGTGATAATTATTACGGGTGTTTTCCAAACCTAGCCCCAATACGTGGTGGACAATATCGTGATATTGGGAATTGGCTGAAGAGTTTAGACTTACTAGTTTCTTATGATGCACAATATGTACTACCTGGTCATTTAGAACCATTGATCGGATATAAAGAAGTTAAAAAGACGCTGTCAAATTATCGTGATGCACTTCAATCCATCTTTAATCAAACTTTAATTGCAATTAATCAAGGACTACCAGTTCAAGAAGTTGTTGAAACTGTGTCCTTACCAGAAAAATTTAAAAATTTACCATATTTAACTGAAATTTATGGAACGGTTGAGTGGTCTGTTAGAGCTATTTTTGCAGCGTATGTTGGATGGTTTGATGGCAACCCAACAAATTTACATAGTTTACCAACACAAGAGGCAGCCAATAAAATGATTAATTTAATTGGTGGGGCAAGTAAAGTTGAGCTTGCTATACAAAAAGCAATTACGGAAAAAGATTATCTATGGGCATTAGAATTGTGTGACTTATTATTAAGCATTGGACGGATTAGTACAATTGGTAGTAAGGTGCAAGTGTTGCGATTAGTTGCAGAACAGGAAACAACAGCAACCGGGCGACACTATTATTTAAGTACTGCAAATGAATTAGAAGCTGAACTTTAATACTTACTACAACTCTTTGCTTTAAAATTAATGCATTATATATCTAAAACTAGGAGATGTGACATGGCTCTTTTCTAGTGTTAAGTTACTGCTAAACTCGCTCTAGAAATCTAGTATATTTGAAGTATACTTAAAAAGAAATTAGGAAAGTTGCCGCTGAATTTACGGTTGATTGAGTATGCTAACTAAAAAATAAATATAATCCATTTTATTATAGATATATACATTTAAATATTATTTAATTGATGTATAATTAATGTATATTCAAAATATATGGGGTGTTAGGGATATAGTGAATAGTGCTAGTTAACAGTATTCATTTAAGAGTTCTTACAAGAGGGGATTTCTTAAACTAGGAAATAAACTATTTTAAATATATTATATTGTATATAATATAAAAAAAGACTACATAATATGTGGTCTTTTTTATTAATGAAAATTCATTTTAATTTATATTGATAGCCTTTTCTACTAAAGTGTAATAATATTATACTTTAGTAGAATATTAAATAGATAGGAGAGAAATGGTGCAAAAAAAGATTCAAGGTACCATAACACTAATTATTTTTTGTATTGGTATGATTCTATTAGTGCAGTCTAGCCCGGTCCATGCTGCCCAAGCATCAGCGGAATTTGAATTAACACCTATTTTACCCAAGAATCAAAATACGCAAGTAGTTAATCATTTTTCACTAAATGTTCGGCCACAACGTCCTCAAGATTTACAAGTTGTAATAACAAATTTAACCGATCGTAAGCTTAAAATTTATCAGTCAGTAGGGAATGCTTATACTAAGACTAATGGTATAATTTCGACAGACACTCCTAAAGTTGCCGAAAAGTTTAATTCAGATAGTTCACTAAAATATCAATTTGTAAATAGTTTTCGACTCTTGGATCCAAAAGTTATTACGTTAGCTCCACATGCTCATGTAACTGTAACTGGAAGATTTATAGGCAATGTTGATTTGCGTTTCGTGGGCTTAATTATGGGTGGGTGGAATTTTACCACTAAGCACAAACATGAGCAGGTAATTACAAGTCAATCAATGTGGGTCGATTTACACGTCACAAAACGGTTACAGCCTAATATTGTATTACAAAATGTTGAAGTCGAGCGGCAACGACACCATGAAAATTTGGTTGTACATGTAGAAAATGCGGTGCCTGCTGCATTTTATGGGGAGGTTAATGCAACTGTGTTGAATGATAAAAAGCAGCTTGTTAGCCAAGTTAGCTATCCTCAGCTACGAATTGCACCTAATTCTAATTTTTTACTTGATGTATTGGCTAGCGGAGTCCATCTTCAAGCTGGAAAGTATATATTAAAGATTGATACAGATGATGCATTAACTAAACAGCAAAGACACTTAACGCGGCAATTAACAATTGCCAAAGCAGGCCAACATCAAGCGGTAACGTCTGATAAACAGCCGATACCATGGGGATGGATTTTTAGTGGTATAAGTGCAACCGTTGCAATTATTGCAATTGGTGGTTGGATTTCTAATCGCCGTAAATAATATAGTATTAAATAAAAAGCGACTAACTCAAATTTTGAGTTAGTCGCTTTTTGTAATAAACAAATTTATCGAATTTTAGAGTAACAAGGACTATCTAACGTAGAACTTATGATCTGTTACATAATTGGTTTACTTTGATTATGTTTACGAATGTACGTAAAGAATAATAGATTAAAAACCATTATGAATGTACCTGCTACAAAAATACCAGAGTAACTAAAGAGGTTAGCAAGTAAAGCTCCCAGTAGTGGCCCTAAAACGGCCCCAATTGATTGGAAACTCTGATTATATGAAAAGACGATACTAGTTTCACTAATTTTTGTATTACGAGTAAGCAATGTTTGAACAGAGGGTAACATTGCTGCATCTGAAATCCCTGTTAAAAAGCGTAGAATCATTAATTCTGGAATATTTCGAGTCATAGACGTAAGTAAAAAAATTACAGCTGCAAAGATAAAGCCAAAAATTAATACTTTATGTGAGCCGATTCGATCACCAAGCCGACCAAAACGTGGAGCAGCAAGCACAGTTGAAATACCAGGCATGGCGGCTACTAAACCAGCAACAAAGGTAATCGTATGTGGATTGGCATTTAATTGGCGAACGTATAAGCTTAAAATAGGGTTGATTGACATATTAACAATTTGTACTGCCATTGTAGTGATGAACAAAATTAAAATTAGCTTATTTTGAGTTACATCTTTAAATGTTTTTTTAACTGGTAATTGACCGTTTTTTAGAGGCACAGGGGCTACAAATGTTTCTTTAACAAAGAAATATGTTAGCACAAATACTGTTAACATTATTATGCCTGTAATATGAAAAGACATTCGATATGAAAAGACACTAGCTAAGGCACCACCAAGTAATGGACCTAACAATGTACCAGCTGTCATTCCAGTAACTAAAATACTAAGTGATTGGCCAACATGTTCACGTGGGGTCTGTGTTGCAATTAGAGCATTAGAATTTGATACGTAACCACCAAAAGCTCCTTGTAATGCTCGTAGCAACATTAATTGCCAAACGTTAGTTACAAAACCCATTAAGAAAAAAACAATCCCCATTCCAAGTGAAGCTCGTAGTAGCATTAATTTACGCCCTTTACGGTCAGCCATTCGTCCCCAAATAGGTGAAACAAGGGCCATCATTAGGAATGAAACAGAAAACACAATACTACTATAAATCGTTAATTGAGACTTATTGTATTGACCAAGTTGGTCGATGAATAATGAAAGGAAAGGCATAATTTCGCTCATACCTAAGCCGGTCATGAAGACTCCAAACCATAAGACGATTAAATTACGGCGCCATATGGGTAGATTATTTAGTTTAGACATATTTACTACCTCGAAATGATTATTGAACACATCATTGTAAACTAATTAATGTTAAAATAATAAGAAAATAAATCTCAATGTGTCAGTTTATGTATCTCGACAATCAATAATTAATTAGCTATTTAATTAGGTGCTTAGAATTTGTAAGAAATAATCAAAAAGCCATGTCGCATGGGCTTTACTTATCGTAAACGCATGGCAACTATTTGTTTATGATTAAAATACCGAGCTGATAAAAATAATTAAAGGCGGCAATTACTAAAATTAACGATTAATATACAGATGATGCTACAGGTGAATTAATACAAAATATACGCTTATGAACGTTTAAAAACAAGTAATAAGCGAAAGCTTTATTAAAGCATAAATAATTGGTAAAAGTACGATGACAAAATAAAAAGCTCTGATTAGAAATTTATTTTCTATCAGAGCTTTTTATTTTGATTAGTGATTTATAGCATGATATAAATCAACACTGGCCACTCGAATAGTTTGCAAGCTACCATTTGTAGTTAATAAAATCGTATTCTTTAATGTTTTGGTATTTCCATAGTACGAGCCATAATAATTTAAATTAGCCGCTGCAGCATGAATTAAACCATATTGGATATACATTCCATTAGTATAAGCTCGTGATCCACCTGGGAAAAAATTTGCCAAACGATTTTTGGGAATTAAAGTACCATTTTCAGTTGCAACAAGTACTTTATAGAAATCGCTAGCACTTTGAAAAATATCTCCAGAACCATAATCAGCGGAAACAATCCGGCGTATATCAGCTAAATAAACTTTTTGTGCTAATAATGTATTTAAATTTTCTGGATACGCTAAGTCAGGATTATTTGGTAGCGTATTGTAAAAGTAAGTTTCTTTAAGACCCAGCGGTTGAATAATATATTGTTCAACGTTAGCCTGATAACTCTTGCCGGTTAACTTAACAATGATGCCAGCTAACAAAGCATAATTGGCACTTGAATATGACCATTTAAAAATTCCGGTTGATTTCATAATATGCTGGTTAAATTCTAGTTGGCTTTTTTCACTGGTCAATGGAGCTACTGGGAAAATATCGCCACTTTTAATTCCTGATGTGTGACTTAATAAATTTTGAATTGAAATCCGATCAGAAAAACGAATTTCAGGATAAAATTTATTTAAACGGGTGTTTAGTGAAAGTTTACCTTCTGCGATTAGATGGTCTAAAATAATTCCTGTGAACATTTTTTGAAATGATGAAATTGGAAATAAAGTATGCTCATTAATTACAGTTCCGGTTAAGACATTTGAGAAACCATCAGTTACAACCACGGGCTGATTTGAATTAACAGTTGTTGAAATAACTATCCCATTAAGTTTTTGCTTGTTAATAATTGCTCGTAACTTATGCTGAGCAGGAGTATCATTTTTTGGATCTTGAGCGATTTTTGAAGTATTTGGAGCAGCTTCAATTGGACTATCACTCGTTTGAGATTGCTGCTTCTTAGAGACAATATTTTGTTTAATATCTTTTTCATGATAAGCATGGAAAAGATAACTCCCAAGAATCCCACCACCTAAAATAGCGATTAATAAAGCGCTAATTATTAAACGACGAGAATGGTTTTGCTTAGTACGATGATATTCATTGCGACGGTTGGCCATAATAAGAATTAAAACTCCTAATATTTAAAAATAATGAAATGGCTAAATGTAGATAACCATTAAAGTTCAACATAATGTTAATAGTTTAAGCTAGCAAAATTAATTTTTCATTAAAGTTCAACATAATGTTAATAGTTTAAGCTAGCAAAATTAATCTTGTTTATCTTCTACACCATGGGGCAATCCTAAAATAACGTGCTTAACATGGGCGATAGTAGCTTCGATGACTTCCAAAATATGTGGATCATCTAATCGGTAGAGGACATGCTTACCAACCTTGGTAAAAGCAACTAACTGATGTTTTTTCAAAACAGCTAATTGATGCGACACACTAGGTTGATCTAGCTCAAGTACTTTTACAATGGATGAGACATCAAGTTCATTATTTTCCAGAGCATATAGAATACGGATTCGAGTTGGATTACTAAGAACCTTATAAATGGCCGCTGTTTCGGCAAGCTCAGGTGCACTTAGAGCTTTAATCGTCGTCATAGCGGATCTCCTTTAATAAATTAAATTAGTGCATCAGCTGGAAAAGATGTGAAATTAAATTACTTTCCCAAATTACACTAACCCCAATTATAACATAAATGAGACGGGTGGCAATTTCTCCATATTTTTCAATTGCGAGACCAATAACCGGTAAATTATCGATTTTTTGAGCTAAAATTGTTGATAGGATCATTAAAATAGTAATGTAAAAAGCTCCAATAATCGTTTCTAAAATTGATAAATTACTTAATACAGGTACGTAAATGGCAAGATTATCAGCTCCACATGTCCCTAAGTAGACCATAATTACACCTAAAATTGCTGATTTATGACTGGTTTCAGTCGCTTCTTCTTCGCTACTTTTAATTGCCATGTAGATGGGAATTAAACCTAGTATACCGAGTGTCCAAGCTGGTAAAAGATCATGCAAAGTTTGACTAATTATTGCAGCTATAAACCACAACAAAAGCATTCCAATACCATAGCCAATTAAAGTCGATCGAAAACTATATTTTTTTAGTAAAAATAATAAGATAACGAAAAAGTCTAAATTTACAGCGATAAAAAGTAGCGTTAATAATGTGATATTCATTTTTTCACCTCGATAGATATAATATATGTTACATATAACATATATTATATAGTAGTTGAATTTGATTAAATTTACAAGGATAATTAAAACTGAAATAAAATAAGGAGGTTAACATTGCTACATGCAAATAATAATTTCACCTACCAAACAAATGCGGTCTGAGAATGTAACTTTAAAAAAGACTACGCAACCTCAATTTAAGAAACAAGCACAGCTAATTCGTAAAAAATTAGCACAATATTCATTAGCTGAACTTCAGGAATTATGGAAATGTAGTCAAAACATTGCTAAACAAAATTTTGAACGATTACATAACACAAAATTAATTTCAGGGCCTGCAATCCTAATGTATCAAGGATTACAATTTCAAAATATGGACATAAAAGCAATGACACCATCCCAATTAGATTATTTGCAAACTAATTTGTTGATTTTATCAGGAATGTACGGACTTTTGCGACCATTTGATGAAATTGAACCATACCGTCTTGAAATGCAAGCTAAATTAGCAACGCAAGCCAGTAACACTATTTACGAATATTGGGGAGCTAGTCTTTATACAAAATTATTTTCCAAAAACAATATAGTTATCAACCTAGCCTCAAAAGAATATGCTAAAGCAATAAAAAAGTATATTGGATTGGATGACAATTTGATTGATATAGTTTTTCTAATTAAGCGTAATGGTAAATTTATGCAACAAGCTACAATCGCTAAACAAGCTCGTGGTAGAATGATTAATTACTGTGCTATCAATGAACTAAAAGATGTCAATGTCCTTAAAAATTTCAATGAATTAGGGTTTAAATATGACATAGACAAGTCAAGTTCAAAGGAATTTGTATTTGTTCAAAGTGATTTAGATAAAAAATCTTGATTGTAGCTTTTTCTTATCTGGAAGATAAATGATTAATTAATGAGAATTTTAAATTTAAATACAAATAAATGTAAATATATCCGTAATTTGTAGTAAAATATTTAGCGATAGAATTTTCTCAAAGATAGGGTAGGAGTACAACATGACAAATAAACGACCAATCGTAATTGGTGTAACTGGTGGGTCAGGATCAGGTAAAACAACGGTTACAAAAGCAATTTTAGATGACCTTAAGGGTGAATCAATTTTAGTTTTACAACAAGATAGTTATTACAAGGCACAAGATCATAAAACGATGACTGAACGTCGGGCAAATAATTACGATCATCCAGACGCATTCGACATTGATTTGTATATTAAAGATATTGAAAAATTACGAAATCGTGAAGCAATTGAAGCACCCGTTTACGATTTTACAGTATCAACTAGATCAGCGGAAACTCGTCATGTTGAACCAGCGGATATTATTATTTTAGAAGGAATTATGGTCTTTTCTGACGTACGGCTACGTGACTTAATGGATATTAAAGTATTTGTTGATACTGATGATGACATTCGCTTTATTCGTCGCTTACAACGAGATGTTGTCGAACGTGGTCGTACAGTCGATTCTGTTATTGGTCAATATTTGGCAACGACTAAGCCAATGTATCATCAATTTATTGAACCAACTAAACGATACGCTGATTTGATTGTTCCTGAAGGTGGAGAAAATCATGTGGCAATCGATATTTTAACACTCAAAGCACGTGATATTATTGCACAAGCTAAGGGATAATAATACATAAAAAAGCTTGCATGATTGGGAAGTCATGTAAGCTTTTTTATGTATTACGATTAGAGAAGATAAAAAGAGTGCCGTATGCTAATAACAATCAGGTATTATAGATAGATGGTATTAATTAGAAGTATGGGATATACCAGTAATGTTTGGTACAAAAGTAATTATAGCAATCTTATGCAAAGCGTTAGTTTAAAAAATGTAAAGAAGCTATTTAAATGTTGTAAAAACCACCGATAATATGCATTAGGTAAAATGTGAAAGCGAGAATAAATTATGCTAGTTTCAAATATTGAAATAGTTAAAATACGCCCATTAACGATTGAAGATGCGCCATCTTTATTGAAATGTTTACAACAGATTGATGAACAAGCACCATATTTATTATATGAACCTGGTGAAAGAGATTGGGATATTGAGACAACAAGAATGGTAATTGAACAAAGTAATACTTGTGGTATATTTTTGGGTGCCTTTGATGGTGTAAAATTGATCGGATATTTATTACTTCAAGGTGCTACATTAAAAAAAATAGCACATTCTGCTCAAATTGTGGTTGCAGTGGACATAATGTATCGCCAACAAGGAATTGGTAAAAGATTGCTAACCCAAGCAATTGAATTAGCCCAAAAGCAGGGACTAAAACGCTTAGAATTATCAGTTATTCCAGAAAATATAGTTGCTAAGAAAATGTATGAAAATTTTGGTTTTTTTGAAGAAGGGTTAAAAAAGAAAGCAATTAGGCAAGGTAATACATTCGTTGATGAAATTATCATGGCTAAATTATTTAACTAAGTCATAGTTTTAGTTTCATTTAATTTTGAGTTAGTACAGTATACTTATTCCTCGAGGTAGCTTAATAGTTATTAAGCTATTGATAATGTGTACTCAAGGCATAAATATAAGTAATAGAATTTAGGTATATCAAGAACTATGATAAGGTTTGTGTCAGAAGTAAGGCACTATTGAGAAATATACTAAGACGACTCCTGAAGAATTTTTCTTCAGGAGTCGTCTTAGTATATTTTGAATACATCATTATTTAATCACTTCTAGCTGTAAATTACTGTTGAATTGCTAAAAATATGAATGTTAAAATTTTGTGTTATATAGATTAGGCTAATTGAATGATGGATAATCTTCTCAATCTAAGCTGTAAACGCTATAATAAATATATTAATTATTTATTAATCGATCAAGGAGTAAAATGCATGCATATAAAAACAGATAGTTTTACGATACGAGCGTTTACTGAAAAAGAGATTCCAACCTTTACAGAATATCATAATAATCTTGTTTGGATGAATATCAAGGATTTAAAGGCTTAGATACAATGACCTTTGCACAGGAGCTACTACAGCCAATAGATTTATTCGCAGGTCATCAATTTGCTGTTGTAAGTAATGATAAGGAAATATTAATTGGGGATATCTATTTGCAACGAGATGCTAATAAATTGTGGCTCGGATATACTATGAATCCTAAATTTGCTAGACAAGGCTATATGCATAAAATTATCCAAGCCGTTATATCTGAAATACACCTTGATAAAACTGTTGTTGCGATTTTGGCTGGCGTTGAAATAGCTAATGAAGCTTCAAGTAATTTATTAAAAAAGTTAGGTTTTAAATATCTTGAAACGGAAGATGGTGAAGACATATATATCTTTAACTACTAAGTTTAATCTTTTTTAATTTCATTTAATCTATAAGGAATAAGATAATAATAATCCCAAAAGGTTAAAACTTTCATTCATAAATTAATATATAAAACACCCATTTAAGTTGCTGCCAACAATTTAAATGGGTGTTTTATATATTACAATTCTGTTTTTACAGTTACAGCTACTTTTGGTTTGCGACCACGTTTAGTAACGGGTTTTGGGACTAATTGAGCTTCTTTATTGGGATCAGTAACGATTAATTTACGATATTCACGAGGAGTAATACCAGAAACTCGTTCAAATTCCTTTATAAAATGCGATGAATCATAGAATCCTAGCATTTCTGATATTTCATACGTCTTTAATTTCGTATTCATACGGAGAAGACTGTAACTCGTATAAATTTTTTGTTGGTTAATATACTCAACGGGTGTAAGTTTTAAATCATTTTTAACAATACTACGTAGTTGATTAGGAGTAATGTGCATTTGCTTAGCAATGTCATCAGTTGAAAGCTTAGTAAAAATATTAGTTTGAACTATTTGTTCAAATTGGCCAATTTCTACTTGATGTGCTTGCTCAGGAGTTGCGAGCACATCAAGTAAAAAACGATCAATAAAGGCATTAGTATGCTCATGAGCTGCCTCGATTTCAGTTAAAAATTGATCACAAATGGAGTAAATCTGACTAGCATCTAAACCAGCAGCAATCGCAAGCTGGCCAATGATTACTATTAAAGCCACGCTCATATATTTTTCCGATAATATTTTACCACTTTCAGCAGTTGGATATACTGCATTACTTTTCCGATTAGCAAAGATTATAACGCGGATGATACTAGCACATTTGGCATAGTCTCGTGACTTTAAACCATCATTAAACATGTTATATAGTAATTTACTAGATGTCGCATTGAATAATAACGGCATTTGCTTAACCAGTAATGGTGGCGTTGTTGCAGCAATTTTTTGATTAGTAACAACGCGATTACAGTTTATTTCTGTATCGAATACTGCCTCAAGGATATATTTAAAAACAGCTTGGAATTGATCAACAATACCAGATGTTGCTTTATGTAAATTACGCTGTGGCTTTGTAGGTGTTAAAATTAAAT
The DNA here is from genome assembly GCF_012396505.1 of Periweissella fabalis. Taxonomy (GTDB): domain Bacteria; phylum Bacillota; class Bacilli; order Lactobacillales; family Lactobacillaceae; genus Periweissella; species Periweissella fabalis. Next base: position 511,515 of record NZ_JAAXPN010000001.1, on the reverse strand, counting down.
ACTCATCAAGTTTAACAATATAATGTAAAGTTTGTCGATCTAATAAGCAAATTGCCGTATGGGTTGTGTCATTAAAATAGTCAAGGATAACTTGTTGTAAATGTTTTTCTAGATTAAGTGGTGTAAAGAAGGTCTGTAAATCAACAGCTGTTGAATAGTTAAAATTTAAATTTTCACCAAGTAAAGTTAGAGTTTGTAATCTATTCTTATTCATCTTATACCTCATAGCAGGATGTATTTTAGGAAAATAGTAAATAAATTTTGATTTTGTTGAAATCAATTATATAATAATAATACATTTTAAGGAAACGCTTTCATTAGAAAGAAATTATTTTTCTAAAAATATTCTACCATTTTTTTGTAGTAATAAAAACTTTTTGAGCAATTATAAGTATAAAATAGGCTGTAATTCTTGATAATAGTGAATGGGCCACAGGATAGTACGTTTAATATTAAATTAATATTTAGTGCTTATAATTATGATGTTCCTTAAAATTATGTAAGTTGAGATATTGAACAATTTTAATTTACTAATATTGAAAAAGTACGGAAATACGTTTTCGGACTTTTTTTATATAATATAATAGAATAGCTATATTATTGCATAGTACATGAAAAAATGTTTTAATGAAATCGGTTACCTAAATTGAGACAGGAGAACATAGCAATGCCCGACGTTTATGAATTAGCTTCATTATTTCACCAAAAATTTGATAATCGGCAGCCCGACGTTCCAACGCCATTGGATTGGCAAGAAACGATTTATCGTTCAAGTTTTGTTTTAGAAGAGTTAGTTGAATTTATTGCGACTACGTGTCAAGATGAAGCGATGTTTAGTGCAGCAATGGGACAATTACAATCAGCTTTTGAGCGGGCCCAAACAAAGATGCGTACTAAGCAACGTGAAGAACATCCAACTTTAGTTAAACAAGCAGATGCACTTGGGGATGTTATTTATCTTTCATACGGCACAGCAGTTTTAATGGGGCTTAATCCAGCTAAGGTTATTGAAGCTATTCATGATTCTAACATGGCTAAATTGTTCGATGATGGGCAACCACACTTTGATGTTAAAACTAATAAGGTTATGAAGCCAGCTGATTGGGAAGAAAAACATGCACCTGAAAAGCAGATTACGGCAGCAATTTTAGCTCAAAATGCACATGCAAAAATATAAATCAAAACTTTGAGTATCCTAAAGTTTTGATTTATAACCTTCTAACTAGAAATTAAGGTTGAAAAGTGGGCAGGGATATAACTATTTTTTAGCAATAATTTGCAACTAAATTTGTGTTAAAAGCTTGATATACACTAAATACCTCCCTGAAGAATTCTTCAGGGAGGTATTTAGTGTATATCATTAATATCAATATCGCTCGACTTCTTGCATATATTCTTTAACTGATAAAGTAAATTAAAGAATATTTTTGGCTGCTAACTCGGTGAGGGCATCACCATCGACACGATAAACAGTCCAACCATCCATTGGTTTGGCACCCATGCGTTTGTAAAATTCAATTGATGAAGTATTCCAATCTAAGCACCACCATTCAAAGCGACCATAGTCCCGGCTAACTGCTAAATTAGCAAGGTAGGCTAATAATTGTTTACCAAAACCGGCCCCACGGAATTCAGGTTTAACGTATAAATCTTCAAGATACAAGCCAGGCTTACCAACAAATGTTGAAAAATTACTAAAGAAAAGTGCAAATGCAACCGGTTGAGCATCAACCTCACCAATAATTACTTCAGCCTTATGGTCTTCAAATAGAGTTTTTTTGAGGATCTCTTCAGTTGCAGTAACTTCACTAAGAAGTTCTTCGTATTCAGCGAGTTCTTTAATAAATTGGAGAATTAGGGGAGTATCTTCTACAGTAGCTAAACGAACATGTAACTTAGACATAAAATGTTTCCTCACAGTTTTCTAATAAATATATTGTAAGCTACATTATATATTATTTAAAAAACTTTAAGCAGTTAAATTTTAATAATATTGAAAATAGATGATTTTAAAAAGCATAATAGGCATGGTGATGGTAAATATGATAATATTTAAAGCAAATAAATAATGTTGGTAGCAATTGAACCACGTAGTTAGGAAAGATAATGAAGCCATCAAGCATATTAGATAGCGAATATCAAAAGCGTTATCACAGTCTTAAAATAAATAAAACAAATCTAGGATATACAATCGGTTTAGACAAATTAGCTTCTAGTATGGATGCTTGGCATGTTGAAATTAAACAAAACCAACAAATATCTAAGCGGGTTGAAGTAAGATTAAATCAATTATGGGAGGAGCAAGATTACTTAGGATTGGCACATTTAATGCAATTTACGCCGGATAAGTATAGTATTGTTCGTTCTCCAGTTTCAGTTTTGCATAATACACGGATGATAAACAAAGATTTGTCAGCTTCAATATATACATTATCACCACAACCAATAAAACGAGTATTAATTTTTATTCATGGCGGTGGCTTGATTAATGGATCGACAAAGCGAGCTACTGATTGGTTACATAAATTATTATCACAGCTTGGTGATGGTTGGGCAATTGTAAACGTTGAGTATCCATTGATTACACAACTTAAAATCAATCTTTTACTTGATGCGCTAGTGCCGATGTGTGAAATAATTCATCAGTGGTATCCAACTGCTAAATTATATATAGCCGGTGATAGTAGTGGAGCAGGTTTGGCAATGCACGTGGTGAGACAAAATACAAGCATAATCAGTGGCCAAATTTTAATTTATCCACAATGTCAATTTGGTGGTGCTAATCAAGTGAACGCAGCTAGTGAAATTTCATTTTTAACTGATTTTAAAAGGATGCTTAATGTTCAGACTGCTTTAATTAATCAGCAAGTTAATAAAACTTTTACTTGGGATATAAATTTAAATATTCCTACGCTAATTATTAAAGCTGAGTATGACATTTTTAATGCGACCTTAGCAGCACGTTTAGAACCAATTGAGCAATCAGCAGAGCTACTTAGAATCGATACTTTCCAGGGTATGTTTCATGGATTCATGGATTATTTTGGAATTCTGCCACAAGCTGAGTTCGCTACCTATCAAATTAGTGCGTGGCTCATGCAATATTGAGTAGCTATAAGGAGAGAAAAATGACTCAGCCAATGATACAGTTAAGCACATTAGTCCATGCTACACAATCAGATTCCTTACTTGATATATTCTTAAAGGTAAATAATGTCTCGTATCTTAACAATAAAGCCAAAGCTCGTGTAGAGGCTAAAGCATTAGCTGGGTTAGCACGTCAACTATTACGGTTACCAAATTTTAGTATTGCCAAACAAGGTGGCTATATTTTAAATTTTGCGATTACCTTTAAAATACGTGAAGAATTCGATGTGCTCCGATTTAGTAAAGATACCGTTTTAAATATTGAATTAAAAAGTCAATTTCCACGCAAAAGTTCAATAATAGAACAACTAAGACGGCATAAAGTAATTTTAGACACCTTAGGCAAGCAAACTATTATATGTAGCTTTGTTCGGCAAGAAAATAAATTATATTTATTAAAAAATGACCATTTAATTCAAATTAGTTTTCGACAACTAAGCAATTTAATTGCGGAGGATTATTTACTCGAAAATGAATTAGCAACAATACAAGTGCCGGATAAAAAAGATGTAAATCAGCGATATTTGTCTAAAATAATTAACCGTAGAAAACGCTTAAGGTTCACGATTAAGAAGTAAGTGAAGGAAGCATACTAGTTAATAAAAAGCGTGAAGCGGATGCTTTTTTCTGCTAATATTAAACTATTAGGAAATTAACCTGTATGGAGGATACCACATTTGAATAGGAAGTATATTGATAGAACATATGTAATAATTCTAGATATTGCAATGGTTGCATTAGGTCTGATTATGATTAGTTTTTTTGGCAAAGAGATCTGGAATTTGGGAAGTATGTTATTGGCTGGTGGTGCATCAGTTAACTTTTACAAGGTTTCTGAAATTATTTTAGAAACCTTTATGTTCTTTGAGTTTGCTATTTTGACACGTGAATATTTTGTTCAAGACAGAATCTCATTGCAAAATTTCATTTATATCGGAATTACAGCAATGTTACGTAATTTGTTGGTTATTCATAATGATACGCTTGATATTTTAATTCAAGCTGCAGCAATATCACTATTAGTATTGGTATTTATTGCTTATAATTTATCGAAACGTTATATTTTAACGCAAAAACACCATGATGAGCGTGATGGTAAAATTTTTATCGAAGAACATCCAGAAAATGATTTTTAATGACGCTCTATTCGGAATATATATAAAAATGCAAGGGAAATTAATTTTCCTTGCATTTTTATATATATTTAATTAGTAACTACAGATTGAATAACGTAAATTGTGGGTACAGTTTTAGTTTGTTTATCATTAGTCTGGTAATTTGTCCGCTTACCAATAACACCAGTTATACTAATTTTACTACCAACTTTAATAGTTTCCTGATCTTTAAAAACAATAATATAAAAATCTTTTGGCGCACTAGTATCAAAAACTAAAGCGAATGGATGCCCATTACTATTACCAACCTGAACTATCTGTGCCTGATTTAATGCAAAAGCTTTAGATGCAAGCTTGTCTGAGGTAACTAATTGGCTATACGGATACTGTTTAGCATTTGAAAATGTATTAACCATAGTTCCTTTGGGCTTATTAGTGGATTTATTAGTTATGATACTTGTTCTTTGAGATGCTCCTGGCAAAGCACTATCTTTTTTTTGGATTGCTGGAACTATCGGAACTGCTTTGGAAGACGTCGATTTAATCGACCAATAGCCGCCAATACTGCTTACTAATAAGATTAAGAAGCTAATAGCGAGTGATAAACGAGATGCATGTTGCATTTCTTTAATATTACGCCAGCGAATTATATTAATAGTACTCATGATAAAAACAACTAAGGCAATAGTCGCCATAGTGAATAAAATAATTGCAATAATTTTCACAACAACCTCCAAAAAAATTTATCTAATATGAGTATAACATTTTTTAGAAAAAGAGCGGTTGTGAAGCTTGATAAAATTTACAAACCCTATACAATTAGAATATTGACATTTTTTAATTTTTTTGTTCATAATCTAACACTAAGATTATATCTAACATTCAATTATGCTAGTGGAATGAGGAAAATTATGGAATTGAAAACAGAACGGCTCATATTAAGGCCTTGGAAATCAACTGATGCATCAAGTTTATTTCATTACGCATCTAATCCAACCATTGCTAATTCTGCTGGTTGGATACCACATAATAGTGTCGAAGAAAGCCGCATGATAATTAATAGTATTTTTCAAAATGATCATACGTTTGCAATAACATTAAAGAATGATTTACAAAATCCAATTGGGGCTATTCGACTTGCTAAGGCAAATGAGAATGTAGTTTTAGTTAAAGAAAATGATATCGATTTAGGCTATTGGCTGGCTGAAGAGTTTTGGCATCAGGGGATAATGACGGAGGCATTAATTGCTGTAATTGATTTAGCAATTAACGAACTTAAAATGGCGAATGTATGGTGTAGTCATTTTGCAAATAATATTCGAGCACAACAGTTAGAGCAACGGTTAGGTTTCAACCACATTTATACTGAGTATGACGTCATTAATCTTAAAACTGGAATGCACCATAATGTGCACTATGGCCGTATAATAGCGCAAGAATGGCTAAAATAGCATCTAAATTGATAGTAAAAAGCTCCCAGATAACGAATGAAGTTAGAAAAATAGAAGCGTACATGAAACTCGACGGAGTTCATGTACGCTTCTATTGCTTTATAGGATTAGTGAAGTACAAGCCATTAGTCTATTTAATCCTTGAGACCGTTTGAAAAAAAGACTGAATTAATTTGCCTTTTGAATCAAGTTATAGAACGCATTACTACTAGAAAAGAGTTGTGGCACAACTTCTTTTTATTGAATAAAATGATCCGAAGAGTAATCACTATCAAACCACTTAATTAAATAATTAACAGCTAAGCTAATAATAGTAATTATGCTAATAATTGTTAAACATTCCAATGAAGGATTATCTATATAAGGGGCAATAAAATGGACACACAATAAAAATGATACATAGCTTGTTGTCCAAAGTATTATTGATTTAAATTTGCATAGCATATATAATTTTTACCTTTACATTTTTACAACAATAGTTAATATACTAACATAAAATGTTTTAAAATCAAATAAAAAACAGACACCAAAGTCTAAATAGGGGGGAAGACTTTAATATCTGTTCTTAAAGGGGGGATTTTAACTAAGAAACAACGTCATCGTTGTTATATGTACTAGCTTGTAGTTTGCTATTTATAAAACCTTCTAATTTAAACAGGGGGGTGTCTAATTAGAACAACAGATAAAATGGGGGGGAATCTGTTAAAAGGTTAAATAATAAATAGCAGTTATTACAATTCGTCACATTTCTTCTTTAAAAACCAATTACTATTTCTAGCAATGTATTGAATATAAACCTTTTTGACTAAATAGTCAATTGTTTGGCAAATAAAAAAATAAATTTTTTACCACAAACTAAAAATTTGTACTATTTGAGTTAATTAAAGCTAATTAATATTAGTGACGGTACTACTCTTATCATATATTACCTTTCCATCACGTACTGAATAGATTGGTTTTGTGGGGTTATTTGGATCCATTAAGCTAAGAGTAATATCTTTACCAAATTGCTGACGAACTGAATCATCCGTATGATTAACTTTAATTTTTAGGTATTTCCAAAAATCAAAGTTTTTAAGTTGTTTATTGGCATTTAACACATCCGCAACTTGATTAGCTGTACCACCCTTAAGAATAATATTGATGTGTTTAGGATTAGGGACTTTTACATTAGCCCGGTCCGCACTTACATGGTAATTAATTTGTTTATCAATCGCCATCTGCATTTCATTTGCACGTTTGTTTTGGTGATAATGATTAATATCAATTCCAATGACAAACGCTACAATTAACGCAATGACTATACCAAAGATAATTTGCGCTTTTTTTAATTTAAGCATAAGATATTTTCCTTTCACTATTAGTTATTACTATAGCGGTAATTTTAATAATTATAAGAATGATAGCTAAATTTAATATAAAAAGTCAATTTAAAACCATTAAACACAACTAAAAATTAATATTAACTATTTATTTGATTGATATTCATTTCTTATTAGTAGATTGATTGATGGGGCTAGGGGTGGTCATTGATAACACATGTTTAATTTGAAGACAGTCTACAATATAAGCAATAACCATAATAATACATGCAAATACAGCATATGAAAGATTAGTGGCAACTAAGATCGCAATGTCTAAGACTACATAGCTAATTGCACTAATTAGATAGCTTAACTTGCCAAATCGAACAATTAATTTTTGGCGAATTTGTTTAGGCATTAAGATGAAAAGCAGTAATAAAAAATATAAGATAAATGTACTCATTAATCAAGCCTCCAGGACTACATATAGTTAGTTTAATAATAACAAACACAACTATTTTTTGAAAGCGGTTACTTAATTCGCAAGTATAATAAAAGAGCGAATGTGACAATATTAGGTAATATTAGGAATATAGACTAAGATACCTCCTTGAAAATTTTTTCAAGGAGGTATCTTAGTACTCTGAATATATCGAGATTTAGTTATGTCACAGCCCATTAAGTACGGATTATGTTATATTGAAAATTAATTACTTAACACGAGCAGGTTCGGTACTTTTCTTATTATCATCATCACTTTGAATAGTTTCTTGAACTTTTTGGACACCATTTGAGGTTGCTTCCTTGACAGAATCAGTCAAGTCACTTGCACGGTCTTGAAGTGAAACGTTATTATCTTCGAATTCAGCCTTACCTTGAACATCGATTACACGTACATTAACTTCAACAACAGTTAAACCAGTCATTTTGTTGACTTCTCGTGCAATAATTTCTTTGATTTGATTGTATAATTTATGAATATCACTACCATATTCGGCAACGATATTTAAATCGACAGCAACTTCTTCTTTACCAACTTCAACATCTACGCCTTCAGTAGGGTTATCTGAATTGACAAGCTTGTTTTTAATATTGGCAATTAAGCCGCCATCAATTGCGAGTAAGCCCTTAGTATTTTCAAGTGAGATACCAACAATTTTTTGAATTACTTTATCATCAAATGATAATTCACCATCGATTGGTGTTTTTGGAGCCTCTTTTACATTAGTATTATTGATTGTAGTCATATTAATTCTCCTTATTTGGTTAACATAGATTTGATTAAAACGATAAAATCATTAGGTGTCAGATGATGCTTTTGCATATAGCTGCCACACCACCAACCTGCACCGGCCAATAATAGTAATAAAACCGTCCGCCAGAATCCCAAAGCTAAAAATAATACAGCAATGAGTAAACCAGTGAGTAGGCCGATTACAGGAGGTTGTTTAAGTAAATTTTGCAATGTTATTCCTCCTTATTAAACTACTCGTGGACGCGTCTTTTCATGTTTTTGTTGTTGGTCGATGAGAATCTTTGTGTGAACTTTAAATGCATCATCACCAATAAAATTAGTAATTTGATGATTAAGACGATCTGTAATGGCCGTAAGCTGCGGTTTCAGTAACTGGTTACCTTCAGTAGCTGCTCTTACAGCTATCTTAACGTGGTTTCTAGTTGACTTAACTTTAACTCGCGGGTTAAACAAGCCGGCTTTAATAACTGCTAATTCAGTATAACTAGCAATACTTTTATTGCTTAGTTCAAGTTGTCCGTCTTTATCGCTACGTAAAATTAGCTCTAGTCGAGCTATTGGGGCAAATAAGACAACTAACCAAATTATTAGTAAAAGGCCTAATAAAACAATTCCGGTATTAAATGAAACAGTTAACCAAGGAATTTTTGGAACGTGAATCTTAGCCAAGAAGTCATTTATTGATTGTAAAACTCTATAAAATTCAACCGGCCAGACAAATTCTGCCAATGGTATGGCATAAAGAATAAGAAGAATCGACAAAATAAATTTTTGCCATTTTTTCACTTTACCACCCCCTTTAGTTGATGAATTTAATTGGTGCAATGCAAAATTTGCTGATACTTATTTTTAGCAAACTCTCATTACAGTAATTCTAACAAAATTACTAAAAAAAAGGTTATTTGAAGATTAGCTGTGATAAATGAAAACGATTGCCGCTTTAAGTAAAATGTTATTATGATAAACTTTATCTTGATAAAATAATGATTGTACGATGTAAAATGGGTGACATAACTATTTGCTACTAGCATGTGTGTTAAAACATATAATTTAATGAAATACGAAAAAAGACCGAATTTTTTACAAATTCAGTCTTTTCTTAGTTTTATTCATTATCTAGAATCATTTAGCACATTTACTTTTTATTTAGCATTATTTTTATAAATTATTTGAGTTGCAAGGTTTCGGCGAAGCTGGAGCACACGCAATACTTGTTGTAAATCTAAGTGCGGCATTGGGAGGTTAGTTGAAGTTGAATGGACATCTTTAATTAATCGATCATTAACTGTCGCTTCATCAAGTTGGACAAGTTGTTGGCGTTGAATAAGCTTTTGAGCAATGACGATTGGATTTAATTTATAAACTGAATTTTTCAAAATGCTTCACCTCACTGTAAGTAATTAAGTAGTGTACTTTACCATGCAATTATTATAGTCAAAGTTTACGGTTATTTGATTAAATGAAAATAAAAATTATTGAAGTAGTTCATTAGCTAGATTAGGATTTAAATTAATAGCGGCTAAGTAGTCAGCACTTGCTGCGTCAAAGTTATTTAAGGCATGATATGCACTGGCACGATTAAATAAAGCTTCAGGATCATCTGGCCGTAATGTTAAAGATTGATTATAGTTTTTAATGGCGGCTTCATAATTTTGTAAAGCAAGGTATGCATTTCCACGAGTGTAGTAAGCACTGGCATAGTTTGGATTGCCAGATAAAACTATGTCGTAATCGGCAATTGCTTTTGCAAATTCACCTTTAGCTTCGTAAGCAATACCACGGTTAAAATAAGAACCAGCTTCATTTAAATCAAGTTCGATAGCTTGGTTATAATTACTGATAGCTGCATCTACATTACCAAGTGCATATTCGGTAGCACCACGATATTGATATACAATAGCTTGTGTACCATCAGCTTTAATTGCATTATCAAAAGCAACAATGGCAGACACAAAGTTTTGTTCATTAATTAATGCTAATCCTGTTTGTAAATAGTATTCGTAATCAGCATTTGAATCCTGAGACGATGTCATAAAATATCCTACCTATTTTTTTAATTAGTGCATAGCTTAATTATAGCAAATTAAAAAATAAAATAATAAATTTCATTGCTAAAATTTTAAATACATAAAATTTGTTGTATTACCAATCAACTATGAACTTTTAAATAAGTAAATTAATATAAACACAGCATACTGGTTATTGTTTCACAAACCAAGGTAGATACTAAATTACCTAGCAGTTAGTAGTCAATTAGAGATAATAATATTGCGTAAAAACAAGCAATATAACTTAATTTACAACATGTTTACATTTTTTTACAAATTTTATATATTCCTTAAATATTTTAATGTTACATTGTAATTAATACGAAAGGAGACATATTATGTCAGATTCAAACAAGCTTAAAGTGTTCCTTGTTTCGATAGTTACATTTGTTATTTTAATGGCTATTGCAAGTTTTGGTGACTTGGCTATTAGCAATACTTTAATTGATTACAATAACTTCTTTGGAGCTACTTTCCAATCATTTGGTGAATTTCCATTAGCATTAGTTTTTATTATTTCTGGTCAAATTGCAATGCATTATGCTTCACGGAACTTAGATAATAAATTATTTGCACTGCCTACTTTCATAGGTGGCTTATCATTATCATTGTGGCAATTACGCCAATACCTTAAAGAAGCTGTCAGTTATGGTGTTTCATGGGCAACTAACTTGGCACAACATAAACCAATCGGATTAGCTAATAGTGATGCAGCAACTAAAGGATTATCTTCTATAACTATGTTTGTTCTTTGGCTAGCAATATATCTTGTGATTACAGTAATTATTCAATGGTGGCTCCATTCAAAATCCAATCAGCAAATCAAACAATTATTGCTGGTCGCAATTTTTGCTAGTCTTGCTGTGTGGTTTGCACTACAAGTTAATGGTGCCTTAAAAGAATACTGGGGACGAGTTCGTCCATATGAATTAAATAAAGCACAATCAGATTTTACACCGTGGTTTCATCCCAATGGAGCAAATGGACATAAATCATTTCCATCAGGCCATACTATGGCCGGGACAACTTTTATAGTGCTATCATGGTTTGTTGGTGCGGCTAAGCGCAAATATGTTTGGATTGCCGGTATTATATACGGAGCACTCATGGGACTCAGCCGAGTTGTTATTGGAGCACACTTTATGTCTGATGTTGTTTTTTCATTCTTCTTGACAGGATTAATCTACTTTATTATGCGAGAACTATATAATCATTTGATTGCAAATGATGAGCATAAATATTTAGGTTAAATTAAATAATAATATAATTTAAAAAGCTTCTAGATCAGCGTAATGTTTACTCTGATCTAGAAGCTTTTTAACTTTAAACGTATTTCTTAGGTACAACGGTTGTGGTAGCGATATAAGATGCACACTTATGTTTAGGCCAGTTTTGCAATAGTTTGAAGACTAAGTTTGTGATGGTAACACAATCTAGATACATGACGATAGGGGTTACTGAATACTCAGAAGAGTCGCTTAAAGCTTTTATAAATTTTACTTGTGATGTTAGCACGCTTAGAGGTTGCCGACTGATTAAACTTAGACTAGTTATTTGTTGCTTTAATATAGTGGTATCTGAGCTGTTAATTAATATTAGTGGGTGTAAATGGTGAAATTGGGCGTGTGCAATTTTAAAACCTTGAAGTTCGGCTTGAAAATAATTTTTTTCCAAAAAAGGGTTTAGCAATATTGGTCGATATCCTTGTTTTAAAATTGATAGGGTTAATTCTTTGATAGCGGTCGCATAATTTATTTGAATATTGAAGATATTTGAATTTTTCACGTACGGACCATTAATCCAGATAATGTGATTTTTTCTAGCATAATTAAGTAATGCAGTGAGCCAAGTTTGATTATTAATATCAAGAATCAGGAGGGTAGTAATATTTTGCTCAATTAGTAATTCCAAAACTTTGATAAGCTCAATTTTATTATTAATAGGACAATCAAAAATTAGCCTTCCATGTTCATATCCATTAATAGATAGATTGGCAATTAGTTTATGAAATTTTTGGTAATCAGAAAGGTAATATATGATGGCAAGATTGGGCATCTTTTTTTGCCGCAAAGCACTAGCAACTGGATTAACCTTAAAGTCAAGGTCATTAACAACTGTTAAGATTTTATTTTTGGTTTCAGATGAAATTCTACCACGATTATTAATTGCCCGTGAAACTGTACTAGGCGAAACCCCACAAAAATTAGCAATATCGACTAATGAATATTGAATATCAAGCATATAAACTCCTTTCTAGTACATACTATGCGGAAACGATTGCGCACCTTTAGGTTAGACATTCATATGTGTGAAGTCAAGTTTAGTAAAAATAATCTGTAAAAAACACTAGGTTTAATTTAAAGAAAAAAAGCAGATCAAGATGCATCAAAAATTAAGCCTTGGCGTAAGCAATGATACGACTTAGGCTACAAGTAGGAAGAAAGGTGATTAAGGTTAAATTTATACAGTAGTTTATGGAGGTGAGCTCAATGCGTAATTTGGATAAAATGCTAGGCACATTATATGGAGAGGCTATCGGGGATGCGATGGGAATGCCAACTCAAAAGTGGTCTCGTGAGCGAATAGCAAAAGAATTTCCAATTCCGATAACTGATTTTATGGATGGGCCTACAACTAATGTTCATGCTAACGATTATCACCGTGGTCAATATACATTTGTAACACAACAAGCATTAGTAGTGATTCAAGCACTACATGGGCTACATTGGGAATACAATCAAGTAATCGTGTCGCAACATTTATTAGATTGGGCTCGGCGGATTAAAGCTTATGAGAAAAACACATTAGATGATACAAGTAAAACAGCATTAAGATTGTTTGCAGGGGATAAAGATATTACTCGTGTAACTCAAGTGGCCATAGACAATGGTGCTGTTGTTCGTATTCCACCAATCGGGGCATTATATACGCCTGATAAAAAGATGGCTCTAGTTGAAATGGTTTATCAGATTTCAAAAATTACGCATGAAACAGACGTTACAATAGCTGGGGCAACATTAATAGCTGGGGCAGTTTGTGCAGCTATTGCAGATTATGATTGGGATAATATTATAGAATTTGCTTTGACGACGAGTGATTTAGGAGCTAGTCTAGGTGCTCCAACATATTCAGCTCAAATTAAGCAACGTGTTCGGTTAGGACTCCATATTGCTAAACAATTTGTTAATCATCCAAGTGGTTTTGTCCGTGCCATGTATGAATTAGTTGGAACAAGCGAATTAACTAGCGAGAGTGTTCCAACGGCTTTAATCATTGCATACTACACACGTGACGTAAAAAAATGTGCACAAATGTGTGCAAACTTAGGGGGTGATACCACCACAATTGGTGCCTTAGCAACAGCCATTTGTGGTGCTAAAAATGGCTGGCAATCAATTTCAAAAGATTGGTGCAGTTTAATTGATCGTCAAAATCCATCGCAGGATTTAAAAGGTATCGCACAACAAATGTTGACGTTTGAACCTTTACGGCATAATAAAATCAAGTAAGTTAGCAAAAGGTTAATGGTTAATAAAGTAAGTTAAGAAAGGAGTCGAGGATTATGAATAAAAAAAGTCTAAATATAAGCCCAGCGGATACAAAGCAACGTACAGAAGTACCAGAAGATTTAGCCTATCGCATTCTAATGGCTAAATTAGGTATGATTGGCATTGTGATAGGGGTATTAATTGGTAGTTATCAATTATCATTTACTCAAGCACTATTAGCTGCCGTCGTTAGTGCATTTGGCTTTATAATTCCAGCATGGATAGTTACGCTTGGTCAAAAAACAGGTTTATCAACGTTAATAATGAGCCAAGCAACTTTGGGACGATATGGTAATCGAGTTGCAAAAATATTGGCATGGATTAATGCTTTTGGTTGGACAATTTTACAAGTTATTATTAGTTGTTGGTTACTTCTAACAATTATTACTCAAGGACAAGTAACCAAGAATACATGGGCTTTAGCGACTAGCGGTATTATTACATTAACTTTAATTGGCTTATTAATCTGGCGTGGCAAGCGTTGGAATCATGATATTCGGGTTTGGTTACATGGATTATTTGTCATTTTAAGTTTAGTCGTGGCTGGCTTTGGATTTAGTAATATTAATTGGCAAGCTATAAGCAATGTACCAACCGCTAATTGGTTTACTAACTGGGTACCAGCAGTAATGTTAGCTACAGTTGCGACTAGTTTGATAAGTACGATGGCAGCTGGTAATTGGGGAAATCGAATTAAAAAAGGTCACTATCAAAATAGCACTTTAGTGGCAGCCTTAATTGGTGGTGGTTTACCGTCATATTTATTGATTGTAGTTGGATTATTGCTAAGTTATGGGATTCCAAGTTTAGCGAATAAAAGGTTACCATTTGTAGAAATTTATCAAATTTTACCTGGTTGGCTTAATAATATTTACTTTGGTGTGGCAGTAATCATTTTAGCTTTACACGCTATGCAGAGTTTTAAAAATGCTAATCGGTTAGTAGCACCACTTATAACACAATTGAAGATATCCTCGGGGCAAGTGCAAATTGGCCAATTTTTAGCAATAGCATTATGTACATCGGTTTTGGTGACGTCCCCAGTTAACTTTTTTGAACAGCTACATGTTTGGCTAAGTACTATCGGAATTATTCTGTTTGGCTGGTTTGGAACCTTTACAGCTGATTATCTATTGCGCCATCGACAAGGTTTTGATTCTGACGAAATTGCTATGACTAGCCAACAGTACTATCATTGGGAAGGTATTTTAGCTTGGCTTTTGGCTGTATTAGTTGGTATGCTCACAACTAATAACGCCCTTTGGCAAGGCCCATGGGCACATGGTTTATTCATGAATGATGGTAATGGGGTTTTATTAGCTGGTGTAATTGGTTTTGGAATGATTTTCGTTTTTAAAATAATACCATTAAAACAATAATGGGGGTTGACGATGAAGAAGACATTAGTTATTGGATCAGTTTTTGAAGAGTATTTAATTGATGTCCCCCATATTCCAACACATGGTGAGAAATTAACGGGGGTATATCGAGGACGTTCAATCGGTGGAAGTGCTTTTAATGTATATGGTGCCCTTAGATATGCCAATGCTCCAGCTGATTTGTTAGTACCACTTGGACATGGTATGCATAGTCAAAGGATTAGAAATGAGTTTGTTAAACTAAAAATACCACAATTAATACAAGCCAATCAGATGGATAACGGATGGAACTTAGTTTTGAATGAGCCAAATGGTAATCGAAGTATAATTAGGTTTACGGGACTTGATAAGCAATGGCAAGACACTTGGCTTGAAGCAATTGACATTAGTAGCTACCACTACTTCTATATATCAGGTATAGATCTCATTAATTATAAAAGTGCTAGCTTAATCTTAGATGTATTAGCACAAAGACGGGTGGGGTCATATATTATTTTTGATGCATCTTCCCAAATTAGTCACATTAAGCCAACTATTATTAAGCGATTATTGCAGCCTGGTATTTTAATAACCACTAATCAAGCGGAAATGCAACGTTTGCTACCTAGTAATGACTCAATGCAAAGTAAAGCTGCAAGGTTATTTCAATTAACTAGACAACCAGTTATTGTAACACTTGGAAAACGGGGGACTTATTACTACGATGGTCAAAAAGGACAAATAGCTGCTGCTCCAGCTGTACATGCCGTTAATATCAATGGGGCTGGTGATACTCATCGAGGAGGGTTAATTGCTAGCTTGGTTAACGGCGAATCAATTGGTCAAGCCGTTATTATGGCCAATCAATTAGCAAGTCTTGTTGTTCAACAAACAGCTAGTAGTCTATTAATTGATCGAATTAATAATGTTTAAGGAGAAATAAAATGCAAATAATTATAACGGGATATGGTAATTTTGCGAGTGGGATGTTGAGTAGTGCTAAATTAATTGCTGGTGATTTATCACGTATTCAGGTAGTTGATTTCATTGCCCCGATGGATGCCAAAGCTTTGGCACATCGTTATCACATTTTATTAAAACACGATCCACGAACAGTATTCTTTTGTGATATTGTGGGTGGAACGCCATTTAAACAAGCTGTCTTAACTAAAACTTTACCTGATACTGAAGTGGCAGTAATTGCTGGTGGTAATATTAGTGGTTTACTTGCAATCGCATGGCGACATGATATTAGTAAGTACCTTAATACGATGAGTCTGGCCAAAGCACTAGTAAGTGCAAGTGAAGCTGGATTAGGAATTGATGAGCAATAGTAGATTAAATAGTACTTAATTTAGGTTCACGGCCAATAATTTAGTAAAATATAAGGCAAACGTATACTTTTAATCGTAAAATAACATATAATAAGGCTAACTGGCATTATTGATCACTAATTGTAAAATATGATTATAATGCTAGTCTGGTCTATTTTTAAAATATGTTCAAATGATTGTGAGTAATACTATGCCTGATAACGAGTACCATAAAATACCGAATGCCCCAGTTACGATTCAAGATATCGCCCAATTAGCGGATGTTTCAATTGCAACTGTTTCGCGCTATTTGCACGGACATTTAAATCGGATGTCAGCTGAAACAGCGGCCCGGATTGATCGAATTATTAAAGAAAACAACTATGTCCCTAATAAAGTCGCTCAGAATTTAAAGCAAAAGACATCAAGTACAATTGGCATCATGGTTGCTAATGTCGATGATATTTTTTCAATTGAGCTATATAAGGGGGCTGAAGAATATTTATTTGATGTTGGGTATGAACTTGTATTAATTAATAGTAATAGTGATGCTAACCGTGAACAACAATTACTTAAAGATTTGCGTAATCGCCAATTAGCGGG
The DNA here is from genome assembly GCF_012396505.1 of Periweissella fabalis. Classification (GTDB taxonomy): domain Bacteria; phylum Bacillota; class Bacilli; order Lactobacillales; family Lactobacillaceae; genus Periweissella; species Periweissella fabalis. Next base: position 494,373 of record NZ_JAAXPN010000001.1, on the reverse strand, counting down.
ATTGTTAATACAACCAGTTCAAAATAAATTAGCTGACTTTACCGAACTTAAAGAATTGGGTCTACCAACAATGGTCTTGGACCGCCACTTTGACCATCATTATTGGCCAGTAATTGAATCTAATAATGAAGAGATTAGCCGTGAATTAGGTCAATTGATTATTGATAAAGGCTATGAAGAGGTTATTATCGTTACGGAACCAGTTGCTGCGACAACTTCGCGCCAATTACGAGTTAAAGGTATCTGCGAAAAAGTTGAATCTGCAGGATTGATAACACACGTTATTGAAGTTGATGAAACACATTTTGATGGTGAGGCAGTACATGACAAAATCGGTAAATTGACCAACCATCGGCAAACAAAAACTGCATTAGTAGCATTAAGAGAGCCACTTTTCTTACAGTTGGTTGGTTTAAAAATTCGAAAAAATGTCAAATATCCTCAACAAATGGGAATCGTCGGGTACGCCGATACAGCAATGATAAACATTTTAGATCCTGACTTAACACTAGTACGTCAAAAACCAATCGAAATCGGACGTGTAGCAGCACAGATGTTAGTTGCACAGATTAAAAACGAAACGTTAGCCGAAGAAATGGTCTATGTGAGCGCTGAAATCATTGAAGGAACGTCCTTATAATAATTCAAAACGAACTTTAATTTAGTTCGTTTTTTTGTTCCAAAAATTAATGGATAAATTATTTATCAAAATTTTATATTACAATTTTATTTTTTTGAGGTGCAATGCTATCACCAATTAGACTCAGGATGGTACGATATTTTTTGTCGTGGCGAGATGCCACCTACTATATAGAAAAGAAAGGTGTAAAAATGATTGATAAACAAGTATATAAACAATTTATGACGTCATATATAAGTGATAGCTGTCGCCAACGTAAATTAGTGATGGGAATGAATTTATCATTACTAATGATTAACCAATATTTGGGACAATTTTGGCCAAAAAATTTCTCAATTACGGTTGCCGTAACGTTTGATGATATTTTTACCGATTTAGCACCATCACAAATGATGATTAAACTTAAAATGATGGTTGCTACATTAATAAAGCAACATTCTGAGAATGATTTATTTGTAAAAATAGCACATTTTTTAGCAAGCTTTGAAATCGATGAAGTAGGGATGGATAAGTTATTAGTTAGCTGTATCGATTGTATTGACATGTTGACAATTGAAGATGACTTAATGGCTACGTTACAGTGTTGGTATGATACATATATCATCGAGGCATATGATGATAAGCAACTACAAGCCAATTACGTACCATTGCCTGTAATTGATCAATTGATTAATTATTATGAAATTCAAGATCATGCTAATATTTATACTGAAAATGTTGGTAACGGTGCAATTCCATTATTAATTGGTGGTTATAAGAGTATGTATGTTGAAACAGCTCAAAGTGATTATGTTACTCGATTATTTGGTGCAATTTATCAATTTATTAATCAGGTTCCTAGTAAGCGAATTAGTCAAAGTTGCCTAGATGTAGAAGGTGATTTAAGACAACATGGTTGTGATCTTGCAATTGTGAATTTGGGCATTTTTAAAGTATTTGATCCGACTATGGAAGATGAAATCATTCCAACACGAAAAGATATGGCATTTAGTATGCAAAATTTACAAGCTATTTTAAATAGTTATGGTCAAGCAGCTATCATTGGCAATATGACTGCTTTAAAACAAATTAAATGGGACAACGGTTCCTTAGAAGCAGCGCTAGCTAGTGGCTTTATTGAAACAATGGTAATTTTAAAAGCAGATACTAGTAAAATGATGCCTGAAGATGTAACTATTTTCTTCCTTAATATGGCCTTATCACCATACCAAAAAGAACATTAAAATTGGCTGTTCATGGTATGATAATATATAAGATACCCACTATCAAGCAGAGGTTTAAACGTCGCTTGTCTTGATAGGTTGGGTTTGGTATATTATTAATAAAGTCTAAAGGGAGACTAAATGATGGATAATTATTTTTTTGATTTTGATGGGACTTTAGCCGACTCCGGCCAGACGGCAGTCTTAGCCACGCAGGCAGCGTTTCGTGACTATGATTTGGTCGTCCCTGATGAAAACACCATCGCTTATTTTATGGGTGTGCCCATTGAAGTTTCATTTAAAAAAATGGCTCCAGAAGTTGAATTTACTGATTATGAATTCAAGGAGTTGTTAGCAATTTTTAGATCATACTACAAGCAGATGGAAAATAGTAATTTAGAGTTATTTCCACATATTAAAAAAGTTCTCCAGGAGCTAAATGACGAAGGTAAACAATTATTTGTTGTTTCAAGTAAGCATTCTGCAGCACTAATGCGTAATTTAGAGCAGTTGGAAATTGAGCATTATTTTAAAGCTGTCCTTGGATCTGATCAAGTTAAAAAATTTAAACCTGCGCCAGACGGATTACTATATTTGATAAAAAAATATAATTTAGATCCAAGTAAATCTGTCATGATTGGGGATGCGATTTTTGATCTTCAAATGGGTAATACAGCTGGTGTAGCAACATGTGCGGTTACTTGGGGAACACATAAAAAGCGTGAATTAGTTGCTGAGAATCCAACGTTTGTGATTAATAAGCCTAAACAGCTACTGAAAATAAATTAAATGGTCTGTAGATACCAAATAAATACGAAAAAGACTGAATTTGTAAAAAATTCAGTCTTTTTCGTATTGTGTGATCCAATCAATTTAGCTATTTATCTCAGCTAAATAAAGAAGCTTTAATAATTGCCAATAAATTTGTATTTCTTTTAATTTTAAATAAAAGTATAATTTCCTTAAATAAATATATAATTATTTATTATTAAACTATAAAAGGAGTTTTTACGATGGGATACAATGTTGGTCTTGATATTGGAGTTGGTTCAGTCGGTTGGTCGGTGGTTGATGATCAGAATCGCTTGATGCGTAAAAAAGGAAAAAATCTGATTGGTGTTCGGTTATTTGAACCTGCTGATACAGCAGCACAACGTCGGACCTATCGAACGACACGCCGACGTTTAGCCCGGCGACACTGGCGATTAGGATTATTAAACGAAATTTTTGCTCCCACGTTAGCCCAAAATGGTGATGCGGAATTTTTACACCGCTTGCAATATTCATGGGTTCATCCCGATGATGCCGCGAATCACGATAATTGGCGTCAAGGATCATTATTTGGCAATAATACAGCTGATAAAGCATTCTACCAAAAATATCCAACAATTTATCATTTGCGAACGGCCTTGATGAAAGATCCATCTCAACACGATTTACGTGAAGTTTATTTAGCAATTCACCACCTAATGAAGTATCGTGGAAATTTCTTAATGGGAACCGCAAAATTAAATTTGGCGGCGGTCTTTGATGTGCAAGCCTTTGGGGATGCTTTACGATTGCTCGATACGGAATATACGATAAGTAATCCTGAGCAGTTAGTAGCACGGTTAGTTGATGCTAAACTGAGTCGTACTAGTCGCGTGGAAGCTGCCCGAGAACTTGTAAATATCGATAAACGGGTCGCTAAAGAAATTTTTAATGCTTTAGTAGGGTTAAATGTTAATGCCGCAAATTTATTTGAACGTGAAGTAGTCGGAGATGAAGCTAAACCCTGGAAATTTAACATGAATGACGCCGATATTGATGACAAATTAAGTCTTGTGAGCGATTTGCTAGGGGATGCTGATTTAAGTAGTTTCTTATACAGTTTAAAGGATGCTTTTGATGGTTTGACCCTACAAGTGCTTTTAAAAGGGCAGCCATCTTTGTCAGCAGCCATGGTTGCCGGATATGAAACGCACAAGCAAAATTGGGCATACATTAAAGCTCATGGCCGCACACGTGAAAATAAAGCGGTGGTCAATGCTGCCTATAAACAGTTGCTGAGTGATAATCCGGATGAGCATGCTAAAGGGCTTAAAGCGATGTTGGCGACGCTTGATGGCATTATTCCAGCCGATGTGCTAGCTGACTTTGAACTTGCTGATAATAGTGATAACTTCTTACCGCGGCAACGGACAAAAGCAAATGGTACGATTCCGGTCCAGTTACACGCCGAAGAGTTAGATAGAATTATTAAAAATCAAAGTCAATATTACCCATTTTTAAAAGACACATATGTTGATGAAAATGGCGACACTCAAAATAAATTAATGGGCTTACTTAAATTCCGCGTGCCATATTACGTTGGGCCGATGGTCGTTGGTCAAAATGCTAAAGGCCGTGATCAAGCTAATCACTGGATGGTTCGCAAGACAGACGCAGTAATTACGCCATGGAACTTTAAGCAAGTTATCGATACTGACGAATCCGCTAAGAAGTTCATTAACGCGATGATTAGTACGGATACGTATTTATTTGGTGAACCGGCGTTAGCTAAGCACACACCCACGTATGAAAAATACAATGTCTTGCAAGAGCTAAATAATATTCGCTTAGATGGCAAGCGCTTGGATGTTAATTGCAAACAAGCCATCTTTGATGAAGTCTTTACGGAAAATAGTAAAGTTAAATTAGCCGATGTCGCAGCCTTTTTAATGAGTAAATATGGGATTAAGGGTGAATTATCAGGCTTGGCGAATAGTGAAAATAAATTCAACGCTAACCTCACTTCATACCATTACCTCAAGAAAATTTTGGGGGCCGAATTTGTGGCTGATCAACAAAACGCGTCAACCTTGGATGAAATTGTGACGTTACAAACGGTCTTTGAAGATACGGAAATCTTAACACGTCAATTACAACAACTAACAAACTTAACGGATGCGCAAGTTGACAAGTTAGCACGGAAGCATTTTACTGGCTGGGGTAACTTATCAGCTAAACTATTACAGACACCATTTATTAAGACTAGTAACCGGGATTTAAATAAAGCATCGATTTTAGATTTGTTGTACACAACCAAGAGTAATTTGATGGAAATCATGAATGATGAGCGCTACGGTGTTCAAGATTGGTTGACCGCAGAAAATATAACCCAAACTGGGCAGACATCAATTGATGATTTGATTGCTGAGTTAGCAGGTCCCCGTGATATTAAACGGGCCATTAAGCAATCATTTAATATTTTATTGGATATTCAACGAGTGATGGGTGGTGCAGCCCCAAGTAATATTTTCTTGGAATTTGCACGTGACACCCAAGCTTCGCGCCAAACTAATAGTCGCTACAATGCGTTAAAACGGCTGTACGATGCACCAGAATTAAAAAAGACGTTTAAAAATATTGTTGCGGAATTCAAGGAAGAAACTAAGGAAACCATTCAAAATGATCGAGTCTTCTTGTACTACACGCAAATGGGGCTGGATTTCTATACTGGTGAAGAACTTAAGTTGCATCAATTGCATACCTATGATGTTGATCATATTATTCCGCAAGCCTTTACTAAGGATAATTCATTGGATAACCGCGTCCTAGTAAGCCGAGCTGCCAATAATCGCAAGAGTAATGGAAATATTGATGCTGCGATTATCGAAAAATGCCAAGGCATCTGGTACCAAGCCTTTAAGCATAATTTGATTTCTGAAAAGAAGTTAAAACGCCTAACGAACCAACAAGACTTGATGCAACAAGCGCCCAACTTTATTGCGCGGCAGTTAGTTGAAACGCGTCAAATTATTAAAAATGTGGCAGTTTTGGCCAAACAACTCTTCCCTAGTGATACAACCACGGTTCAAGCGGTGCGGGCAGAGATGACAGGGGACATGCGTAAGCGCCTTGGAATCATGAAAAACCGGGATGTGAATGATTATCACCACGCCTTTGATTCATTATTGATGATGACAGTCGGGTTATTCATGCAACGGCGCGGAATTATGCAAGCTGGTAAGATAAGTGATAATGCCGGGAACGAGTTTAATTTGTATGCGAAGCAATACTTAGCTCGCCTCCGTCAACAAGCGGCCGATACACACCGCCAAATTAAGCCCTATGGCTTTGTGATTGATGCGATGTTCTCAGACGATGCTAAGAAACGGATCAATGAGGATGGTAAGATTGTTTTTGATAATGTGGCTGACGTGGCTTATTTACGCCAAGTCTTAGCATATAAGAAAATCTTGCTTACTCGGCCAACACGGATTGGGAGTGGTCAGTTGTACAAAGAGACTCAATTCCCTAATCCCAAAAATGATGTGAAAGCCCGCGGTAGTTTAATTCCGGTTAAAGGTAATAAAGCAACTACTTATTATGGTGGTTTTTCAGCTTCAAGTTCGGCTTATATGACGCTTGTGCGGGTTGAAGGCAAGAAAGATGCCAAAAACGTCTTGGTTAAGATTCCGATGAGTGTTCATAAATTAATTGAATCGGGTCAATTGACGGTTGAACGCTATATTCGCGAAATTAAGCAAGTTAAAGACTTTAGCCGCATTTTAATGCCGGTCGTCAAGCTTGATCAGTTAGTGGTCGATCATGGTGAATTAGTTTACTTAACTTCTTCGGAATATCGGCATAATGCAGAAAGTTTGTGGTTACCCATTAGCCTTGCCAACAATGTGAAGCATATTTTAAATAGTGATGAAGTAGAATTAGACGAACTATTAACCTTGTTTGATGCTCTGACCAATGAACATGTGCAAAAGCGGATGCCAATATACGCGGAACATTTACAACGACTTCAAGGATTACGAGACCAATTTGAAAATTTGGATGTGAATGTGCAATAGGAATTTTTAACAAATTTACTTTATGTAATGCACAATAATAACGGTTTTCGAGCTGTAATCAAAAAGGCCTTTAAGAAACAAATTGAATGGCCAAATCTACAAGTACAAGATAGAGGAAATGGTGGAATATCAATTTCAGATGATGCTGAATTTATCTACCAATCACCAACTGGTCTTTATGAAACACGAATTTGTTTACGAGAGTTAATCTAAGCAAAAACAACCCCCGCAAACTAAATTGCGGGGGTTGTTTTTTATGTAAGTGGTCTTAAGACCGAATGTAAACATTCTAGGAAGCTTGGCCGAAGCCTTGCGTTACTTTAATACTGTATGTCAGATTAATCAGTTCGAAAATTAATCTTGCTAGGGGGATCAATCCCTATAAGTAATATAATACATCAATTAGGAGAAATTGCAATGGGATGGTGCACATTAATTATCACCAAACATTCAAAAGTTTCGTTTGCCGCTGGTCAAGTCCTTGTTAAGACCGTTAGCGACACGTATCAGATTCCACTAAGTGACATTAATATTTTGTTAATTGAAAGTACGCAAGCGGTATTAACTTCATTTGTGGTCCAAAAATTAATCAAAAATGATGTCCGAATAATTTTCTGTGACGAGAATTATCTGCCGGTGGGCGAAATTGCCGGCTATTACAGTCATAATAAACGTGTTCGTAATCTTGAGCAGCAAGTTAATTGGTCACAAGAACGCAAGGAACAGTTGTGGCAACAATTAATAACATTAAAAATGCTCGGGCAACAGCAAGTCTTAGCTGAATTAGGGTTAGACAAGGATGATGCCTTAACGCCGCATATCTTACAAGTACTAGTCGGTGATTCCAGTAACCGCGAAGCAGTGGTCGCGCGGTTATATTTCACTCGCTTGTTCGGCAAAGGTTTTTCACGGCGTGATGACAGCAATCTGATTAACGCACATTTGAATTATGGCTATCAGATTATTTTAGCTGCTACTGCACGGGAAATTCAAGCCGCCGGCTATCTAACTGAATTTGGGATTCATCATCAGAGTTATGAAAATGCTTTGAATCTGGCATCAGATATCATGGAACCATTGCGGCCAGTTATCGACCGGGTGACATGGCAATTTATTAAGCGTGCAGAATTAGATTTTTCGCCGGAACGACGTTTAGAATTAGTTGATGTCTTGAATTTTAATGTCCGATTTAAAGGTCACGAAACCCTAGTAACTGGGGTAATTAGTGAAATTTTGCGGGATAGTTTACAGTTTTTAAATTATCAGGGTGATGAGCTACCAACTTTACCAGAATGGAAGTTAGAAATATGAGGTATCGGGTGATGCGTTTAATAGTAATGTTTGATTTACCAGTTGAGACGGCACAGATGCGACGGGCCTACCGGATTTTCCGCAAGGCCTTAATTAACGAAGGCTTTATTATGATGCAAGAATCGATTTACACGCGGATTACAGTTAATCGCAAAGTGGAAGAACGCTTGATTAAAAAGCTACCCAATACGGGCTTGATTCAGACCTTGGTTGTGACTGAAGCTCAATTCAGTAGTATGCATTTTCTAATTGGAGCGCCATCAGAAGATATCCGCAATAAACCTGATCGGGTGATAGTAATATGAGATTAATTACGATACCAGGGTGTGAGGCACTCCCACTAGTCAATGGCTTTAACCGATTAGTAATCGAAAATATTGACCTATATTGGCAATTACAACAATTACTCCAAGGCGATGAAACAGTTGAAGGGTACTACTCAATTGCTAATAAACCGCAAAAAATTAAGAATACCGTCGTAATGCTAGGTGATTTAGTTAATCCGCATGATTATGGTAAAATTTTTGCTCCTAAAATTGGTCAAGTGCTGCAACATTACTGTAGTGATGCGAGTCAGCAAGAGTTATTTCGTCTAAACGAACAAATAAAAGATATCGTTATTGAGCAAATCGATGAGAGTAATTTACCATTTGAAATTAGTGATGAATGGACAATTGTTGAACTATTTAAATACTGTAAATTAGTCATTTTACCACCGACAACAGGCTCAGCTAATGGTATAATGAGATATGTAATTGAAACAGCAAGTCAACTGGGGGATAATCGTCTCTTTGTGGTTTGCGATATCGGGCGGTATTTAAGTGAGTCTGATCAACTTGACTTAATTACGGCTATTAATGAATTAAAGTTAAATTTTCTCGAACTGAGACAAACAGGGGTTCGACCAGCATACCTTGATACAGCGGCATTTCATGTCATTGATGAGGATTATGTGATGTTCTAAGTGTTTTGTTACGAACATGTGGTCCGCTTTAGATGTATGTCAGATTAATCAGTTCGAGATCTAACCAAAACATTTAATCTCAAACGTGAAGGCTTTAGATGTATGTCAGATTAATCAGTTCGAGATCCATAGTGGTCTCCGACATTCCCAATCGGTCGCTTTAGATGTATGTCAGATTAATCAGTTCGAGATCGATTTAGATGCAAAGTATGCAACTAGATTGGCTTTAGATGTATGGCATCATAATTTTTGACAAAAAATTTGATATTATCTTATTAATAATCGGAGGGTGGAATATGTTAAAAGTTATCGTGACACTGGTTGTCTTAGCGGTCGGTGCTTATATTGTCAACGGTGGTTGGGCCGAGAACTTAGGGGCTTTGTATCGTAATTACAAGCAATCCAATATGTCACTGACAGAATTTTGGCGGGGCGTGATTTGTAAACGTAAATAAGCAAAACAAAATTAAACTGAAAAATCGTTAGATCAGCAATTATGTTGGTCTGACGATTTTTTGTTTAAAAATAGTTCAAAATGTAATAGTACAAGCAGTACAATATTCTTAAAATCAACACCAAGTCAGCAGGGGGTGAGTTGATAATGTTACAATCAGATTTTAAGGCGTGCAATTATGAATTAAACTAAATTAGTTACTGACAATTAATTACTTAAAAGCATGGTAATGACTAGCTTTTTTGAAATCTATAAAAAAGATGTTGATGAGTAAAATCATCAACATCTTTTAGTATAGAACCTTTATTTTAAATACCAGTTTCAGAAAAAGCTTTAATTCTATTACCGATGGCATCACGAACATCTTGGAAAGCATGCCATTGTTGTTCAGGTGTACCAGTTGCTTGTGCTGGGTCAGAAAATTCCCAATGCAAACGGACAACATTTATGGGGGTGATAGGACAACGATCATTTGCGTCCCCACATAATGTTACTACTAAATCAGCATGCATTAGATACTCGTCATCAATAATATCAGAACTATAATTTGAAACATCAATATTGACTTCTGCCATTGCTTTAATAGTTAACGGATTTAAGCCATGTGCTTCAATACCAGCACTTTTAATATCCCATTCTTCTGCGTTTAGATATTTGTGTGCCCATGCTTCAGCCATTTGGCTACGACATGAATTACCAGTGCATAAGAAGTACAAACTTTTTTTATTCATAGTGCAGTCTCCATTGCTAATTAGTAAGTAAGGGTAATTTTAAATTGAACAAAAGCTGATGTCAATAACTATAAGTTATTTTTTTGTATAGCTTATTTTTGTATAGCTTATTTTTGTATAGCTTAACTATTAAGCAAGCTTCAAAAAGGAGTATACAAATGAGCTACTTGCTTTTAAAAAAAAGTTCAAAATGTAATAGTACACACAGTACAATTTTAAAAAATCAAAACCAAGTCAGCAGGGTGTGAATTGTACCTAATCTTATTAATTACAATACTGGTAATTAAATTAGTTTTTTAATATCATAAAGATGTATTTTAACTTGTTGATTAATGTTTATATTAGCAGCTACTAAATATATAGCATGATTCTATAGGAGGCTCACAGATGACGGAATTTTCACCTACTTTAGCAGCGTATTTTGAGAGGCTACACACACTAAATACCCATGCAGAATCAAATGGAAGTGTGCACATTACCACAAATGACGATGATGGAACTATCGATTCTTGGTATAGTTTGTTGTCACCACGCCAGCCATTACCAATTGCCGAACAGCAAGGCATGCAAGTAGCATATGCCACACAAAATTTAACTGAATTAGCTCGCTATCTAAGGTTAACTATGGGAGCTGATAACCAAGATGTGACAATACAGTTGATAGATGAGGTGCAACGGATAATTGATAATTTGGCAATGACGTCATATCATGTTAACTCAGTTATAGAACCGACAAATATTTTATTTTATTTTCACGGTGGTGCACTAATTGGAGGTAAACGATCAGTAACAGCCAATTTCACGAAATATTTAGCACAAGAGCTTGGTGCAACATGGCTGGTAGTTAATATTGATTATCCGTTATTACCTGAAACACCTTTGACTAAGATATTAGCAACCTTGCAACATGAAATTTCAACTATTACAGGTGCTACTCAATATAATAAGGTCGTTCTTAGTGGTGACAGTAGTGGTGGGTATTTGGCAGCACAACTGTCACTAATGTTGCCAACAATTATTACGCAAAATATTCTATTATATCCGCAGTTAACCTTAAATACACAAAAGTATGTAGCAAAAGTAAACGATTTTAGACTAGCAGCGACTAATACTGATTTAATGCATGGAATGATTACCAGTCTTAATCAACTTTTGCAATTACAGCAAAAGTTAATTCAAACAGAAGGCCTCTTTGATAAAGTTCAATTTAATCCATTAGAAAATTATGAGTTATTACCACCAACCATGATTATTTCAGCTGAGGTAGATGCACTCATTACCCATGCACAAGCATTATGGCAACAATTAGATCAACGTGATATGGGTGACGAATATATTATTTTTGATCAACTAAAGCACGCATTTATTGATCATTTTGGTGTTTTACCACAAGCACAGCGTGCAGCCCAAAAAATTGTGAATTGGTTAAAAATTGATTAATACCTATGTATAGCAATATAGTGAGTGACATAGAGTACGACAAGGTTAAAAGGCTAGCAAAAATCCCGAGAAAATTAAATTTCCCGGGATTTTTGTGGACATGATAATTAAGCAGTGCTATTAGCATCAATTAAATAATAATTGACGAAATTGCTTAGGTGTTAATCCTGTATAACGCATAAATTCTTTAATAAAATGGCTAGAATCATAATAACCTAGCATATCGGCTAACTCTAAAATTTGGAGTGTAGGGTGAGTGACTAAAAGATAGCGACTCATAGCAATTTTTTGTTCATTCATATAATCAAGTGGGGTAGTTTCTAAATCAGTTTTGACTAGCCTACGTAATTGAACCGGTGAAACATCCATTTGTTGGGCAACCTCGGTAACACTGATTTTGTTGTAGATATTTTTTTGAACAATATGTTTAAACAAACAAATATCATTACGCATAATAGTTTCTGGAACAGCCAAAATTTCATCTAGAAAACTACTAATATAATCCATAATCGATAAATCCAGGTTTGATATATGCGCAAGATATTGCTCACTAAGGGCATAAACTTTAGTGGCCGAAAATTCAGCTAGGACCGCTAATTGCGTTAAAATTGCTAATATTGAAACGCATAAATTTTTATTTGTGTCAGCCAATACTGGTAAATCGGCAGCTTGTTGATTGTTTATTTGCCGATTTGAATTAACCATTAATAAGATGAGTTGTAGGCAAGTTGCTTTATCGTTTTCTTTAAGGCTTGTGATTAGCGTGCTATACAATGCACGGCTCGAATTAGCATTAAAAGGCAGTTGGATTGTATCTAACTTGGTTGCTTGTTGTGGTACACAGTTGATAATTTTAAAATTATCCATTACTAATTGATAACAATCCTCAATCAATCCTCGATAGAAATAGATTTGGCGTGTATTAATTCCATCTTTAGCAGATTTATCTGGTAATAGTGTAATTTTTAAAGTTAAAAAATTGGTTTTATGACAAATAATCAATAACTGGTTTTTCAAAATTAAAGCTAAACCTGTAAAGTTAGTATCAGTTAATAAAGGTTGCACACCAAGTAAAATTGATTGATCTAGATACTGTTTTAAATATTTAGGTGGGGTATTTGAAAACTCATATTTAAAATTTAAAGCGGAACTCAAGATAATTATTTTATTTAATACAGTATGTTGCATTTTTATCTATTCCTCCACAATTAATGTTCTTTTTTTATAATAGGATGTTATTTTATACAATTCTATTATGCAATGTAATTATATAATACATTTGTCGTATGGTTAAGCGCTTACAAAAGAGGTTTAATCTAAATTAATTTGTAGTAGCTTTCATCAAATTCGTCTCTTCAAAACATATATTAGCAAAACTTGTATTATGGTATTAAATAAGCAAGCATAGATTTCCTCACACTAAGAACAAAAATCTAGTGCAAGTTTTGTTTTAACTATATGAAATATGAAGAAAATGTAACTATCTCTGAACTACAAAATATTAACTTAGCTCTGACCATAGACTATTTAGCCAATCAATTATCAAGTATCCTTTGATTAAAAGTTCGTACACCCAGTTTGAGGATTTTATAGTTTATGGCAAAATTGTTATGTGCGATTTAATAACTAACGACATTATATTGTAAAGTTTTTGTGGTTTATTTAGGATAGCTGACTAAATATGACTATGAAACATACTCCTTGTTAAAAGAGATTCTATTGAGTCTCTTTTTTTTTGCATATTTAAGTATGCATAGTTTGCACAAAAGTTATTAATACTAAAGAAATTTTAAAACGCTAAATAATAATGGTTCCTTGGATATATGCCTAATTTCACAAGTGATATTGTGAAATTAATATCATTATAAACTGGTATTAAGCTATTCTTGATAGTGAAAAAACAAAGAATTGTCACAAACTTGTGTGCCATTCTTTATATTACATGTTATTATGTAAGCGGTTACAATTAATTCATAAGGTAAGTTATTATAAATTTATTTGAAAGGATTAATTGTTATGCAAGTAAAACAAACAACATCGTTGAAGGTTAAGATTCAACGGCTTGGGACTGCATTATCAAGTATGGTAATGCCCAACATACCAGCACTAATCGCATGGGGGGTATTAACAGCATTCTTTATTCCGGCGGGATTTCTACCTAATAAAGGATTTGCACATCTAGTTGGGCCAATGTTGGCCTACCTAATTCCATTAATGATTGCCTATACTGGTGGTAAAAATATTTATGAACACCGTGGAGGTATCGTAGGTGCTATTGGTGCCTTTGGAGCAATTCAAATTGCCCAAGATACCCAAGGAATTCCGATGATTTTAGGAGCTATGATTATTGGGCCTCTTGGGGCATGGTTAATGAAAAAGTTTGATGAGTATGTACAACCCCATATTAAAGCTGGGTTTGAAATGTTAGTAAATAACTTTTCAGCTGGTTTTGTCGGATTTTTCTTAGCTTTAATTTCATACAAGTTAATCGGCCCACTTGTTGCTTTATTAACACAATTAATGGCTAAAGGAGTAGATTTCTTAATTGCTACACACTTAATTCCATTAGCCAATGTCTTCATTGAACCAGCCAAAATTTTATTTTTGAATAACGCTATTAATCAAGGAATTTTAACGCCACTAGGACTTGAACAAGCTAAAACAGCTGGAAAGTCATTACTCTTCTTACTTGAAGCCAATCCCGGACCTGGCCTTGGAATTTTAATTGCTTTTATGATTTTTGGTAAAGGTAGTGCTAAAGCAACTGCACCAGGGGCCATCTTAATTCAATTTATTGGTGGAATCCATGAAATTTACTTCCCATATGTAATGATGAAACCGGCTTTGTTCTTTGCAGTTATTGCCGGTGGGGTATCAGGAACCTTTACGAATAATATCTTAGGAAGTGGTTTGGTTGCACCAGCATCACCTGGATCAATTATTTCAATCACGGGGGTTGCTGCCCCAGCTGGGATACAAAATATTTTGAGTGTTTGGGCCGGAGTAATCGTGGCCACTGCGGTAAGTTTCCTAGTAGCCGCAATAATATTAAAACGTGATAAATCATTAGTTGATGATACACAATTAGTTGAAGCACAAGCCCATATGGCTGATGCTAAAGCCGTCGCAAAGGGACAAAATGCAACAAAGGCAACGACAATTACTGATGATATGGCTGACATTAAACACATCATTTTTGCTTGTGATGCAGGAATGGGTTCATCAGCCATGGGAGCTTCAATTTTACGAGATAAGGTAAAAAAAGCTGGGTTAGGAATTGAGGTTACTAACCGGGCAATTAGTAACCTAACTGATGGTGCTGATACTTTAGTGGTTACGCAAGAAGAATTAGCTGACCGAGCAGCGACAAAAGCCCCAAGTTCTGTACGTGTTGCAGTTTCAAATTTTCTTAACTCACCAAAATATGATGAAATTGTTAATATGTTAAGTCAAGCTAATAATATGACATCATCTCAGACCATGGGTGCTAATACTGCTAATACAAAACAAGAAATTGATTGTGATGTTGATTTAAACGTTATTGATGAAGTAGTTTTTGCTCGTGACGAAGATCATATTGGTTCGGCAACAATGGGTAAAGCGGTACTACAGGCTATTTTCGACCGTTCAAATGTGAATATTCCAATCTCAGATGTACAATTTGAAGCACTTGCAAGCTACAATGCACCAAATATCATGGTCGTAACAACACTTGATTTTGCGGATCAAGTTAGCAAATATGCTCCGCGTGCACAAAATGTAGCAGTATCAAGTTTAATTACTACAACCCAATACGACAAGATGATTAAAAGAATGCATGAAAAATAATGATAAGGGAGGGCCAGATTGTGCCAGAAATGTGGTTAACAGAACGTGAAGAAAAAATAATAGATGTTCTTTTACAAAATGGCCCTCAGACGGTCAAAAATTTACTAGATGTAACTAAAATGAGTCGTCGCACACTCTATCGTGATTTACAAAATTTACAAGCTTCATTAACAAGATATGGGGCGTTTCTAGTAAAAGAAGATAATAAATATCAGTTGCAAGGTGATTTTTCAGCATTTAAGCATGCTGAAAAAATAATTGAATGGACGCAAAGTAGTCGTAATGTTGCGGAATTAATTCTGCTATTAATGGATCAAACAACGTTAACACAAATTATGACACATTTTGGTATATCGCAGCCAACAGCAACCGCTGATCTAAAGATAATTGAACAAAATATGCAACGAAACGCTGCACAGTTATCAAGAGATAAAGGATTGCATATTGTTGGTAGCGAATTTACTAAACGTTCATTAATGGTATCTGCTTTGAAGAAAAGTCTAACTACACTTGAAATATTAAAAATGTCACCTAAAATATTTGCTGATAATAAAATAGTTAACCGATTATCATATGATGAATTTGCAGCGATTAACAGTGCTTTTGATGCTGAAGATATGAGTAATTTATCCGATCGTACACAAGCATTAATTAGATTATTCTTTGTCACGACGTTATTACGGATTAAAACGGGTAATTTAATACCTGCGGATGATGAACGTCACCCTAGTAAGGATGCTTTAGAATTTGTGACTCGCATCGCTAGTCATTTGCCTGGTAACTGGCTTAAATTACCAGAAATACTATACTTGGCAACAATTACAGATTCATTATATTTTCAACAAAACGATAACTTATTATTTGCTGAAAAGTACGATGCTGATTTTATCAATAAAGTTCGCCAATTAGTGACTGTAGTTTCCGATGAAGTCAATATTGAGTTTGTTCGCGATAACACTTTATTTAGCCTATTGAATGCACATTTACGGAGTATTTTCATCGTGCCTCAACTATTTGAAGACGAAAAATCAACTTTTATTCAGTCAATTCAAGTTGAACATGCTCGTTTATTTGCAGTCATAGACAAGGCACTAACTAAAGTTTTTGGCAAGCAATTCCCACTAGATGAAATTGCTTTTGTAACTCTGCATTTCACTAGTACGCTTGAGCGTTCTAGTGTAGTACTACCAATGCAAGCAGCTTTGGTGACTGATCGTGGACGAATTTCTGCAGAATTTTTTGCTCGAACACTCAAAACTCAATTTCCATTTATTGAATCGATTCAAATTCTACAACTAAGTAATTTTAGTCAAGATATGGCTAATGATTACGATATTGTGTTTACTACCAAAGAGATGGGAAAAGATTTTATTAAAGTTGATCCTGATTTTCAAGCTAGTAACTTTAACGATATTGCACATGCAATTCGTAAAATACGTGCTCGAATGGATCGGCATCCACGGCAAAATCAACACAAACGTGAATTTTTAAATATTCAAGACTTTTTACAACAGTCACAGCAAATAATTACTGATTTTAATATTAAAGAACTAATGAATCCTGCTGACTTTGAAGGGACAGTTGCCGCAATCGTAGCAGATATTCCGTGGATCAAACGTCAAGCAGAAGTGGTTAAAGTATTAGTAAAGCGTTTTACTGAAACACCTTTTGGTATTCCTGGGACTAATATCGCCTTAGTTCATGGGATTTCTGCTGACATTGTGAAACCATATTTTGCAATTGTTGATTTAAATCAAGCAATAGCTGTTCTAGGTAGTGATAAGCAAGAAATGACAGTTAATCGAATATTAGTTTTAATTGCACCCCAAAATGTGAATGACATTACTAATAGTATTCTTGGGCGTATTACAAGTTCAATCATAGAATATTCCTTGTATACTGCCATTTATCGTTCTGGTAATTATGAAATTATTTATGAATTGTTAAATAAGATAATTAATGAGGCACTACAAAATTATGGTGCCTTAGCAGGTAATGTTTAATAGAAGATAAAATAAGGAGATGCACACATGCATATTCAAAAAGAATTAGTTAAATTGAATCAATATTTTGATAATAAAGAAGATGCAATTCGGTATTGTGGGAATTTATTAGTTGAAGGGGGCTATGTTTCACCCGAATACGTACCTGCGATGATCAAGCGAAATGAAGAATTATCTGTTTATATGGGGAATTTTATTGCCATCCCCCACGGAACCGATGAAGCTAAACGTGAAGTTAAAAAGACAGGAATTACCATTGTTCAAGTACCGCGTGGTGTTGAATTTGGAAGCGAAAATGATACCACCAAAGTCGCAACAATCCTTTTTGGTATTGCTGGTGTTGGTAATGAGCACTTGGAGCTTATTCAAAAAATATCAATTTTTTGTGCCGACGTTGATAATGTAGTTAAGCTGGCTGATGCCACCTCAGTTGATGAAATTGTTAATTTATTAGAAGCTGTTGAAGCTTAAGGAGGAGTTAAAATGAAACAAGCAGTACACTTTGGGGCCGGTAATATTGGCCGCGGCTTTATTGGTGAAATTTTGCACCAAAATGATTTTGAAATTGCCTTTGTTGATGTTAATGAAACGATTATCGATGCACTCAATACCCAAAAGGAATATGATATTGAATTAGCATCTGATGCCCACGAATCAATTCATGTTAACAATGTTCGTGGTATTAACAATGCGAAAAAGCCAGAAGAAGTTATCACGGCAATTGTTAATGCTGATGTAGTTACAACGGCAATTGGTCCTAACATTTTACCATTTATCGCACAATTATTGGCCCAAGGAATTCATGCACGACGCATTGCAAATAATGCGACTCCATTAGATGTGATTGCTTGTGAAAACATGATTGGCGGTAGTCAATTCTTCTTGAGTAAAGTTAAAGAATATCTTGATGAAGCAGATTTAACATACGTTAATCAGTATATTGGTTTCCCAAATGCAGCTGTTGATCGAATTGTCCCTAATCAAGCTAATATTGATCCATTACATGTAATTGTGGAACCATTCTGTGAATGGGTAGTTGATGAAAGTCAAATGAAGAACAAAGAACTTCAAATCAAAGGTGTTCACTATGCTAACGATTTAGAACCATTTATCGAACGGAAGTTATTCTCAGTTAACACTGGTCATGCTACTGTAGCATATAATGGGGCAGCAGCTGGCTAT
This sequence comes from Periweissella fabalis, assembly GCF_012396505.1. Taxonomy (GTDB): domain Bacteria; phylum Bacillota; class Bacilli; order Lactobacillales; family Lactobacillaceae; genus Periweissella; species Periweissella fabalis. The sequence goes on along the minus strand of NZ_JAAXPN010000001.1, from coordinate 475,792 downwards.
ACAACAATTACTGAAGCTTTAACAAATGCCGATATTATGGCAACTTTGCGTCAAGTACAGGCTGAAATTCGCGCTTTGTTATTAGCTAAGTTTGATTTTACGGAAACTGATTTAGTTGCTTATCATGATACGATTTGCGAACGCTTTGCGAACCCATATATTGTTGATAAAATCACACGTGTTGGTCGGACACCAATTCGTAAACTTGGGTATGATGAACGTTTTATTCGCCCAATTCGCGAATTAAATGCACGAAATTTACCATGTGATACCTTAATTGCGACGGTTGGCAAAATCTTCACGTACCAAGATAAAAATGATCAACAAGCCGTTGAATTGCAAGCTAAGCTATTATCAACACCCTTAACTGATGTCATTAAAGATGTTACTAGTGTGACTGACGTAGCCTTAATTTCAAAATTAGAAGCAGCTGTCAAAGCTAACTTAAAAGTCAAAAATTAATTAAAAAAATACCAGCCGCAGCTGGTATTTTTTTAATTTAAACTATGAACGTGGTTCGTTAAATCAATTTCTTCGTAAGTAATGTGATCAAGGTTAGGGTCAAGAGTCTTACTAGTAAATGCAAGGGCTCGGCCGGATTGAACGTATAGAGTTTTGTTAGTTAAATCATAACCGACCCAATAACGTGTGAAATCAGATAATTGGGTGGTAGGTGTTTTGTATTCAAGACCGCGTGGAATGATAACGGGACGAAAAGCCGCGTACAGTTGGGCGATACCGTCTTGAGTATCAAATTTATCCATTAAGTTTGAATAGATGAAACTGCGGACAAATCTCGATGGTGAAGTATAGTCACCAGGAATACCAAAGAGACCGTAACCCGTACCAGCTTCAATAGGGTGTAGTGTTTTATTGTTGATTTGCCGGTCATTTGGGTGATCAATATTAGTAATACCAATATAATTACGGATATTAGTTAAATGATAGTCGTATTCAGGACTGTTAGTCATAACATCTACAAAGTCATAGACCTTAAATTCACCATTGTGAACAGCTTCAAGCACAATACCGGCACCCGTTGGATCAGTGAAGACATAGTGAAGAGGGTAGTTAATTGGATGGCCTTGATAATCCAAGGCGTATTTAATTAGGGCTAGTTTGTCAATGTTAGCTTTGATATCAGCGACAGATTTGTAGTTAGTCAAAATGTAACCAACAAATTCTTCACCAATAACCGGTGTTAAATCAGTTCCAGCAAAGTCAGCTTCATCTTTCCAAGTACATTCCATTAATACTTGTGTGTCACCAGCTAAACCGTGCTCATTAATCCCATCATAGATGAAGGCAGTTTGATCAGCTGCCATCCCAACCATCGCATATTTAGCTTGCCAGTTACGGAATTGACTTGGCACTTCAACATTTGCAGGGATATTAATAATTCGTCCAGGTGGGAGCATGCCTTCATCCTCACCAAACATTGGTAATGCTAAATCCATTGTTCGACCAAAAAAGATATCACCATTAGTCGCGGTTAATTTAATTGCAGTACACATAAATCTTCCTCCTTTAGATATCACATAGTATATAGATAATTATAAGAGTTTAACTAATAAATTCAAATTTAAAGGCTTATGAATAACATTAAAGCTAGCATAAGAAAAATTTACCAAAGAGAAGGAAAAAGATTGTATTTATATGGCGAAAGGGTTATTATTCTTACAACATAAAGTCAGTATTTAATTAGGAAATGAGGGTCTGAATATGAATGTATTTTTACGCTTTCTATCAACTATTTTTGTTGCTTTCACAAATGCTATTCCCAACTGGTTTTTCTTCACGCGCTTAGATAAAAAATCACTTGCTGACTACAATCGGGCAGCATTTGAAAATACTTCGGCTGGCGGACCACGTCATTCACGTGATATGCACTAATATTGCATGCAATATTTGACATAAAGGCTCGTTAAAGTGAGGTCCAAAATGCCAAGTTTAAATCCGGATTTATTAGCGGGGAAACCTGAAATTTTAAAATTATTACCGTTACTTGATGCTAAAGAGCCATCACTAATTGCTCAACGAGATCATTTACTGCAGCAGTTACTACCTAAAATTAAGCGTTACCGTGTTTTACAACTTCAGTTTCATGTAAAAGATGTTATGTATCATGCTCGAGATGGCTATCAATTAGTCTCGCGTTTGTATTGGCCAGATGGTCTCACACACTATAAGCAACCCCTAATCTTATATATTCATGGCGGTGGCCTCATCAGTGGTACGGTGAACCAAGATGATCAAGGAGCTCGGGATTATGCCAGTTTAGCCAATACACCGTTGCTATCACTAGACTATCGCCTGGCACCAGATAATAATAATGTTGATGATCTAGTAACTGATGCATTAGCTGGATTACAATGGGTTATTAAACATCAGGTTGAACTTGGCATTGACATTAATAAAATTCAAATAGTTGGTGTTAGTGCTGGTGGTTGTCTAGCGGCGGGATTAATACCATTTGCTTATGAGCATCATTGGTCAATTGCTCAATTAATGCTAATCTATCCAATGTTAGATGATGCTACAATTCTAAACCAACCGGAATTAACTGGCTTAATAACATGGACTCCACAGATGAATGCCATGGGATGGAAAGGGCTGCTAAAGGATCGGATAGGGGATGAAACTTTACCAAGCTCAGTCGTACCAATGCATACTCAAGATTACACAATCTTTCCACGAACTTATATTGAAGTTGGTGACTGTGATATCTTTGCAAAAGAAGATCAAATATTCGCTAGCAATCTTAGTCAAGCTGGTGTAAATTGTCAGCTATATGTTTATGAAGGCTTACCGCATGCATTTGAAACTTTCGGAGTTGCACCATATTTGTCATCAATATACGCTAATCGACAATCGTGGTTACTTCAAAATAAATAATATACAATTTAAAAAGCACGGATTAAGTCGCTAATAGTAGCGGCTATTTCGTGCTTTTTGTATAGTTTTTACATATATGTTATAATTTAATAATAGTTATATTACATTTTTTATTATCAAATTATTTAGGCATATGAGAGTGATGAAAAACGAATGACGCGTTAAATCAAAGTAAATTGATTTGTTGATAAAGGAGTTTTAAGAACATGAATAATGCTAACAATGTACCCCAATCCTCACGAGAAACTGAGAATACTATGGATATTGATCGACAGCGTTTTTTAAAATTAATTAGTCGATTAGCAACAATAACATGCATTGCAATGTATGTGTCATATATCCCACAAATTATTGCTAACTTTACTGGAAATCCAGTATCACCGCTTCAACCATTAGTGGCTGCAATAAATGCAAGCCTATGGACAAGTTATGGATGGTTAAAGGCAAAAAAAGATTGGCCAGTAATAATTTCAAATGTTCCTGGCATATTTTTTGGAGTGTTCACAGTAATCACAGTTTTTATCCATTAGACTAAATTGTGAAACAGATTTGATTCGAATTGTAATGTAATCAGCGTCAAAAAGCATAATAAAAAATGCAATTTTCAATATACAAAAATTAAAAACAGACTTCAAAGTGAAAGTCTGTTTTTTTATTCATTTATTACTATATAACTTGATTATAAAGTTTTTGTGTATGCCAAATAAAAAAACAGGCAATAATCAAATGTGATTTTAACCTGTTTTAATTTACTAAAACTAAAAGAATAATAAGCAACCAGATAATAATAAGAAACTATATAAAAATTTGTCAAAAGACTGTGGCTGTACCTTGGTTAATAACCATTCTACCAAAATAATGATAACGATAAAGCCAGGTAATAACAATAGTAATGTCTTTAAAACTTCAGCATTCCAAAAGCCGCTAATTCCTTGACCAATAACAATGAAAAAGCCAACAACTGCAAAATATGTTTGTAAGTTCGCACGTAAGTAAGTAAAGGTCCATTTGGAAAGATTACCAAATATAGCAACGGGGGCTCCATGTGTATTAATTGCACCACCAAGGAACCCTGAAATCAAGCCAACTAAAATTTGTGGGATTTTCAATTTTAACTTTGCAGTTTGAAAATTAAATAAATTAAACAGTCCATAGCAAATCAAAAAAAGGCCAGTAAATATTTTTAAAGAAGTTAAACTACCGAATTTTAGAAATAATAATCCTAATGGAACACCGATTGCTGCACCAGTAAAAAGCTTCATTAATAATCTTAAGTCAATTGCTTTGTAATTACGGATAGCACCTGGTAAAGCTAATAATAAGCCCATGATTCCAATGATAGCGATACCATTATGAATATTATATGCTACAAGTAATAATAATGGCGTGGTAATTAAAGCTTCTCCAAAACCAAAGAATGAACGCACAAAGGCACCAACTAAAAAAATAATATAAATAAGTGGGGTTAACATTGTTTCTCCTAAATATAATTAGTATCTATCTTTTGTGATTATACCAGATAAATATTAAACTCAAACTAGTAATAATTACTTTAGGGGGGACATTATATGCAAGTGGAAGGCTCTGAATTATTTCACGCACTTTGTCTATTGATCGAAGATTCAAATAAACAAAGTATTAGGGGGATTAGAAATTATAATCCTGACCAACTACAAGATGTTTTAGTATGCATCCGTAATCTAAAAGAAAATCAAACGGATGACTTTTTTAATGAAGATGCTTTAAGGAGATTTATACTTAACTTATGGGAAGATCATTATACTGGTGTAGAATCAGTTACTGATATGGCAGCAATACTTGAAGATCGCATTACAAACCGAAAGTATAGTGTTTATGACGTTTTTTTGCCAATTAGTGGAGTAGTGATAACCAAAAATTTAAAAGTCGGAGCGCTTGAATTTATGACAAGTGATGAATGGCGACAAAATTTTGCGAAACTATGTAAACAGTTTGATATAAAGGAAACAGAAAAAGAATTTTTTGATGATTCACTACAAGTTCCCGTGATTAAAATACAAGTATCCGCTTTTTATCTAAAAGAAGCGATAACAATTGCTATAAGTTCAGCACAAGTGATTGTAAATTATCTAACAGTTAAGACAGGCAATATTAGAAAAAGTAGCTATTTATTTCAGGTTAACACTATAACAGAAATCCAGCATTTATATGCCTTAGCAATCGGGCATTATGATGGCTATCATCGCGTGGATCAACCACAAAAACAATTACTTCCGTATAAAGATTTTGTCAAAACAATAACGCAAACGGATAGTTTATTAAAATCATTGAAACTAATTAGTAAAAAAATTGCTAATCGTACACCTTTAACTAAAAGTGAAGTAAATTTACGAACAGCACTTGATAAGCAAGCAACAGCATATTTAGATATGGATAACCAACAAAAAATTACATTATTAATTGCGGGGATGGAGGCATTATTAGAACAACCACCCCGTGAGGTCCGTGAAGGTATCGGTAATCAACTGGTACATGGGATTGTGATGCTATTAGAAAAACATCAAACGCATGCTGAGCTAGAAGATTTAAATACTATTGAAGAAAATATTAATGAGTTATATAACATTCGATCACGAATTTTGCATGGTGATAATGTATACGTCTTTAAGAGTGGGTTACAGATACTTGATAGGTATTTAACGGCAATTATTGATGAGGTTGCAGATAATTTTAATAAATTTAATACTGACGAAGGGGTTGCAAGTGCGGTTAAAGTATTACGTGATACAAAAAAAGATTAAAGCTAGAATTCTAATTATATTTTTGATGATTCAATAAAAATATAAAATAAATACCCCCGATTAGGCTGAAAAATAGTATACTATAGACCTATAATATATAAAGTTATGAGGCTACACGATATAATGATAAAGAAAAGAATTTTACAAGCAACAATGCTGTCTGCAGCTTTTTTAGCTGTTGGAACAGGAAGTGTTTTTGTAGCGGACAATCAAGCAACGTCAAATAAAGTTTATGCTGCAACATCGAATAAATGGACTTTAGTTAAAGCAATTAACAAAGCACAAGAATTTCATAGTCAATATTGGACAGCATCAACGTTTAATCAGTTGCAAGCAGCATTAAATAATGCTCGTAAAGTTAACAATCAATGGAATGCTAATCAATGGCAAGTTAACCAAGCAACTAATACATTACAACGAGCAATTAATAACATGCGTCGCCAAGTCGGGGTTAACAAAAGTGGTTTACAACAACAGATTGGTTGGTCTAGTTCATATAATGCTAGTAACTATACCAAGTTATCTTTTACCAACCTTCAAAGGCTTTTAGGACAGGGAAGAGCAATATATAACAATCCACAAGCAACCCAAGCTGATGTAGACAATATTATCTGGCAGATGCATAATGCTGGCTTAAATCTAGTTTCATTGGTGCCACTTAGGACGCAACTAGGTTATTCAACGAGTTATCAAGCTCAATACTATACACCATACTCATTTAAAGTTCTTAAAAATGAGATTAACTATGGATCTTGGACATTGGTTAATCCTAATGCAACACAGTGGGATGTTAATAATGCAATTAAGGTATTACATAATGCTGGTTTGAACTTAACACCTAGTTTGCCAAGTTTAACTTATACGCAGCCAAGTGGGACCTCAATTTCAATTTCTAAATTTAGTAATATTAAAAATGGTGGTAAAGTTATCTTTGATAATACATCATTTGATCAAAGCCCAGTCTTTGATTTGATGGGTAATTATGGTGATGGGATTACTAATATTCCAGAATCATTTTATTTTAAACCAAGTCAAAATGATGTTAATACCCCAATTAATCCAACTAATTTAACTGCTAGTCAAGCACTCGATTTAGCTAATTTTGCAGCAGGAATGGTAAACACGGTGCGAGCACAAATTGGGCAAACACTTCTAAGTGTAACTGGTGATAGCCAAAATGAAGCTGCTACTGTTGCTAAAAATTATGGTTTGGATAACTGGCATGGATTTAATCATCCGGTTACAGCTCCTCATGATTTTAATGCACTCAATAATGCTAATGCACAGTTTGGTAAATACAATTTGGATGGTGAATGCATGTCTTATACATTAGATGTTGCTGTACCATATCTAATTAATCATTATGGTTCAAATATGGCAACTGCTAAGCTTGGTCTAGCCTTTGATATTGTTCGGATGATGTATGATGATGGTGGGGTAAATAATTATGGACATGAAAAGAACTTATTAGATTTAGATAACAATGGTAGCTTGATTTCACGTCAAACTTCATATCTTGGTCTAGCCACTGATAAATATGGTGCCTTTCATATCGCAACTATGCACGCACTAATGCCTGACGAAAAACAAGGGGTATTCAAGTAGTTAATTTAAATTTAGCCGTTACAAAAGGTAAATAATTTTATTGTATTTAGGTCTTTTATCACGGGTTTAAAAAATCGTGACGAAAGACCTATTTTTTTGATCGTTGCCCCATATATAGTCTAAATTGTCATATCATTTGGGGAACGAAACACCACAATACCGTTTTAACAGATGCGGTTGAAGATAATTTGAAAAAACATAAGTACGTAAACATGTGTTACGTACTTTTTTCAGAACGTTAATCGCTAAACAGTTTTTAGTTGCAGAAATTACACAAAAATTTGCTAAAGATTGTTATGATTTAGACCGTTGGAATGCTAGTAAAATCGGTTTGCACTCTCAAGGTGTAAGCTTGTTTTTGTTGATGTTACTACGTATTTGCTATTTGCTATTTTTACGTTCTTTTTGGATTTAATGAATAATGGTATGATTGTAGATAAGCGTATTTGGGATTGGTAACCAATTACAAATAAAACGAACGAATGAGGATTTAATAATAGATGATTGATCAACGTATTAATCGGCAATTTGATGAACCATATATAGAGGACCGTGAAGTTCAGCGTAAGTACATAATCAAAATGAACTTATCATTATTAGTTATCAAGCAATATTTACGTAATTTTATTAATGGACCAGCCGCAAAAATGCAATCATCAATGCTATTTGCAACTTTTTTTGCAGAGTATGCTGACCTAGATATAAATAGTGGTATCCCTTTAATTACAAAAATAGCAAAGAAATTGGCACATGAATTTCAAAATGAACCACTGTTCGAATCAATTTGTGATTTCTTTAATGAACTCGATGAATATGATCCGGGTATTCAAGCTATTTTTATTGATTGTATTAAGCAAATTGATGATATAACTGAAATTGAAGACTTGATTACGGTGTTGCACGATTGGTATGATACATATGTTAATGATGCTATCGAAGCTATCAATGTACATGCCAACTATGTTCCGTTACCAGTAATTGATGAACTTGTTCGCTTCTATGGCTTACAAGAACATGTAAAGCTATATGTTGAAAATTGTGGCTCCGGTGCTCCACAATTGATTTTAGGTGGGAAAACTAGTAGCTTTGTAATGTATGATACAAATGATGATGTAACTCAATTTTTTAGCAATTTATATCAATTTAGTACTAGCGTTTCTATTACGCATATAAAACGCAATGACCGAACAACTGCAATTTTTCCTGATCAACAAAATTGTGATTATGGATTAATTAATCTTGGATATACACACACTGCACAGCATAATCAAATGCAGTTAGCTGGCCGTCAACGAGTTTGGCCTAGCCGTAACAGCGACAATTATATTAATTTAGCAAAATTGCGACGTTTGCTGGCTCCGGATGGTCGTGTGGCAGTATTTGGTAATAAAACTAGTTTACAGATTATTTTACAAGATAATCTTGTCCTTGATGATGTAGCGAATAGCAAATTTGTGGAAGCATTAGTTGTACTCAAGGCTAATCCAGAAGAAATGATGCCAGAAGATATGTATATATTGTACTTTGATATGAAAAATATTGATAAAATTCTAGTTAGTTAAGAGTTACTAGTAATTTAATGTAATTAAAAAGAGCTGTGACAAATACGACAGATGCCACCTTGAAAAGAAATTCTTCAAGGTGGCATCTGTCGTATTTTTTATATAGCGAACTTTTGGAACGCACTTTGTAATTAAATTAGCACTATGAAATAGTTATGTCAAAACATATTTGTAAATAACAAAAATCAATCATTGTAGGTGATAGCCTTGATATTAGCAAAGACTTCGATTCCATAATGACTTAATTCACGACCGTAGCCGGAGTCTTTAATTCCACCAAAGGGTACTTCACTATGTGAGGCCATTCGGCGATTAATAGATAGTTGACCAGTTTCGATTTGACTCGCAAGCCGACGTGCATGGTCAATATCAGTTGCATAAATAGCGCCACCAAGACCGTGTTCTGAGTTATTGGCTATTGCAACAATTTCGTCATCATTAGAAACTTTATAAATTTGAGCAACTGGGCCAAACAATTCAGTATCATACATAGGATTATCAGTAGTCATCCCCGTTAAAATCATTGGGGTGAAGCCAGCACCCGGTTGACTAATATCAGTTAGTTCACCGTAAAGCACTTGAGAACCTCCGGCAATTACCTTCTCAGTTTGTTCATAAAGTTTCTTTTGGGCAGCTTTAGATGATAGTGGTGCAAGTGTGGTATTTTCATCAAGCGGATCACCTAATTTGTAAGTGTCAAATTCAGCTTTAAGCTGCGTTAAAAACTGATCATAAATATCAGCAGCAACAAGATAGCGTTTGGCAGCTGTACATACCTGTCCGGCATTAGTTAATCTAGCTTCAGCGGCTTCTTTGGCTGCACGTTTAATATCAGCATCTGCTAAAACAACAAAGACATCAGTCCCACCTAGCTCCATGCTAGATTGTTTTAGATATTTACCTGCACTAGCAGCAACTTTACGGCCAGCACCATCAGAACCGGTCAAAGCAACTCCTTGAACTCGTGAATCAGCAATAACAGCATCAACTTGATCATAGTCAAGGAAAAGATTTTTAAAAGCTCCTTTTGGCCAACCAGCTTTATGACAAGCTTCTTCAAATGCACTGGCACATTCTGGGACAATGCCAGCATGCTTTAAGACGACGGCGTTACCTAAAATAAAATTAGGAGCAACTACCCGCATAACTTGTGTGTATGGGAAGTTCCATGGCTCAACAGCAAGAACGATTCCAGTTGATTGGTATTCGACGTAAGCTTTACTTTTATCAACATCTGGGAAAGTTTTTGGTTTAATAAATTCAGCACCGTGTTGAGCATAGTAACGGGCAATTGCAACATTGCTTTTGACCTCGTTACGAGCCTGACCAATTAGTTTACCCATATTGGTCGAAAGAAATTTAGCGTAGTATTCGCTATTGTTTTCGAATTCATCAGCGAGTTGACTTAATAATTGTTCACGTTCACTTGCGGCTTGTGATTTACTTGCTTGGTAGAATTCATAACCTTGAGTTAAGGCATCTTCTACCTCTTGATTGGAAGCATTGGAAAATTCTTTAATTAATGTTTCGTTGAATGGATTAACTGCTTGATAACTCACAATAATATCCTCCCATCCTAGTATGGTTCCATTATTTCACTTTCTTTCTGTAAGATAAAGTGATTGAATTGGTTGTAGTGTATTTGTAAAGATAAAACCAAGTTAAGTGATTATAGTTTTACTACAGTAAAAATTATGCTATTTTAATGCTAATAATTATATTCTGAAGGAACACAAAAATATGCAGGCAATCACTAAAAAAAGTTTAAATAACGTGGGAAATAGCATCATTCAAGTGGCCCAACCCCAGCCTAAAGTGGGTGAATTACTAATTAAAGTTACAGCAAATGGTGTTAATCGCTTGGATTTAAATCGACTAACGACAGCTACCGATGATTTGATTTTAGGAATTGAATTTGCAGGAATTGTTTTAGAAAATCATAGCGATAATTCAAAATTTAAACCTGGGTCAAGGGTTTGTGGGATTGTTAGTACAGGTGGTTATGCAGAACAAGTATGTCTTCCTGCTAACCAAGCATTATTACTACCATCGACAATAACTGATATTGAAGCTGCTGCAATTCCAGAGAATTATCTAACAGCCTATCAAGCATTAATTTGGTTAGCTAAATTACAAGAGAGGGAAAACGTGTTAATTCATGCAGGTGCTAGTGGGGTAGGGTTAGCGGCAATTCAACTTGCTAAAGTACTTAGACATGCCAATGTGATTGCAACCGCAAGTCAACGTAAGCATACCGCTTGTTACGACGCTGGTGCCGACTTAGTAATTGACTATCAAACAACTGATTTTGCAACGGCTGTTTTGGATTATAATGAACATGGTGCTGATGTTATCTTAGATTTTATCGGTGCACCATACTTTCAACAAAATTTAACTTGTGTAGCCATTGATGGGCGCCATATTTTAATTAGTACGCTAGGTGGTAGTAGTGTAAAGCAATTGGATCTACGAAAAATAGCTGATAAAAGGATTAGTATAATCGGTACATTATTATCACCACGTAGCGATGAATACAAAGCTAATTTAATCGCAGAATTTATCGCTTGCTATGATAATCTCCAAATAGCTCGCCACTAATTATCGATGCCGCCATTGCAAGAATTGCAGACGGATAACCAAGATGAGAGCTGAAACCAGTTAAACCAAAAACGCTAAACCAATACAGACAGCCAATGCTGCCTAAAATCTCACCACGGTATGGTAAGAGTTTTTCAGTGGTGGAATTAACTTTTAAAATAGGGCCAATAAAAAGACCCAATCCTAACAAACAAAAAAAGATTGTATCTTCAAAATTAATCATTGCATAATCCCCCAGTATTAATCAAAGCATACAAAAAGAAATAAACCTTGTCAAACTACTTTTAAAAGCAATAAGGTGTTATAAAAATATATTGTAAACGCTTTCACGAAGTGGTAATATGTAGGAGTCAAAATAATATCTTTTGATAACTCCATAGAATTAATTAAAGTTTTCATTCCAAGGCCTACATGTGTGGGTCTTTTTTATTTTCCAAAATTAATAAATAATTTATAAAACATCTAATTTTACATAAGTAAATACCGTCTTTTGAAATGGATGGCGTGTATTATTAATGGGATATGGTATGATATAGTTACTGTTGTGTTAATTTAATATATATTAATAAAGCATGCAATAAATCATCATAAAGGAGTTATTGATGAAAGGATTAAAGAAGGTATTAGAATGGGTAATTCCAATTGTTATTGGGGTTGCAATCGCATTCTTTGTTAAAGATAACTTTTTATCAGTCGTTAAGGTTGATGGTACCTCAATGCAACCTAACTTGCAAAACCGACAATCATTGGTATTGTTACATAAGGCGCAAATCAAACATGACTCGGTTGTTGTTTTCGATGCAAAAAAAGTTGATCCGCAAGCTAACGATCAAAATATCGATTATGTCAAACGTGTGATTGGTTTACCTGGTGATTCAATACGATATTCTGCTGATGGTAAATTATTTATCAACAATAAGCAGGCTTCACAAAGTTATATTAGCAAAGACCAACAAAATGCTGGTACACTAAATATGTTAGGCCAATCATTTCCTGGTTTCACGTTAACTTCATTAGCAACTGCACATAAATGGACTTTTAAAGCTAATAGCGATAATGTTATCCCAAAGGGTTATTACTTTGTAATGGGTGATCATCGCTCAGTATCAAATGATAGTCGGTATTGGGGATTAGTACCTAGAGATCAAATTTTAGGGGTTGTTAAAGCCTTTCCTTGGCAAGCACACCACCAAATTATTAATAGTTATCAAGCAAACTAAGATAAGATAAGACGGGAGGGAATCTTCTCGTCTTATTTTTTTAATTAATTGATGGCTTTTTAACTAAATAAAATGGTATGGTTTAATAAATAACTTAAATTGAGGTACATTTATGGTTTATATTTCGTTGGGAATTGCAATTATTTCAGAACTAATTGCAACATCATTATTGCGGATCAACGCAACAACTTCAGGCTTCAATCCGATGTTATTATTAGGAATTATTGTATTTTACTGTGTTAGTTTTTATTCGTTAGGCCAATCGTTAACTGTAATTCCAACTGGTATCGCGTATGCAATATGGTCAGCGGTGGGGATTGTCATTTTGACAGTATTAGATCTGGTGGTGTATCATACGCATTTCGTATGGCAAGTTTATTTAGCATTAATGTTAATTGTGTGTGGCGTAGTTTTACTTAACTTATACGCACCAAGTCATGGATGAGAAAAAAGCACTGATAGGGATAACTCTATCAGTGCTTTTTTGAAGTTAAAGGCTGAATTTAGCAATAATTTTGTTAAGAGTGCTCATAATCATTGGATGCTTACTATCACGACTAGTAAGCAGATAAAAGTTACGATTAAATGTTTCATCAAGTTCCTGATAGGGGATGTCTTTAGGTAGAGCATTTAATGAAACAATTGATTTACCAATACCAGCATTCAAAAGAGCCATGATGATGTCGTTATTTGCAATCATTATTTGCTTTTCTGGACGCAAATGTTGTGCTTTAAAATATTGTTGTGTGAAATGATAAACCCCAGATCCAGCTTCTCGAACAAGCCACAATTTATTTCCCAAATCTCCAGCTAAAACTAATTGATCGAGCATCATAATATGACTAACAACATTATTATTAACGATAGGTTTTTCAATTAAACCCATATCAATTTGATGTTGACTCAATAATTCAAGAACTTGATCAGAATTATGCATTTGAACTTGAATATCGAAATTTATATCTTGCTCAAGAATAAATGGAATTAATTTAGGTAAAAAAATAGCCCCAGTTGTATGCGATACTGCAATTTTAAATGGAACTTTAGGATCATGATGGCTTAAAACATCTTGTTCTACAGCAGTCCAATCGTTCATAATTTTAAGTGCTTTATCATAAATTCTTCGTGCAATTTCAGTTGGAATGACCTCACTATGGCCATTACGAATAAACAATTGTGTATCAAAATGAGTTTCTAATTGCTGAATGTGATTGCTAACTGTTGGCTGGGAAATAAACAGCTGACGAGCTGCGTTGGAAAAATTCCTAGTTTCATATACAGTAATAAAAGTTGTTAAAAGTCTAAACATATTAAATCCTTCATATTAAAAAAACTGATTGATTGTATTAAATAAATAAATTTTACAAATCTTACTTTGCATTTTACACTATAAAATATAAGTTAGTTAGAAAGAAGGTTTAATTAAATGAAAATTAAACGCACAATGATTTTAGGGATTATAGTAACGCTCATATTATCTGTTATTTCAAAATTTTTGGCGACTTTTTTGCCTCAATTGGGTGCAGAATCAATTGCTATGCTACTAGGAATAATTTTAGGAAATACAGTTTTTACTAATAAGCGTTTTGCTCCTGGAATGAAATGGGCTGAAAAGTATCCCATCGAGATTGGAATTGCTTTACTTGGATTAACCGTTACTTTTAAGACAATCGAAAACTTAGGTATTAATGGGATTGCTTTTATATTAATTCAAATGTTTTTAACCATTGCTGTGGTCTTATTCATGGGTGAGCGCTTATTTAAAGTTTCAAGTGAATCAGCCATGCTAATGGGAGCAGGGAATGCGGTATGTGGTTCAAGCGCAATTGCTGCGGTAGCCCCAGTTATTGGTGCAGATGATGACCAACGTCGAACTACTGTTGCCACTGTTAGTTTGACTGGGGTATTACTTTTGTTGGTTTTGCCATTATTAGGACCACATTTAATCGGCCATAATAATGTTTTATTAGGAGCATTAGTTGGTGGAACTGTTCAATCAGTTGGTCAGGTTGTAGGAACCGCAGCTTTAATTAATCCGACAGTTGTTACTTATGCAACAATTTTTAAAATGCTTCGAATCATTATGTTAACAGTAGTTGTCTTAGTATTTGCACGTATGGCACAAAAAAAAGCCTCTAACTCTAAGATAATGAATCAAGCCAAAAAATTTAATGTACCTTGGTTTATTATAGTCTTTGTTGTTTTCCTACTAATTAATAGTTTTTTGCCACTTCCTCATATACTAACCGGAAGTGCTAAAGAAATCGCTAGTTTCTTTGGGATTGTCAACTTAGCTGGAATTGGTTTGAATTTGAAATTTAAGACAATTAAAGACTCTGGTGTACGATTCTTAAGCTATGGCTTTACTACAGGAGTATTCCAAATTTTATTAGCAGTAATTTTAATTAAAGTATTATTTTAATAATTTATTTCTATATTAAAAGGGCAGTTTTCATGATGGAGACTGCCCTTTTTTACGTACTTTATTAAAAATTAAATGATAGGGATCAAGTAAATGGAAATACGTGAATTTTTACTGCAGTTAAGTTTAACACCTGGATTAAATCAAAAACAGTTAACTTTTTTAGCTACATGGATTCAAAATCATCCCCAAATATCGCTACCATTAAATTGGAGTTTTATCTGTCAGTTACTTAATTTATCTGATAATCAAGCAATAAAAGGAAAGCAATATTATGGAAGTGTTCAACAGCAACAACAAATGCAACAACAATATCCATATTTAGCTATCAGTGATGCTGCTTATCCATTATTACTAAAGGAAAGTTTTCAGCCACCAGTTATTATTTATTATGATGGTGATTTACGTGCACTACAGTTACCATTAGTATCGTTAGTTGGTGCACGTAAGGCTACTGCATACGGCCGCCAAGTTTTATCGTGCTTAATTAGGCCATTGCAAGCTGCCGGTATTGGAATCGTTAGTGGCTTGGCAATGGGGATAGATTATTATACGCATGTACAGTGCATCGAACAACGAGCAGTCCCAATAGGTGTTATTGGGACTGGTTTAGATATTGCGTACCCTAAAAGTTCCCAAAGATTACAAAATTTAGTTGCACAAACGGGTATTGTTTTAAGTGAATATCCAGTGGGGACGGGACCACGAAAATATCATTTTCCCGCTCGTAATCGTATTATTGCTGGTTTATGTCAGACAACGGTTGTGATTGAAGCGGCTGAAAATTCAGGCAGTTTAATTACAGCTAATCTTGCATTACAAGAAAATCGCAATGTCTTAGCTGTTCCTGGTCCAATTAATGCCCCGATGTCAGTGGGGTGTAACCAATTAATTGCAGCTGGAGCCGGGTGTGTGATGGTTGGTGGAGATATTTTAAAGGAAATGCGCCTAAATAATGTTTAAATTAAGGAATTATTTTGCAATAAGCACGGATTATTTTTGACATTTTTCGCTTTGGTGTGTTATCGTGCTAAATGACCAATTTATTTTGAAAGTCGAAATATAAAATAAATACTAGGAGCATTCATGGCGACTACGACTAAAAAAACAACGTTAACTGCCAAAAAAGCTAGTGAAAAAACAGCTACTAAAGCAGAAAAATCAAAAAAAACAACTAAAAAAACAACTAAACGCAAAAAGAACTTGGTAATTGTGGAATCACCTTCAAAAGCCAAAACAATTGAAAAATATCTCGGAAGTACCTATAAAGTAGTAGCATCTTTGGGGCATGTGCGTGACTTACCAAAGTCACAGATGGGTGTTGATACCGACAATAACTTCGAGCCTAAATATATCTCAATTCGCGGTAAAGGGGATGTTATTAAAGGTCTCCGTAAAGAAGCTAAAGCAGCTAAACAAGTCTTTCTCGCAAGTGACCCGGACCGTGAAGGGGAAGCAATTGCTTGGCACTTAAGTTATCTACTTGGCTTAAATCCAGAAGATAAAAATCGGGTTGTCTTTAACGAAATCACTAAAGATGCCGTTAAAGATGCCTTTAAAACCCCGCGGGCAATTAACATGGATCTAGTTGATGCTCAACAAGCACGGCGGGTTCTTGACCGCCTTGTTGGTTACTCAATTTCACCAGTCTTATGGAAAAAAGTTAAAAAAGGCCTCTCAGCAGGCCGTGTACAATCAATTGCGTTAGATTTAATTATTAAGCGTGAACGTGAAATCGAAGCGTTTGAACCAGAAGAATATTGGACTCTTGATAGTGAATTTAAGAAAAACCGCACTAAATTTAAAGCAACTTTCTATGGCTTAGATGGTAAGAAAACTGCGGTTCCAGATAACGCTGCAGTGCAAGCAATTTTGCAACAACTTGATCAACAAGGCGACTTTGAAGTGCTTGACGTTGTTAAAAAAGAACGTAAACGCCAACCACAACCACCATTTACAACTTCAACAATGCAACAAACGGCTAATACACAATTGAATTTCCGGACACGCAAAACCATGATGGCGGCCCAACAATTGTATGAAGGTATTAACTTGGGTGGTAAAGAAGGTACGGTTGGATTAATTACGTATATGCGGACGGACTCAACGCGGATTTCAGCGGGGGCTAAAGCAGAAGCAGCCCAATTTATTCATGACGCATATGGTGAAGAATATGCCGCTAGTCATCCCCGCTCAGTAAAATTACAAGAAGGAGCCCAAGATGCCCACGAAGGGATTCGGCCAACTTCTGTTTTACGGACACCGGATTCAGTTAAAGATAAATTAACTAATGACCAATTCAAATTGTATTCATTGATTTGGTCACGCTTTGTGGCTAGTCAAATGACCCCTGAAATTTTGGATACCATGACTGTTACGATTGCCCAAAATGGCGTAACGTTCCGTGCAAATGGCTCTAAGACTAAGTTTGCTGGGTTTACTAAAGCATATGCCTCAGCCAAGGAAAAAGATAATGTCTTACCTGATCTTGAAATTGGGGATGCAGTGCAATTAAGTAAAATTGATCCGGCCCAACACTTTACACAGCCACCAGCCCGATTCTCTGAAGCGGCATTAATCAAAGCACTTGAAGAAAATGGAGTGGGGCGCCCATCAACGTATGCGCCAACTTTGGATACAATTCAAAAACGGAATTACGTTAAGTTGGAAGCTCGGCGCTTTGAACCAACTGAATTGGGGATGATTGTTGAAGATGTGATCAAAGACTTCTTCCCGGACATTATCGATATTAAATTTACGGCCAATATCGAAGAACAACTTGATAATGTTGAAGTTGGTAAAGAGCAATGGGTAAAAGTCATTAGTGATTTCTTTGGTCCGTTTGAAGAAGAAGTGCATAAAGCCGAAGAAAACCTGGAAAAAATCACCATGAAAGATGAAATGGCTGGTTTTGATTGTGATATTTGTGGGGCGCCAATGGTTGTTAAACTTGGTCGTTTTGGTAAATTCTATGCTTGCTCACGCTTCCCGGATTGCCGAAATACTAAAGCAGTCGTTAAGGAAATTGGCATGGTTTGTCCGGTCTGTCATGAGGGACAAGTTATTGAACGTAAATCACGCCGGAATCGGATTTTCTATGGTTGTTCACGTTATCCTGATTGTGATTTTACATCATGGGATAAACCATTGAATCGTAACTGTCCAAATGATGGTCACTTCTTAGTTGAAAAGAAGGTTAAGGGTGGTAAGCAAGTTATTTGTCCAAATGGTGATTATGAAGAAGACGTACAAAAATAAATGGGCACGATAATAAGCACGTTTAGCAATAGCATGTAACTAAAATATCCCGACTGAATTTTAAAATTCAGTCGGGATATTTGTTTAGGCATCGTATTGTGTTACTAATTGGGTAAAATTTGTGAACCATCGTAATTAATGACATCTGGATAATCGGCTGCTTGGGTATAAGCGGTGAAGCCTTTTTCAGGATCATTTAAAAATTGTTCAAAATCGCGGTAATTTTCCAAGGAATAATTTTGAGCTTCCGGGAATAACTTGAGATCATCAATCACTTGCCAACCCCAATCAGCCAATGCTCCTTGGGCAATTGCAAGGTATAAGCGGAGGGAACTAACCCGTAAGCTAATGGTTTGGTCTGGAGTTTGAATTTCCAGATACGTGGTATACGTATTTTGTAGACGACTACCAAGACCGCCCATGTTCAAGCTACCCCCTTGGGACAAAGCATTACCAGTTGCTCGTAAAATTCCAACGTGTAAAGTCACGTGTTCAGGATTGAGCGCAATGGTCTTAGGTGTTTGATCGTTTACATGGTAGATTGTTAGTTCATTGGGCTGGATACTAACGTGTGGTATTGTGGCATCGATACCTTTAACAATTGTCCCAAACGTCAAAACAGTGACGGCTGAATCTCGTAGATAATTAGGTTTCGTCCCCATGCGTTTTTTGGCATTTTCGGGATAGAATTCACCAGCTAAATCTACAGTAAAATTGGTACTTTTTTCAAATTGAAGCATTGCTACACCCCCTATTAGGTCAATTAATTAATAGTAAAATTACTATTAATTAATTTTAACATTTTTGTAAGCGGATACATAAACAAAAAGGTGCAATTTAGCTGTAAAAATGACCTTTTTTACGATGTACGAACATGCGTTCTCGTTGAGCTATCCCTCAGCTTTTATCGAAGTTGCACACACTCAGTTAAAACGTGCCATTTATTGCAAATACCACCTGATATACGCAATATCACTTAGATCATAACGTTCCCTTGCTAGTATTCGACGGTATTTTAACGCAATAAATAGCACTCTGTTATAATATTCCTAAACAACATAAGGAGAACATGATGGAAATATTTTTAATGATCACTATGATCATGGTTACCGGGTTAATTGCAAATGTGATTGGAAAGCTCATTACGTGGATTCCGCTGGCATTTATTCAGATTGCAGCAGGGATGCTTTTGAGCCTGATTCCGCCACTTGCCCATTTTCAAATGCAACCTGAGCTATTTTTATTAATTATTATTGCACCACTGCTATTTAATGATAGTCAAAACACAAAGTTAAGCGAACTCGTCAAGCAAACTAAATCAACGTTTGCGGTGGCAGTGATCTTAGCAATTATTACGATTGTCGTGATTGGCTTTGTGCTTAATTGGCGATTTGGGGTCTTTACATTACCATTGGCAATTGCTTTAAGTGCCATTGTGACCCCAACGGATGCGGTGGCCGTAAAGTCAGTTACCATCTCACGGCAAGTCCCAACTGATGTAATGCAAAGCTTAGAATTTGAGTCGTTATTTAATGATGCCTCAGGTATTGTGGTTTTTGACATTGCATTGACAGTTTTAGCAACCAATCATTTTTCATTGGGGGCAGGTTTGTTGAACTTTGGTTATGTCTTTTTTGGCGGTTTATTGGTCGGCTGTGTGGTTGGTTCCTTACTTCTGTGGTTACGATTAAGCTTACTAACCCATAACCTTGGTGAAGCGACGTTATTAGTACCGTTGAGTATTTTGACCCCATTTGCGGTGTATTTATTAGCTGAACATGTCGGGGTATCAGGAATTTTAGCGGTGGTGGCGACAGGAATGTTACATGCTTACCAACAAGCGCGGTTACGTTTGACATCAACGCGTCTACAAGTCGTCAATAAAGAAGTGTGGACGATTTTAAGTGATACATTAAATGGCTTCGTGTTTGTTATTTTAGGATTATTGTTACCAAATGTGGTTATTTCAATGACACAAACATCGGTGGCATTAATACCATTGTGTTTATTTATTGCTGATTTGATTTATGCAATGATGCTGTTTGTTCGCTTTATGTTTGTGCGACTTAATTTTGCTGGTCATAATTGGCACGGCCGTGAATCGTGGCTTTTTAGTTTAGGTGGTGTGCACGGGACAATGACCTTAGCGATGGCCTTTTCTTTGCCATTACAACTCGGACAAAGTGCGTTTCCATTTCGAACTGAAATTATTTTCATTGCCGCAGCAGTTATTGTGCTTAGTTTATTAGTACCAGCGGTAGTCTTTCCGCTAGTGTTACCAGCCAAATCACTTGCTTTTACACAAGCAGAATTAAAGCACACCCGGGCTAGCATGATTAACTATGCGTTAAATCGGTTAAATGATGAAGATTACGATAGTCGGATTCAAACAATGGTCCGAGATAACTTGCGTTCGCAAAATGGTTTCTTTACTGGTAATCAAAAGGAATTATTACGCTTGATTGAGGGAATGAATGAAGCGAATGCTGATGCGATTGATGCGGCCGTGCACGCTGGCATTTTACCACCTGAGGCCAATAAAATCACGAAACGCCTATTAGTTAAATATAAGCATGGCCATTTATTTCATGGTTTATGGGCAATGGCACAACGGGTTTGGTTTACAAAACGTAGAATTAAGCATATTCAAAGCATGCCAGATTTTGCGGAGCGCGTTGCCAAAATAAAAGCTCAACACCATGAGTTATTAGATCAGGTTAAGGAAATTTTAACGGAAGCAACAAATACGTACTTAGACGAAGAGCGTACAGCACAAAATCGTGAAGAAATTGCGATGGTTCATCATATTTTCATTCGTCGTTGGAGCCAATATGCTCAACGGACGATTACTGAAGATATGCAAACACAACTTAACGATGCCTATGTTCAAGCATTTCAATTTGAATATCAATATTTACAAAATCAATTGAGTAATAATAAAATTTCACAAGGCTTAGCTAAGGAACTGTCAGAACAAGTTTCAAGTTCTGAATTAGTCCAATTTGAAGCCGGTTTATTAGATGGGGAGGTCTAGGATGAAACCAACAAGCATCGTGGCACCAGTTAGTGGTTTGATTAAATTAAGTCAAGATTCAACCGAGAGTCTATTTAGCAGTAATGCTTTAGGTCAAGGAGTGGTGATTTGGCCAACGGATGCTCAATTAGTCAGTCCCATTGCCGGAACGTACTATCAACAAAACGACCATAATATTCAAATTCAAACGGCATTTGGGCGTTGGTTAATCCATATCGGCTTAAATTTTGCGGGAATGGCGCAAACGCCAGTAAAATATATGTTTAAAGATGGGGATGTTTTAGCTGCCAATACGCCCCTAGCAAAGATTGATTGGGAGCAAGTAACTAAAGCCCACCTAGATGTTGTGCAGGAAGTAGCCCTTTTGAATTTGGACCAACAGGCCACAATCATTGAATTTACACCTGGAAATTATCAAACAGGTGGTATAATAGGTAAATTGAATTTAAAAGGAGCGCATGAAGAATAACTAATGGATTTAAAAGCAATTAGCGATTTACTAGGACAATTTGATGCTAGTACTTTGATGGAACTACGCTTAGATGACGCAGAAAGTCATTTGTATTTTAGCAAACTTGAAAGCCCAGCCCCGGTAGTAAATAATAACGACAAGGTAGGGGATGTGCCAATCCCTGATTCACAAGCCATTGTCAATGGTGAACAGGCTAGTACCACGACGCAAACAGAGGATATTATTGCCCCAATCGTTGGGACAGTCTATTTACAACCAACAGTTAATCAAGCGATGTTTAAACAAGTTGGTCAACGGATCCAGGTCGGTGAAACGGTTGCTTTGATTGAAGCGATGAAGATGATGACGGAGATTAAAAGTACGGTTGCCGGCACAATTATTAGTATTAATGTTAAACCCGAGCAGACGGTTGAATACGGTCAAGTGCTCTATACGGTTGCAGTTGATTAAAAAATTAAATTATTTAGGAGGTTAAGCATGAGTGGCAATGATACTTTTACTGGCATTGTAATGTATCGCAAAAATTATCGTGAAGCTGACGTCTTAACCAAAGTGTTAACCCGTGAAGCAGGCAAACGGATGTTTTTTCTGAAAAATGGTAAACGTCCTA
Organism: Periweissella fabalis; assembly: GCF_012396505.1. GTDB lineage: Bacteria > Bacillota > Bacilli > Lactobacillales > Lactobacillaceae > Periweissella > Periweissella fabalis. The sequence goes on along the minus strand of NZ_JAAXPN010000001.1, from coordinate 453,336 downwards.
GTTATGCGTTAGCAAGTGAGACTTTACCATATACGTATGCTACTTACGAAGGCCGGTTGAATCCAACTGGTCTTTCGTTTTTAAATACCGCTAAGCAAGCAACACACTTTCGCTTATTGAATGAAGATATCGAAGTAAATGCCTATGCAACGTATATTTTGAGTTTAATTGATGCAGCGTTTGAAGACCGTGTAATTATTACGGGGTGGTTTGATCAGATTTTAGCGGCATTTGCGAAGTTAAATGATCATTTTGATCCCCAGGTGATTAGTCAAATTATTGCCTTGAAGTTACTACCAGATTTTGGAGTGCCATTGCAACTACAAGGGTGTGTTATGTGTGGTGAACTTACCGATGAGATGGATTTTTCTGATAAATATCATGGATTACTATGTAGCAAACATTTTAATACTGACCGGCATCGATTAAATATGACGCCAAAAGCTTTGTATTATTTGCGTTTATTTAGCAACATTGACATAACTCAAGTTAATTCAATCAATGTACATCAAGAAACTAAAGTTGAGTTACAACGTGTCATTGATTTAATCTATGACAATACAGTGGGGATCCACGTTAGAGCACGGAGCTTTATTGAACAAATGGATACATGGCAGCAAGCTTTAATTGCAAGTCGCAAACCTAAAGTAGGACCTAACAATGAGCAACAATAATAAAACACCAACTTATATGTAAACATAACATTATGTAGCTAAACGGTTAAGTTGGTGTTTTTTATTAAGTAAATATTGATGTTGAATAGCATATTTAGTTTACATAATAATAGGTTGTTAGTTTGGTTGTTATATACAACATGCCTATTAAATAGCTTTAATTAGAATTGTCAACCCCTTGACAAAAATAATAGACAAATTAAGGGGATGTTGCTATAATGATTATTGAAGTTGAAAATTAAGTAAGTCGTGTCCTATTTTTGGGCACGACTTTTAATGGCTTTAAAAAGAAAGTTGGTGATGGTGATTGGCTACACGGATACCAGAAGATGTTATTAACCAAGTTAGAACAGCCGTTAATATTACAGATGTCGTTAGTGAATACGTCCAACTTCATAAACAAGGTCGCAATTTATTTGGTAAATGTCCATGGCATGATGAACGGACACCATCATTTTCAGTTAATGAACAAAAACAGATTTTTCATTGCTTTTCATGTGGTCGTGGGGGGAACGTTTTTCAATTTTTAACAGAAATGAAGAATCTTTCTTTCCCAGAAGCCGTCCTTGAAGTTGCTAAGATCGCACATATTGAGATTGATCAACAATATGTTGAAAGCACCAATAGTAATAAGCCTGCTAACGAACATGCTGCTTTATATGATTTGTATGCAGAAGCCGCTAAGTTATATCATCATATGCTGATGAATACTAGTGCCGGACAAGATGCTTTGGATTATTTACATCAACGGGGTCTTGATGATGATACCTTAGATTTATTTCATTTAGGATATGCCCCAAAGGAACCATTGCTTTTACCATTTTTCCAAGAACGAGGCGTTGATTATCAACTACTACGACAAAGTGAACTGTTTATTGAAAATGAAGATGGTTCTTTAAGAGATCGTTTTGTCAACCGCGTTTTATTTACTATTCGTAATAGTAATGGCCAGGTAATTGCTTTTTCAGGACGCTCATTAACTCATGATGAACAAGCAAAGTATATTAATTCACCTGAAAGTGTCTTGTTTAACAAGAGTCAGGAGTTGTTTAATTTTGACTTAGCTAAGAATCCCATTAAGCGTAGTAAGGATATTATTTTATTTGAAGGCTTTATGGATGTAATTGCTGCTTTTTCTGCTGGTGTCCAAAATGGTGTTGCTTCTATGGGGACATCTTTAACTGTTGAACAGGTCAAAAAGATAAGTCGTATTGCTAATCGCATTTTAATTGCATATGATGGTGACGCTGCAGGACAAGCGGCAACAAAAAGGGCCATTGATTTGATCAATCAAGTTGCTCCAGCACTAAGTATTCAAATTATCAATCTACCAGATGGGCTTGATCCAGATGAGTATTTGCGTAAATATGGGAAGCAAGAATTTACTAATGCTGTTACCCATGGGTTAGAAACGCCTGTGACATTTGCAATGCGGTACTTAAAGCAAGGACGTAATCTAGCTAATGAGGCAGAAAAGCTTGGATACTTAGATGAAGTTTTAAAAATGCTGGCAACTGTTGATAATCCACTTGAACGTGATTTGCAGGTTAATCAATTAGCACAAGAATTTAATGTGGGCGCAACTAGTTTACATGAACAACTCAAGCATTTGATACAACAGATGCCAATGGCTAACAGTTCAGCTGCTACAGGATACAAAAACACACGAAATAGCAATTTATATGGTCAAAAAGCAGCAACTAGTTTACCAGAACCACAACTTAAGGTTCGTAGTCGAACAGAACGTGCGGAACGGACTTTATTAGTATGGATGCTTCATGATTGGCACGTCTGGCAAGAAGTAACGGCTATTAGTGATTTTCATTTTACTAAGCTTGAATATGAAACATTATTTTTACTTGCTCAAGGCTATTGGAGTACTCACCATCAATATGACTTAGGATTATTCCTAGATTATCTTAATGATACTAATTTAGCACGTGTATTGACAGACCTTGAAAATGATGTAATGATTTCACAACCATCGTTACCAGCTGTTAAGCAGCTTATAGATCAGATTATGCATGTCACACCATTAGTCGATCAGATAAAACAAAAATTGCAACAAATTAGTGAGGCACAACAACTAGGGAATAATGAGTTGCTCGTGACACTAACTAATGAATACATTATATTGCTTCGGCAACAGCACGCACAGCAATAGAAACCGATAAGGGGGCCCATATGGCTGAAAAGAAAGAGTTTGACCAAAAAGCATTTGACACTGATGTAAAAGCTTTAATTAAGGAATACAAAACGACTAAAGAAATTAATTATGATACTTTAGAAAACGAAATTGCCAAAAAGCATCAACTTAATGCAGAACAACTTGATGTTTTGATTGAAAAGGTTGAAGATGCAGGGATTTCAATTGTTGATGAACATGGTAACCCTTCAGAACACGTTTTAAAAAAGACTAAAGCGACTCCTACTAAAAAAGAGTTAGCTGCAGCTGATACTGCTCCTGGATCAATTAAAATTAACGATCCTGTTCGTATGTACTTAAAAGAAATCGGTCGAGTATCATTGCTTACAGGGGATGAAGAAGTTGCTCTTGCCCTAAGGATTGAACAAGGTGATGAAATTGCTAAGCAAGAATTAGCTGAAGCTAACTTACGATTGGTCGTGTCAATTGCGAAGCGTTATGTTGGTCGGGGGATGCAATTTCTTGATTTAATTCAAGAAGGTAATATGGGACTTATGAAGGCTGTTGAAAAGTTTGATTACCGGAAAGGGTTCAAATTCTCAACATATGCAACTTGGTGGATTCGTCAAGCCATTACCCGTGCCATTGCTGACCAAGCCCGCACAATCCGGATTCCAGTACACATGGTTGAAACAATTAATAAGTTAATTCGAATTCAACGGCAATTACTGCAAGATTTAGGACGTGAACCTACGCCAGAAGAAATTGGGGCTGAAATGGATATGCCAACTGAAAAAGTGCGTGAAATTCTAAAAATTGCTCAAGAACCAGTTTCATTAGAAACACCAATTGGGGAAGAGGATGATTCACACCTTGGTGACTTTATTGAAGATCAAGATGCAACTTCACCAGCTGATTCAGCAGCTTACCAAATGTTGAAAGAACAACTTGAAAACGTGCTAGATACCTTGACAGATCGTGAAGAAAACGTACTACGCTTACGTTTTGGTCTTGAAGATGGTCGAACACGCACGCTTGAAGAAGTCGGGAAAGTCTTTGGGGTTACGCGTGAGCGAATTCGTCAGATTGAAGCTAAGGCCTTGCGGAAATTGCGCCATCCTTCACGTTCTAAGCAATTGAAGGATTTTATGGACTAATTGAATATCAATAATTAATTAAAAATCCGGTAGATTCACCTGAGTCTGCCGGTTTTTTGATTGTACTGTTTATTACAAACTCACTATTATTGCAGTCATATTATTTACGAGTGTCATAAAAAAGTGTAAGCTAGTTTAGTAAAAGACATTTAAATTAACCTTATTAGCTTGTCTGATACGAATAAATAAAATAAAATTAAAAAGATTAATTAAATGAAAGAGGGAATCTAAATGGCTCAAAAACCTGAATACTCAGAAGATTCCATTACCGTCCTTGAGGGCCTCGAAGCAGTTCGTAAGCGCCCTGGGATGTATATTGGTTCAACAGACGGACGTGGATTACACCACCTAGTATATGAAATTGTTGATAATGCAGTCGATGAAGCTTTAGCTGGTTATGGTGATACAATCGCCGTAACGATTCATGCTGATAACTCAATTACCGTTGTCGATCATGGTCGTGGTATGCCAGTTGGTATGCATGCTTCTGGTAAACCAACGCCAGAAGTTATTTTGACGGTCTTGCATGCCGGTGGTAAGTTTGGACAAGGCGGTTATAAAACCTCCGGTGGACTCCATGGGGTAGGTTCTTCAGTTGTTAATGCACTTAGTGAAGCACTAACTGTCACTATTGTTCGAGATGGTCAAAAGTATCAAGAGGAATTTGTTAATGGTGGAACACCAGTTGGAACGCTTGAAAACCTAGGTAAGACTAAGGAACATACAGGAACCACATTAACGTTTAAACCTGATCCAAAGATTTTCTCAACGACGGTTTACAATTTTAATACGTTAGCCGAACGTTTACGTGAATCAGCTTTCTTATTAAAAAATATCAAGATTACATTAACTGATGAACGTAACAACCAAGAACGGCATGAAGAATTTTTCTATCAAGATGGGATTAAAGAATTTGTTTCATACTTGAATGAAGATAAAGAAACCCTTGGCGATGTAATGTACTTTGATGGTATTAGTCAAAATGTGGAAGTTGAAGTCGCTGCTCAATACAATGATGGGTACACTGAAACTACATTATCTTTTGTTAATAACGTGCGCACGCCAGATGGTGGAACTCATGAAGCTGGTTTCCGTTCTGCTTGGACAAAAGCTTTTAATGACTATGCACGTAAAATTGGCTTATTAAAAGAAAAAGATAAGAATCTCGAAGGCTCTGATGTTCGTGAAGGGCTTTCAACAGTTATTTCATTACGGATACCTGAAGAAATTCTTCAATTTGAAGGACAAACTAAAGATAAACTTGGTACACCTGAAGCACGCTCAATTGTTGATACAGTTGTAAACGAACAACTAAGCTTCTACTTAATGGAGAATGGTGAATTTGGGCAAGCCTTAATTCGTAAAGCCCTAAAAGCAAGAGAAGCAAGAGAAGCAGCACGTAAAGCACGGGATGAAAGTCGTAGTGGTAAAAAGCGCGGGAAACAAGAACGCTTACTATCAGGAAAATTAACACCAGCCCAATCAAAGAACGCGGCAAAAAACGAATTATTCCTTGTCGAAGGAGATTCTGCTGGTGGATCAGCCAAACAAGGGCGTGATCGAAAATTCCAAGCAATCCTACCTTTACGTGGGAAGGTTTTGAATACCGAAAAAGCTAAGTTAGCAGATATTTTGAAAAACGAAGAAATTTCAACAATGATTTACACGATTGGAGCTTCTGTTGGGGCAGACTTTAATATTGATGATGCTAACTATAGTAAAATCATTATTATGACTGATGCCGATGATGATGGAGCCCACATTCAAACATTACTCTTAACCTTCTTCTACAAATACATGCGCCCAATGATTGAAGCTGGTCGTATTTACATTGCTTTACCACCTCTTTATAAGTTATCGAAAGGCACAGGTAAATCACAAAAGATTGATTATGCCTGGACGAATGAACAATTGGCCCAAAAAGAGGCCACTTTTGGTCGTGGGTATGCTCTTCAACGATTTAAAGGGCTGGGTGAAATGAATGCTGATCAGTTATGGGAAACAACCATGGATCCTGAAACGCGAACGTTGATTCGTGTCAAGATTGATGATGCTATGTTAGCTGAAAAACGAGTAACAACTTTGATGGGTGATAAGGTTGAACCACGGCGTAAATGGATTGAAGAAAATGTGGCTTTTAACTTGAATGAGGAAGACTCAATTCTTGATACTACGCCAACGTTAAATGAAACGGCGCCTACAGCTAAAATAACGGAAGTTGAACTTGATTTAGAAGATAACGAGCCGATGATTACTAGTTGGCAAGATTAAAGACAATAATGAACTACTGATAAAAGGAGAATTCAATGGCTGACAATATTCAAGAATTAGCCTTAGAAGATGTAATTGGCGATCGTTTTGCCCGCTATTCTAAATACATCATCCAAGAACGGGCATTGCCTGATATCCGCGATGGTTTAAAGCCTGTCCAACGCCGGATTTTGTATGCCATGAACAAAGATGGTAATACTTTTGATAAAGCATATCGTAAATCAGCCAAATCGGTTGGGAATGTTATGGGTAATTATCACCCCCATGGAGATTCATCAATTTATGAAGCGATGGTGCGGATGTCACAAGATTGGAAATTACGTGAACCGTTGATTGAAATGCATGGTAATAATGGTTCTATTGATGCTGACCCTGCGGCAGCCATGCGGTATACTGAAGCCCGATTAAGTAAAATTGCTGGTGAGTTACTTCGGGACTTAGATAAAGAAACCGTTGAAATGGTACTAAATTTTGATGATACCGAATATGAACCAACCGTTTTACCTGCTCATTTTCCTAACTTATTAGTTAATGGTGCAACTGGAATTTCAGCAGGTTATGCAACTGATATTCCACCACATAATTTACGAGAAGTGATCGAGGCTCTAATTTATTTATTGGCGCATCCTAATGCTAGCCTTGATGATATGATGGAATTTGTAAAGGGACCTGATTTTCCGACGGGAGGAATCATTCAAGGAATTGATGGGATTAAAAAAGCCTATGAAACTGGTAAAGGTCGGATTGTTTTGCGATCACGGACTAAGATTTCAACAATTCGTGGTGGTAAACAACAAATCGAAGTCACTGAAATTCCATATGAAGTTAATAAAGCACAATTAGTTAAGAAAATAGATGAAATTCGTCTTAATAAAGATGTTGCTGGAATTTCTGAAGTTCGTGATGAATCCGATCGTCAAGGGTTATCAATTGTGATTGAATTGAGTAAAGATGCTAATGCTGATGGTATTTTAGCATATCTATTTAAGAAGACTGATTTGCAGATTACATATAATTTCAATATGGTTGCAATCAATCATCAACGCCCCGAACGTGTGGGCTTATTGACAGCATTACAAGCATACTTGGACTTCCAAAAAGAAATTATTACTAAGCGGACACGTTTTGATTTGACAAAAGCACAAAAACGACAACATATTGTTGCCGGGTTAATCAAAATGATTTCAATTCTTGATGATGTGGTTGCAGCAATTCGCCAAAGTGAAAATCGTAAAAATGCCAAAGAAAATATTATGACCCAATTTGGCTTTACCGATGCACAAGCAGAAGCGATTGTAACTTTGCAATTGTATCGTTTAACCAATACGGATGTAACTCAACTAGAAGCTGAGGCTAGTGAGCTAGCTAAAACTATTGCAGAGTATGAACTAATATTGGCTGATCCAAAAGAATTGAATAAAGTTCTCCGTAAAGAACTTAAAGTAATTGCTAAGGAGTTTGGTAGTGACCGTAAAGCTGAAATTGAAGATCAAGTTGAAGAATTAAAGATTGATCAGACAGTTATGATTGCTGATGAAGATGTAATGCTTTTAGTATCACGTTCAGGTTATGTTAAACGTTCATCAATTCGCTCATTTAACGCTAGTGATGTAAGTGAAAACGGTTTGCGTGAAGATGATCGACCTATCTTCCTTGAAAAAGTTAATACTTTAGCACATGTCTTTATTTTTACAAATAAAGGTAACCTTATTTATCGACCAGTTCATGAAATTACTGATGTTAAGTGGAAAGATACAGGGGAACACGTATCACAAACAATTAACGGCCTTGATTCTGATGAAGAGATGTTAGCAGTAATGATCTTTGATTCTTTGGAAACAACTGGGAACTTTGTTTTAACAACTTCAGATGGCTGGATCAAGCAAACGGCATTTACTGATTTAAAACCTAGTCGCACATATCGTAAGCGAGCCGCCATGGCAATGAAACTTAAAGACGTAACAGCTAAGATTGTTTCAGTTAACTTTGTTCCAACGGGTATGACTAATATTCAAGTAAGTCTGCTTTCAAACGTTGGTTATGCTGTACAATATGATTTAGCTGAAGTGTCTGTGACTGGTGCTAGAACTGCTGGGGTCCGTGCTATGGATTTACGTGATGACGAAACAATTGTAAGTGCATTGATTGTAAAACCTGATGATGAAATTGGTATTGTAACTCAACGTGGTGCATTCAAGCGCATGAGCGTTAATGATATCGCCGTAACTAGCCGAGCACGTCGGGGAAATATGATTTTACGAGAACTTAAAGCACAACCCCATCAAATTATGGCTGCGGTAATTATTACTGATCCATTGGCAGCACTTGAAGTTATTACAAGTCGTAACTTAATACACGACATTATTCCTAATAATTATCCACTTAGTTCAGGATACTCAAATGGTGCATTTGTCATTGATGTTGATGTTGAAGGCCAACCATGCACGATGGTAACGAAAATTTTAGCGATGATTAATAATTAGGTTATTAAAAAGGTTTAAAATTTTTTAATAAATAACTAATTTCTTTTTTATTAGTTATTTATAGTCCTTTTTATAAATTACAAGTTAAAACACTTGCTATTAACTTATAGTATGGGTATTATATATAATATAATAACTATATGAATAGGAGTAAGGGACTATGAAGACCACTCAAGAAAATATTTTTTCATCAAAGACGTTGTCATACTTTTTACAATTGTCAGAAACGATGAATTATACTCAAGCGTCTCAAATTTTAGGTATTACACAACCAGCATTGACACAACAAATCAAGAAATTGGAACGGACTGTTGGGGCACCTTTGTTTTACTCAATTGGTAAAAAGCTACGAATGACTGATGCCGGTTTAACAATGCTTAATGTTACGCAAGAAATATATGAATTACTTAATCGAGCTACTGATGAAATTCAACAATCAACATCTGCTACGCAAGGTGAAATTACTATTGGAATGCTTTCATCAATTGAAGACCGTGTGGTTGAAGATTTCATTATGAATTATTATAAGGATCATCCAGATGTTCGAGTAACTTTCTTTACACTTAGTCGTAAAGAAATCTGGGAACGCCTTGAAAATAACCGCATTGATTTAGCGATTATGTACTTACCAGATGAATCAATTAAAAATTGGAAGCCATACCAAGCTAAGAGTATTATGACTGAAGATTTACTATTCGTGCATAATAGTCCTGAATTGGCAAAGCTTGAAAAAATTCGTTTAAAGGATACTTTAGATGAAAACTGGGTAACTTACCCTGAAAGCTATTACATTGATCAAACAATTCGTGAAATTTACAAGAATCACTTACTTGATTTACCTAAATCTGTAGCACGATTCTCAACACTAAATCAAATTTTACGTTTTGCTAAGCAAACTGATTCTTACACTGCTTTGCCTAAGTCATTTATCACTAGTCATCAAGCTAATATGGGGACAAAAACTTTTGCAATGCCGTTTGAACCAAGTGTTAAGTTTGATTTATCGTTCGTCTATCGAACTGATAAGAGTGAAATTCCACGGATTTCAAACTTCTTGACAGCGTTTGATGAATATTTAGCTAGTCATGCTTATGAAGAACGTTTGGAAATGCTTCAACACGTCGATGACTAATTAAAGTTTGTAGAGAAGTCCACATGCCACTATGGTGTGCGGACTTTTCTTTTGTAAAAGGAGAGTTTTATGGATCAAATTTGTGCATGCCCACAAATTAGTATAATAAACGTTGAAGCTGAAATGGGAGCTGATCCCTTATGGTGTGCTAAGTGTGATTATAATTTAGATACTTATGACTTACCATTAACACCAACATTACAAGCTGAATTAACTATATGGACGAATTCGTTTGGTAGCTGGGTCGATTGGGAAACTGAGCAATTAATTGCCGGTGAGCAATTCACGGAAGTATCTCACAACCAAGGCGGTCGAATTTTAGCTAGCAAAATTCAAGCTGAACTAGGTAATGAGTATCAAGTTATTTTTATAGCTTCTAACATGTATCAAGTCTAGCGATATCCTACTAATTTTGTAAGAATTTAGTTGTTTTATTGTTGGAGTACCGGCCAAAATTGGCTATAATGGTAATAACAGATTAATAATTTAATAATTGAAGGAGTCAATTATGACAAAGAAACTCGTTTTTGGACACTCAAACCCAGATACTGATGCGATTGTAGCTGCAATTGCTTACTCACACTTATTGAACCAATTAGGTGAAGAAACTGAAGCCGTAGCTTTAGGAACACCTAACGAAGAAACACAATTTGCATTGCGTCACTTCGATTATTCAGCACCTCGTGTGATTGCTGCGGCTAAACCAGAAGTCGAAGCGGTTGTATTAGTTGACCACAACGAAAGCCAACAATCAGTTAGTGATTTAGCTGAAGTTGAAATTACTAACATCGTTGATCACCACAAGTTTGCTTTGGAAACAGCAGCTCCATTGTTTATTCGTGCTGAAGCCCTTGGTGCTACTTCATCAATTCTTTTGAAGATGTACAACGAAAACAAAGTTGAAATCCCAGCTCAAATTGCTGGTTTGATGCTTTCTGCTATCATTTCTGACACATTGTTGTTGAAATCACCAACAACGACTGAATTTGATAAGATTGCCGTTAAGACTTTAGCTGAAATTGCGGATGTTGATTTTGAGTCATATGGTCTTGAAATGTTAAAAGCTGGTACTAACTTATCAACTAAGACTGAACTTGAACTCCTTGAAGGTGACGCTAAATCATTTGAAATGGGTGGTAAGACTGTTCGCATCGGTCAAGTTAACACGGTTGATATTGCTGAGGTTTTTGAACGTCAAGCAGCCTTGGAAGAAGCTATGGCCGCTGAAATTACTAAGAATGGCTACGACTTATTCTTGTTTGTTGTTACTAACATTTTAACTTCTGATTCAGAATTATTAGTAGTTGGTGAACCAACTGCACCAGTTGAAGCAGCCTTTAATGGTACTTTAACTAACAATCGTTTGGCATTGCCAGGGGTTGTTTCACGTAAGAAGCAAGTTGTGCCACCATTGACAGCCTCATTCTAATTACAGTTTAAATAAATAAAAAAGCTACGAAAGTAAATTATTTTCGTGGCTTTTTTGTTGGCTATTACCTTGAAACTAATAATTATTTATATAATTTTTATTTTATTGAAATATGAAAAATACCAACTGACATTGACTTTTTATTAAGCTTAGCTTAATATTGTAAGCGGTTACAAAAATAAAACATAAGTGGGGGAAAATTAATGACAGATGTGAAAAAGCTATTTGATTTAACAGGTCAAGTAGCCCTGATTACCGGTGGAACATCAGGACTAGGTTATTATTACACACAAGCATTAGTTGAAGCAGGTGCAGATGTATGTATTGTAAGTCGTAGTACCAAAGGGTGGGATAAAACGCAGGCGTATGTATCCGCATATGGACGCCAAGTTGAATTTATTCAACAAGATATTACTGCTGTGGGGGCGGCGGCTAAAATAGTTGATCAATGTGTCAATGTATTTGGGAAGTTGGATATTTTAGTGAATAACGCTGGAATTCAAATTCGTAATAACTTATTAGATTTTGAAGATGCCGATTGGTTAAAAGTCATCGACACTAATTTAAATGCATTATATTTCTTAACACATGAGGCGGCTCGGGTAATGGTCTCACAACATGCTGGGAAAATTATCAATATTGGCTCAATGCAATCGTTTCGGGCGGGTAAGTATATTTATCCGTATGCCGCTAGTAAGCATGGCGTTGTTGGTTTAACTAAAGCCTATGCCGACGCCTTAGCACCCGAAGGTATTCAAGTTAATGTCTTAGCACCGGGTTATATTAATACCGAAATGACAGAACCATTACAAAATGATCCAATCCGGAATCAAGAAATTTTAACCCATATTCCAGCTGCTCATTGGGCTGATCCAACAGAACTTAAAGGAGCACTTGTATTTCTGGCGAGTGCGGCTTCCAATTATGTGGTGGGTGTAACGATTCCTGTTGATGGTGGGTACTTGTTACGGTAAATGATTTTAAAGGAGAAGACTTATGCCACTTATTGCGGTTTTGATTGGGGTCATCTTATTAGTTATTTTGATTACCAAGTTTAAGTTAAATACGTTTGTTTCATTGGTTATTACAGCTTTTGTTGTAGGATTGATTTTAGGGATTCCGGTTAGTAAATTACCAACCAGTATTGAAACAGGGATTGGGGGGCAATTAGGTCATTTAGCTATTATCTTTGGTTTTGGTTCAATGCTTGGTAAATTGCTTTCTGATACGGGGGGTGGTTTTCGAATTGCCCACAAGTTAATTGAAGTTTTTGGGCGTAAACGGATTCAAGTTGCTGTCATTATCGCATCATTTATTATCGGTTTAGCGTTATTCTTTGAGGTTGGGTTAGTTGTGCTATTACCAATTATCTTTGTGATTGCCCGTGAAGTTGATATGCCATTGTTATATCTTGGGATTCCGATGGCCGCAACTCTGAATGTTGCACATGGATTTTTACCACCACATCCAGCGCCAACTGCTGTATCGGATGTCTTGAAGGTCCCACTTGGCCATGTTTTATTAATCGGTATTTTAGTTGCGATTCCAACGATTGTTATTTCGGGACCAATTTTTAATCACTTTTTACAAAAAGTATATCCCAAGGTATATAAGCGTGATATCAATATTTCAGTTCTTGGTGATTATAAAGAATTCAATATTGATGAAACGCCTAAATTTGGGATTAGTGTCTTAACTGCTTTATTACCCGTTATTTTAATTGGGATTGGGACTATCTTGGATTTTATTTTACCTAAAGGTACATTGATTGGAAATGTAGTCGCGTTTATTAGTTCACCAGACGTGGCGATGTTAATTTCATTAATCTTTGCGGTCTTTACGATGGGCCTTAACCGCGGCTTAACAATGGCTGAAATTGGTGATAAAATGTCGGGTTCCGTTAAGCAAATTGCCATGATGCTTTTAATCATTGGTGGTGGTGGTGCCTTCAAACAAGTTCTTGTTGATGGCGGCGTTGCTAAGTTTATCGGTGATTTATTTGGTCAATCAAACATGTCACCAATTATTGTGGCTTGGTTAATTACGGCTTTACTCCGGATTAGTTTAGGTTCATCAACTGTCGCTTCAATTACCGGTGCGAGCTTAGTTACTAATATTGTTACTAATTCAACCGTTAATCCGGTATTAATTGTGTTAGCAATTGGTGCCGGTAGCATCTTTGCTGATCATGTTAATGATGCTGGTTTTTGGATGATTAAAGAATACTTTGGACTTACGCTAAAAGAAACGTTCCTTTCATGGACGACCTTAACATGTGTGATTTCATTATCTGGTTTGGCATCGATTCTAGTCGCGTCATTATTTATTTAAACGTGGATTAATTGTATATATCTTAAAAATTAAAAGCGAATGAAATGTTAAATTTTATTCGCTTTTTTCGTTTTTAACGTTTGAGACATTGATTTCTGAAGACAACTTTTTATGCTAAATACTGGCCAGATGGATGGAATTGATGATAAAATTTAAATTATGTTAAAATCAATAAAATTTATCATTGTTATTTAATTGTTTTATCATTTATGCTAGAATTAACTTAATTTAAGTGTTGTTTAGGTTAATTGTATTATTGATTAGCGATACAAAAATATGGTTAAGGATGATAATTATGAGTAATGATACGCAAGTAATTGATGTCTTATTAATTGGTGCAGGTATTATGAGTGCAACTTTAGGAACGTTATTGAAAGAATTAGATCCAACTTTAAATGTTCGGGTTTTAGAGAAAATGACCGAGCCAGCCCAGGAAAGTTCTAATGAGTGGAATAATGCTGGGACCGGCCATTCAGCACTCTGTGAATTGAATTATACGTCGCTAAATAAAGATGGTTCGGTTAACATTGATAAAGCTTTAAATATTAATGAACAGTTTCAACTTTCACGTCAATTTTGGTCATATTTAGTTGATCAAGGCAATATTAAAAATCCGACTGATTTTATTCGAGCTATTCCCCATATGAGTATGGTTCAGGGTACTAAGAACGCCGAGTTTTTACAGCAACGAGTGGCGGCTTTGACTAAAAGTCATTTATTTAACGGTATGCAGTATAGCGATGATTGGGCAACTTTAACTGAATGGATGCCATTAATCATGCGTGGCCGCAATGCCGACGCTAAAATTGCAGCGACTAAAATCGACTCTGGAACCGATGTTAACTTTGGGGCCCTCACGCGCTTGTTATGTAGTCATTTACAACAACAAGGAGTTCAAATTGATTATGGACTTACCGTTAAAGATATTCAGCGTCACGCTAATCAGTTGTGGGAAGTTAAAGTCATTAATGAAGCTGGACAAGTCAAACATTTAACAACCAAATTCCTATTTATCGGTGCTGGTGGTGGGGCCTTACCATTACTTCAAAAAACCGGTATTCCTGAAGCCAAGCACATTGGTGGTTTCCCCATCAGTGGTTTATTTTTAGTCTGTAAAAAGCCAGCCATCGCTAATCAACATCATGGTAAAGTTTATGGGAAAGCTGCCGTTGGTGCACCACCAATGTCAGTACCACATTTAGATACACGCTTTATCGATGGGCAAAAAGCATTATTATTTGGTCCGTTTGCTGGTTTTTCACCTAAATTTTTAAAAAATGGTTCAGCGTGGGACTTAATTAATTCAGTTAAGTCCGATAATTTAGTAACAATGTTGGCATCGGGGGCTAAAAATATAAGCTTGGTGCAGTATTTATTAAAAGAACTAACTTTGACAAAAGCTCAACGCATTGCCGAACTGCGCGAGTTTATTCCAGAGGTGCAAAGTAATGATTGGGAAATTATTGTGGCTGGTCAACGGGTCCAAGTGATTAAGGATACGAATGCGGGCAAAGGGATCTTACAATTTGGGACTGAAGTTGTTACTGGTGGGAGTGGATCGGTAGCGGCCTTATTAGGTGCTTCACCAGGGGCTTCAACTGCTGTTTCAGTGATGTTAAATGTCATTGAGACTTGTTTTACAGATCGTATGGCTGAATGGGCTCCTAAAATTTTAGCGATGATTCCCTCGTATGGCCAAAAATTGAATGATAACCCTGCATTATTTGCCGAAATTCAAGCATATACAACCGCAACATTACAGTTAGATAATGCGTGAATTATTGAATGATACTTGTAAAAATTCAAATAAAATGCTAATCTTAAATTTGTAAGTGTTAGAGCAATTATATAGATGTGTTACTAGGGGTGTGATGTACGTCACTGAGATCAGTCAGACTGGGACCCTTGAACCTGTTGAGTTGAAACTCGCGTAGGGAAGTACTGAATGTCGACCTTTTAGTAGGTGTCAGTCCATGCGTGGACTGGCCCCTTTTTTATTTGGCACCTACGTCATGTGCAACCTAGCATTTAATTGTTACTTATGATAATAAATTTGCTGGAGATTCTTATGTCTAAATTTTCTGAAACCTTGGTTGAACAAGCCCAACCAATCTTACAAGCGGTAATTTCACATCCGTTTTTACAAGAAATAATCACGGGCGAGATTAGTAACGATGCGTTAATTACGTATGTCCAACAAGATGAATACTACTTAGGTGAATATGCAAAAGCGTTTGCGAATGCCTATTTATTGGCTAATGATGATGCACAACGGGCTTTAGTCGCCCCAAGTATTACCACTGAAGCAGAAATAATTGCGCATGAATGGTTACTTGAACATGCCGGGACTACCTTAGCTGAAGTTGGGTTAGCTAAACCGAATCCAAATACAGTGGCGTATTTAAATCATATTAAAGCCAGCGGGGCCCATAACTACTTTTATCAAATTACTGCTGTGCTACCATGTATGTGGATATATCGAGAATTTGGGCACAACTTAGGTCCCAAAGTGGGCACTGATACGCTACTTGGTAGATGGTTGCACTTATATGCCAATGACATGCCGGAATACTTTGAAATGTCAATTGTTGATGATTTATTTGCCATGCTTGATACGCATATGACCGAATTATCAGCATACGATCAAGCTAACTTGATTGAGATTTTTTTACGCGGCTGTGAATATGAATATCATTTCTTTGATGCCGCTTATCGGCAACAAAAATGGTTATATGAAGCGTAATTTATATCAGGTGCAAAAAACTTAATTTTAAAAGGAGTTCTACCATGTTAAATTATCAGTTATTAGATCAAGTTCGTGCCACAACCCCGGTGATTGTAACGTTTGCGAATTATGTAACACCGCAAATCGTAGCCAATGCGGTTAATGTTATTGGTGGTTCACCAATTATGAGTCTTGAACCTGCTGAAGCACCAGCATTAGTAAGCATGGCCACTGCTGTTACGTTAAATTTAGGCACCGCTCAAAGTGCAGAACTTGATTTTGTTGAACTAGTCGCTTTAGGTAAAGCAGCTAATACATTGGGGTTACCCGTAATTATTGATCCAGTAGCGGTTAGCGTACCATTCCGGAGCCAATATGTTGCCCGCTTACTTAAAGAAATTCAAGTCGATGTAATTCGGGGAAATGCCAGTGAAATTGCGCACTTTGCAGGAGTGGCTGCTGAATCACGTGGGATTGATGCCGTTGGGGAAGTTGATATTGAAGCCGTGGCTGTCGCAGCTGCGCGCAATACCGATATGTTGATTGTATTGACGGGACCAACAGATATTGTGACGGATGGGCATAAAGTCTTTAAAATCAAAAATGGCCATGAATTACTAGCCGCTAATGTTGGTTCAGGTGATATGCTGTCATCAGTTTTGGGCACCTTTTTACTTAAGGGACAAGACCGCTTAGAAGGTTTAGCATTAGCAACGCTTGCTATGGGAGTAGCTGGTCAATTAGCTGGTCAACAAAACGAAGGTAAACCAGGTACGTTTAGTGCGGCTTTATTGGATGAACTATACCAATTAACACCAGCTAAACTTGAAGAATTTGGTGATTGGGAGGAATTAGATGTCAAGTAATGTACAACAATTTCCCCAAATGTTAACCGTGGCGGGCATTGATTCTAGTGGCGGTGCCGGAATTAATGCTGATGTAGCGACCGCCTTTGCGCATCACGTGTATCCGGCCACAGTGGTTGTCGCTGTGACGGCCCAAAATACGTATGGTGTTCAAGGTGTTCAATTACTTGAACCGCAAATAATTGAGCAACAATTTGCTAGTATTGCTGATGACTTGGCAATTAGAGCCGTTAAAACTGGGATGCTAGGTGATCAACAACATGTTGAAATTGTCGCAAAAGCACTTGCTAATTATGACTTTGGTCCAATTATTATTGATCCAGTAATGGTAGCTAAAGGTGGAGCTAAATTATTAAGTAACGAAGCAGTTACAGCAGTTAAAACAAAATTATTACCATTAGCTACTTTGGTAACACCTAATTTATTAGAAGCACAACAATTGACTGGCATTGAAATTAACACACCTGATAATTTAGTAACTGCTGCACACATATTACAATCTTTAGGTGCTAAAAATGTTCTCATTAAGGGCGGTCACGCTATTGGTAATGAGTTAACTGATTATATCTTACTAGCTAATCAAACTGAATTTACATTGGTTAATTCACGCGTTGATACTATTCGAACTCATGGGACTGGTGATACTTATGCCGCAGCAATTGCTAGTAATTTGGCACTTGGATATGATTTAGTTAGCTCCATCAAGCAAGCCAAAGAGTATTTATATACAACTATCACTAATCAAATTATTGTAGGGCATGGCCACGGACCACTTAATCATTGGGGAAGGATGTGTAATTAATGCAATTTTCATCAAAAATGTTACGTTCTTATTTAATAATTGGTACCAAAGATTTATTAGCAGGCCAAGATTTGTTAGAATTAGTAGAGACTGCTTTAAAGGCTGGCACTACAATCGTTCAATATCGGGAAAAAGGTTCAGGTGCAATTAAAAATTATGCTGATAAATTAGCATTAGCGCATCAATTAAAGAAATTAACTTTAAAATATAATGTGCCGTTAGTAATTGACGATGATCTTAATTTGGCATTAGCTATTCAAGCCGATGGCATCCATATTGGTCAAAGCGATCAAACAGTATCTAAAATTGTAGACCAAATTAAGTTAAGCACTAATCCCGATATGTTTATTGGCTTATCAGTTAGTAATTTAACACAACTTGGTAATAGTGATTTAACAAATATAAGTTATTTAGGTAGTGGGCCAATTAAGACTACTAGTTCTAAGGCCGATGCCGATCCTGTAATTGGATTAAAGGGTTTAACAGATTTAGTTACGGCAACAAAATTACCAATTGTAGCTATTGGTGGTGTTTCATTTACTGATGCTAAAGATATTGCTAGGACTGGTGCTTGTGGCCTTGCAATGATTTCAGCTTTTACACATGCCAAAGTTACGGAATTAAATACATGGATTCCAAAAATTAATGAAATATTTACAAAATAAAGCCCCCCTAGGAGAAAAATTATGGAAGCAAGTATCGCAATTCAAGTATTACCAAAGGCAGAAACAGACGAACGTTTAATTGAAGTTGTTGATCAAGTAATTAACTATATTCAAAGTACAGGTTATAATTATCAAGTTGGTGCCTTTGAAACTAGTATTGAAGGTGATTATGAAGGTTTAATGGAGATTATCAAAAATTGTCAATTAATTGCAATTAAAGCCGGCGCTCCTGAGGTATCAGCATATGTTAAAATCACGTATCGTCCAGAAGGTGAAGTTTTGACAATTGATAAGAAAACTAAAAAACATGAACATTAAAATAAATTAACGATTATAAAAGAGCTGCCTCAAAACAGAGGTGGCCTTTTTGTTATATACAATATACTGGCTACTTATTGAAAATTCTAATTATCTGAATGGTTGTGTAGTACAAAAATACGAACCTTAAATTTAAAACAACTTGATTGCACTTTAAATTAATAATCGTTAGACTTCATATTAGTACAGTATATGTACTGATTTATAGATTATAAAGATTGATTTATAATGTAAAAAATTTTTATAAGCTTGTTGTTTTAACATGCATAACGTAAAATTGTTGGTAGCTCATATTTTTAAATGGAATTGAGCATAAATACAGAAATGGTTCGAGAGAGGGTCATGGAAAGAAAAAAAGAATTAGTATCGCTGGGAACAGCGTTAGTTGCAATTGGAATTGTATATGGTGATATTGGTACATCACCACTGTATACAATGAACGCCATTTTGGGGCATCAGGGGGTCTTTGGTAATCTAACAAAGGATTATGTATTTGGAGCAATCTCATTAGTATTTTGGACAATTACTCTAGTTACGACAATCAAATATGTTTTGATTGCCTTGCAGGCAGATAATCGTGGTGAGGGTGGAATATTTGCCTTATATGCGATTGTTAGGAATAGGGCAAAATGGCTAATTATTCCGGCAGTTATCGGTGGAGCTGCTTTGCTGGCAGATGGAACATTAACTCCTGCGATGACCGTAACTAGTGCCATTGAAGGACTTAAGGGCCAGAAGATAGGCAGCTTTGTTTTTAGTAATAGCCAAAATGTAGTTGTCCTGGCAGTTGCAGTTATTTTATTAGCATTGTTTATGTTACAGCGCTATGGAACAAATGCAATCGGAAAATTATTTGGGCCTATTATGCTAATTTGGTTTGCTTTTCTAGGTTTAATGGGTGTTATGAACATGGCTCACTATCCTGATATTTGGCAAGCTTTATTGCCTCAGTATGGTGTAAAGTTACTTTTTAGCCCAGAAAATAAGGTTGGAATTTTTATCCTAGGAAGTGTATTCTTAGCAACAACTGGTTCAGAAGCTTTGTACTCAGATATGGGACACGTTGGAAAGCGTAACATTTATTTCACCTGGCCATTTGTGTTTATTACTTTGATTTTGAATTACATGGGCCAAGGTGCATGGACTTTAGCACATATGAAAGCCGATAGTTTTCAAAATTTAACTGGTATTAATCCATTCTTTGCAATGATGCCAGAAACTTGGCGTATCTTTGGAATTATAATTGCTACTTTAGCTGCCATTATTGCATCACAGGCGCTGATCACTGGTTCATTCACTCTAGTTACAGAAGCGATTGGTTTAAAGATTTTACCACGGATTCGAATGCGGTATCCTAATTTCTTGAAAAGTCAAGTTTATATTCGCTTTGTTAATTGGTTAATGTGTGCAGCTAGTTTAGGAATTGTATTTTTATTCCAAACATCAGCACATATGGAATCAGCATATGGCTTAGCTATTACGGTAACAATGTTAATGACAACATTGCTTCTTTATGAATTTATTACGATGAAACGTAATCGGATAGTTGCATTGACAGTAGCATTTTTCTTTGGTGCCCTTGAAATGCTTTTCCTAATTGCAAGTCTATTTAAGTTTGTTGATGGTGGTTATGTGACCGTATTAATTACATTAGCGATTGTAGGTGTAATGGTGCTTTGGTACTTTGGTAACAAGGCTCGGGATAAATATGTTGATGAAACTGAATATGTTTCATTACGTGATTTCCGAAAACAATTAGTTAAATTAAGTAATGATACTACGATACCAGAATATGCAACTAATTTAGTTTATATAGCTAATATTAAGCAAAATTATACAGTTAAGCGTTCTGTACTTTATTCAATCCTTGATAAGCAGCCAAAACGTGCTTGTGTATACTGGTTTGTATCAATTCATGAAACAGCAACCCCATTTGAGCGCCGATATACAGTTGACATGATGGGAACGCGCAATATTGTCTGTGTGCATCTATACCTTGGATTTAAGGTTAGTCAAACTGTTAGCGTCTATCTACGCGAAATTGTAAATCAATTAATTGCTGAAGAAGCGATCGATATTCAGATTCAAAAGTATAGTACGTTAAAGGGGCGTAAAATTGGTAACTTTAGCTACGTAGTCATGAAGCAAAAATTAGCTGATTTACGCTCATTACAAAGTTCATCATTTCTTGATCGTACATTAATTGCTGGTCGCTTATTCTTACAAGAAAAAATGGCAGCTCCTGCTATTTGGTACGGGTTAGAATTTAGTGAAGTATTAGAAGAACCAGAACCATTATTTATTAATCGTAAAGTATCTCGAAACCTGCATAAGGACTATATTAAAAATACAGTTCCAGCCGAAAAAAATTTAGATTCAACCAAAAATGAACCTAAATCTATTGAATAAGGGATTGTGTCATAACTATAGCTAGTAGTAATTGACGATTAGACCGTGTTTTAAAATTAAATAATTTCATAAATTAAAAAGAGAAGACTGAATTTTTTATAAATTTAGTCTTCTCTTTTTAGTTTTATTGGGACACCTTTTATCGTTTATTGCCCAACATCGCTTGTTTAACTAACGAACTTGATAGCGGCGTAATAAAAGATGATTGCAAAAAGGAAATATTACTAGATATTAGAGTGAAACAATATCTTTTGAATCCTAATTTATTGAGTATTGGATATGATTTGTAGTAAAATACAATAAAATATTATTTAATCATAAATAAATGTTTTTGAGTATAAACGTTGATTTAAAGGCTTTTATTTCTATTTATTCAAAGTTTTAAAAAATTTTTTGAATAAAACACATTAAAAAGCATAGACACCTGATGATAAGAATGCTATTATTCTATTTGTAAATGAAAGCGTTTACAGAGAACGGTTACATTTTACAAAAACTTGAAGGGTAGATAAGATACATGACTTATAAATTATCCGATGAATTTTTATGGGGTGGTGCCATTGCAGCACATCAAGCAGAAGGTGCCTGGAATATTGATGGTAAAGGGGTCTCGATTGCTGATATTCTAACAGCAGGTGATGCCAAGACCCAACGTCGTATAACAGATGGCGTTCAAGTAGGTAATAATTATCCTAATCATCATGGAATTGATTTTTATCATACGTATGCTAAAGATCTTGAATTGATGGCTGAATTAGGTTCCAACGCTTTTCGAACATCGATTGCTTGGACACGAATTTTTCCTAATGGTGATGACGCAGAACCAAACGAAGCCGGATTAAAGTATTATGATGAGATGTTTGATAAGATGCACGAATTAGGAATCGAACCCGTTATTACTTTAAATCACTTTGAAATGCCATATCACTTGGTTAAAGAATATGGTGGTTGGACTAATCGTAAGTTGATTGATTTATTTGTTCATTATGCTGAGGTTGTTTTTAAACGTTACCATAATAAAGTAACTTATTGGATGACTCACAATGAAATTTCAAATCAAGCTGCTTTAAATTTAGGACCACACGCACAATTCTTTGTTTGGACTAATTCAGGGTTTGTATTCAATGGTAATGAAACTTCGAACGAAAAAATTGCCAAAATGGTACAAGCTGCACACTACGAACTAGTAGCTTCTGCAAAAGTTGTTGCACTTGGACATAAAATTAACCCTGATTTTAAAATCGGTGGTATGGTCAATGTAGCCCCATTCTATCCTGCTTCACCGGCACCTAAAGATATGCTAGCCTTCCAAAAAGCCCGTCAATCACGGGACTGGTTTAGTGATGTGCATATCAATGGTGAATATCCAGTTGAAATTGAACGCTTGTATCAAAAATTTGGTTTTCGACCAGATATTACTGAGCAAGATCGTTTAGATTTAAAAGCTGGGGTAATTGATTACTTAGCAGTTTCTTATTACAGTTCAACAACTGTTAAAGCAATCGAAAATCCAGATAACCTCAAGAATGCTTATACAAGTTATCAAGTTACTGATAATCCATATATCAAGACTAATGATTGGGGGTGGGGGCTTGATCCAGATGGCTTACGCTATTCATTAAATGAATTGAGTGAAATGTACCCACACACACCAATTATGATTGTTGAGAATGGATTAGGAGCTTACGATAAGCTCAATGATGATGGATCGATTCATGATCCATATCGGATTGATTACCTAAAGCAACATATTTATGCGATGGAGGAAGCTATCGTTGAAGATGGTGTAGAGGTAATCGGTTATCTTTCATGGGGCCCAATTGATATCGTTTCAGCCGGAACAGGTGAAATGAAGAAACGTTATGGATTTGTTTATGTCGATTTGGATGACTTTGGTGAAGGTTCAGGTCAGCGTTTCAAGAAAGATTCTTTTAAGTGGTATCAACAAGTTATTGCCTCAAAGGGTAGTGATTTATAATACAAAAAATTTTTTAGGTGAGGGATTTATCATGGCAGAAAAAACTATTATGCTTGCATGTGCAGCTGGAATGTCAACTTCTTTGTTAGTTGAACGAATGAAACAAGCCGCAATTACTAAGGGTAAAGATTATGAAATCTTTGCTAAATCAACCGCAGATATCGATGCGCAATTGAGTAGCACTGATTCTAAGCCAGATGTTTTGTTACTTGGACCACAAGTGGGTTACATGAAGGCCGAGGTGAAGGCAAAGACTGATGCTGCTGGCATTCCAATGGATGTTATTAACATGACTGATTATGGTATGATGCGTGGGGATAAAGTGCTTGACGCTGCGGAAGCATTGTTGAAGTAAGAACTATGGTTGCTAGTTAAACAAGGGGAGAATTAGAATGAACGAAGAACACATGGAAGTTGTAATGGGTTTAATTATGCATGGCGGTAATGCTAAAGGCTATGCCTACCAAGCAATTCAAGATGCTAAAGCCGGCAACTTTGATGAAGCAGACCAAAAGATTGAACTTGCAAATCAAGAATTGAAAGCAGCACATGATACTCAGACTGGCATGCTTACTCAAGAAGCTCAAGGTAATCATGTGGAAGTAGACTTGTACATGGTTCATGGACAAGATCACTTGATGAATGCAATCACTTTCAAAGATTTAGCAGTTGAAATCATTGAGTTATTGCGTCGTCTCGACGAAAAATAAGGACTTGCCTAGAGAAGGCGTAGAACTCGTATAAACAAATATTATTACTAACAGCTATAGCTAATTTTATTTTAAAGAAACGGGTGTACGGACTTATGAACACATTTATTAATGAAAAACTCTTACCACCGGTAATGAAGTTTGTTAACACACGGCCAATGACGGCGATTAAAAATGGGATGCTTTATCCAATTCCCTTTATTATCATTGGAGCGATTTTCTTAATTTTAGGAAATTTCCCATATCAACCAATTGCAGATTACTTAACAAAAATTGGTTTGAGTCCAATCTTTGCCCAAGCTTATAACGGTTCATTTGCGGTCATGGCTTTACTTGCTGTGTTTGGGATTGCTTATAGTTGGGTACACAATGAAGGTTTTGAAGCCGTATCAGCTGGTTTGCTAGCTGTTATCGTTGACTTCATTCTTCAACCCAACGTTATTACAACAGTTACTAATGTTGCAGATCCAACTAAAACATCAACTAAGTTCATGGTTTCAAACGTTATTGATAAAACATGGCTTGGTGGTAAAGGTATGTTAATGGCCATTATTGTTGGGCTTCTTGTTGGATGGGCTTACAGTTGGTTCCTTAAAAAAGGAATTACTATTAAATTACCAGAACAAGTTCCAGCTAATGTGGCCGCTTCATTTACTGCCTTGATTCCTGCAGCAGCAATTATTATCGGAGCAACTGTTATTTACGGTATTTTCAGTCTTGGATTGAACACAACAATTGTCGAATGGATTTACGCAGTTATTCAAACACCACTTCAAAAAGTTACTGATGGTCCCGTCGGTTTGATTGTTATCACATTTTTACCAGTGTTCCTTTGGTTCTTTGGGGTTCACGGATCATCAATTATTGGTGGAGTTATGGGTCCACTTCTTCTTGCTAATAACGCTGATAACTTGGTACTTTACAAAGCTGGTAAGTTAAGCCTAGACAACGGTGCCCACATTATTACACAATCATTTATGGACCAATTTATCACAGTTACCGGTGCCGGTGTTACCATCGGACTTGTAGTATTTATGCTACTTGGTGCTAAATCAGCACAAATGAAAACCCTTGGGAAATTGGAAATCGGACCTGCATTATTCAACATCAATGAGCCTGCATTGTTCGGTGTACCAATTGTCTTGAACCCACTACTTGCAGTACCATTTATTCTTACACCAGTTGCAATTGGAGTTTTAAGTTACTTAGCTATTTGGTTTGGAATTATTCCACCAATGAATGGTAGTTTTGTTCCTTGGACAACACCCGCAGTTATTTCAGGACTTATTGTAGGTGGTTGGAAAACTGCTTTATGGCAACTACTTATGTTGGCGATGACAGTTGTTATTTACTGGCCATTTGCTCGTAAATACGACCGTACTTTATACCAACAGGAACTCGATAATGCTGCTGCTGAAGGTATTGCACCTGAAGCATAGTACATCATATAAATCTTATATATCTTAGTGAAAAAGCGATTGCTCGAGCAATCGCTTTTTTAGTACCGTCAACTAAATGGTAATAATTACTATTTAGTTGACAAGAATAAACGCTTTCGGTATGATATCTTTGTAATTGATTAACTGGTTAACTAAAAATGATAGGAGAAATATTATGAAGCAAAAAATAGCATTAGCAACGGCATATCGGCAATTAAAGAGTCCTAATATTAAAACTCGGGAACGGGCCTTACAAATCATTCGGGCCGCCAAACGCCAAGCAACCGGAAAATAATTAAATTAATAGTAGGTCAAAACATGCTCCAATTGAGTGAATTTTTAGTTATGATCCCGATGATTCTTAGTGTCGGGATACTTTATTTGGATTATTTTCCGCTGAGCCAACGCCGACAGTTAGGAAAACAGTTTATTGGATTACTAAGTATTGGTTTTGTATTTTGGTGGTTATACGGATATCCACTAGCAACTGGCAATTCAATTAGGAGTGGTACGACGCTAACTATCTTAATTCAATTTGAATTTTATGCGTACGCCTTAGCCATGTTTAGTGGTACGTTTTTTAGTCGCTATACAAGTAAGCAAGCATTAATTTTTATACCCATTTGGACAGGATTGGTATATTGTCCAATTGCATGGCTACTCTGGGCCAATGATGGTTGGTTATTAAATTTAGGCGCGTTAGATTTTTCAGGTGGGTTAGTCGTTCATGTAACCGCTGGGATTACGAGTCTCGTATTAGGACGGCGATTATTAACGCAACAAGGTAGGTTTCAACAGCTACCATCAACCAATCAAGGACGGCATATCATTGCAATTGGGTTAATTACATTAGGCTGGTTTGGCTTTAATGCCGCCCCAGCCGACAATAATGTGGAACTAATTAAGCAAACGGTCATGAATACGTTTACAGCAATTGGTGGAAGTATTATGGGCGTTAGCTGTCTCACGTGGTGGCAAACGCGTAAGTTACAGTTAACTGATATCACAACGGGAATGCTAGGTGGTTTAGTAATTAGCACGATTTCAGTTGGTTACGTAACCCCATTGGTTAGTATGCTCATTGCCGTTAGTAGTAGTATTGGCATGGTGTTGCTAATCCAATGGAGTCATCAGCAGCGGTCATTTTTTGATGCGGTTGACTCGTTTGCCATGAATGCGGGTGGGGCAATTTTAGCAACGTTAGCTTTTATGCTAGTCGCATGTTGGCAACGCCCGGCAGGATGGGCATGGATTGAATTGGTAGCCTTAGTAGTAGTTAGTCTGATTACATGGTTGGGCACCGAAATTGCTATTAGAATAACCATTTGGTGGCCCAAAATTATATTGGAGAAGATATATAATAATGGAAAGAAAAATTAAAATTGTTGTGATTGGTGCCGGGGCAGCTGGGATTGGATTTGCTAAAGCCCTCCAACAATATGGTGAACAGGACTACTTAGTCATTGAACAAGACGCCATTGGGAGTAGTTTTGCACGGTGGCATACCCACACCCACTTTATTTCGCCGTCATTTACAAGTAATCAGCTTGAAATGATTGATTTAAACGCAGTTAGTCCGGATAGTTCACCGGCAACATGTACCCATTGTGAACATCCACATGGGTACGACTACTGTCAATATTTACAAACGTTGGCGCATGATGCCCAATTAAAGATCCAAGAACACACTACGGTTGTTGACATAACGAAGCTATCTGATGATTGGTATCATGTACAATTAAGTACCGGCGAAACGGTAATTACAAAGTATGTGATTTTTGCCCTTGGTGACTTTTACCATCCAACCACTGGAAATATTAAAGGGAACGAACACGGGATTCATTATCGCGACTTTGATATGATGCAACCACATATGGAAGCTGAGCAAGTGATTATTGGTGGTAATGAAGCGGCCTTTGATACGGCGATTCAATTAGCGCAACGCGGGATTAAAACAACTATCTATGCAACGCAAAATAATTTTAATTTAACCGAAAGTGATCCAAGTAAACGCTTATCTACTTATACCTATGAACGCTTTATGCAATACGAAGCATTGATTACTATTAAAACCGGTTATTGGTTAACTGAGATTCAGACAAGCAGTGGTGAGTATACGCTACACTTTAAAAATGGGTTAACGCACTTGATTACACACTGCCCAATTTTGGCCACGGGATTTAATATTAATCATAATCCATTAGTTCAGCAATGGTTTGCCAGTACAGAGCAAAACGTGGTATTAGATGAAAATGACGGTTCAACGTTGGCCCCAAATATGTTTATGATTGGTCCTGCGGTGCATTTTCAAGATACTATTCTATGCTTTATTTACAAATTTCGGCAACGTTTTGCCCCAATTATTGAATTGATTTTTAAACGTGAAGGGCAAGTAGTTCCACCAGCCGCCCATGATTTGTATCTGCGTAACAAGATGTTCTTACAAGTTTAAACAATCGTGTGGTAAACATAAACCGTAGCACAAATACGTTCTAGTAGGCCGCTATAGGCATAATACGAAAATAACCACCTTGAAGAGTATTTCTTCAAGGTGGTTATTTAGTGTATTTCTTAATATCGCCCGACTTATGTCATGCTCTTATGATTTAGGTTTGATAATTAACCGTGAGAAGGCGGCAGCTAAGCAAACCCCAAGCCCCATCGGCAAGTAAGCATCTGAGCCTAAGTGAGTAACTTCAATAATCATAAACAAAGCCATTAATGGTGCTTGTTGTGATGCCGCCAACAATGAGACAGCACCTAAGAGGGCCCCTTGTTGAGGTTCAATCCCAAAGAGGGGACTTGCTAAAGCACCAAATACAGCACCGATGGCAATTGAAGGTGTTAAAGTACCACCAGCAGCTCCGGCCCGAATAGTAAATACTGTAACAACCGCTTTTAAAACGGCCCCAATTGCGAGTAAGTAAAGTAATTTAGTCCCAGTATTACTAATTGATAATTGTGCAAGGGCCCGACCATTACCCATGATTTGCGGTAAGATGAAAGCAGCAATTAACCCAGTAACCACACTAACCACTGGTAATTGCCAAAGAACGTGCTTAGTATGGGTTTGATTTTTTTCAGCCCATTGACATGCTTGGCGGAATAAGGCCCCAAGAATCCCAGCGAGGGGGCCAATAATCAAAACAAATGGGAGTAAAGCAACTGAAAACTTAGTATCCGTGATGAAATAGTAAGGTTGGAAACCTTTTTCAAGGGAACCAATAAGCATCGCAATCGTTGACATTGATAAACTAACAATTACAGTACGCATTGATACCTTCTTAAGTAAGATTTCAACGGCAAACAACATCCCAGTAATGGGCGCAATATATACTCCAGCGAAACCAGCCCCGGCTGCACTAGCAATCAACAATTGTTGACTTTCAGTTGACAGGGTATCTAAACCAGTTTTGGCTAAGATTTGGTTCCACTTGTTAGCGATTAAGGCCCCAGCTTCACGGGGAGCAAGTTCACGACCAACAGAACCACCGACACCAACGTAAAAAATTTGCGTAATTACATGAATGACCATTGGTAAAACAGGCATATTTTTACCTTTGAGGGCGGCATTGATACTAACGGGACCTTGTGTTTTACTACGAAGAAGGTACCATACAATCGCAGCGATAATACCACCGATAACAACGGAACCAAAGCGATGCCAAGGTAACGTTGCCACTGGGGCGGGGTTGAGCATCGTTTCTTTGAAATTAAGAAACACGTGTTCAACTAATGATAGCAATAAACTTAGTACAACTGAGCTACACCCAACCAAAACACCTAAGACAATGGTAGAAATGGCTAAGACAAGTGACTCAGGCATACGGCGTGTTGCTGAATTTTGGTTTAGCATAACTAAAACTCCTCAATTTAGCTTAAATATAATAAAAAAGTCATAAATAAGTATACACGTCTAGATTTTGTAAAACAAAGCACAAGCTAGGTTTAAGTAAAATTTATATAACCGCTAGTAATCTTACATTACACTAACCTAGTACCAGCAAATGCTGAGTAGGTTACCGGTGTTTGGCGTGTTACAAATTCAGGCGTACAAGTGGCAGGTGTTAATAAGAAAGTTGCTTGATCACCAACTTGGGGCCATTGTTGTTGACCAGCTGAATTAAGGGGGACGATTCCATCAGTAACTAAACCAAGTAATTGCGTAAGTTCGATTTGATCTTTAATGCCGAGAATTTCACCTAAGCGGGCGAGCTTTTGTTGCAAGGAACCATCGCCATATGGTGACCAACTATCATAGACGTTGTCACAGCCTAAGTGAACAGGAACTCCCACTTGACGTAATTCTTGAATCGGTGGGAGGGTATTACTTGATAACGGCACACTTGATACAATATGAATTTTAAGGGCCGCCAAGGCGGGGAAAACTTCCGCGCGTTCAGTTGGGGTAAAGTCATTAAGCCCAAAGGCATGACTAATAAAGACTTGATCTTGGAGGTGGTGTTCGTCAGTTAAGCGGATAATTTCACGAATGGTTTGTGTACCGGCGACACCCCGATCATGGACATGAATATCAATTCCAACATGATACTTAGTTGCTAACCGAAATGTTTCAGCTAACGAAGCTTGGTAATCACCATCAAGCGAGTACGGATCAACACCTCCGATAAATTTAGCACCACGTTGGAGGGCGGTCTCAACTAAGGTTCTTGCATGGGAACGCAATAAACCGTGCTGGGGAAAAGCTACTAATTCAACGGCGAGACCATTGCTTTGGGCAAGCGTTTGAATCGCATCAAAATACCGTAATTCAGTCATCGGTTCAATGTCGATATGCGAGCGAAATTGCGTCGCACCAGCTGCCAATTCAAGCTTAATTAAATTTGTGGCGCGGTCTGTAATCGAAAGTGCTAACGCATCGAGTTGCGGAATTTCGGTTTCAAAGCGCTCAATAAGTGTCGCGGCTGGTGTTACCGGTTGCCATGGTGTGCCTAATTTACTTTTATCAAGGTGACAATGTTTTTCAACTAATCCAGGTAACAATAATTGATTTTGACCATCAATTACACTAGTTGTTGCATCAGGTTGCCAAGTTTGTTGCGCAACGATTTGGGTAAAATGACCATCAATAATTTCAATAGCGACGCATTGAGTTGCTGTACCATTAACCCAATTATTTTGCTGGATATAGCCAGTTTCAATTCGAACGTTTGTTAACCAATAATGCATGTTAAACTCCTTGCTTAGATCAAAATTTTTAATATCTTTTTTGTAAACGTTTTCATTTTAATGAAAAATTGGTAAATATGCAAATCTCCTTTAAATCTTACGTTAAATTGTTGATTTAGCAAGCTTTTTGGGCCTTTAAACTGTGCTTATTAGTTATTTATGGCTTGGTTATCGTTATTTTACCGGTTTTTATGAGTTTTAATCGTAATTCACTCGTAAAATATAACAAAATTGCTCAAATTGACATCTGATCGCTGGTTTGTTAACTTTGGCTAATTAACTAATTGCTAATCGATTCAGCATGCTGATTTTAGCAAATGCTAAATTAAACAAGTTCAAAATTAAAATTGCTAGAAATTTGGTGATTTTAAAACGCAAAATTTCAAATTCAATTGATGAATAATTGATTGCAGACAGTTACACAGCGAATGGCGTGACAATAATGTCATTGAAATGATCAACGGCTGGTGATTGCAAAACCAGCAAATGAAAAAAGTTAACGGGGGATTGTGGGTTTAAAAGTAACTATTTTATTTACTTTCTAGTTTACATAATATATATTATCCTAAGTTAAAACTAAGCAACTTATGCTTGTAAATTAGTGCTTTTTATCCTTAAAATACTACTTATTTAGCCAAAAACTCCCCCGAATTATTGCCATTTGATTTTTTGAAAAATCAAACTGTTGATTGCTGGTCGATCTTAATGACTGCAACTGGCGTTTTTTTAAGCATTTAATCAGCTGTAAATGTTTTTATATCAACGTTTATAGCTGATTTTATCTTTTACATTCCAGTTAAACATGATCATACCAGCGTGTTAATTTTCTAAAAAATCACTGCTTTTACGACTTATTTGCGTATTTTATCGCGGTTTGCGTCTAAAATAACCTTAAACTAGCTTACCAAGCTTGCTAACTCACTAGCCAGTGCTGACGGTATCAATCAACTGCTTTCATTGCTTTAGTTTGCTTTCATTGCTTTAGTTACTTAAGTTAGTGTGTATATGTCTCGTACTGACGTAAGTTGTTATTAGTCAGATCACAACTAGCAAAATTCCTACTCGCTTGTGAAAAATTCACAAAATGCACTAATTATAACGCTACACTTAATTGCTCTAACAACTATCACACAATCGTTATTAGCTAAATAAAAACCACTAGAACTCTAGTGGTTTTAAATATCATTAAGTTAAATTATTGCTGCAATTAATCGTTCTTCCCACAAATGTTCAAAGTAATCCACGGTTTGTTCAGCACTCATATATTGGTTATCGTGAGTGCTTGTCAATCCTTTATGTAACTGTACTTCATACCCTAACCCGTGTGCCATCGTCATGGTAACATCAAGACAACCTTCCGTTTGGGTTCCACAAAACTCAATTGCCTCAACTTGATGATCTTGTAGAATTGTTTGGAGTTTCGTACCATAAAAAGCATTGCAATGTGCTTTTTGAAGATAGTAATTTTCTTCTGAATGATGAATTTCATTTAGAATATTCCATGGTTCTGTCTCACGAACTAAGTTGCTATCATTATTTTGAATAAAAATGATTGGCTTGTCATGTGACCAGTATTCGCGAATGCGATCATTAATCCCCGTAATTAATTGGTCCAAATTTGCTAGTGGCTTATCCCCACGACAAAGTCCATTTTGCATGGCCATCACTATTAATGCGTCTGCTAACATAAAAATCCCCCGATACTATGCGCTTTCTTATTTACTTCAAATAAATTATTAATGGCTTTAACTAATAATTTATACACTATAATATACCATTAATTGTTAGTCAGAAAACTACTTTTATTAGAAAATTCTTAATTTATTTAATTTTATAGTAATATTATTAATCTGTTATTAGTTGCAAAAACAGGCTTAGTTATTGTATTAAGCCTGTTTTTTGTACTATAGTGATGTGCCCTACTTGATTTAACCTACTTTAGTGCTTTTTTAAAATTCGTTGATAAATAAAAACCGTTAAAATATAGTAAACGATATATAAACTACCAATGAGTAATAAAGAACTTTGGAATCCTAGGTACGGATCTGCCATAATATTTTTGAAAAATTTTAACCCATAAACAACATCGATAATTCCAATAATCAATGGAATCGCAAAGACAATTCCAATTTCAGTAGCATTAGCCCGAAGACGTTCTATTGGTGTGGCACCAATCATCATTAAAATGTTATAACGGCGCCGATCAACATTTGCATTTGTTAAAACTTTAAACATCAAGGTACTAGCCAACATTACAAGAAAAGCAATGGCTAAGAAGAAGCCCATGAATTCAAGGCCGCCAGAGAAACCTTTTGCCAGAGTTAAGAAACCAAAAGTGCCACTAACACCGCGTTCTTTTAAGCCACTAAAACGTTTTAACTGGCCAGCTTGAAGCTTAGCAAGCATATTAGCATTATGATTAGATTCCATGTTTTTAACACGGACAATTATGATTTGTTGAGCTACCGTTGTACTTTTTTTAAATTGTTGTTCATTTACAATAATTGATTGATTGGGATTATTAGTATTAATACCGTTCGCTAAATCACTTAATATAGCATTAGCTTCAAAATTAGTTTGCTGTTTACTTTGAAGCATTTGTTCATCAGCAAAGTGAACTTTTGGAATAGCTGTACTAAAGTTAGTTGAGTTTTTAACATGATAAAAAGGTAATGGTTCCTGGTTAAATTGTTTACCACTCCAGATTAAAGCTTTATTTGTCAGTTTGTATTGATAACTTTTTACAAATTCGACACCTTTTAACTGACTAATAAGTTGTTTTTCTTGTACAGTTGGTTGAATAATGCTGATAGTGAATGGCGATGACTGTTGTGCAATGATTGGTAGACTCATTTGGAAACTTCGCCCCACTGTTAGGGCACCTAATGCTAAGGCAAATAGTAATGTGACAACTGTTAAAATACGTTCAAAAGCTTTTAATCGAAAAGTAAGTTGACCTAAGGTAAAATTGCGTAAACCAACTGCTGAAAACTTACTTTGCTTAATAAGGTTCAAAACTAATGCCAAGCCACTACGAATTGTAAGAAATGTTCCACTTACATTTAAACTTAAAGCTAATATTAATCCCAATAAAATACTAATTTTGAGAATATGTTGCATAACAATAAAACTTAAAATTAGTAATAATATGCCAATAATTCCAACAATAATATTAAAAAAACCCGGTTTAGGCATTTTTTCTGCAGTTTGTTCAGCTCGTAAAAGTGTATTGATGTTACTTCGACTGATATAAATTTGATTAATAATACCATTAAGGCTAAATACAATTACAAAATAAACAACTGTTACTAAGAACCCCGTTATATTAAACATTTGCCAATGGGCTAAAGTTAAACCAAGCATTTGTTGTAAAAACTGGCCAGCAAAACCAGTTAATCCAGCTCCAACTATAGTTCCAATAATTAATGATATTACGCCAAGAAAGAATGTTTCCATAAACAGTAGTCGGCTAATATTAGCTTTATTAGCACCAAACATCATTAATAAACCATATTCACGCTGCCTTAACTGAACTAAGAAGCGATTAGCAAAATTTAAATAGATAAATGTAATTAAGCCAAGCAATATTTCTCCAACAATAAAAATAACAACAATTGCTTTAATTGAAGTGTTAGCTGTTAAGAATGCTTTATTATTAGCGACAGTGCTAAACATATAAAAAATAGCAATTGAGATTATTAGCCCAGCAAATAAGATTAATAAATCTTTCCATTTAGTTTTAATTGTTTGTGCAGCAATTTTAGTAAGCATAACTTCCCCCTATTCTTCAAAAGTGCCAAGGAAGTCTAGTATGGCACGATAAAACGTTTCACGACTTTGATTACTACGTTCTAAGGTTTGAACAATTTGTCCATCACTTAGGAAATGGATTTTATTAGCAAAACTAGCTGAAAAAGCATCATGCGTTACCATTAAAATTGAAATATGTTGTTCAATATTAATTTTATTCAAATAGTTCATCATCTCGCGGGCATTGGCTGAATCGAGTGCTCCAGTTGGTTCATCACCAAAGATTAATTTTGGTTGATGGACTAAAGCACGTGCAGCTGCTACGCGTTGTTTTTGACCACCAGATAATTCATTGGGGAATTTTTTTAGTTGGTCTTTTAAATGTAATAAAGTTGCTACTTGATTAACAGCATCTGTAATTGTAGTATGTTTTGCTTTAGCTAAACTTAATGGTAAGGCAATGTTATCAGCAACACTTAAACTTTCAATCAAATTATATTCTTGAAAAATAAATCCTAGTTTTTGGCCACGAAATTTAGCTAATTGATTAGCATTTAATTGCCAAATGTTTTGTTCATCAATTAAAACACTACCGCTACTTGGTGCTTGTAAACTAGCTAATACATTTAAAAATGAAGATTTACCAGATCCCGATGGCCCCATAATAGCAACAAAGTCACCTTCTGTTACTTGCAAATTGATATCCTTTAAGGCGTGGTAAGGTTTAATACTGTTAGCATTATATGTCAAATTTAAGTTTTTGACATTGACAATATTTTTCATAATTAATCCCTCTAGTTAATTTATTTATAGAATTTTGTATAATGTGTTCTATATGTACTAACAATAATAGTACACAAAGAATGATAAAACAACCTATTTTAGTAAAATACCTAAGAAACGGACGTTATAAAAAATGATTTTAATAGTTATTTCCTACTAGTCATATTCGAAAATACAAAAAACAAATAAAAATAAAAAAAGAAGACTGAATTTGTAAAAAATTCAATCTTCTTTTTTTATTTTATGAAATTAGATATTTTATGTTGATTTCATTGATTATTTAGCGTGCCGGTGAAATAATTATTCGACTGCTAATGTCTCTTTTTTATCTTTTATAAACTTCAAACGGTGTTTAAGCCGTTTGAAAAGATGCTTGTCAGTCCAGCCAATAACGGCCCCTTGAAAAAATAGTGCAATGATGGTCCCAATGTTAACCGCCACAACTTCTTTGAAAACCACCCACAAGACGACGATAACTACTGATGGGAAGGCAAAGTTTAATAATTGAGCGGCCACCGGGTTTCCCTTAACGTACTTAAAGCGAATGATATTTGTCATATCATCATTCGGATGTAAAATCACATTAACTCGTTGGTAGATTGAAATAGCAATCCCTAAGCAGATGATACCAATCACATCGAGGAGAATGCGCGTTGGAATTGGTAGACTAGTAACCCCTAATGATCGGAAAAAATTAGCCCAAAGTGAGACAAAATAACCATACGGGAAAATGAAAATTAGATTACCAATAATCCGATGCCAATCAAAATGTTGTAATAAGATGACATTGACTAAAATACTAACAATACCATAAACAATTAAAATCGTCGCAATACTAAAATGAAAATCATGCGCTAAATTGGCCGCTGAGGCTGTCCACATTGCACTACCCATATTACAAGCGACTGTTAGTCCATTCCCCATTGAGTTAAGTAATAACGAAATAACTAAATAGATAATTACTTCGCGAAGATATAACTTACGTTCTGTACCATCTGCTAATACATACATTTTATGTAATCCTTTGAAAGTTATTTTTTGAAGCGTAACTGTTGGTGCATTAAATAACTAGCCATTGGAAAAATCACTAAACCGGCAATAATTGCTAAAACAAACCCCTGAATTAAGTTAAATGGTAAGACCATCGCAACAATCCATTGGTGTAAGTTTAAACCAACTGATTGGAGGCTAAAGTTGGCAAATTTTTCATAGAGTGGAATTGCATACACCCAATTTAAAATTGCCATAACGCCGGTCATTACTAAGGTACCAAATATTGCTCCAATGGCATAGTTTTTAATACGTAAACCATGCTCTTTGTTGGTAAAAAGCCAAATAATACTGATGAATAACGCCATAGCAACAATGTTCATTGGCATCCCAACCCAATCAGATACACCACTATTAAATAATAGCACTTTTAATACTGAACGTAACAATAAAATTGTAAGCGCTCCCTTAAGATTTAGCAAATACATCCCGATGAGGACAATCACGATTGAAAAATCTAATTTCATAAAGCCTCCAAATAATGGGATAACCGGGAAGACCATTAAGATAGTTGAAATAGCTGCTAAGATAGCAATTAGAATTAAGCGACGTGTTTTACTTACTTGATACATATGGAGAACCATCCTTTTCTGTTTGACAACAGTTCTTCGTGGCTTGGTTTTTAAAAAACAAAAAATCCATTGATCTGCACTAGGCTGTATCAATGGATTGGTTAGAATTGTTCACAAAAAAACCAATCTTCTGCATACCAGACTTTAACTGTCGGTGCTGGAATTACACCAGCTCAATCAATTAAAAAGCTTAATTGAAGTCGCGGACTATACCGCCGGTCGGGAATTACACCCTGCCCTGAAGATTTCTGTTAAATATTAAATTAGCAATAAATATATTATATTGACTTACAAAAAATAAGTCAACTGTAAATTACGGATTACAGACGTCCTTGAACTTTTAAGTTTGCTTTACCGTTTTTAAGTGCTTCAACTTCTTCAAATCGTAATTCCCGATAATCACCCGGTTGTAAACCATGTAGGTCAAGGAAACCATAACTTTCACGCCGTAAACCAACAACTTCGTGACCGATATGTTTAAACATCTTTTTAACTTGGTGATTACGACCTTCATGAATAGTTATTTGAACTAAAGAAGTAGTCTTCTTATTTTCATTAGTTTTCGTATTTAGAATTTTGGTCCGTGCTGGCTTAGTCATTTTACCTTCCAACTTAATTCCGTGACGTAATTGCATCAATTCATCATTGGTTGGAATACCTTCAACTTTAGCCGTATAAACTTTATCAACTTCGTATTTAGGGTGAGTTAAGTAGTTCATTAAGTCACCATCGTTAGTCATGATTAAGGCACCGGTAGTATCAAAATCCAAGCGTCCAACTGGATAGACGCGTTCATTAACATCCGTCAATAAATCAACCACGGTACGGCGGCCTTTTTCATCTTTAGCAGTTGAAACAAAACCACGGGGTTTATAAAGTAAATAGTAAACTAATTTTTCGGCTTGTTGAACGGGCATGCCATCAACTTCAATTTTATCTTTTGGTTGGACTTTGTATCCAAGTTCAGTCATTACTTGACCATTAACGGTAACGTGTCCAGTTGCAATGAGCTCTTCTGATTTGCGTCGTGATGCGACACCGGCTTGAGCCATAACCTTTTGTAAACGATCAGCCATTATTTTTTCTCCATATTTGTTGATAATTCCATTTCGACGGCAAATGGAATGGGGTCTACATCCTCAGTAGCCATTGTACTATCATCAGGTTGTAAACGGTTATCAAAGGCAGTTAGGAATAAATCACCAGATAATGATTGCTCCTCATCAAGTGTGGTGGCATTTGCTAATGGTGGTAATTCCTCAATACTTGTTAAACCAAAATAATCTAAGAAGTAGCTAGAGGTTCCATACATTATTGGCCGGCCAGGTTCATTTTTACGACCCATATCTGTGATTAAATTACGTAACTGCAATTTCTGTATAATCGAGCTTGATTGAACCCCACGAACTTCATCAATCTCAATCCGAGTAACCGGTTGACGATAAGCAATAATTGCCAACACTTCTAGTGAAGCTTGCGTTAAATGTGTTGATAAAGGAGCTTCAAAGAAATGCTTAACAAGCTTAGAAACACTAGCTTTAGTTGCTAAGCGAAATGTTTCATCACTTTGAAGTAGTTCAAAACTACAATCATCATCGGCTTGATATTTTAAAGCAAGTTCAGCAAGAATTTCTTTAACGGTTGTTTGGTCAAAGTTAGTTAAAGAAATTAGGTCTGCAAGCTCAATTCCTTCATCACCAGCAACAAAAATCAAGCTTTCGATTTTGGCTAAATTTGTCACAATACAATCCTTTCTGGTAATAATCTATTATGAACGTGGTTTAATGAGCAATTCATCGTTCATTTTAGGTTGTTCAATCAACAATTCCTGATGCTTTGCCATTTCAAGAATTGCTAAAAAAGTGGTTACATATTCATCTGGATTACTATCTAATGTGAAAAGCTCTGTAAATAGAACACCATATGGGTTAACAGATAATTTATGCTTAATAACTTGCCACTTTTCACTAATTGTATAAGTTTCTTTTTGAATCGTTGTACTTACAGGCTTAGCGATTTGTTGCCGGGCAATCATATTATTAAAGGCAGTTTGTAAAGCATCTAAGTCCACTCCAGGGGCAACAATATTAACGTCTAAATCAGTTGGCATTAAAGCAGGTGCGCGGGTAAATTGTTGTTGCCGTGCTTCTTCACGTGTCCGTAAGCTCAATGCAGCTTCTTGATAGCGACGATATTCAAGTAATTGCTCAACAAGCCCTTGTCGTGGATCTTCATAGATTTCATCACCGGTTTCCAAATCAATTGTTGGTCGGTTTGGTAATAAATAACGGGATTTAATCTGCATTAGACTGGCAGCCATGACTAAATATTCACCTGCAATATCAAGTGCTAATTTATCTTGATGTAAAAAATCCATATATTGTTCTGTAATGGCAACAATTGGAATATCATAAATATCCATCTCAGAACTTTTAATTAAATGTAATAGTAAATCAAGCGGACCCTCAAAATCAGTCAACTTAATTTGTAGTTCGTTGTTCATTGTGCTTTCTCCAAGCATTAATAATCTTTTGACCGGCAATGGTTCCCATAATCATCTTATCAGCGTGATATTGTTGTAATGCATCTAAGACAGTAAAAATTAGTTCACTATCTCTTAAAGCTGGTGTGATTGAAATATGGCGTAATAATAAGACCCCATAAACATGCTCAACACCAACAATTGCTGTAAAATGCCCATCTGCATCGCGCCATAATAATAATTCGCGATTAGTAGTTGCTTCATACCAAGAAAATTCGGCT
This sequence comes from Periweissella fabalis, assembly GCF_012396505.1. Classification (GTDB taxonomy): domain Bacteria; phylum Bacillota; class Bacilli; order Lactobacillales; family Lactobacillaceae; genus Periweissella; species Periweissella fabalis. Next base: position 413,693 of record NZ_JAAXPN010000001.1, on the reverse strand, counting down.
TCAAGGTGTTGCATATTACGTAATCCCGGAATATATGATAATAAACCTAAAGCGATTTTTTTATAATCAGGACGATATCTAACTAACATAATTGCTCCCTTTCAATTAAGCTCGTGGATGAGCTTTTTTGAAGACTTGTTTAGCCCGTTCATTAGTAATGTGGGTATAAATCTGAGTAGTAGAAATATCAGCGTGTCCAAGAAGTTCTTGGACAATCCGTAAATCAGCCCCATTTTCTAATATGTGGGTCGCAAAGGAATGGCGCAATGTATGTGGAGATACATCCTTAGTAATTCCGGCTTGCAAGACAATTTGCTTAATAATTTTCCAAATTCCTTGGCGGGTCAATTGATGGCCATGATCATTTAAAAATAAAATTGGATTATCACTACCTTTAAGCTGTAATGAACGGACATCTTGATAATATGTCAAAACCCATTGCATTGCGACATCCCCGATTGGGACAATTCGTTCCTTATTACCTTTCCCAATGGTTTGTAATAAACCAAGCTCAAAATGTAAATCAGCAACCTTAAGATTGACGATTTCTGAAACCCGTAAGCCAGTTGCATACATGACTTCAAGCATTGCCCGATTACGGATACCTAAGCGCGTACTAGTATCTGGAGTCATTAGAATCTGTTCAACATCTTGGACGGATAAAATATCAGGTAAGTGTTGTTTCTTCTTAGGCATCCCCACTTGTTGCATCGGATCTTCGGGAATGTATTGCATCCGCTTTAAAAATTGAAAGAATTTACGAAGCGATGTAACACAGTGAATAATTGTATTTTCAGCATTACCTTGAGTAGCTAAAAATTGTAAAAATTGATTGATGAAAAAATTATCAATCACAGTTAAATCAGTTACCTTCTGTTGACTTAAATAATTCTGGAATTTAACTAAATCTTGATGATAACTTGTAATTGTATTAACTGATAATCCTCGTTCAACTTTTACATACTGTAGATATTCATCAATTAGTTCCTTAACTTCCATGATAAAGGCCTACTTTAGTGGAGCTTGGGTATGTTCTTGTTCCGTAGTACCAGGGACTAAAACTAAAGTACCGTCAACTTGTTGAATACGTCGTTGTTTGAGTAAGTTACCAACTGCACGCTTGAATTGCCCTTTTGAAATTCCAAAATAGTCTTTGATTTCTTTAGGATCACTCTTATCTGAAAATGGTAAGGTATTATCTTTACTGTGTTCAAGCATTGCTAAGAGCATTTGGGCGTCTTCACCAATTGCTTCATACGCCCGAGGCTTAAGACTTAAATTAAGTAACCCATCTGGACGTACACCAATAACTCGAGCATTAACAACTTCACCCAAACGTGGTTCTTTATAGCGTTCACCTGGGAAAACAAACCCCATATAATATTCATCAGTCAAAATAAAGGTACCAACCATCTTCAAACGAAAGACCGTTCCGGTAACATTCATATTTTGTAAACCTTGCTTAGCCTTAAGTGTAACTGCTTTGAAGATTTGTTCATCTGCTAACTGAGCCCATAAACGTCCTTTATCATCAACTCTTAAACTGACCATAAGTTTATCACCCTTTTGGGGCCATAAAGCAGCAATTGTTGGTAAGTTATCAAGTGATACCACGATATCTTTATCTGGCAAGCCAATATCAACAAAAACTCCCAAATCACGACGTTGAGCGACAACTTCACCCCATGCGTAGTGTCCAATTTGCACTTTAGGAATTTTGCGGGTAATTTGCATTTGGTGATGCCCATTTTCATAAGCAAACCCTGTAATTAAACCACCAATGTGCAGTTCTTTACCTTCGGCTTCCATTTCACTTTTTAATAATTGAAAAGTTACCCCTTGTAATTGGACAAAGTAATACTTGTCATTTGAATCAATGACTTTTGCTTGAATAACGCGTCCTACTAAATCATTCATTATGCGTTTCCTCATTTCGTTCCATAATTAGCTATTGTATAGTATATCATGAAAGGTTTACATAACCTACAGGAAACTCATAGAAGATTTTAGGATTTGTAATAAAAATAACTTTTTTGAGCTACATGGTTTACAAGACTAGGTCAATTGGATATACTAACCTTATCAATTAAATCTCGAGGTGCACGATATGCAATATCGCGAAACTAAACGCTATCTAATTTTATATGAAGTTTTAAATGCTGTTACTCATGGAGTTGGATTTCTTCTTGCAGTGGCAGGCTATGTTGTCTTATTAGTATTGGAAGCTATCCAACACCGAGGCGGTTTAGCAATGACAGCCTTTGCCATTTATGGAGCAAGTGTGTGTTTATTCTTATTAATGTCAACACTATTTCATTCTTTAATCTTTACTAAAGCTAAACGTGTCTTTCAAATCTTTGATCACGCTGGTATCTTCTTAGTGATTTTTGGTTCATACACACCCTATTGCTGGTTAGCAATTGGTGGTTGGCAAGGTTGGACGATTTGGTCGGTCATTTTAGCGATGACAATTGCAGGAATTCTGTATGAAATCTTCTTTGTTGGCCGGTGGCTATGGTTATCAGTCATTATCTATATCGTGATGGGCTGGATGATTTTACTAGCGATGCCAACCTTATGGCACTCATTGAGTCACCTAAGTTTCTGGCTACTATTTGCTGGTGGTGTCACTTATACATTAGGTGCGGGAGTGTATTCAATTAAAAACATCCCCTTTGGTCACGTTTGGTGGCACATCTTTGTCCTTGCGGGGGCCGCTTTGATGTACTTTTCAATCCTCTTTAGTGTTTAGGCCACTAGTATCATAGACCATAATAAAAGTCGCTTAGCAAATGCTAGGCGGCTTTTTTGGACACGATAACATTTTTAAACAAAAACACGCTACGAGAACAAGTGTTCGAATAGCGTGTTTTTGCCTTTTATTTAGTAATTATCTGGATTTTGACGCCATTCCCGCGCTAATAGCCCATATGAGTAGCTATCATACCACTTACCTTGATGATAAACGGCTTCCCGGTTGGTTCCTTCACGAACAAACCCGCATTTTTCATACAACTTAAGTGCGGCCGTATTATAGGCATGAACGGTTAAAGTAACCTTATGGAGGTTTAAGTGATCAAATGCATACTCGAGTAATAAACTAAAGGCTTCACGGCCATACCCTAATGAACGATCCCCAGCTTGAGGAATCCCAATACATAGCTCACCGCGTTGATTACGTAACATAATATCACTAATGCCGGCAAAGCCAACTAGCATATCATCGTTAGTCCGTCGAATAGTAAACATAATATCACTATTACTATTAGCATCCCCGAAAAATTCACTCCATTCTTTAACGCCATATGGATGGACAACATCTTCAGATAAGCCCAACAAAAATTGATCATCCCATTGCCAATCCGTTAAGTACTCAGCATCCCCATCAAATAAATTAGCTAAATACACTTTATTACCACGTAACATCATCGTGTCCTCCATAAATAAATAGCATTTGCCTAAACATTAGTTAACTTCAACCGTTAACACATCAGGTATTTCATTTAACAGACAATGAATTACTTGATGATTAATACCAAGAGCTTTAATAATAATTGGAACTTCAGTAATTACCGTATCCCCAGTCGATGGCAAACTATACACAATACTTTCATTAGGCATTAAATGTGTTTCTTCAAAAGTTTGTAATAAATTAGTGACGGATACTAATGATTGTTCTTGTTTGAAAACAAGAGTGATATCATGGGTTGATAATTCAAGCCGATGGCTACCAGAATATTCATCTATTGGAACTTCTTTGATACTATTTGTAGGTGCACACTCATCTAGTCTAAAATATTGGTAACGTTCTTGATCACTTAAGTAGTACAAATCCATGTCAATTACATAACTAGGCAATTCAACTGCAAATTCCAATTTAAGTGCTGTGGGTGTTAAATGTTGTTGTGTAATTGTAAATTTTTGAAATTCATCTTTTGCAAAACTTCCAGTGTAATGTTTCACCCATGCTAAAGCACGGTTGGCTGTGATTTGCTTTGTTGGGAAAATAATACCATAAGCTTCACATAGATAACTATCAGTATCATCATCACAGTCAATACCTAAATCAAATGTTTTCCGTAGTGCTTGAAAACGTTGGTTATCAGTGAAACCATCAATTTTTAAGATTAACTGCAATTGATCATCATTTTCAGCAAGCTCATCAATTATGATACTTTCATTATCGATTAATTTTGTTTGATATTGATCAACTAGTTGTCTTAAGTGATTAGCTGATAACGTATGTGCGTTATAAGTAAACGTCACATACCCTTTAGTTTTAATCATTGTTTTATCCGCCTTATATTAATATTGATTATTATAACGGTCTTAGTTACGTGATTCAAATGTAAAAAATAAGCCCCTTGAAGAATTGTCCTCAAAGGCCTTATTTTTTACATTTAGCAATCCTAATTTATCTTATAGAATAGCACTTTTTAAAACTTAATTAGTGATAATCGTCCCAAGCCCCGATTGCAAATAGCCAGTAACGTTATCTAGCGATGTGATTACTGCTGTTTTATCAGTTCGTCGCACGAAATTCATTGCTGCTTGAATCTTAGGTTGCATTGATCCAGGGGCAAAATGTCCTTCATCAAGGAATTGTTGGGCTTGAGCGACTGTTAAATGCGTGAGTTTGGTTTGTTGTGGAGTATCGTAATTTAAATATACATTTTGCACAGTGGTTAACATAAGCAATATATCCGCATCAACTAATTCGGCTAATTTAGCAGCCGAATAATCCTTATCGATAACAGCGTCAATACCAGCGTATGAATTACCAACGCGAACGACTGGAATACCACCGCCCCCAGCTGCAATTAAGGTTATTCCTTGACTAACAAGATGTTGGATAATGGGGGCTTCGATAATATCTAATGGCTGTGGTGAAGGTACCATGCGCCGATACCCCCGTCCAGCATCAGCTAAAATAGTCCAATCAGGATGTAACCCTTGTAGGTGTTCAGCCATCTTGGGTGAATAAAATGGCCCAATTGGCTTTGTGGGTCGTTGAAAGGCTTTATCTTGGCCATCAACGATAGTACGTGTTATTAACGAGACTACTTGATGGTCTAATCCATGTTCCATAAAGGCCTGATTTAATGCATTAGCTAACCAAAAACCAATCGCACCTTGCGTCATAGCTCCAACAGTATATAAAGGCATGGCGGGAATGTCTTTATTACTACCACGTTGTTGTTGTAACAATAAATTACCAACTTGCGGGCCATTACCATGCGTAATTATAACTTGCCAATCACTATTAGCAGTTAAAAGTGCTGCTAATTGATTAGCTGTTTTTATTAATGCTAGTTGCTGAGCAGTTGCTGAAGCATCTTTAGTTAAAATAGCATTACCGCCTAAAGCAACAACAATTCGTTTTGTCATAGCAAATCTCCTTGTCAATTAAATTGTGATTAAACCAGTAAATAAACCAACAATTGCTAAGATAGCAATTACTGAAATAACCCCCATTGCTAACCATTCATAACGCTTAATGATTTGCTGGTTTTCTTTTTTAGCACTGATATATAAGATAAACCCTAATAAGTATGCAATAGTACATAACCAAAGTAACTGTAAGCCAGCTAAAGTAATTGCGGTTATTTCAAATAAACAGGCGATAAACCCGGGGATGATAATCCGTAACTGGCGTTTTTGTAAGCCTAGCTTTAATTCATAAGCTCCAACCAAAACATAGCAAACAACAATCGCAGCTGTACAAAGTGAGTATGCAAAATTATAAGCCTCGTTAGTAAAGATTAAAGAAATCAAAAATATTTGCACAAGAATCTGCGTTAACCATAATGAATTAGCTGGAGCTTTAGCTTTATTAAGTTGGCCAAACCACTGTGGTAATAGCTTTTGCTTAGCCATTAATGACGTTGCCTCAACAGGTAACATTGTCCAAGATAGCCAAGATCCCATAATTGAAATAATCAAGCCAATGCTAATAAAAGCCCCACCTAAATCACCAACTAAATCTTTAAACAAATAAACCAAAGCAGGATGGTGTAATTCAAGTAGCTGATTTTGAGTGAGATAACCATATGGTAATAGTGAAATAATCACATATAGTGTTAAAAGTGACAATAGGCCAATAATAGTTGCCCGTCCAGCATCACTTTTCTTCTGTGCTCGTCCAGCCATCATGGTTGCACCCTCAATTCCAACAAAGACCCACATCATTGATAAAATACAACCTTTAATTTGTGCCATAATCCCGGTCGGTGTTGCCGGCATAAAGATTGCTTGATTATGCATATTAGTACCAAAGTTAACCCAAAAATGTTCGGTAAAAATTCCGGCTTTAAAGCTCAAAAGAGCTACAATGATAAAAGCAAATAACGGAATTAATTTGCAGATAGTCACAACTGTATTAATGATGGCGGCGGCTTCAACGCCACGTGTAACTAATAAGGTTAGACCCCATGAGATTAGCGAAGCAAAGATGATGGCACTAATACTGTTTCCAGATTTAAATTCTGGAACAAAGTAGCCAAAAGCTGACATCATAATACTAGCAAAGGCAACATTTCCTAGCCAAGCTGACAACCAATATCCCCAACCAGATAAGAAACCAGCAAAATCACCAAAACCAGCACGAGCATAATCAGAAACACCAGTTAATTCTGGTTTATTAAAACTAGATGCTTAAGACTAAGGGCTAACATTAAAATACCAACTCCTGTAATCAGCCAAGCTAACATTACAGGCCCGGGAGTTGCAACTTTAGCAAAAGTCGTTGGTAAATCAAATATTCCCGCCCCAATCGCACTACTGATAACTAAGGCAATTAAAGCTGGTAGTGCAATTCCTTGAGCTTTATTTTGTGTCTCCATATTATCACCATCCCCTACAAGTCTGGTACTTTCGGGATAAATAAATTCCCTAAGGTCGCCGCCATAATAGCCTTGATCGCATGTTTGCGATTTTCAGCTTGCTGCCATTGTCGGGCGTATTTACTACGAAATACTTCATCGGTTACTTCCATTGCTGTAATACCATAATCGGCATTAACCGTTGCACCATATTCGGTATTGGTATCATGGAAAGCTGGTAAACAATGTAGGAAAATTAATTTTTCACTTGTATTTTGTGTTAACTCAAGTAACTCCATATTAACTTGGTATGGTTTGAGTAAAGCAACGCGTTCTTGCCAATCCGTTTCCCCCATTGAAACCCAAACATCAGTATAGATAATATTGGCATTTTTGACGCCAACAGTGAGGTTATCAGATATTACTGGTTGAACTTTAGTAGGCTGCGCTAACTGATAAGCAAGTTGGATAACATCTGCTGGAGGCTGTAATTCTTTTGGTGTAATTATGTGTACTTCAACACCTAACATAGAGCCAGTAATCAATAATGATTTAGCAACGTTATTACGACCATCCCCAACATAAGCTAATTTTAAACCATGTAAATGACCAAAATTTTCTTTAATTGTCATAAAATCAGCAATCATCTGGGTTGGATGCCAGTCATCAGTTAAGCCATTCCAAACTGGAACACCACTATATTTTGCTAATTCATTAACATCACTTTGTTTAAAACCGCGAAATTCAATCCCATCAAACATACGCCCCAATACTATTGCAGTATCTTCAATCGATTCTTTACTGCCTAGTTGAATGTCATTTGTCCCTAAATATTCCGGATGCGCACCTAATTCAATTGCAGCTGTTGTAAAAGCCGCTCGTGTACGCGTTGATGCTTTTTCAAATAATAATGCAATATTTAATCCCGTAAGATAATGAGGGAAAATATTGTGATGTGCTAAATGTTTTAAATGTAAACCAAAGTCGATTAAGTACTGAAGCTCAGCCGGTGTAAAGTCTTTTTCAGCTAAAAATGATCGCCCTTGGAAAACTGAATTGATGGTATTAGTATTAATACTAGTCATACAAATGCCTCCCCTTTAGATGGTAATTAGTTTATAAATCTTCACGCCAAAGTGGTTGTGACATACATCTTGGTCCTCCACGACCACGTGATAATTCACTAGAGCGAACTTCATGCACGATAATACCATGTTGGCGAAGTAACTCATTACTAACATAGTTACGATCATAAGTAATAACTTCACCCGGTGCTATTGCTAAGGTGTTTGAACCATCATTCCATTGTTCACGTTGGCTAATAATTTTATCCCCACCACCAGTTTGGATTAAATCTAATTCTGGGAGCTTTAAAACCTCTTTTAGTGTCGCCATCAAATCTGTTCGATGGCTTAGTTTAATTGTATTATCAGGTCCAGGAGTCATAATAAAAATATTCATTTGTCCTTTTTCATCCATGATACCTGGAAAAATAGAAAACTGATCATGATTAATCATTGTAAATACCGTGTCTAAATGCATCATTGCATGGTTATGCGGTATTTCAATAGCAACAATAGTATCAAAATTTGCTGCTGTATTTGCAAATAATTCTCGTGCCAAGGCCTCAATTGATTTGGATGAAGTCCGTTGTGAAACTCCAATTGCTAAGACATGGTTATTTAATACTAATTGATCACCACCTTCAAGTCGGGTCATATTATTACGATTCCGCCAAATATTTACTTTGCCAGTATACCGAGGATGATAACGCATCACATATTCTGTAAATAATGATTCTGGTTGGCGGGCTGAATAAGTCATACGGTTAATAGTAATACCATTACCGATTGCTGCTTGCGGATCTCGAGTAAAGTAAGCATTGGGTAATGGATTTAATAAGTAAGGATTTTGTGCATCGCGACCAGCTAAATCATGCAATGAATCATTAATGAAATCTAATTCATTTCGTCGAATACCACCGTACAACTTAGCTACTAATTGATCATTGGTAAAATCATCCAAATATGCAAGTAATGCATCATGTGTTGTTCCCAAGTCATAACCAGATTCAGACAAAAATCGCTCGATAAATTCAAGTTTTATGTCTGAGGCAAGATTAAAAACATCTTCAACTAAATCTTCAAGATAGACAACCTCGACACCATTATCATTAAGAACTTTTGCAAAAAAGTCATGCTCTTCTTGGGCAATTTTTAAATACGGAATATCATCAAACAAAAGCCGTGTCATTGTATCAGGAGTAATATTTTCAATTTCTTCACCTGGACGTTTTAATAGGACTGATTTTAAAGTTCCTATTTCTGAGTTAACATTAATTACTGGTTTCTTCATTAAGTTTTCCTCCTTTTTAAATATGCATAAACTTTTAATAGAAGCCCTCCTAACCTTTATATTAAGCGATTGTTGTTACTTAATATAGGGTATAAAATGAAAATATAGTTATCCAAATGGTTAACAAAAATATATTTCTGGATAATGGAATGGAGGTATTCATGGTAAATAAAACTGAGCGCTTTTTACATGAATGGCTAACAATCGCTGATATGGATAAACCTATTTCTCCAGCTTTTGAACAGCAAGCTTATACATTAGGTGTTGATTTACGCCAAGCTTATTACGCGATTGTTATTAAACATTCACAACAAATAACCCGACCAATGCACATCCAGTTAAGCTTTCGATTAGATGCAGAACACATTGTTTTTATTTTGCACCAATTTGAGTCTCCAACCCTAGTAACAAAGTATTTTAGTACGCCTAATCAAATTGGAATTGGCAAAGCCCACTTTGACATATCTGGGACAATTAAAGAAGCACTCCAAGCACTATGTTTTACGACCCCAAATTCTATTAACCATCAAGCAACTTATCAAATGACTCAACAATTTGAAGCATTACGTAATAGCGGGATTGCTAAGGAGCATTTAGTGACAATTATTAATAACTTAGGCAGCGGACAAGATGAGTTAAATCTCTTAAATACGTTTTGGGTATTTACCATTACAAACCATAGCATCGCTAAAACTGCGACCATTCTGCATGTACATCGTAAAACGGTTGAATATCGCTTAAAGCGCTTAGCAACTATTACTCAACATAATCCGCAAGATGTGATTGAAAATATCGATTTATTAGCTGCGTATATTAGCTGGCGAACACAAAAATTAACTTTTTTACTAGCTAAACTCGCCAGTATTTCAAAGCACATGCTACCGCGAGATACACAAGTGACGGAATTTTGAATTCAATTATCTTTGGAATAGTTAATAGCAAAAGATACCCCAAAAAATTCAGTTTGAATATCTTGAAAATTATTTGACTACTGAAATCCAGGCCCTTTTTCCAGCCTATTTTAACCAAATTTAAGTCGCAAAAAAGCCCCGCTAACAATGCACAGATTGTTAGTGAGGCTTTTTAAGTTAGTTATTGTTCGTTAACCGGTCTATTTAAGGACACGTTTAACCGTTTTGGCAATATTGGCAACCAACGCATCAATGTCAGCGCTAGTCGTGTACGTGCCAAAGCTAATCCGGAGTGATTCTTCAATCCGTGGTGAAGTTTCACCATACATCGCCGTTAGGACATGCGATGGTTCAAGGGAACCAGCCGTACATGCCGAACCACCTGAAATGGCAATGCCAGCCATATCAAGATTAGTTTGCATGACATACGTTGAAACCCCTTTGATCCAAATGTTTAACACATGTTGGAGCGAATCTTCTTTAATAGCCCCATTAACAGCAACATCAATGTCAGCGGCCGCTAAACCACTTAACACTTGATCTTTAAAGGCGGCGTATTTGACTTGCCGCTTAGCTTTTTCTGCTGGTGTAATTAATTCAACCGCGGTTGCAAAGCCAGCAATTGCTGGAATATTTTCGGTCCCAGCGCGACGTTTTTCTTCTTGATCGCCACCTTTTAAATAACTTGGAAAGACCAAGCCATCGCGGCGGTACAAGAACCCTAATTGCTTAGGGCCATTAATCTTGTGCGCAGAGGTTGATAGCATATCAATATGATCACGCTTAACATCAATATCTAGTAAGCCATATGCTTGGACTGCATCAGTGTGAAACCATGCTTGGTGATCTGCTAAGACTGCTCCAATTTCACGAATGGGCATATGGGAACCGACTTCGTTATTCCCCATCATAATGGTTACTAAGATTGTATCATCACGTAAAGCCGCTTTTAGGTCAGCCACACTGACTTCACCAGCTTCATTAACTGGTAAGTAAGTAATTTCAAAACCGTGTTCGGCTAACCATGCTAATGGTTTTAAAACTGCTTCATGTTCAACCGCACTAGTAATAATATGTTTACCTAGGTGCTGACGTGCTTCAGCGGTTCCAATAATGGCCGTGTTATCAGATTCCGTTCCACCAGAGGTAAAGACAATTTCTTCATCTTTGGCGTTAATCGAACGTGCAATAACTTGGCGGGCATTTTCAAGCACCATGTGGGCTTTACGACCAAAGGCATGTGTTGATGAGGCATTCCCAAACGTTGATTGCATGGTTGTTAACATGGTATCAATTACTTCGGGTGCCATTGGAGTAGTGGCTGCATTATCTAAATATACAACCCCGGTATTTAAAGCAACTTCTTTCATTTTTCCGTCCTTTTCAAGAAACAACTAGCGATAATTACTTAGCAGCTTGGTTTTTGAAAAGTGCAATTAACATGTCAGCTGATTGTTTACCAGCTTGTACGATAAATTCGTCAAAAGTAACACCAGCATCCCCATCAGCATTGTCAGACATGGCGCGAATTACAGCATAAGGAATCCCAAATTGATGGGCGGCTTGAGCAATCGCAGCACTTTCCATTTCAGCAGACATTGCATCAGGGAAGTTAGCTTTGATACGGTCAACTTGTTGCGCACTAGCCACAAATGAATCTGAAGTTACGATTAAGCCCGTCACAGTATGTAAACCGGTACTTTTAGCAGCATCCATAATTTGAGTAACAAGGTTTTTATCAGCGACAAAGCGAGCTGGTTGTTGGGGTACTTGCCCGTAACTATAACCAAAGACCGTGGCATCAACATCGTGATAGGCGGTTTCGGATGCAACTACGACATCCCCAATCTTCAATCCTTCGCCAATGGCCCCAGCGGAACCAGAGTTGATAATAACATCAACATCAAAGTTAGTAATCAATAAAGCTGTGGTTAAACCAGCTTGGACTTTACCAATTCCTGATTCAACAACCACCACGTCTTGACCAGCAATGGTACCAACGTGAAAATCAATGTGCTTAATACTCTTGATTTCAAGGTTTTCCATCGCTGCTTCTAAGTTAGCCATTTCTTCTGGCATGGCGTTAATAATTCCGTATTTCATTCTTTTCAAATTCCTCTCAATATCATGTAAGTAAACTAGTTAATCGACAAAGCGTAAAACTAAAAATGTAGCAATAATTAATAACACTAAAATCACAATCGTGACATTTAAACGGAACTTAAGTCGTTGTTGCTTCCCTAAAGAAGTCAATCGCCCAAATTCGTCCATGTCATAACGTTTATTTTTGGCAAAACGTTGCGCGGTTTGGCGCTCACTTTCACCTTGGGGCTCTTGTGCAAAGCTATCGTCGCGCGTATGAATCTCACCGTTTTCATCAACATAGCGCCCATCATGCATGCGCCGCATAGTTGAATCTTCAGTGGTTGGCGTTGCTTTTTGATGACTTTGTTGATATTCACGATACTCTTTACGCGTAATTGGGTCTTTATCCATTGATTAACCCCTTTACATAGGCTTGGTTGGCTGCCCAATACCAGTAAGCCACTTGCGTTTTTGAATCATCGAGTAAACCTTGGGCATTTAAAGCGGCTAATTCATCAAGAGTGTACGTGCTGAGGGCGAGATTTTCATCATCATCTTGGGGTAATTCATCAGTAACTGGTGTTAAACCAGTTGCCAAATACAGATGCATTAATTCATCTGCGTAGCCCGCTGAAAGATAAAAACTACTAATTTTTTCAATATGGGCAGCTTGCATCCGAGTTTCTTCATTTAATTCACGAATCGCAGTTTGTAATGGATCAGTATCACGATCATCTACTTTTCCTGCTGGAATTTCAAGAGTTTCCTTAGCTAAGGCAGTTCGCCATTGACGCATAATCACGGCTTTGTTGTCATCAGTAATTGCTAAAATTGCAATCGCTGGACAATGGTGGACAATATCACGGGTTGCTGTTTGGCCATTGGGTAATTCAACCGTTTGGACCTCAACGTCAATAATGGCACCGTGATATTTTAGTTCACGTCCAATAACTTTTTCTGCAAAATCCATAATAATGCCTCCATTAATTAGTCTGCAATTGGTGCATCAATTACGTGTACTTGGGCAGCTTGGGGGCCACGAACTCCTTCAACCACAACAAATTCAACGTAATCACCAACTGTTAAAGCTTTAAAACCATCACCAACAATGCCTGAGAAATGAACAAAAATGTCATCTTGACCGGTAATTTCGATATACCCAAAGCCCTTTTCTTCGTCCCAAATCTTAACGTATCCATGTTCCATAATTATTCCAACTTTCTAAACTATTTATTGCTTTATCTTAGCATATTTATGCCCTAGTTTGTGATTATCGCTAGGATTAATGTTTTTTCAATTTTAGCTTTTTTAAATAGCAAAAGACCAGCAAACTATCAAAATCTGCTGGAATTTTACAATTAATGTTAAACATATTGGAGTTCTTTTTCGTCGTTATAAGCCCGATCAATGATAGCTGAACCAAAACATTCAGCCCCATCATAAAAGACCACCGCTTGACCTGGCGTAATTGCTTTAACTGGCTCATCAAAGATGACAGTTGCCAAAGTCTTGTCAGCATTAAGTTTAACGGTTACACCAGTATCTTTTTGGCGGTAACGGAATTTTGCTGTACAGTGGAATTCCAAGCCTCGATCAATTGGCGTTGTAAAGCTTACTTCAGACGCTTCCAAGTGAGTTGCAAACAAGTATTTGTTGTCATCCCCTTGACCAACGAATAAAGTATTAGTTTCAAGGTCTTTACCAACTACGAAGAATGGATCTTCATTACCCTTTTGACCACCAATTCCAAGGCCTTTACGTTGACCAATTGTGTAGTACATCAAACCAGCATGTGGTCCCATGTCACGCCCATCAAAAGTCATCATACGACCTTCTTTGGCTGGTAAGTAGTTACTAAGGAATTCTTTGAAGTTACGTTCACCAATGAAGCAAATCCCAGTTGAATCCTTCTTCTTAGCAGTTGCTAAGTTGTTTTCTTCGGCAATCTTACGAACTTCGCTTTTTTGCATATGACCGATTGGGAACATAACTTTACTAATTTGTTCTTGTGATAGTTGTGAAAGGAAATAAGTTTGATCCTTATTTGCATCACCACCACGAAGCATATGTGTAATACCATTTTCATCCTTTTCAACTTGGACATAGTGCCCAGTTGCGACATAATCAGCTCCAAGTTCCATCGCGTAATCCAAGAAAGCTTTGAACTTGATTTCTTTATTACACATTACGTCCGGATTAGGTGTCCGGCCCTTCTTGTATTCGTCAAGGAAGTATTGGAACACACGGTCCCAGTATTCCTTTTCAAAGTTAACTGAGTAGTACGGAATTCCAATCTCATCGGCTACTTTAGCGACATCTTTGTAATCTTCCGTAGCGGTACAAACACCGAATTCATCAGTGTCATCCCAGTTTTTCATAAATACGCCCACGACATCATAGCCTTGGTCTTTGAGTACTTGCGCCACAACTGATGAGTCAACCCCACCAGACATACCGACAACTACACGTGTTTGACTGTTATCTTGTGTCATAACAATACCATCATTTCTTTAGATTCTGAGAATCATTACAATTTGAAGGTTGTAAAATTTCAGTAACCTATATTATACATGAAATCGCTTATTAAATACAAGTACCAACCATCCCTACCAATCAAAGGCTTTTAAGTATAAGTCAACTTTGGCTTGATTTTCAGCTTGTTTCACCTTTTTGGTCCGTCGGGTGCGTTTAACGACTGGTTGCTGGGCTTTTAATTGTTGACGCTCAAATCGGGCAAACGCATTACGAATGGCGTACGTATCTTCAACCGTTAAAGGTAAGTCCACTGCAACATATTCTTGGGTAAATGGGGCATAATTGTGCGTATCTTGGGCTAATAACCATGCTTTAACAGCAGGATTTAACTTCACCCCTCGACGATACCGGCGTAGCGTTTCATCTAAACCAAAGTTGAGTTGGTGAATTTGGGTTTGCAATTGGCGCATGATGGGTTCAGGAATTTGGGCGTGATCAGCAAAATGACTAATCCCAAGTTTCAACATTTTACCACTAGTCTGATTTTGCAACATGTATTGATGTTTTAAGCGCCGGCCACAATCACAAAATAATTGCTTACCTTGAACGTTGTCATAGTTCTCATTTAGTTGATACGCAACAAATTCCCAGTCAGTACTTTCACCTAGTAAATTACTATTAGTGAATAATGAAGTTTGGCGATAACGCACATGTTCATTTAAGACGGCTTGCTGTGCTGGGGTTAACAACTGCCAAATGCGTTGCCGCTCTTCTTTACTTAATACGGTTTTTTTGCTCTGTTCTTTTTTCATAGGACATATTATACCAATATGAACATATGTTCGCAATGACACTTTCAAGGTTATTAAATAATTTGATATAATACTTATAACCTAGTAATCGCTATTTTAAAGGAGGCCTGATAAATGGATTATGTGATATTTTTAGGAATACTTATTACGATAATTGGTGTAATTACGATGTTATTAACTCCACGTGAACGGCTCTGGGGTGGGATTTATCGTTCAAAGAATGTGACTATTTCAAGATTAGCGCTAATTTTAATTATCTTTGGGTTAATCATTATTATTGTTAAAGCATTGTTTAATGGTCAGTTAGGATAATTTGAAAATGTTTAGGCATGATTAGCTTGTAATCAGGCTATGCTCAAGCAGTCTATATAATCAAAATACACTAAATAGATCCCTTGAAAAAATCTTCAGGGATCTATTTAGTGTATTTCTTGATGTGTTTAACCTCGGTTAGAGTTTGCAGATCACTGCTTTATCCCATCGAATCAAGATTATTAACGATTGTTATTATTATTTGTATTGGCACCAATTTGTTGGGTGAAGTAATTTAGTTGTGCTTGAGCTTGCATCATAAATGAATCTAAGGCACTAAATTGACTTACATATTGTTGGCGTTTGGCAGTCAAACGATCTTGAAAGTTATCAATTTGTTGATTTAAATCTTTAATTGTCGCATCAAAACTAGTTGTCTTGCTAGCAATGATTCCAGTTTTACCTGTCGATGTTGAAAGATACGAATTTGCAAATTTACTTAAAACTGTAGTATAGCCTTTTTCATTAGAGGCTGAACCTGATATAGGCGCAATATCTGCAGAATAGAAGAAATCTTTAACCGCTTGCGGGTTATTTTTTAATGCTTTTTGAAAGGTTGTAGTATCAAAGCCTAATGTACCTTCTTTATCAATTAAAGAAATTCCAACACTGTTAGCTGAGAGTGTATCATTCCCTTTATTATTTGCTGAAGGTGTGATAATCCGT
Source organism: Periweissella fabalis (assembly GCF_012396505.1). Classification (GTDB taxonomy): domain Bacteria; phylum Bacillota; class Bacilli; order Lactobacillales; family Lactobacillaceae; genus Periweissella; species Periweissella fabalis. The sequence goes on along the minus strand of NZ_JAAXPN010000001.1, from coordinate 397,256 downwards.
TGTAATTGAGCTTGTAATTGAATTAAATCACTATCACCAGCTAACGAACCGGTTTGATTATCGGCTTTACTGGGATCACCAACATTTAAATCAGATTTAATTAAACCCATTAAACTATTGTATTGACTAACAAAGTCATTAACAGCACCTTCGAATTTATTATCATCATTTTTTAAACCAATTGTCGTTGTTTGCAACTCAGCACTATCATCACTGGTTGCTTTTTGACTAAGCCCCGTCAATGTTACAGTAGCACCATCTAAAACATCCGTAATTGAATTACTATTCCGTGCAGTTTCAAGGCCATCAATTGAAAAAAGTGCAGCATGACCATTTGAACTCTTTACTTGATCCAAGCCTAATTTATTAATCAAATTATCAGTTTCGCTAGTTGTATTGATAGTATAATTACCTGCTAGCATGCTCTTAATGACCAAATGATTGTCAACGACTGAAGCTTGAATATTAGTAGTCTTACTTTGAGCATTAATTTTATCAACGATATTACTGATACTGTCATTTTCTGTAATATCAATTGTTAACTTGGATTTATCAACAACACTATCATTACTAGGAGCATTAGGAATCGACAAAGAATTATCCATACTATCTTTGATATCGCCATTCCCTTTATAGATTAGTGATAAATCTAATGATCCGGTTAACTTAAGAGCTTCCTTACTATTTTTGACATCAGAAATTCGCGTCCCAGTCACTTTAGTATTAGTTGCTAGTTGCTTAACAATTAAATCATGACTACCCTCAGCAGCAGTAACATCACCACTAATAGTTGCTACTTGATCATTTGAACTGCTAGCAACTTTGGTATTAAATATTTCAGGTTTTTGTAAATTAGTAACTTTATTAAGTAAGTTGTTTAAACGTGAGCGAATGTCCCCCCAGGCAGTCTCTTTATTTTGAATTTTTTGAACTTGTTGCTGCATTAGTAACATTGGTGTTGATTCAGCTTGAACTAATTGATCAATTGTCTGATTATTAATTCCTGAATATTGTCCCATGTAGGCGCCACCCAAACCACTACTACTGACCATATTTATCCCTCTTTTCTTAAGTTGTTTAAATAAGTGTTATTGTCTTTATATTTCCTTAATAATAATTATCGGTTAGATTGAATAATATTTAAGGGCAAAATAAAAAACCGACAGTAAAATTCTGTCGGCTTTCTAACTAAACTTCTTTTCCTTGAAGATCATACATTTCTTTATACTTACCATTTAAAGCAAGTAATTCTGCGTGAGTACCACGTTCAATGACTTCACCTTGATCAAGCACTAAAATTAAATTAGCATCTTCAATCGTTGACAAACGGTGGGCAATGGCAATCGTAGTCCGGTTATTACGCATCTTAGCGAGTGCTTTTTGAATGGTAACTTCAGTTTCAGTGTCAATATTAGCCGTTGCCTCATCGAGCACTAAAATCTTAGGATTGGTAACAATTGTTCGGGCGAAATTAAGTAATTGCTTTTCACCAGCTGAAAATGTTGCTCCATGTTCAATCACGGGTTCAGCATATTTTTTTGGTAATTCTTCTATAAAACGACTTGCTTGGACAAATTCAGCAGCCGCTTTAACTTGTTCATCAGTAATGTCTTGGTTAAACATTCGAATATTTGAACTAACATCCCCGTAGAACATGAATGATTCTTGTAATACCAGGCCAAGTTTTTTGCGAATTTCGGCAATCGGATATTCGCGAATATCTTGATCATCAATTAAAATTTGGCCTTCTTGGAAATCATAAAAACGCATCAAAGCATTGATCGTTGAACTCTTACCAGAACCAGTGTGACCAACTAAGGCAATCGTTTGGCCAGGTAAGGCCGTAAATGATAAATTCTTCAAAATTGGATGAACCCCATCATAGGAGAACGTTACATTTTTGAATTCAATTTTACCTTGGGTGATTTCACCGTGGGGATGTGCGACTTGTGCGGGGGCAAGTTCTTGATTTTCAAGAATGCGCAAGACCCGGACCCCTGCGACAGAACCATCTTGGAATAACGCTAATTCTTGCATGATTTCACTCATTGGTGCAAAGAAGTTATTCAAATATGAAATAAAGGCGTAGACCGTACCGGCCGCGACAGCCGCATCCATTGAATGCCAACCAAACATCCCTAAGATAATCACAATTCCTAACCCATTAAATAAGTTCATCAAAGGATTAAGTAACAACGATTCAGTTTTGATCATCCGAATCCGGGCCATTTGATATTCATCGTTGGTCACCGCAAAATCTTTTCCCATCCGCATTTCTTGGCGGAATTGTTGAATCACATTAATTCCGTTTATTGATTCGGCAATTTTGGCATTTAATTGGGATAGTTTCTCCCGCATGCCACCATAAACTTTGGAACTTACTCGTTGGTAGTAGAACACGGCCCCGAATAAGAACGGTAAGAAAATTAGTAAGGCTAAGGCAATTTTGGCATTAGTGACAAACATCGCGTAGTATGAAGCCACCAAACCAAACGTCCCCATTAAGACGAGCATGAATAGCCGCCAAACTTCAAACAAGGCTTGGGTATCATTGGTTACTCGTGACAAAATCGAACCAGCCGGATTTTGGTCAAAATACCGCATCCCCAGGGTATGAATATGGCGGTAAAGTTGTTCACGGGTATTAACCTCCGCATAGGCCCCACCAAGACCATATAAGTATTCTTGCAGAAATTGGAATACTGCTTTGAGCAGTGAAACCCCAAAGTAAACGGCGGCAAAAATTATTAAAACTTGGAACTTAGTATCGAGATGACCTAAATACTTATTCATGAATTCTTGTAAAATCCGTGGTAATAAGACATTGATGGCTGATACAACCCCAATAGCAACAATGGCACTAAAGAAGTACCATTTATAAGGCTTAGCAAATGGCAATAAGCCTCTAATGACTTTAACTTGGTCTTTAAACGTTAATTTTTCCGCCCAAATTGATTGTTCTTTGGCCATTAAGCTTCACCTCCTTGGATGGTAGCGTCCATCCCATGTTGTTGCTGTTGGTAAATCATTGCATACCAACCATTTTTAGCCAATAAATCAGCATGAGTACCACGTTCTTTGATTTGACCATGATCAAACACAATAATGTTTTCCGCATTCATTACTGAACTCATCCGGTGAGCAGAAATAATGGTCGTTTTATTAGCGCGATCACGTTTTAAAACAGCTAAAATAGCGGCTTCGGTCCGGGCATCAACCGCGGATAATGAATCATCCAGAATTAAAATTTCTGGATTAATTAACAATGCTCGGGCAATAGCAAGCCGTTGGCGTTGACCACCAGATAAACTAATCCCATGTTCACCAACTTCTGTTTCATAACCATCGGGCATGTTCATAATGTCGTCATGGAAGGCTGCTTTTTGTGCGGCAGCATGGACTTGTTCATCACTAGCATCTGGCCGAGCAAAGCGAATATTTTCTTTAATCGAAGTACTAAATAAGAACCCTTCTTGCGGCACATAACCAATCGAACGCAAGTATGTGTCTTGGGGGAATTGGCGAATATCTTCACCATTTAAAGTAATGACACCCTCGTAGTTATCATATTGACGGAGGAGTAACTTCAATAATGAAGTTTTCCCCGCCCCAACTTGGCCAACAATTCCAAGCGTGTGGCCGGCTTTAATTGTCACATCAATATCTTGAAGCGCAATTTCAGCATCATCAGGATATTGAAATTGCTTGATAGCAAAATGAAGATCACCTTGTGCAGGTAGCATAACGGGATTTTCAGCTTCTTTAATGTGGGTTTCATTATCTAAAATGTTCATAACCCGGTCATATGAGGCATTCCCGCGTTCGATAATGTTAAATAATTGACCAATCGCAAACATTGGCCAAATTAACATTGATAAGTAAGCAATAAATGAGACTAATTGGCCGATATTGATTTGTTGATGTAAGACTAACCAACCACCATAGATAATGGTTGCAACATACGCCAACACAATAATCATGGTCGTTAGTGGGTCATACAATGCCCCAACAAACTCAACTTTTTTATAAGCCTGCATCAAAGCCTTGTTATGCGCGTTGAAATCTTCAATATCTTGCGCTTCTTGACCTAATGTCTTGATGGCTTTCATCCCTGAAAGTGATTCTTGAACCTTATCACTTAACTTAGAAAAGGCGCGTTGTTGATCACCAAAGGCATTATGCATCCGATGACCTAATTTAATTGACATCACGGCTAATAATGGGAATGGTAAGATGGCGACTAACGTTAAGCGCCAATCAACAACAAACGCCATCGTAATAATCGTAACTGTCCCAGTCGTTAATGAGTCAACTAAGGTCAAAATTCCCATCCCCGCAACTTGGCGAATTTGAATTAAGTCATTAGTTGCCCGCGTCATTAAGTCCCCAGTCCGATATGTTTGGTAAAATTTGGTGTCCATGTGCATAAAATGCATGTACAAGCGTTGCCGTAACTTCCGTTCGAGGTACGTTGCCCCACCCCAAATGTGCACGGCCCAAATATATCGGAATGCATAGAGGGTCACAGCTTCGGCGCCGACCCCCAGTAAAATTAAAGCTAACTTCATCGGTGTTAAACTATGGGCGACAATTTGATTGACGGTATAACCGATTAAAAATGGCGGAATCATATTTAAAAATGCCGTCATCATCAATGCAAGGAGCCCACGAATGTACATCGCTTTTTGTTCTTTGAAGAACCAAGTTAGCTTGCGGAATATATCCATAAAAAAACCTCTCTCTCCATATAAATCATAAGTATCCCATTCTAATTTTTGTTTTAATCAAAATACAATACTTTTAATATATCATTCTCTAATGCTATCAATATACAAGTGAATTTACAAACTTTTTCTAATTTTTAATTTAAAAAATTAATAATACGCACCAATTTAAAAACGTTACGGCAAGCTTACCGTAACGTTTTTAGTAAAAAATTATTGTTGCTTATAGACGTGTTTTTCGTCTTGAATTCCCGCTAAAACAAACCGATTAGGATCATTGGTTAAATCAAACATCACATTTTGACCATCATTTGGTGCTTTATCGGCAAAAATTTCTTCATATTCAGCAACACTAACCTGTGTTCGCTTAGCAAACAAAGCATTAAAGTCAGTTTGTAAGCCATGCTTAAAGTTAGCTTCAACGGTGGCTGAGTAAAATTCTCCCTCGGCCCCTGAGCCATAACTAAACAAACCAATTCGATCCCCAGCTTGAACTGAACCATTTGCCAATAACGAAATCAAGCTCAAGTACAAGGAACCGGTATATAAATTCCCTACCCGTCGATTATAAACGCGACTAGCTTCAAATTCAGCAAGTAACGCTGCTTGTTGGTCTTCAGTTGCTTCAGGTAAGATTTCGCGTAAGCCTTTTAAGCCCATTTTGGTAAATGGTAAGTGAAATGCAAAAGCTTTAAAATCATTAATGGCATGGCCAGTAGTGGACCGGTAACGATCCCATAATTCTTTAAAAAAATCTTGGTAGATATTTGCTGAAAAATGACCATCAACTAAAGCTTCACTCCGATAAATTGGCCGCCAAAAGTCCATCACATCATCTGACATGTAAACATTATCATCGTTAAAACTAATAACTTGTGGATTTGCTTTAACTAACATTGCCACCGCACCCCCACCTTGGGTAACTTCCCCAGGAGTATTAATACCATAACGTGCTACATCAGCGGCAATCACTAAAACTTGTTTTTCTGGATGGCTTGCAACGAAATCACGAGCAAACATTAATCCAGCCGTACCAGCATAGCATGCTTGTTTAAGTTCAAGTGTTCGAGCATAGCGATTTAGTTTAAGTAATTTTTGAATATAGACAGCAGCTGACTTAGAATTATCAATACCTGATTCAGTAGCTACTAAAATCATATCAATCATATCGCGATTGCTATCGTTAATAATCTGAGCAGCGGCACTTGCCCCTAATGTGACAATGTTTTGTGTTTTAGTAATTACTGCTTGTTCACTTTGACCAATCCCGATTAAGAATTTGTTTGGATCTGTATCCCGGGCATGGGCTAATTCTGTCAAATCAAGATATTTATCGCTTGTTGCAAAAGCGATTTGATCAATACCAATTTTCATTTGGTCCTCCTACTTGGATTTCATGAGAATAAAAAACGGAAACTTCCGTTATCGGGAAATTTCCATTAATGTAAATATGAAATCTCCATCTGATAAATATTTTACCATATAAATGAAGATTCAAAAAAATAGCAATCAAATAATAAATAAATATCACAAGCCGTTATCAAAAAATAATTATGTTTTATATTAGTTTACTGATGTATCTTGCATCCAGCCAAGTGCTAAAGCACCTTGACCGAGATGAGTTCCAATAACTGGACCAATTTCAGCAATTTCAATTGATAACGTTGGATAAGTTTGTTTTAATTCAGTATACCATTCCTCTGCCACTTTAGGTGCATTGGCATGATAAACAGTTAACTTAATTGTATACGGAACAGTTGCCATAACTTCGGCGAACAATTCTTCAACACGCTTACGTGCTTTCTTCATTGAACGTACTTTTTCAAATGCGACAATTTCATGAGTATTGTCATCAAAAGTTAGTAATGGTTTAATTTTTAAAACTGAACCAATAAAAGCACTTGCATTCGATAATCGACCGCCACGCACTAAATTTTGTAAATCATCAACAACAAAGAATTCTTTGATTGTTTTACGAACTTTGTCTAGTTCGGCCAAAATATCTTCTGGTGTTTCACCAGCATTAGCCATACGAGCAGCATCTATAACTAACTCACCCATTAACCGCATCGTAATTTGGCTATCGTATGGATAAATCTTAACCCCATCAATTTGATTAGCAACGTTTGCAACTGTATTATACATCCCTGAAATTGTAGATGATAAGTGAATTGAAATAATTGCATCAAACCCTTGATCACGTAGGCCTTCATAAACATTAATCAATTGACCAATAGCTGGTTGTGAAGTTGATGGGAATGATTGTGAATGAGCCAACATATCATAATATTGGGCGTTTGAAACTGTTACGCCTTCTTCATATACCTGTCCATCTACAATCACCGGAATTGGAATAACAGTAATATTATTATTCGCAACTTCTTCGTCGTTTAAGTAACAAGTACTGTCAGTAACCACGGCGATTTTCATTCAATAACCCTCGTTTCTCTAAAAAATACAGATAAATTTTATTTTCAATATCAAAATTTTTCAATATCAAAATATATTCTATCATACTGTTTTGTTAAACAGCTTGTCAAATTGCTATATAAAAACTTAATTATTCTGCAACACGTCCCATTGATTTTTCTAAGCGATTTAATAAAATTCGAAGCATATTAATTTCTTCATTAGACCATTTGTCAAAAATAACACCTTCAAGTTTTTGATATTCTGTATTAATTGCCAAAACAGCTTCTGTCCCTTTTGGTAAAACAGAATATACAAGTTGCCGACGATCGCGACCGGTGGCAACTTTATCGACAAATTCTTTTGCAAAAATACTTTTTAATTGTCTTGAAAGTGTTGATGTATCAAGTCCGGTTTCTGCTGATAACTTATCTTGAGTATCAAAGCCAGCCATCATAGTTGTCAGTAATTGCCACTCGGCAATGGTTAAATTATATTGCTTTGTAATTTTCATTAACGCACTACGTTGAATTTTCTCACTATCGCGTAAAGCATCCAAACTTGATTTCATAATACTATATGTCCTTTAGTTAACTAAAATTGAATTTCTTTTAGTTTATCATATTAAACGCTTATTGTATATACCAACTATATATTTGGCGATTATTAATATAAATATTAATTTAAGATGGCTATTAATTGTACATTGAAAATTACTTAATAAACTCGAATTAATACTAAGCTTACTACTACAACTGAGTTTTAACTTTATCTACAATCTATGTAAAATGCGGTATAATAGTAACTATTGAATTATTTTACAAATGGAGGAACATGCTCAATGAGTTTTGACGGTTTATTTACGCATGCAATGGTTACTGAACTCCAAGGGCTTTTAGTTGGTGGACGAATCGCTAAGATTCATCAACCCTACCCCCAAGAAGTTATTTTAGTGATTCGGAATAATGGTAAGAATTATCCGCTACTATTATCTGCACATCCTACTTTTGCGCGGGCTCAAATCACTAACATTCCGTACGCTAACCCAACCACCCCACCATCTTTTGCGATGATGTTACGCAAACACCTCGAAGGTGCCAAAATCGAAAAGATTGAACAAGTTGAAAATGACCGGATTATTAAATTATCAGTTTTAACCCATGATGAACTCGGAGATTTAGAGGAAGTTGTGTTAATTCTTGAAATGATGGGCCGTCACTCAAACTTGTTCTTGGTTAACCAAAAGACTAATAAGATTATTGAATTAATCAAACACGTTTCGGCCGATCAAAACCGGGTCCGTTCACTATACCCTGGGGCGCAATATATTGCCCCACCTAAGCAAGATGTTATTAACCCATATGATTCATTGCAAGGCTTGGCGAACTTTATCTTGGATATTCCTGATCAAAAAGATTTAGCTAAAGCGATTCAAGGCCATTTTCAAGGTTTTGCCTTTGATTCGGCGCTAGAATTAGCAACCGTAGTACATGAACCCGGCGATGCTATGGCCCATGCTCAAAACTGGTTGGCAAACTTTAGTACCCCGGCACCACAATTAATTGATTTAGCGACGAACAACAAAGTCGTCTTTGCACCATTTAAGTGGTTAACTTTACCTGGAACAGTGCGTGAATTTGCGACCTTGGGCGAAATGTTAGATATCTACTTTGCCGATCGTGCTGAACGTGACCGGGTACAACAACAAGCTGGTAATGTGATTCGCGTCGTCCGTAATGAAATTAAGAAGAACAAAACTAAGTTAAAGAAGCTTGAAAAAACTCTTGACGAATCAGCCCATGCCGACGAATTTAAGGTTAAAGGTGAGTTATTAACGACCTACCTTTACCAAGTTGAACGTGGAATGACGGAAATTACGTTACCAAATTATTATGACAATGAAAAACCAATGAAAATTCCATTGAGTAATCAAATTGGTCCTTCTCAAAATGCACAAAAATATTTTACCAAGTATAATAAGTTAAAAAAGGCCGTGGCTTATGTTGACGAGCAAATTGCTCTGACTCAACATGAACTTGAGTACCTAGAAAATATTATGGCACAAATTGAAATTGCCAGTCCCAAAGATATTAATGAAATCCGAATGGAGTTGACGACGGAAGGTTATATTCGCAATAAAGCTAAGAACAAAAAAGCCCGCTTGCAAATCTCACAACCAGAAAAATTCTATGCAACGGATGGCACGTTAATTGAAGTTGGGAAAAATAATTTGCAAAATGATAAATTAAGCCTTAAAACAGCAGCACGCAACGATATTTGGTTGCACGTCCAAAAAATGGCAGGTTCGCATGTTATTATTCATGATAGTAATCCCAGTGAGCAAACGTTATTAGAAGGTGCCACCCTCGCTGCTTACTTCTCAAAAGCCCGCGAATCAGCTAACGTTCCGGTTGATTATCTTCCGGCTAAATTGTTACGTAAACCCAATGGTTCCAAACCCGGTTATGTAATTTTTGAAGGTCAATCAACTATGTATGTTACGCCGGATGCCCAATTAATTGACCAATTACGTAATAACAAAGCACAATAATGAATTCGCTATTTAAATAATAGAGAAAAAGAAAATGTAGTATCAATTAAGAGCCAATATATTCGAATTATGACAATAACCTCCTTGAAAAATTCTTCAAGGAGGTTATTTAGTGTATTTCTCGATATTACCAGACTTTTGGCATACTCTTTTTGCGTCTATAGTAATCTATTATTAATTTTTTCTTCCATTATATAGTGATATTTTAGACCTTATTAGCTAGCCTTAAGAACTATGTTTGTTGTTAGGATTCAATAAAGCATAATAATTCATATCACGTAATTCACCGTGTAAATTAAAATCAGCTGGGTGCATACCAATAAATTGAAAATGGCATTTTTCAGCAACTCGATTACTGGCAGTATTAGCTACATCAATTTGGAGAGTCAATTTATTAAAAGTTAATACAGTGAATGCGTAGTTACAAAAGAATTTTACAACTGTAGTCATGATGCCTTGACCACTTATTTTATTACTTAGCCAGTAACCAATATCTGCTTTACGAACACTTTGATTTATATTATGTAGGTCAATTGCACCAATAATGTCATCGCCAGAAGCGATAAAGAATAGTTGACTGGTACCTTGAATATGAGCCATTTGCATGCTCCGAATGAAATTTTCTTCAAGTTCTTTAGCAATCATTTGTTCTACCCATGGTAAAAATTGATTAAGATGTTCTCGATTTTCTGTAACTAAGTTAAATACCTCTTGACCCATATATATTTCCGGTTGTACTAGTTTTAAGTCATCGGTAATGGGAATACTGAACCATGCTCGTGTCATTAAAAAAATCCTCTACTGTATATGTTTGTTTCAGTATAGAATCATCCAATTAGTAAGACAAGCTTTTTATTAGCGAAAGTATTTAATCAACCGCCATATGAAAATCGTATAGCAAGCTACAATTAATATAAAGAGCGCTGCAATCCACCAAGTAGCTAATGGACTAGCTCCCTCTTTAATAGTGATGGTATTTAAAATAATGGCAATCATTCCTAAAATTGAATTATTAACTGCTAAGACTAATACAATACGATCAAATGAATTTTCATGTCCTGAGAGTGGATTAAGTGCGACAGCAAGCAGACCAATTAATGACATAATAATCATTCCAATAGCCCCACTCAAATGATAGCCTTCAACAGGTTGAATCCATAGTGCTAAGCTTAAATTTAAACTAGCAATTAAGCTAACAATTAACCAACTAATAAAGCTTTGGATAAAATCTTTGGTGTGTGCCAATGTTTTACAAATTAAACACGCGCCAGCCATTGAGCCAAATGTAAATAAGACGGTACCATTTAAATCAAAAGTGTGACTAGGGCCCAGAATTTGTGGAAATGCAAACGCAAGTGCAAATAACAAACTAGCTTTCACATAGCTAATACCGGAATGAGGGATTGTATTTAAATGTAACTTGGCCAAATCTACTGCTGTCTTCTTAAAATAAGTTTGACAATCTTGATGTGTCTTTTGAAGTTGAACAATTTGGCGTAAAACTATACGTTTATGTTCTTCTAAAGCATGTGGACGGCAAAAAGCTCCGTTATCATCTAAATATTGTGCATAGCACTGATAGTAATGATCGTTTTCAAGATCTAATTGTTGCTGCAAATGTTGATTTTCTGCACTAATGGCTTCAATCGACTGAGCAGTCATAATATGTCCCCTCCTTTACTGTAACTACAATATTTTGAGTATCATTTTAGCATGTTTATGGAGGCTTTTGCATGGTTTTGAATTAGGGCATTTACAATTTTTAGTAAAGTTAATATAGTTTGTAGATATATGAATAGAAGCTTAATTTGTCTTACAATATTCTTTAAAATATGCTTACTTATTGATAGCGAATTAAGCATCGTTTATACTTTGGGTAACCTTGAAAGGATGGTTTAAGTACATGGAAGAAAAACTTAAATATAATACAACAATCGGTGAACAAATTGGCTACCTTGTTAAAATGGATCAAACTAACTTGGCGGCAACAACTTTGGAATCAGACTTAATTGAATTGGTAAATATCTTTGTTTCACAAATTAATGGTTGTGCCTTTTGTACCAATGCACATCTTAAAAAGGCCCGTAAAGTAAATACCGATGAACGTAAATTAACATTTCTACCAGTTTGGAAAGAAGCCCATCTCTATACTGAGCGTGAACAAATGGCCTTAGATTTAGCTTATAAAATTACCAACATTCAAAACTATGTTGTGACAGATGGTTACTATCATCGTGTCCGCACTATTTTTAGCGAAAAAGAATACTTAGAATTAATCTTAGTAATTAATAATATTAATTTTTGGAATCGGATGATGTTAGCGACTGGGAATAGTAGTATTACTGAATAAGATCTTAAGAAAGCATAACAGAGTCAGATAATATCGAGAAATACTAGCAAAAAAGCCAGGAAAAATAAATTTTCCCTAGCTTTTTTTGTAATTGGAATATATCGGATTTCTATGATAAGTTTTAACAGCAAATACTTACTAAAATTAAGGGATGGCACACTCCCTTTTTAATATTTTTAATTCATACTTTTTAATTGTTTACGAGTATTAAAATACTTACGATATCCTAAATAAGCAGCAATGAAGGAAGCAATACTAGCAGTTGAAATTAACATAAATGTGACCATAATTTGGTATTTAATTGCCCGAACCGGATCGATACCTGCAAATATTAGACCCGACATCATTCCTGGTAAGCTAACAATGCCGACCGTTTTAGCTCCATCAATGGTTGGTTGCATAGCTGTTTTAATACTCATCCGAATAATTGGTAATGTTGCATCTTTTAAATCAGCTCCCAAAGTTAGTTTTTCAATTACTTGTTGGCGTTGATCTTTGAAAGCTTGATCCATTGTCTTAAAGCATAAACCAACAGCAATCATTGCATTTGAGGCAATCATTCCAGTAATTGGAATGATTTGAAATGGTACTAGTTTGATTGCTCCAGCTAATATAAGACCGCTTAAAGTGATAATAGTTCCGATTCCTATGGCAGCAAGTGAAATTTTAAATGATTTAAGGGCGCTGCGTTTCATTGCATTATAACTAGCATTAAAAATAATTAACGTCGCGATAATTAAAGTTACCCACAATTGATCAAGCTGGATTATGTATCGTAAAACATAGCCGACAATTACTAACTGAATTACTGCTCGAATGATGGCAATAATCATATCACGATCAAGGCCTAATTTTTCACGCCAAGCAATAAAAAGAGCAATTAAGACCAGTAATGCGACATAAAATAAAGACTGATTATTAACAGCAATTCCCATTATGCGTGTCCTCCTGTTACTAAATGGCCATCATTGACTTCAATTATTTGTTTAGCTTGCGTAATTTCTGTCTCATCATGTGTTATTTGGATAATGGTTGTTTGATGGTCAACATTCATTTGTTGAATTAAATTATGAATAATAGCCTTATTTTCATAATCTAACCCTGTAGTAACCTCATCAAGTAGTAATACTTGTGGTTTGAAAATAATATTACGTAACAATGCAATCCGTTGGCGCTCACCACCAGATAAATTTTCAATGGGGTGATCAAGATAACTAGCATCCATATGGGCTTCTTGCAACAGGGTTTCTGCTTTCGTTACATCGAATTTTATCTTCCGTATTTGGAATGGAAAGGCTAAATTATCACGAACAGTGTCACCAAATAAAGTTGGTTGCTGTACACAATATGATACTTCTCGGCGATAGTTAATAGGATTTAACGTTAAAATATTTTGACCGTTATACTTTATTAAACCACTAGTAGGATCAGTTAAACTGGCCATAACCTTAAGTATAGTACTCTTTCCACTCCCTGATGGGCCAATTATAGTTAAATAGTCCCCTTTAGTAATCGCTAAATTTATATTTGAAATAATTACTTTATTTTCACGAGTAATACCAACATCATTTAATTCAAACTGCATAATTTTAACTCCTTTATTAACAATAACTTTATTAATTATTATATTAGTTTTACCATTGTAATGCACAAATTAATTATAAGATTTAAATTTTAAATTATACTTACGATTATTTAAAATAAATATTGAGAAATACCTATTTATTTCCAAGATTTGTGTTATCCTTGATTAATTAGTTAAATGACTACTAGCATAGTTCGGGGGAACTTAATGGTAGCTACCAGACAATAATTAGGGGATTTTTGGTATATTTTATTTGACTAATTCTAAGCATCAGTGATGAATTACAATAACTGATGCTTTTTTGATACAAAAAAGATTGTAATTTTTAGCTTTTTAGCTAGAATAAAAAGTATTATGCACGATAATTAATAGATATCTAGGATGGTGGGCTTTATGGATAATACAACATGTATATTTTGTCAACGTCAACAAATTACTTTTATTCTTGAAAACGATCTGGCTGGTGCATTTTGGGATGCATATCCGGTTAGTACAGGGCATTTGCTAATAATTCCAAAAGTTCATCGACAAAATTATTTTGAATTGACTAATCCTGAAATAGTTGCAATTAACTCATTGATTCATGAAGCAAAGGATTTATTGGAGCATGATTTTCACCCCGATGGCTACAATATCGGCATTAACGTTAACGATGCAGCCGGGCAAACAGTCATGCATGCTCATATCCATGTTATTCCCCGTTACTTAGGTGATGATGCACATCCAGCTGGCGGTATTCGTAAGATGTTCCCCGGTGGTGGTGAATTTAACTAAAAAAGATTGGAGTAATAAATTAATATGAAAGTTCGTTATCAAACACCCAGTGCCGTTTTTGCCTTAATGTTTTCTCCCGATGGAACGCAAATTTTATTACAAAAACGCCAAAATACCGGCTATCAAGATGGTGCCTATGATTTAGCAGCCACCGGTCACGTTGAAGCTGGTGAAACATTACCACAAGCTTTATGCCGTGAACTAAATGAAGAGTTAGGAATTACAGTTTTACCAGGACAATTAGAATTTGCCACCATGATTCATAAACATGATCGCGATACGGATAAAGTTTATTTTAATGGCTATTTCAAAGTACTAAGTTATGATGGAATTCCGCAAGTGATGGAACCACATAAAAATGCCGGCTTAAGTTGGTGGCCAATCAGCCAATTACCAGCGACGTTAATTGGTGATCGTAAATTGGCCCTTGAACAATATGCTAAAGGCATTCCCTATAGTGAACTTGGATGGTAATAAAGCTTATTTCAGTTAATGAACAATTGTGATACCTTGACGATAAGCTAATGTTAAGGAGGTTTGTAATATGAAAACATATCAATATACCCATTTATTACCAATATTAAAGCACGCCATTCAGGATAATGACATCAAAGCAATTACTAATATCTATCAAAACATTGAACAATTACAACAAGCAATTTTAGCTAATGAAAATGGACAAACTGCACATCAGATTGAAAAATTGAGAAAAGTAATTGTGCTATACATTTTGCAAAATCACAACTCTTATCCTGATAGTTTACAGCCACTTATAAACGCATTACGCCAATTAGAGCATCCTGATATGTAATAACAAATGGTTAAAAATTTGCTATTACGGCGATAAGTTACTTCTAAATACGTTCCAAAATAGAAATTCGATATATTCAAATATGACAAATACCTCTCTGAAGAACTTTTCTTTAGAGAGGTATTTGTCATATTGTTTAATAAACTAGCTACGTATATTAATAGCTATGGTTTAGTTATGTTTGTATTGGTAGTTGTAATCTGCAAGTAAATCTAATATTGCTGTAGCGACTTGGCTATACGCGTCATCTGGTAAATTAGCCTCCGACACTCGAATAATCCCTTCTGCAGCACCAAAGCCTGCCCCATCCATTACTACTACTCCACTCTTTTTAGATAATTTATAGAGGAAATCAATTTGTTCAAAATTTTCAACTAAAAACGCACGAAAACCTTTGTCATAGCGTTGCTCAGCTAATTGATAAATATCAATTAAAGCATAATATTTAGAATTATATGGACTAATATTGGTAGATATTCCCAGATTAGTAAACAAAGCTGCATAGCGTTTCGCAACAATAGCTTTTGAAGCTTCAACGTAATAATCCCCATTATCAGCTTCAAGCAAATAGTTCAATGAAAATAAGACTTCCATTAATTGTTGTGGCGTTGATAAACCGGCTGTATGATAAAGGCCAACCGCTCGACTATCAGCAACAATGCGATCAATAAAATTCATCTCAGCTGGGGCCAAAACATTCAGTGCATAACGAGCATCGAGCTCTGCACGTTGATGTTGTGGTAATTGACTAATTAAGCGGTCAAAGACATTATCTTCGTGCGCGGCAATCATTCCCACGCGCCAGCCAGTTGCACCAAATAATTTTGAATAAGAATATACTAGTAACGTATTCTTAGGTACAACTGAATAGACCGATTGGAAGTTATCAACAAACGTACCATATACGTCATCAGTAATAATGATTAAATCCGGATTATTAGCAATTAATTGTTCAATTTGCTTTAAAGAATGTTCATTCAAGGCCATTGAACCGGGATTTGAAGGATTAACTAAAAATAAAGCTTTAATATCTGGATCACTTACTTTGGCTAATTCATCTGGTTGAATTTTCCAATTGTATTTAGCACTCGAAGTTAAATCAACTTCTACCATTTCATATTCGTTTAAAACTGGAATTTGCAAATACGGTGTAAAAATTGGTGTACTAACAGCAATTTTATCACCAGGATTTAATAAATGATTTACCCGTAGCGAATTAAAAATATAGACAATCGCTGCTGAACCACCTTCTGTTGGAAAAATATGTGTTTTATCTGCCAAATCAACGCCATTATAAAGCGTTGACTGTAGATAAGCATTTAAAATTTTTTCGGAGTGTTTCAATACGCGACTTGGGACAGGATAATTATTGCCAATTACGCCGTCTGTTATTTCTTTGACAAATTCATCACGGTTGATATTAAATTTATTAGCTACAAATTCAAGTGATTCAAGTAAAAAGTTATCAACTGCATCACCGTTATCTAGAAATTTAGCAAAGCGCGTTGATATATTATCAAGTATGGTGTACCCTGCCAAGTCTCCTTGCAAAATAGTTCGTCGGGATTCAGCAACGCCAAACTCTATTAAACGTGCAAATGCTAATCGGGCCTTAGTATTAATCCAATTAGGATTACCTCTACCAGCATCTAAAACGCTATTATTTTTTTCATTATGTTGGGCCAACTCTAACATTGCTTCGCTAATTTCAAAAGCACCAAGCTGTTCCGTTGATTGTTCAAGTTTTTTTTGATCGATTTCAGGGCTCATACGCCGCACACTCCGAATTTACTTATTTAACATGGTATTATGAAACACATCAATAATGGTATTTACTTTATATAAATGTGCTATATCAGAACGCCATTGCATAAATGCAATTCTAACGCAAAATTTATTTGATTAGTTATAAATAATAAATTCTTAAAAATTTTACTTATAGCTTATACTAGCAATATATTAACATGCTAAAAATACGACAATAGCCCTTGAAGGAATTCCTTCAAGGGCTATTGTCGTATTTTTAATAAGTCTTTTTAAATCACTAGTAATGATGATATACATGATACTCATGAACCACATGATATTCATGAACAACGTGTGGTTGAAACATTGGATGATAACCAAAGTGATACGTTGGCTCATAATATGAGTGATGAAAAAATGGGATGTGGAGGAATGGGTGAAAAAAGAATGGTGAAAAAAACTATGATAACCATAGCCGCCATAGTAATGATGAAAACTAAACAAACTATGCAACATTATCAAGATAATAATGATCCCAATAATTGGCACCAAACAACCTAGAGAATCACATCCTAATAGTGAGAAGCCCCCCCACATTGAATCGCCATTTCGATTTTTAAACCAAACTGCTATTGCGATAATAGCTAAAATGATAATAATTAATTCCATTTAAACTTACTGCCTATTGGCAATCCTTCTAAATATTTGCACAATATCAGTGCTTGAATTAATACTTTAGCTGAATAAATTTTGCTTCTCAAGTTGATTTACCTAATTTTAAGGACCTTAATAAACTAGTTAGAATGATAGAAAATATTTATTGTGAACTACTAAGGGAATATAACAAAAGTCGAACACTATCAAAAAATCTTAGTATCTGCTTTCGTACATACGTTATGGTAGTAATTATTATTAACTAACAGTCCTATCTGTGAAATATATGAATATTACTTACCTCTTATTAACCTGGCTAATTGCTTATAAATGCTTTCATCTGAATATTCTAAAACATTTCGTTCGTAGATTTTAAGACCAAATTTCAGTAGTAAAGCTACACTAATAATTTGTAATCCAATAGCACACCATGCCTGTGAATTACCAATAAAATCAAGAGCTAGTCGGCTAGGAACTAAGGTTTGTGAAATGAATGGTACGTAAGATGCTAAATTAATAAGTAAATTATGCGGTGATTGAGCAACAATAAATGATAATACATAACCAATCATGGCAATGTATGTCACTGGCTGAACAGCTTGTTGAACCTGACTTTGATCGTTTATCAGTGAAGCAATAATTGCTGCTAAGGTTAAATACATTAGGATAGCTAATAACAACATAATGACCGTTACTAAAGTAAACGACAAGCTTACATTGCTAAAAATTGTTCGTACACTTTGAAAAATGCGATTGTCTTTAAAAATAGCAATCGCCCCAGCACCAATGATGATGTAAAGCAGAATTTGCGTGATTGCTAAACTAAAAACACCAATAATTTTACCATAGAATTGACTAGCAGCACTTGTTGCAGCTAATAAAATTTCCATAATTCGTGATGATTTTTCATTAGCAATTTCTTGGGCAATAATTTGGACATAAAATAGTAAAATAATAAAGAATAAAACTCCTATTCCGATACTTAAAGCAGAATTTGCTCCTCTATTAGTATCAGTATTGGCAGTCCCATCTTTACTATTTATCTGTTGGATTTTTAGGTCAACTGGTGCTTGCAAGCTTTGTAATTGTGCTGCTGATATATTTAATTTATATGCCATTGCTGCCACTTTAAACTGTGTTAACAATGTCTGTAAGGTATCTTTATTAATACTAGTGTTACCAGTAGCTGATGTGACTAATTTAAAACTGTCTCCGGTTTGAATTAAATAACCATCAATATCAGCATCTTTTAATTGCCGTTTAGCAGCATTTTCTGTCGCAATATTTTTAACGTGGGCATTTAATGCTTTAGTAGCTTTGAGATCTTTAGTCAGCTGGGTTTGCTGTACAATTGCTAATGTTGCTTTGTCATTTGAAGATGATGCACTATCAAAAAGTAGAACAATACCGATTGAAAAAACTGCTAATAAGAGTGGTGATAAAACAAGCATCCAGTAAGTTAGTGATTTAAGTCGGGTACGATATGTCTGTTTAGCAACTATCAACCATGCATTTGTCATAATTTAACCTCCGTAGCAGCAACTTCTGTCCGAAAAATTTCATCTAATGATGGCGGTGTTTGCATAAAAGCGGGTACATAGTTAGTTGAGCTTGTTACCCGTTCAAATACAACTCGACCAACGGCTTCATCACTTATTTTAAGCATTCGTCCTAAATTAGATGGGGTTATTGAAATAACTCCTTCAATTCCTAATAGTTCAGCATCACTGATTGGCGATTCTAAATAAATACGTGTCCGACCAAAACTTTCACGAATTACATTAGTGGCCCCCGACAAGACAGTATTACCATTTTTTAACATCAATAAATGATCAGATAATGACTCAACACTTGCCATATTATGTGCACTAAAGATGATTCGTGCTCCTTCATCACTAAACTGTTTAATTTCACGCATCATTAACGAAGTATTAACCGGATCTAAACCAGTGAAAGGTTCATCTAAAATAAGTAATTGTGGTTGAAAAATTAAAGTTGCAATCAATTGTACTTTTTGAGCGTTTCCTTTAGATAACGTTTGAACTTTATCATTAGGCTTACCGACTACTTCTAATCGCTTTAACCATCGCTTTAGTTCGCTTTTTATAGTGTTGGCTTTCATGCCATGTAGTTCACCAAAATACAACATTTGCTGTTCAATAGTCCATTTTTGATATAAGCCGCGCTCTTCTGGTAAAAAGCCAATCTTTTTTCGTATTGCTTGGGTAATGGGTTGACCATCAAATAAGATTGTTCCATGATCTGGTTTAATAAAATCTAGTAACATACGAAATGTCGTTGTCTTACCAGCTCCATTTTGTCCAATCAAGCCCAATACTTGACCATCATTAAGCGTTAGTGATAAATCATTAACAGCTACTTTCGGTCCAAATTCTTTAGTTAAATGCTTAATTTCAATTGCCATTGTGCCCCCCTCTTTTTTAAAAATTATAATTATTGTAACATAAATGATTGTTGTCCAGTTCTTTTAAGAAATAATTAAAACAGGTCTCAACTCAAATTTTGTGAATAAAAAAGCCACTTGATTCATTGAAGCAAATCAAGTGGTTTTGTCAAACAATCAATAGTCCGGGGGGACTGTAATTTGAGGAAATCAAGATGGTTACCTTACCAAACTTAACCCCTTCCTATCTCATATACTTATTATAACAGTAAATAATAAATTGGGCATATTTGCGGTTTGTAATTTAGCTTAATTCCTTTTTGAGTTGACTAATTTGTTGGTTCAAGTATCGAATCTCGGCAATAGAACTGTTGGTAGTTAACATTAATTTATCTTTTTTAAATTCTAATTCTTGAATTTGGTTTGTAAGCTGCTGCTTTTTAAATCGTTTTTTAGGATTACTAACATCTTCATTAAGATTAATTTCATGCATTTTGTTATTACCAATTTTATATTGACGATGACAAATACTATTAATAAATTCATTGTCATGGCTAACCAAAATAACAGCTCCCCGATATGCTTGTAAAAAAGTTGTTAACGCTTGTAGTGCATCCAAATCAAGGTAATTATTTGGTTCATCTAGAAATAGTATATTATAGTCTCCTAAGAGGACGTTGGCTAGATTAGCACGAACTTTTTCACCACCACTTAAAACTGAGTAAGGCTTTTGCATAGTAGTATTACGAAAACCAAGCGCACCTAATAGGTCATAAATAACTTGTTTGTCTTGCGATGATGTTTGCTCAATAGCATGTAAAATTGATGAACCTTTTGGAAAGTCATCTAGTAATTGATTAAAAAAACCAATCTTAATTTTTGGATATTGATAAATAGTTAAAGGCTTGCCACTTACAACAGTTGTAAATAGTTGCTTAAGGAAAGTAGATTTACCACTACCATTATCACCAACTAAACCAATATGTTCACCAAATTTCACTGCAAAATGCTTGATTTCAAATATGGACTGTTTTTCTCGATAAATTATTTGATTTGTACTATCAAGTAATTTAATAGGTCGTAAGTTTAAAGTAGTAGTACGCTTTAGTTGGATGTTAATATGCTTTTCCTTACGTGGCTGCTTTAGTAAAGGCTCCTTTTCTAGGCGCTTGGTGATACTTTTGGCACTTTTAGCCATTTTACGGCCTTTAGCTTCATAATCAGACATTAAGCCATTTGCTTTAGCTTCAGAACTAGATACATTACGCTTATGGTGTCCAATACTTTGGGCACGTTGTTTGCGTTCATGGATGACATTTTTTAGACGTTGTCGATCAGTTTGCTGTTGCTCAAAAGCGGCTATTTCTTTAGCTGCTTGACTTGCCCGCATTTTTAGATAATCTGAATAACAACCAGAATAAGTTTGGAGTTGCATGTCATTGATATACCATATTTCAGTAGCAATAGCATTTAAGAGTTCTCGATCGTGACTAATTAGTAGTAAGGCTTTATTAGTACGTTGTAACTGCATAATCAGCCATTTACGTGTTGAAGCATCCAGATTGGCCGTTGGTTCATCTAAAATTAAGCAAGCTGCGGAACCATATAATAACTCAGTTAATCGTTTTTTGATATATTGACCAGCACTTAATGCTTTTACTGATTCAAGTTGTGCCAAATAACCAATGTCACCGGTTATTTTAACTTGCTTATTATCAGCCAAAATCTGTTTAATTAGTGTCGTTTTACCACTACCATTTGGCGCAACCAAGGCAATTTTACTCATTGGTTGGACAATAGCACTGTCAATTGTAAACAAAGTTGTCTGGGGCGTTGCAACGATGAAATCTTTGATTTGAATAATTGGCATATAAGCCTCCTTTGGATATAAAGGCAGGTTTAATGTGTTATAAAGATTGTTTTTTGGTATATACAAAAAGGGACCAAAAACTTTATTGATCCCTTTGCCTAAGTGTTTGCTATATATTTTGATATATTAAAAATTATTAGTATACCGATATGAGGGTAAGCAAAAATGGCACCATTAGCAATTAATCAATCTAAAAAGGACACACTCCACCTAAGAAATAGTCGATGAATGTGAAAGAAGATTGATTAAACTAACATTGACAGCTTACGCCTCCTGATTTCATTTGATACTACCATTTTAACGAATTAGTATGGACAATGCAATAAATACATTTGTGATATAATCAGCATACAATAAAAATATAAGGAGTTTATATATGGCGCAGATATATGAAGTAGCTGATTTACTTGATAAAATTAACGTTGAAATTTATGTCATTGATGAAGATGGTGGGGCAGAATTTGTTGGCGTTGCCGGGATGGCAAATGCTGAAGATAAATATCAAGTTGAATTTGATTACGATGAGATGTCGATAATTTTAGATCGACCACGTATAAATAAATATCTAGAAGCACATGGTATAACTATCATGGAGCTTGGTGATAGTGAAGAACACCCTAGTATTTTAGTAGTTGGTATTATGAATGGACTAGAAATAAGTGAACTATTTCAGCTCCTAAAAACGGAACTTAATATTTAAATTAGAATAAAATGATAAAATTATGTTGATTTGTTAATTTAACAAGCGTATATTTTAGCTAAGTTATTTAAAGGAGCTAATGATTATGTTAGATGAAAATACACAGCAATTGAATAACGCCCCTTTACTTTTCTGGTACCACGCAGATTAAATCTGAATGGAATTAGAAATATTTTTTCGATGCCATTTAGCCTCAAGTAGAAATTATTGAGTAGGATGCCATTGATTAAAACATTACTGTCATTGAATCCTCTCAGCTTGTAGCTGTGAGGATTTTTTATTTAAACACATGGAGGCGATACGAATATGAAATTTTTTAAGACTAATGCCCGCTTGGATCAACTACAGCCCTCATCCATATTAGCCTTTGATGCGGCTATATCAGAAATTCCAGATATTATTAAACTCACACTAGGTGAGCCAGATTTTAATACCCCTGAGCATGTCAAAGCAGCTGGGAAAGCTAGTATTACTAATAATGAAAGCCACTATACAGATTCTTCTGGAAAACTTGTGCTTCGGGTTGCTGCCGCTGATTTTTTACATAATAAGTATCATGCAACGTATAATCCAACGAATCAAATTATTGTTACAGTTGGCGCTACGGGAGCGATCTATTCAACGATAACCGCACTAACCAATCCAAATGATGAAGTTATTATTCCAATCCCTATTTTTCCATTATATATTCCCATTACTTTACTTAATGGGGCTAAACCAGTTTTTGTGGATACAACTAACGATGGTTTTAAATTAACACCATCACGATTGCAAGCTACATTATTAGCACATCCTCAAGCTAAAATGCTTATTCTTAATTACCCTACTAATCCTACGGGTGTAACTTACACACGTGAAGAACTAACCGCCTTAGTTGAACCACTTCGTAATAAACCAATCGTTGTCTTAAGTGACGAAATATATAGCGAATTAAGTTATGATCAAAACCATGTGTCCTTAGGTGAAATTCTTCCTGAACAAACAATTTTAGTAACTGGGCTCTCAAAATCGCATGCAATGACTGGATGGCGGATTGGCTTTGCTGCTGGCCCAGCTGATTTGATACAAAAGATTGCGATGATTAGTCAATTTACAGTTACTTCAGCAACTACAAATGCACAAGATGCGGCCATTGAAGCTCTTACAAGTGGAGCAGATGATGGCCTGATTATGCAGGCAGAATATGTTAAACGGCGTGATTATTTAATTAAGCGACTCACACAAATGGGAATTGCAGTAATTAAACCAACTGGAGCCTTCTACATTTTTATGCAAATCCCCACGCAGTTTGGTACAGATAGTTTTGCTTTCGGTCATCGCCTTGCGATTGAAGCCCATCTAGGGCTTGTTCCTGGTGGAGCTTTTCCAGCTGGAGAAGGTTATATGCGTTTAAGCTATGCTGCAAGTATGACAAATCTTATTAATGCCATGGATCGGTTAGAACGATTCATGCAAGCCCATGTATAAAGGAGAATTATAAATGAAAATTCTAATGTATAGTGTCCGCCCCGATGATAGTGTCCGCCCCGATGAGCAACTTGCGATTAAATCTTGGGCGAAGCGTAATGCTATTCAAGTTGATACAACCCCCCTTAACCTTGTAGATAATATTGATATGGCAGCCGGTTATGATAGTATCTCAATAGTACAACACGCTGCTATCGATGATCCAGATGTTTATTCACGTTTAGCTGATTTAGGGATTCACCATATTGCCTTACGAATTACCGGCTATAATACCATTAATTTTAAGGCAGCTGATGCTAATCAAATTGTAGTAACTAATGTCCCCGCCTACTCCCCTCGTTCAGTTGCTGAAGCTACATTAATGCATACAATGGTACTTTTAAGGCATCTTGAAGCCGCCGAAGCACGTATGCGCCAACATAATTATAGTTGGGATGAATTGCAAGCACGTGAAATTCATAATTTGACCATCGGTATTTTTGGAGCAGGTAAAATTGGTGGTACAGTAGCACGAATTTTTAAAGCTTTAGGAGCCCATGTTATCGCTAATGACTTAATTCATCGAACTGATTTAGCTGATACAGTTGAATACGTAGATTTTGAAACTCTTCTTGCTCAAAGTGATATTGTGACCATTCATACCAATCTAAACGATACTACACACCACTTATTTAATGGCGCTACATTTGCTAAAATGAAAAAAGAAGCTCTATTGATTAATTGTGCTCGTGGTCCTATTATTGAAACGCCAGCTTTAATTGCAGCTCTTAACGCTGGGATTATTGCTGGGGCGGGTTTAGATGCTGTTGAAGGTGAAGAAAACTTTGTAGAACATGATTTAAGTAACGAACACGCTCTTGATTTTACAACGTATGATCAATTACTTGCAATGCCCAATGTTTCGGTTACTCTGCATATAGGTTTTTATACTGATGCAGCTGTCCAAAATATGGTTGATATTGCTTTGGATGATATCGTTTTGGTTGCACATAGCAAGAACAGTCCGCATGTTGTCCATGATTAGTAAATTAAAAGGCCAAAATTGATCATGAAAATTCAGGCCCTTTTTCGTATTTTATATTATGATCGAGTTTGTACTTGTTGATACACCTGCCATCCAAGATAGGCGATGCCAATAATCAAAGCAGGTACAAAAAGTGCCTTGATAAGTACCCAGCAAAAATATAAGAACATTGCTAAAATTAAGTAGGGAATGGCTTTATTAAATAGATACCCAAGAATTATCACAAGAATTAAGAATGTGAGCATTAAAGCACTCCTTTCATTAGTAATTATATATTAGATTATACCTCTTTTAATTTAATTTGTCGCATACAAAAAGCCTATTAAAAATAAAAATTTGATAGGCTTTTTGTAATGTTATTTACAATATTATATTAATCTAGCGATGGCTATATTGATAAATAATATGATGTGTTTTAGTCTCGTTAGGTTGGAGGACGACGTTACCAAAGTCAGGATGATTCATAGCATCAGGAAGGTTTTGAGCTTCAATTGCAATCCCTTCATATGGATGAGCAGCCCCACGATTTAAAAGCATATGTTCATCGTTTAAATCGTTTGCGGTATACAAAACTATTGCATTACGATCGGAATAGATGTCAATTTGTCTTTGAGTAGTATCATCGACTAAAGTTGCAGCAGGTATATTAATATCTCCGCGAACTACAAATATATCGTCTAATCCAGCTTCTTTTGTCATTAATTTAAAACTTGTTAGGCGCTCACCTAAATTAGTTGGTTGGGTAAAATCATAAATATCATTAGCAACTGGTATAATTTCTCCAGTTGGAACCTTGTCCTCACGAAGACCTAAATGACGGTCACTTGCTAATAACAAACTCATTTCACTTATATCAGTAACTGTTGGATTACTTAGATTAAAGTACGTATGCACCGTAGGATTAAAAATACCGGCACGTTCTTTTTGTGTACCACTCATTGTAATGACAACTTGATCATCATTAGTTAATTGATAAGTGATATCAACATTTAAATTGCCAGGAAAGCCGTCATTGGCTTCAGTGGCAGTATAACTTAAAATCACGGCTTCATTTAAATTATCAATCCGACTAGAAAAAATTTGATTGCCGAGACCATGTAACCCACCATGGAGATTATTACCATTCTCATTAGTGGGCACCTGAATTTGTCCATCTAAACTTTGCCACCTTCCTCCATCAATCCGGCCATCATGGCGGCCAATAATTCGATTAAAATTATAGCCACTTTCTGTAAATCCAGCTAAGTCCTCAAAACTCAAGACAAGATTAATTCGTTGCCCCGCATCAACCACTGAAAACTCTTGGATAATTCCCGCAAATGTGAGAATTTTCAAACGAGTTTGATGTTGGTTTTCAATAGTATAACGATAAATTAATTCATCGTTATATTGCCCAAATATTTCTTTTATGACTGTCATTTAAACCTCCTGTTGTTGAATAGTTAATTTTGATTCTAATTCGGTTACAACTTGTGCATGTTCTTTTTCAAATAAATGTACTTTCCAAAAAAAAACGATTCCAGAAAAAGTCATTAATAAACCAGGTAATGCAAAAGCAAATAAATTAAAAGTATGGATATCATGTTGTGTAATAGTATTAACTGAAGCATTGCCACTCATACCGGCGGCTACAGCAATGAAGCCAACTATCCCATTAGATAATGCGCCGGCAATTTTATCCATCAAGGGCCGTAGTGATAATGTTACCGCTTCATTGCGAATCCCATTTTTGAGTTGGCCATATTCAACTGAATCAGTAATTGTCATTAAAGCAGAGAGAAAAATCCATTGCTGTGGAAAGTAAAATAATACCGTTGCAATCTGAACCATTAAGAGATTTTGGCCGGCAAACATAAAGATTGCATATGCCAGAATGTTCATAATTAAACCACTTAGATAAACATAACGTCGCGAAAAAGTTTTAGCAAGAAATGGAAACATTGGTACAGCAATTAGACCAGTAATCGTAGCAATTAAGCCAACAAACCAAAATTCACCTACTCGACCAAGAACAAATTTGTAAAATAATAATAAAACCCCAGTTGTTGCCACGTTAGCAATTGCATAAGCAATGTATGCTAGTGCTAACCACATTAACTGATCATTTTTAGTAATGACAATAAAGACTTCTTTGAAGCTGACCTTTTTATTTTGTTGGCGCACAATTGACTGATTTTCTTTTGTTGTTAAAGCTGTAATAATTGCTGTTCCAGCTGAAATAAAACCAACCAACGGCCCCTTGTTCATGACGACCGGTAAAAAGATACGTAATAAAGGTTGTCAATGGAACGACAACTAATGTCGTCCCATTGGCTCCAATTGATGAGCCAAATCGAGCAAAGGTTCCAAGTTTTTCACGTTCATTGGAATCTGTTGAAAGTGCTGGAATCATTGACCAAAAAGCAATATCTTTAAATGAGTAAAAGCAATCTAATAAAATAAAAACAATCCCGAATAAGATAATGAATAAATCATCACCTGTTTTGGCAAGCCCGAAAAAGTTGGTAAAAATAATAACTAAAAGTACACTCGATATTATTCCACCAACGACTAACCAAGACTTAAATTTACCGTACTTAGAACGAGTATTGTCGATAACATTACCAATAATTGGATCAAAAATAATTTCAACTAAGCGGATAATAACTACTAATGAAGTTATGATTCCAATTAAGCGTGCAGTATCTTTTCCTGCTCCTTGAAACATTACACTTGTAACAAAAATAATAAAGTAGGTACTTAGAGTTACATAATACGTATCGTGGCCAAATGCTCCTAGGGCATAACCAACCCGTTGTTTCCACTTGTGTGTGTTGTTATTCATTTGTTAGCCTCACTGATATTAATCTATTATCTCGCAATTTCTAATTAATTCTGTCTTATAAGTCTTATGCCAAGCTTGTAATAAATACTTTAAATGCTGCCCTTCCAGCCGGGGTATGCTTAAATACCCCCGCATCTTCTAAGACGCGAGTAAATGTCGCTCCAATTGCAGTATTAATTATTGCATCGACATTTGTCACAGTAATAGCCTTATGATCCATTTTCAACTTATCCGCCCATTGTTGATGAATGGGATTGACGTAGTTAGTTATACCTAGCAAGAATGATTTAACTTCTTCCATTTCAGGTACTAAGCGTGGCGGTAAGATTGCCAAACCCATGACTTCAATCAAACCAATATTTTCCTTTTTAATGTGCTGAACATCTTGATGTGGATGGAAAATGCCATCTGGATATTGCACTGAAGTATTATTATCGCGTAAGACTAAATCAATCTCATATACTGTGTCATGCATACGGACAATTGGTGTAACCGTGTGATGTCTGGTTCCATCCTCAGTATATGCAACAATCCCTTGAGCTTGGTAGGTAAAATTTTGCCACCTTTGCATAATTAGTTCACTAGCTTGAATCAGTTTTTCATAATTACTATCCCGTAAGCGAATAACTGACATTGGCCATTTAACAATTCCAGCTGATGATAACTCAATACCAGGAATAGTAATGTTAGTTTCAATTTCAGCTTGTGCCATAGGCATGTTATAGCGTCCAGCTTGAAAATGGTCATGCGTTAAAATCGAGCCACCAACAATTGGTAAGTCGGCATTTGAACCAATAAAGTAATTTGGAAATAACCTAACGAATTCAAATAATCGACGAATATTAACACCATTAACAACCATTGGTCGGTGTTCTTTGGCAAAAACAATCGCATGTTCATTGTAATAAGCATATGGTGAATATTGGAAATACCAGGGCTCCCCGCCAAGTGTTAACCGAATAACCCGGTGATTAGCTCGAGCAGGATAATTGAGTCGCCCAGCGTACCCTTCATTTTCCAAACACAATTGACAAATTGGATAACTATTACTTTTAACTTTTTGAGCCGCGGCAATTGCTTTAGGATCTTTTTCAGGTTTTGATAAATTAATTGTTATCTGCAAGTTGCCGTATTTACTAGTATATGGAAATTCAATATTACGAGCTATTTCACGTGTTTTGATATAGTTTACGAGCTGTGATTGTTGATAAAAAGCATCAGTAGCAGCTTGGGGGCTAACTTTGTATTGGGCCCAAAATTGCTGATTAACAATACTTGGCAATGGCAATATCAAGTTCATTAAATTGGCACCAAGAATGTCAGCATTAATATCTTCACCATTGGAAGCGTAGTTAGCAATTCCAAGTTCAACTACTTGATCCATTAACTCAAGTAGCTCCCCATCAGCAATTGGTGCTGCAATATCAAAATCAGTTTGTTTTGTATATGCCAAAATACGGTTTATTAAGTAAACTGAATCTGTGGTTTTTAAACTAGAAGCGTTAATTAATTGTTCGGCAAAGCCCTTTATTAAACTTGATGCATTATTCATATAAGAACCTCACTAACTAGGCCTACCCAATGAGCTCCAGGGCCAATATCGGCGACATAAAATGAAGGGGCATAGCCAATTTTTGTGGTATATACTTGGCTAACATTAGCCTCAAATAATTTAATTTGATCACGTTTGACTAATGCAATTGCACACCCCCCAAAGCCAGCCCCCGTCATGCGGGCACCAAGCACACCCGGTTGCTGTTGGGCCGTTTCAGCTAACGTATCCAATTCCACCCCACTAACCCCGTAATCGTCTTTTAGTGATTGATGAGAAGCATTGAGTAATTTGCCAAACTCAACTAAATTACCGGCGGTTAAATATTTAACAGCGGCTTGTGTTCGTTCATTTTCAGTTACGGCATGGCGGGCGCGCTTTAAGACGGTTGGATTCGTGATTAAATGGGCGGCGGCTTCAAATTCAGCACTCGATAATTCACCAAGAGTATTAATATTAAGTTCCTTTTGAAGACAGTAGACGGCTTCTTGGGTTTCTTTAACCCGTTCGTTGTACTTTGAGTCAACTAAGTTACGGGGTTTATTAGTATTCATAATCACGACGACATAATCGCCGAGTTCAACGGGGACCATTTCGTAAATCATTGTATTCGTATCAAGATAAATGGCTTTATTAGCTTCCCCAAAGCCAATCGCAAACTGGTCCATAATCCCAGTATTGACACCGATATATTCATTTTCGGCTTGCTTGCCTGCTGCGACTAATTGTAAACGTGGTACTTTAAGTTGAAATAAACGTTGAACGACGACGCCAATCATTAATTCCAGTGACGATGATGACGATAAACCAGCAGCACTTGGAATATTGCCTTCAATCACCAAATCAAAACCATGGTTGAAATGATTACCATAGCCGCGTAAGGCAATTAAATCCCCCTTCACAAAGTTCGCCCAGTTACCATGTGGTAATTTTGTGGTATCATCAATATCAAATTCAACAATCTCAGTATCTGGAAAATTAGTTGAGTATAAGCGGACTAATTTGTCAGTCCGCGCTGCCCCAACCCCATAAGTTCCGATGGTGATGGCCGCTGGAAAGACATGGCCTCCATTGTAATCTGTATGTTCACCGATTAGATTAATCCGTCCCGGTGAGAAAAAGGCATCGGTTGGTGCAGTCGTAAATTGTTCTTTAAAGATCGTATTAAGCTTTGTAAAAACTTGTTTATCCATTACTTAATCCCCGCTAAAGTAAAATTATTAAACGCGTTTACATTTTTGTAAGCGCTATCATTGTTGGTACAAGTATATGATATATTTTGTTTTATGGTTATGCAATTATAATTTAAAACCTAAAGAAAATGTAAACTTTGAATACCCACTTATTAAGGAGAATCCCGATGACCATACCTACTAATCTGTTCAAACAATATCAACGCTTATTAACCCTAGCTGATGCTGGCTTATTTTATGGTAATGACGAATTCGATAAAGAACGTTATAAAGAAATCAAAGCTATTGCTACGACGTTATTGGCAACTATAACAACTGATTCGATTGATAAACTAACTAGCGTGCTCGCCCATAGTGACGGTTACCCAACACCGAAAGTCGATGTACGGGTCTTGATTGAAGAAAATCAACAAATCTTGTTAGTACAAGATAAGCGTACACAACAATGGTCCCTGCCAGGTGGTTACGCTGAAGTAGGCTATACCCCGGCCGAAAATGCCCGTAAGGAAGTCCGTGAAGAAACCGGTCTAGAAGTCCAAATTGATGAGTTAGCAGCGGTCTATGACACAGCATTGCGCGATGATATTCCCCAACTTTTTCAATATTATAAATTAATTTTTCGTGCGACGATCGTTAGTGGTCAGTTTAGCGCTAATTCTGAAACTAATAATGCTAAGTTTTTTGCATTGGATGCCCTACCACCATTATCTAAAAATCGCACAACGGCTGAACAAATCTGCCAACTGACAAATCAACAAACCCCGTACTTTGAATAATAAACAACACTAAAATAGCCCTTGAAGCACAAAGGTTCAAGGGCTATTTTAGTGTTTTAACAGTTATTGGACTATTAGGGTGTGTTTAGTTCCTACTTAACGACGCTCCAGTCATCAAGAGTATGGCCAAACGCATCTTGTAAAACTAACCAACTATTAGTACCGGCAAAATATAAGAAGTGACCAACTTCATTGGGACTTTTTAAAATCACATCGCGCGTCGTGTGATTATCTGTGATGGCATCAGCTTGTTCAGCACGTAAAGTATTAGCAAACGCGCTGCAAAGCCTAGCGTGCCATCTTGGTTTAACGGCGCATCAGGGACTAAAGTAGCCCCGGCGACAATCCGCATTTCATGGCGTTTTGGCCAATAAACGGTAGCCGTAACGCCGGCATAATCGACATAAAACGGTACCGTGCTCAGTTCTTTATTCCAACGATGCTGAGGTTTACCAGCTTTTTTGACCGGTGGCATTGGTGCTACGATTGCAGCGGTAGGTGTCGTAAAGTCATACCCTAACCAGTCTAATAATGGCATTACCACGGCCAAATAATCTTTCAACGGAGTGGCGTAATTAGTGGGGACTTTAGTTGGTGCAATCCCCCCTTCTGTTGGCGTCCAACCATCAGTAAGCGCTTGATTAGTTAGAGCCGCCAGAAGATATGCTGGTTCCATATCCCAAGCTGGAACGAATGTAATAACGCGATCAAATGCTTGGTGATTGAGCGTTGCCTGCTCAATCGCAACTAATTGATGTTGCGCAAAATACAGCGTGACATCGTTATTGGCAAGTGGTTGATCACTAATAATTAACGTCCCGTATTCATGCGGTAGCGTTAATTGTAGTGAATCGGTTGTAACTTCATAATTATTAAGCATATCGTCCCCCTATTCACTTTATTATCTTTGAGTTGTACGCGTGGCAGCTTGATTAATGAAATGGAAGCTGACTAATAAGCAGATAATGCTGATGCCGACTAAGACATATGTTACCGTTGGTTGACCCCATTTAAAAGCCGTTACGACCCCAATTAAAATAACCGGTAATAAATTTAACGCCATTACGAGCAGTAGTTTAACGCGAATTTTGAGATTATGAAAGAATTGCATATCGGTACCTCGGTTAATATATATTTTGTACTCTATTATAGCAAAAAAGCAGAACTTACCAGCGAGTTGCTGTAAGTTCTGCTACAAAGGTCTAATTAATGGTGTGTCTCCTTGGCATTACTGTATGAATTTTTGGGATTTAACGCACGGCCACCTTGGTAAATCAAGGTTAAAGCACTAAGCGCAATAAATGGCATTAAGATATCACCAAGCCGCCAAGTCCAAGCACCAATATAAATCAGATAACCGATAAAGACTAGCAAGATAACTGGTAAAATCATCCCCAAATATTTGTTACCTAAATACCCAGTTAAAATTTGGAAAAGTAAGCAACCAATTGTAAAGATTATAAAAATAAAGTTTCCCATTAGCTATCTCCTGTGATACTTCTAGCCACCAATTTCAATTGGTAAAGTCATATTGATAATCTCTTGCTCATGCGATACAAGCAGAATAATTTTATCGTTAAAATCCGGACTATTCAAGAGATTCAGTATCACTGGAACAAGCTTAAAGGAAATGTTAGAAAATGGCTCATCCAAAATAAGCACGGTTGCATCGGCTTTAAATAAGGTGGCATAAAGTGTGACTAATTGGTGTTCGCCACCAGATAATTGGTTCAATGGTGTGGTAAGTACTTTAGTTAGCATGAAATGTTCACTGAAAAAGACTGCTTTGATTAATGGATTTGCTTTTTCAGTTGCGGTAACAGCAAACTGATCTAAATATGCCTGCACAGTAAGTCCTGTCGTGACTTCATTTTGCAGCATTACCGCGACATTATTTTGGCGTAATAGCCGGGTATTGAGGGTGGTTAGTTCGTGGTTATTAAACGTTATCTGGCCTTGGTAATCAGGGTTTAGTCCTAGTAAAGTATAAAGCAAAGTAGTTTTACCAACCCCATTTTTTCCTATTAAAGTGTAGATATGCCCAGTGGTTAGTTCAAAGTTCAAATCGTGGACATACAATGCTTGGTCGGGTTCAAGGTTGATGTTTAAATCAGTAATCGTTATCGTGGTAACCTTTGCGAGCGTAGTTTCGCCAGTTACTTCAGGTGGGAGTGATAATAGCTCTTGTAACCGCGTTTGTGATGCTTGATAGTCTTGGTATTCACTACCGACATAGAATAAATTATCAACGACATTAATCAGAATCACAAAGTACTGCAAGATTACGGTAAACGTCCCAATTTGCCAATTACCATTAATCACGGCAATGCCCCCGATAATGAAAAAGGCAATCTGAAAGAGCATCGATAAGCTAATCTTAGAAGTTGATAAGATATAGTGCCATTTGAAATTCCCGTGCATCGCCGTAAACATTGTCGTCGCCAGTTGTTGATTTTTACGCTGTTCAGCACCGAGGAGTTCTTTGGCTTTAATGGCTAAATACCGCGTAAACATGCTATTACGATCAGCGAAGTAATTTGCACTCGTTTCCTTAACATCAAGTGATGTGACATAGATATGATAGCGCGTAAAAAAGTAAACCAACATATATAACGCGATAAAAAGCGCAAATAAGCCAAGGATCTTAATGTTGAACACTGCTAAGAAAATACCGACACCGAAAATAGTCACTAAATTCGCGATAAAACTAGGAACGGTAATGTAAATAAACCGGGCCGTTACGGAAACGTCTTCATTCACCCGCGAATTTAAATAGGCCCCATCATATGGTAGCATGGCCCGGGGATCGACATGATAAAAACGTGCAATCAATTGATTAATCACCGCCACAATAATTTGGGGTAATTTATGATATTGCATCTTAGCTGTGAAGTACGAGATTAACAAATTAATCGCAGACACCAGTAAGAGAATCCCGATAGTCTGAATAAATATAGGTACATTGTGCTGATAAACAATGGCATTGATGATGTGCCCTTCTAAATACGGTGTATATAGCGCAATGAGGGTCATGATAACGACGACAATTATTTGGAGCACAAAATCTTTACGAAATGATCGGAGTTCAGCTTGTATCATTGGGTGCCGGTTACCTATTACCTGCATTTTCATATACCACCATCTATCTCTCATAATATTCTAATTTTATTAAAATATTATAATTATATCTGTAAAAAAACAAGCACTTTTTGTATCTGACGAGTGATTTTTGCATGGTTGCCATTATACACTTATAAATAACATATGTTACAATTAATACAAAATCAACATTTCAAAGGAGTTTTAACATGGACAGTAAGCTTAATGAATCTGAAAATACACCCCTGAATGAAGACCTTAATTTTTTTAATTACGCAATTAACAGCGACAACAATCCCAATTACTACTTAGATCGGGCACTTACATACATTAATGCCCCTGAACCAGAATACTTTAAACAAAATGCGCAATATGCCTTTCGTGATATGTTGACATATTGTTTAACCGAATATCGAGCATACCTTGATTTACCAACTGATAGTGCTGAAAAAGTACCGTTACTGGAAAAACTTTATCAAAATGTCCGTCAACTAAATGAATGTTACATTATGCTATTTGTTGATAAAGCCAACCGCCCTTTTCTTGATGAAATGCGTGATTTAACATTGGCAACTTTTGCCGATGAAGATGGTGAATTACCTGCCAAGGCACCAACCGAGTTATTTTCGAACTACGCTAACTTATTTGCCTTCATTAAGAAATTGATGGCAAATGCCAAGTTATATAACACATTTGCTAATACATTAACGGAAGACCAAGTGGTTTTATTTGATACTCCCGACGCTCGGGATTTATTAGTGGCCTTTGCTGATGCGATGGCTAAGTATGAACCAGAAAACGTGACCACCGATGACTTAACGCCTCACGTATCAGATATGGCCGGAATTACGGATATTTTAGAAAAAGCCGAACCAATTGATTACGCAGCTGAATTGAGTAATCAAGCCGCTGAATTACGAACAGCTGGTCAGTATGATCAAGCGATTATTACGTATACACAAGCGATTAATGTCGATCCCCAACCTAAGTATTTCTTTGAACGTGGGACTACCTATGTGCTTATAGATAATGATTTGCAATTTAATGCAACTGTGGCATTTGATAACTATTTTGCGACGTTAATTATGTTATTCCGTGACCACCATGATGGCTTACTCACAATGAGTGAAGCGGAATTTACATCGCGGATGCATGAGTTATTCAAGTTAGCTAATTACTGTTACCAACTACAAATTGAAAGTGCTTCATGGGATCTTGATGGCCAAATTATGCATGATGTTTTGCGAGCTGAATTATTCCCAGATGCTTATCAAGCAAATTTAACACTCGATCAAAAAGTTGAAATCACTCTTTCAACCAATATTTTAGAATTTATCAATAGTATGGTAATTTCAAACGATGAATTTGTTAACTATGTCAGCTCAATTTCAAATGATATTGAGCTACAATTGAATCAACCTGGTATGCGTGATTTATTAAAAGAATTACTAGCACAAGTCTGCATTGCTTAAAAAGAGTATTATAGCTACTCTTTCGTTTGTAATACGACAATAACCGCCTTGAAGAAATTTTCAAGGCGGTTATTTAGTGTGTTTTCGGCTATTGCTTGATTTTTACCTAAAATTCAAATCACGCCAGTATTCATCAAGTAAATAATTAAAATCACACTAAATTTAGCCTTTAATAATTGATATTTGCATCTTACTAGTATCAATTTCTACTTCACCGCCCAATGGAAATGTGAAGATTGGTTGTGTGTGACCAAAATCAACATGGTATATAACCGGAATTGTTTTTAAAATATTCTCAGTTGGAAAACGACCAATCACAAGCCCCTTAATGTCAGTGTGTATTTGTAGAATTTGTGCTAGGTCTCTTGAAAATTCAAGGGCTTTACTTCCTTCAGCTTGTTCAATAAAAATAACTGGTGTTTTAACATTAGGGAAATATGGTGTCCCAGCTTGGACGCTATAAGTTTGGATGTTACCACCAGTAATAGTCCCTTGTGCATAACCTTGGTTATAGACATGCTCTGTTCCCAATTAAATGTTTGATATTCTTGCAATTCCTTCATTTTGAACGCAGAATAACAAGGTCCGTAATAAGTAACCAAACCTGTTTGAGCTCGAATAGCATTATGTAAACTTGTGGTATCAGAATAGCCGATAAAAAAACTTAGGATTATTCTTAATCAAATCCCAGTCAATGTAAGGTAACAACTCATTAGAATTTAAACCGCCAATCGTTGTTAGAATTGCTTTAACGTTTGAATCAGCAAATACATCATGTAAATCATCAATACGTTCTTTAATTGAGCTCGAGCCAAATTGATCATTAGCAGGTATGTTATTTTCAAAGCCACCTACTCGTTCCATTGATGAACTGGGTGAAATAACGCGAATTTCATCTCCAATGTTTAAACGCTTTGGAAAAACTTTTATATGTTGCATACACTAACTTCCTTTAAAATTTTATTAGTGGATTCTAATATTGTACACTAACTATGCTTATCTGAATTTTATTAGCTAATTTTAATAATCATACAAACTAATTGACAGGTATTTCACATCCAG
Source organism: Periweissella fabalis (assembly GCF_012396505.1). Taxonomy (GTDB): domain Bacteria; phylum Bacillota; class Bacilli; order Lactobacillales; family Lactobacillaceae; genus Periweissella; species Periweissella fabalis. The sequence continues at coordinate 360,209 of NZ_JAAXPN010000001.1, read as the reverse complement.
TTTACAAGTAGTTTGCGTTTGCCAAATCAGATTTACACCCACATAATCACCTGTCTATAATGGCGGTGGAACGCGGATAAAGGAGGAAATGTATTATGCAATTAAATCATTTGCTTGATCATACACTATTAAAACCAGATGCTACCCAAACCGACATTGATCAACTCATTACGGAAGCACTGACCTATCAATTTTATGCCATTGTGATCAATCCGTACTGGGTACCTTATGCTTACAAACATTTGAAAGGTTCACCAGTAAAAATTGGCACGGTCGTAGGCTTTCCACTAGGTGCCAATACAACGACCACTAAAGTTGCAGAAGCTCAAGATGCTATCTACAATGGTGCCGACGAAATTGATATGGTTTTTAACATTGGTGAATTTAAGGCCGAACATTACAATAAAGTTCGCCAAGAGGTCCAAGCACTCGTTGATATTGTTCATGGTGCTGGTAAAGTGATTAAAGTTATCATTGAAATCGGCTTACTAACCGACAATGAAATTGGGGTGGCGAGTCGTTTAGTTGCTGATACCGGTGCTGATTATGTTAAGACTTCGACGGGTTTTACTACCAGTGGTGCGACCTTAGCTGACGTTAAAATCATGAAAAATGCTGTCGATAATCGCATCAAAATTAAAGCTGCTGGTGGAATTCGTAATCGTGAAATGGCGGAAGCATTAATTGGTGCTGGTGCTGATCGATTAGGAACAAGCAGTAGTCTATCGGTTTTAGGGATTGTCAATGACGAACCTAGTAAGTGAGGTGGCTAATGCCTAAAATAACAATTATTGGGTCAAATATGTATGAAAATATGTATGAACTAACAACCTTTACTCATCATTTACCCAAGCGTGGTGAAACGGTTGCTGGTTCAATTTGAATAAGCAATTAAAAAGGAATGGTACCAAGAAGCGGTTAGATACGATATAAAAGTGAAATAATCTGACGAATTTAAAAGGTCCGTGAATGTAATATCCACGGACCTTTATTTTATTTTGTTTCGAAGTTCAATGAGTATGCTTGTCCGGTTGCTCGATATTGTTGGTACACTTCCCAGACTGCTTTGGCGGCAAAGGTTAACTTAGTCGTGGCTAATTCGCGGGCTGACACCCATTTTTTGGCATCAATTTCTGTCGTGTCAATTGTATCACTTTCAGCTTCCCATTCTTCACATAGATAGGCATTAGTAAATAATTGCGTTGTATCGCCGTTTGCGTATTTAGCAACATAATTTTTACCAGCGACGTTCCCAATTAATTGGAGTTTAGCGGGATTAATTTGCACGCCGCCCTCTTCTAATGCTTCACGGGCAGCATTTTCTTGCCATGAAAGTTCTGGTTCGTTGTAGCCACCCGGAAAGGCCCATGCATCAAAATCACGATTGTAAATCAATCGTAGGCATCACTAATAGGAAGTCATGACCGACTTTTTCGCGTACTTTAGCAATATATGAATCTTGGTATGGCATGGTAATTCTCCTTTGGGTTACAGTAGTTTTACTACCTTCATGATAGCTAAGGACCGTCGTTGCGTCAACATGTATGCTATGCTAAGTCGCTGGGAATTAACGACAAATCACCAGGTCAACTTGCTTCCCATAGAGGCTGGATGCTTGGCGTAAAATACTTTCCGGCCACATCCACTACAGGCTATTAACTCCATTGATTTTCCCTTTTGTTAATTTTTTAAATTGTGGTGATATCACTCAAAAAGCCGTTGAACTCCTACAAGCTCAACGGCTTTTTGATTATGACCAATGATATTGCTGGGCATATGCCTCAATTTGGTTTAAATGCCGGCTGAAAGTGGTTTCATCGGCCGCTGTAAAGCGTAACTTAAACAGTAAATCAGTAATGCTTTGACTAGCTTGGGTTTGCGTATTAACTTGCGCTATGGGATAAAAAGCACTAACCCACGGCAATGTTGTTAAATCACTAGTAGGTACGGTCGTTAAATAACCGGTCGGTGCAAATTTTTTGTACCAAGCAACAATTTGTGTTGGTTGTAAGCAGACTGGTCCATCAGCTGAAATAACATCCCCATTTTGGCGTAACCAATATTCTTGGGCAATGTCAACTCCTGTTTCGGCAACAATTAATTCTAAAATCCCGCCCCCACCAAAGCGTTTACCAAGTTCACAAAAAGCTAAATTCCCATTATCATCGTAAAATAGCTCCAGATGAAATGGCATTACTTGATCACACAAATTTAGCGTGCTGATAATCGTTTGCGTTAATGCAAAAATTTTAGACAACATGCTTGAATCATGACGACTGTAGAAATGTGCCGTCCGGGTTATTAAAGCTTGCTTAGCTTGTAAACTGGCTAGAATGGGCGTGACATATTCATGCACAATAAAGCGTGTAATTTGACCATCAACGGCATAACCATCGACCGTACACATATGCGGATACGGATTAAAAGTTTCTAACATGTAGCCATCTTGATTGCGAGCTAAAATCGTCGTTAGTTGCGCTTGAATAGCTGCTAATGATTGCGTGTTCACATCGAGTACTTGAATCCCACTGGCTGAATCATCACGGCGCGGTTTAAGAATGACTTTTGCATGTGTTTGGACAAAATCTAAAGCAGTTGTGACGTCGACTAGTGCCAAGAATTCTGGTTGCGGGATAACCCCTTCAAGGACAGCACGCATATAATATTTATCTTTGCTAAGCGTATTTTCAAGATACTTTGAGGGCCGTTTAAGAATGATATCTTCAATTAACCCCACCCACATACCATCGGGTTCACTTAACGTATTGACACTGGTGACATCCGTACGTTGGCGTAAGGCTGCTAAGACAGTTTGAAAGTTAAGCTCATCTAAGAAAAGCATGGCTGGCAGTTGATTGCCAAAATATTGTTCATAATCAGTTTGCCGATTACGAGGTGCCACAATCACAGTATTAATTAGCGCTTGCGCGTGAATGCTTTGCGGCGAGTATTTATAAACAAAATAATTCATGATGTCTCCTATTTGATGTATTTAATTGTCGACGCTAAATACTGTTCAATTTCCCGGAGCTTTGCATAGACGGTGGCGGATGTTGTATCCCGGACACTAACGGCGATAACGGCTTGATTAATTGAGTTACTACCATCATAGACTTTACCTACTTTCCCAAAAACGTGGTAATCGTAAATTCCGACCACGGGAATTGTTGTTGGTAATTCAGTTAATGTCCCATGTTCAGGTGCGATAAAGATAAAACCATGAAGCACATCATTTTGGGGTACAACCACCCCGGCTTCACCACTAATAACCGCATGTAAGTAGCTTTTAATCGGCCAAATGCCGTAACGATCATGGAGTTCTTCATTAATGCGGCCACCACCTAAGCGGTTACCGATTTCACAAAAGTAAATGGTTTCAGTAACAGGCTCAACAAAGACTTCTAAGTGAAATAGCATGACCGTATCATGCGGTAAAACAGTTAACAGTTGCTTAACATAGGTTTCAATTTTGGCCGCCAAGGATGTCGTGCGCTCAATTTCAACTGAACCAGAATTTTGCTGACTTAAATAGTTAATGCCACCTTGGCCAAGATATTTAGAAGTATTTAAATACGCTAATTGATTTCCTTGCATAAAGCCATCGACGTGATATAAGGGCCAATCGATGTATTCTTCAATAATATATCGCGCACCTGCTTCAAGTATGATTTCAGCCAAGTCAGTTGTCGGTGTTAAGACCGTAATCCCTTTGGCCCCGGCGCCATCAATTGGTTTTAAAATACTTGTACCATTAAAGCTTGCCTGCCATCTAGCCACATCATCAATTGATAATACTTCTTGATACTTTGGTACAGCAATTCCACGTTGGGCAACGTATTGTTTCATCAAAAACTTATTCCGATACAACGTCGCTTCCGCTAACCGTTGGCCTGGTACATTAAAGACTTCCCGCAGCTGGGCCGCCACTTCAACGTCATGTTCATCATAATGAATTAAATGATTAATTGGTGTTGTCTCATTAATGGTAGTGACGGCATGCAATAAGTTTGGATAGTTCCATTCAGGGACACTGATAATTTTAATATTAGCTTGTGTAGTTTGATAGTTATGCACTAAGCGTGTTGGAACAATATACGTGTACGTATTGTCATCAACGGGCGCCCATGTTAACGCCCCAATGTAAGAACTGCTGAGTGGTGATAAAATTATAATGTTCATCCGTGACTCCTTTTTTGATAGCGTCGATCAATCATAATCCACATTAAATTGAAAATAACAAAACCGACGGCAACGACAATTAACGTTAAATTCATGGAAACACCATTAATATAACCAAAAGATAAATTTCCAACTGGTGAGGCAATATTAGCAAAGATAAAAATTGCTGAAAAAGTCTTCCCGATTAAAGCACTATCAACTTCACGTTGAACAATCGTTTGAGACGCAATATTGTAGCGAGATAAGACAATACTAATTATAACCGCGACCACAAAGATAAACGCAATTGTTTGGAGGATGGTTAGGAGTAATAACACTAATGAAATTACCACTAAACCGATACGTTCAAACGTTAAACTCTTGGTAATGGGAATTTTGGAAATTGAGTATGAACCAACAATTCCACCAACTGCTTGACTCGCTAAAACCGCACCATACAAATGCCCTTCATGTAATTGATGAATCACCATAATCGGAAAGAAGATATTAAGCCCGGCCAAAAAGAAATTTAACATCACGCCCATAAATAAGAATTGTAATAAGGATGGATTACTAAAAATATTTTTAAATGTTTGGCGGTAACCAACAAACTTTTGGCTAGGTTGCTCAGTCAAAGTAAATGGTTTTAAGAAGAAAAAAGCCCCAAAAAATGAAAGACCATTTAATAGGAACGCCGTTGGTAAACTTAACCAATGCCAGCCATACAAGAACGTACTAATTGGTGGCACCGTGACACTTAAAACTTGCGTTCCTAGAGCCATCGTTTGATTGAAGGTCATCATCGCCTCACGCTTAACAAAGAAGTTCACCATTTTTTTAAAAATTGGTGAACTTAAGTAAGCATTGACATTCAATAAGAAGACCGCGGTATTGACTTGCCATAGATCAAGGTGCGTTTGGTAGTGGTACAGCCCAACAAAAGCGAGACATAAAATCCCCGAAATAAGGTTGATGCCCTTAATCACGGCCAATAAATATTTTGAATCTGCAATATAGCCACCAAAGACACTACAAATAAAAGTTGCCGAACTTGCGATAGCCATTGTTTGACCCAAAATATTAGACGAACTAAACGTATGTACAATCCATAAATCAATAATTGTATTAAATACTAATGTCCCACCATAGGAGACAAACTTAGCGTACTGAATGTGTTTAGAAATAAGCTCTTCCTCCTGAATGCCTAACGATAGATTAATGGATCATGATACTGATTAGTAGTGACGTCGAAATTAAAAGCGAAATTTCGACTTGGTGTTATGCTTGCTAGAATGGTTGCTGCGATGGTATATTTATGCGCTTGTACCCATTTAACTGCTAATACAGGCGGTAACCCATACGATGCATAGATATGGTCTAGTAGTGTGGAATCAACTTGTAAATCTTGCTGTTGCCGGACGTATTTCTTTAGTTGGCGTTCCCCCTGGGCAATGCTTTTAGTAAAACTGACTAACTCTTGTTGTAAACTGGCTGTTTGTTGGTCATTTAGCTTGGATACGTGTGTAAAAACATCCCAGATAAGTTGTGGCTCAATTTCAGCTGCCGTTAATTCGGTTAAGACATTCCGGATTAGACGACGGACGGTATAGGCGTGTTTTTTAGCTCCCGTTACAGTTGGCAGTTGTTCAAGGAGCGTCAAAGCGGCGGTTAACTCACTGATTGTTAGGTGTACGAGTTGCTTAGTTGGCAAAACCGCTTCTAAAGCCGTAAACAGTTTTTGAGTTGCGGCAACCTCGTATAAGCTCAAGGCATATTGTTGGAGCATTGTTAGCCGTTCGGGATAAAAGACACTATCTAACAGGCAATTATTAGCTTTACTATCATAGGCCACTAAGACAAAGTTAGCGACAGTCACCAAGCCAGCATGGTATTTAACGACCACTTTGACATAATAATGATCCCCGGCAAAAGGTAGCTTACAATGCAGTCTGGTAGCCGGAATTGGCATCACATGGGCGGGCCAAAGCGGCTTAAAACCACCAATAATATTAGGAATATCTGGCACAATCAAATAAATATCGTCCATTGAGAATCCAAGTTCATTAACTAATAAGTTTATCAGTAAGGTGTGCAATTTTTGATATGGAGTCTGTCGCTGTGTATCGTGATAACTATAGAGGACTTGCAATGGTGTTGCTAATGGATTAACTGTATCACTTGGATAAACATGACGAAAGCACACTTGACGTTTAAAATATTGACCGGGATTAGATTGTTTAGTATACAAATATTCGACATCTTGAATGGGTGAAAATGTGAATAAATGTTGGTCAAATCGTACTAATGGCGATGCTGGCAAAAGTTGTGCTTGCTTAGAAAAGTAAGTATTTAGTTGTTGCTCGATAGATAGCATTTAACTCTCCCTTTCAAATTCATTTCTAATTATTGTATCATTTTAAAACAAAAAAGCTAATTGTATTTTAATTTTAAAGATAAAGTTTAACATGCTGATATTCTTTTTTTCACTTTCCATAGTGCAAAAAAGACCAAGAAACTAGCTTCTTGGTCTTAACATCAATTTTAGTAATACTAGTTTTCAAACATAAGATAATCAGTCTTCAAACCATTTTGCCGCTAAAATACCAAACGGTGCCATCAAAATAGCGTACAACCAGCGACTTTCTGACTGTAAAAAATGTTGGATAATAAACCCAATGATGAACCACCCAACAAAAATACTTAAAAGAATTTTTCGTTTTTTTGACATATTTTTCCCTTATTAAATGTAAAAAAGTCGATGTTAGCTTAAACTAGAATATCCCGGCCGAATTTTTAAATTCAGTCGGGATTATTCTAATGCTATCTGGTACCTACCCGTGTTTTGTAACGTGGCTGCTCAATGTTTACCGTACAACCATCACGGTTACAGGTGCATATTTAGCAATATAAGCAGCTTGGCTCCCCCAATACTTACCCAAGCCCTTTTTCGTTGCAGAGCCAACAATCACAATATCTGGTTTAACATCAGGAATGACATCTTTGACAATTGTTTCACCTGGTTCACCTTCTGCTAATACAACATGCACCGTTTTGACACCGGCATCAATGGCTTGTTGTTTATATTCTTCTAAGCGCCTCTCAATGGCATGGCGGCGATTAGTTAATTCATCTTTATCGAGTGCTTGAAAGACATTTAATTCATCAGTTTCAAAGACCGTAACAATGTGTAGCATTGCACCATCTTCTAGTGCGTGACTAACTGCTGCTAAAAAAGCGTATTGAGCATCGGCTGAGTCATCGACGCCGACTAAAATATTTTTGTGCTTCGGTAACGTAAATTGTTCTGCAGTCATTATTGTACCTCCCCCCTAAATTGCAGCCATAAACTGTTGCACGATATTTATGACTAATTGGAAATTCAAAATGGTCAATCCAATGGCTGAAGTCCACGCCAATATTGAAATCCATAAAGGATTAGCATATTGACCCATGATTTTTTTAGAACCTGTAAACCATGTTAAAGGAATCATTGTAAATGGTAGTGCAATTGATAAGAATACTTGTGAATAAACTAATAAATTATCAAGTGCACCTTCAGTACCACCCCATACAACTGCGGCAATAACTACCGGAACAACTGCAATTAATCGTGTAATAAGGCGCCGTGCCCACATTGGAATCTTTAAATGAATGAATCCTTCCATCACAATTTGTCCTGTCAGTGTTCCAGTAATAGTTGCATTTTGACCTGAAGCTAGTAAAGCTACAGCAAATAGTGTTGATAAGATGGGTGATGCAATTCCTTTTGCAATTTCATTATTACTTAGTGCATGGTACAAATCCCCAAACGCTTGCAATTGATTACCGTGGCCGTAAAATAGTGCAGCTCCTAAAATTAATAATAAAGCATTAACAATCGTTGCACCCATTAATTGGATATTTGAATCCCAAGTGCTAAAACGAACAGCTTCTTTAACTTCGGCTGGATCATGGTGATTAACTGCCCGCGTTTGAGAAATTGAAGAATGTAGATATAAATTGTGTGGCATAACGGTCGCACCAATAATTCCTAATGCTAATAATAATTGATCATGATGGAAAATTTGTGCTTGTGGAACAAGTCCGCCCGCAATACCTGCAATACTAGGTTGTGAAAGTGCTACTAAGTAAACAAAAATGAAAAATATTGTCGCAATTAAAGTTACCACAATGGCTTCAATTTTACGGAACCCAAGCTTGGTGAGTAGCAATAATAAAAATACATCTAAAACAGTTAGCATAACCCCGCCAACTAATGGGATGTTGAATAATAGATTTAAAGCAATTGCTCCCCCAATAACTTCAGCAATATCTGTCGCCATAATCGCTAGCTCAGTCATAACCCAAAGCAGAAAACCCACTTGTTTATTCGTGTGTTTACGCATCGCTTGAGCTAAATCCATCTGAGTAACAATTCCAAGCTTGGCAGCCATGTATTGCATAATCATGGCGATAATTCCTGAAATCACAACTACTGATAATAATAGATACCGATACTGGGCACCACCAACAATTGAGGTAATCCAGTTACCGGGATCCATGTATCCGACCGCTACTAAGGCTCCCGGACCACTAAAAGCAAATAATGTGCGCCAAAAGCCGGCGTTTTTGGGCACTGCAACCGTGCTGTTTACTTCTTCTAGACTGGCACTACCAGCAGTTGAAGCAAACGCTAAATGAGTATCTTGTGTCATGAACTCCTCCTTCATGTGACAGGAGATTCCTAGTACGTGTCGATCAAAGCGTGCCGCTTTACAATCTAATGCGTTTCGTGAACATTCGTTGCATAACAAAACCTACTCTGAGTTCGACAAACTAAGATCTCCTTCAGGGTTTTATTTGCGTCAAGTCAATCACTTGACAATTTGATTATAACCTTACAACTTGTGAAATACCACGTTTTTATTAATTTATTTACAAAAAAATTACTTTACGATTATAAAATTTTATTTAAGTGCTACTTTATTTAAATTAATGGTTTAACTTCAATAAAAGCATTTGAATAATATTTTTTCATAATACAAAAACTATTTGTATTCTTATCTAAAGCTTAATATACTTAAAATAAGTTTTAGAAAATTGATATATTTAGTCGCAAGATTTGATGCTTATTACTTATATACTGATGCAGGAGCATGTACTATGGATATTTTTCTAAGTTTTTCTTCACCAAATCAAAAATTTTTGATTGAATTAGGAATGACCCAATACCAACACGTCGTAGTTGCTGAAACTGAATTTAATGAACTTGCAAACACAACTTTATTAATTGCACCTTCACATCTTGGATCGAATTTTACATTCATTATTGATCAAAGGTATCCAACCCCTTTTCACATTAAAATAAGTATGGCTAATCTACTCATTCAGCATAGCTATTATACCTATGCACAAGTAAACAAACATTTATTATCTGAATGTCATTGGCCGTATCAAACTAATCGCTTACCATTTACTACGCCTAAAGTCGTTTTGATGCCCATTACAATGAAAGACACTACGACAATAATTTGGTTGAATCCACTTACAATTACACAATTGGAAGACTTACATCAAAATAGTACTTATCTACATATATTAATTAAATTAGTTAATTACCACTATGTTGGAGTAATCAAAGCAAATACTAATTATCAACTAACACGCTATCGTATCGGAGAGACACTTGTTTTACATGAATACCTAGTCAATACTTATCTTTCACAATTTATCAAAAACTTATCAGCTACTATTAGTCCTTTTGAAATGCTTACACCATCTATGTATGATAATTTAAGCGATTTACAACATGCATTTTATCAAACCCAACACGCTGATTATCATACCTTAGATAACCTACGAATGGATTCATTATTGACTTCCTATCGAGCTGCTGTGCTTTATGAAACTGAGAAACTTTATTTAACAGCACCAATAACTAAGCGAGTTAGTGATGCAATTATGCAAATAAATATTAATAAAATACGTACTAATTGGTATAAAGATAATAATTAATTTACCACCTTATTTTCTTAGCATTTAGTGGTATTTGACACCGTGACTACAAATGCTTACAATGGGGCCGAAACATTCAATTACTCATAATTAATTAGCAACCAAAAGGAGCGTTATTATGAAAGAAAATATTAAATGGTGGCAAAAGGCAGTTGTTTATCAAATATATCCGCGTTCATTTCAAGATAGTAATGGCGATGGTATTGGGGATTTACAAGGGATAAGACAACATCTAGATTATATTCAAAAACTTGGAGCCGACGTGATTTGGCTCAATCCAGTATATGTATCGCCAAATCTAGACAATGGTTATGATATTGCTGATTATGAAGCAATCAATCATGAATTTGGTGATATGCAAGCTTTTGATAATTTACTAACCGAAGCACATGATCGTGGTATTAAAATAATCATGGATTTAGTAGTCAATCATTCATCAGATCAACATCCTTGGTTCATTGAAAGTCGATCAAGTAAAGATAACCCCAAACGTGACTTTTATATTTGGCGTGACGCAGTTGATGGTCATGAACCTAATAATTGGGGCTCATTTTTCTCAGGTCCAGCTTGGAAATTAGATACAGCAACTAATCAATATTATTTACATCTTTTTGCTACTGGTCAGCCTGATTTGAATTGGGAAAATAAAACGCTGCGTGATGCAATTTATAAAATGATGAATTGGTGGGTTGATAAAGGCATTGATGGATTCCGAATGGATGTTATTTCGTTAATATCTAAGCCTGACAATTTGCCCGATGGACCAATTCCTGTTGGTGGTACTTACGGGGATGCTAATAGTATTGTTGCTAATGGCCCACGAGTGCACCAGTACTTAACTGAAATGCGGCAACAGGTTTTAAATAATAGTGATTTAATGACAGTTGGTGAAACTGCAGGCGTTGATATTGAAAATGCAAAACGTTACTCTGCTTTAGATGCCTCTGAATTAAATATGATTTTTCAATTTGAACACATGGAACTTGATAATAATCCTAACCCAGCTTTAGGCAAATGGAATGATCAACCAGTTGATTTAATTAAGCTAAAAGCAAACTTATCCAAATGGCAAACTGAATTAGCTGGCAAAGCATGGAATTCACTTTATTGGAATAATCACGATCAACCACGGATTGTTAGTCGCTTTGGGGATGATAGTCCTGAATTTCGAGTCGTTTCAGCTAAAATGTTGGCCACGCTCCTACATTGTATGCAAGGCACACCATACATCTATCAGGGCGAAGAAATCGGCATGACTAATGCTACTAATTATCACCTCGAGGATTACAATGATATTGAGATTAAAAATGCTTATGATTATCTAGTGATTAAAGAGCAACTTATTGATGCACAAACATTTTTAAAGTATGTGCATGCTAAGGGGCGTGATAATGCTCGTACGCCAATGCAATGGAGTGCCAATGATTATGCCGGCTTTAGTACTGTACAACCTTGGTTGAAATTAAATAATAATTACGCTGAAATAAATGTTGAAACGGCACTAGCTGATCCAGATTCAATTTTTTATCATTATCAAAAATTAATTCAGTTACGCCATGAATTACCTATTTTCACTACCGGTGAGTATTTATTGTTAGATTCTGACGATGCTGAAGTTTATGCATATAAGCGGCTTACTAAAGATGAAGAATTACTGGTTATTTGTAATTTTACTAAAGAAGGTCAAATTAGATTGTATCCTATCCCTGATGCGGCTGAATTATTGCTTAGTAATTATTTAGATGATCAACACGAATTATTGCGACCATTTGAGGCCAAAATTTATCGCTTTAAAAAGATATAAGCATGTGAATTTAATAGTAAACTAAAAAGCAGCAAGAATTTAATCCTTGTTGCTTTTTAGTTTACGATAGGTATTATAATTTAACGAACATACTCACTAAAGAAAGTAATACTAATATTAATAGCACTAGCAAATGTAAACGATAATAGCGGGCTAAAATAGCTAGATATTCACGGATTAAAGCATCGTACCAAAAATGGTGGCGTGTTTTTGAACCAATGCCATTAATTTTTAAGCCATTGTCGTGTGCATAAACACTAGCACGAAAGACATGGTAACCACTAGTAACAAAGATTCCTTTCTTGATGTCTAATCCATGAGCCTGCAAAATTTGTTTTGAGAACTGCATATTTTCAAATGTATTTCGCGAAGCTGTTTCAAGTAAAATATATTCAGGTGGGAAACCAACTTTGCGAGCATAATTGGCCATAGCAACCGCTTCAGGTAACGTTTCATCAGTACCTTGTCCACCAGACATGATCACATATGGATATTTACCAGTCTGGTTAAATTGGGTTTGTGCAAAATCTAATCCCTTTTGAACACGGTGTTGTAAAATTGGTGATACAAAAATACCATCAGATAGACCTGCACCTAATATCAGTATATAGTCTTTATCAAGACTCGGTTTGACTACGCGATAGACGATGAACGCGGTCATAAAGCAAACTAACCAACTAATAAAATATAAAAATAATGATAGCTCAACGTCAGTAAAGAGGGTTTTTAATTTAACTGAAAGTATATTACTAAAGACGCTCGTGACAACTGTCATCACCGCTATTAACCCTATCAATAATAATAGTATGTATCGTAAAGCTTTTGTTTGTTGACGCCAAATAAATATCGTTTGGATAATTAATAGTATAGTCAAAATAATACCAATAAAAATTAAGCAACTGATTATTATTAATCCTAAATCTTTTAAGATAATAGCTACCAAAATTAATTGAAATTTTAAAGCTAATAGGCTACTACTAACTAGTACACTGGCTATAAGCGGAATCAAAAACATACTATTGAACAAAGAAATCGGTTGGTGTTTGTATAAAATAACAATGCCTAAGCCAATACCGATTGTTATTAACCATGCCAAAATAACCCATTCAAATGGTATATAAAGTTGACTTGCATTCACAATTACTTCCCCTAACTTTTAATTATTATTAATAATAGCAAATTTTACTATTCACTAGCTAATAATTTTAAAAAGGGAGTGTTCCAAAAGGAGTTTAGATACGATATAAAACTAGAAAATCCCGACTGAATTTTTTCAGTCGGGATTTTCGTATTGCCATAACCTTTTTAATTACTTGATAAACCATATTGAAATTAGACTATCTGCGAGTGCAAATAATATGATTAACGCTAGTACTACAACGTGAAGCTTTTTATAGCGTGCTAAAATAGCAATATATTCACGAATCAAGGCATTATAGATGAAATACAAGCGAGTACGTGCACCTAACCCATTGATTTTTAAACCGTTATCAAATGCAAATATTCCGGCTCTAAATACGTGGTAGTCACTTGTTACAAAAATCCCTTTATTGGGATTTAAACCTTTTTGCAATAATAATTTTTTTGAGAATTGCATATTCTGAAAAGTGGTCTTAGAAGCTTGCTCAGTTAAAATATATTCTGTAGGATAACCAACTGATTGAGCGTAAGCCGCCATAGCTTGGGCTTCTGGAATTGTTTCATCATTACCTTGCCCACCAGACATAATCATATAAGGATAGTGACCAGTCGCAGTATATTGCGCATTAGCAAAATCCAAGCCACGTTGGACTCGTTTCTTTAGTAATGGTGAGATCTGATTACCATTTAGTAAGCCGGCACCTAAAGCAATCACGTAATCTTTATCATATTTTGGCTTAATCAATCGATAGACCAAAAAAGATAAACCAAAACAAATCAACCAACCAATTAAATAAAGTACTGTAAATTTTTCGATATCGATTAAAAAGATGTATACGCCTTTGGGTAAAAGTGTTTTCAAACCATTCAGTATAAACGGACTGATAATAATATATATCCCCAACCCTAAAGTCAAAGAATTGGCTAACGAATGTTGCTCGCGATGCCAGACAAGTAATGCATTCCACAATAACAGTATTCCTAGCAAGGAAGTAAATAAACTAAAAAGAGCTATGACGATAACCATTATTATTAAGATAATATTCACAAATATTGTTAAATGAAATAGCATCCCTATTAATATTAGGCTAATCACTGAGCTAAACACCAATGGAATCACCAATAGACCATTTAGTAATGAAAGTGGTCGATAATTAAACAAAAGGTATAAACTAATAGCTAAAATTATTGTAATAACGCACGCAAAAAGCACCATTTGAAATGTAACTACATTTTGATATGCACTCAAAGTATATCCTCCGATTCATGTGAAATATGAAAATTACGCGTAAGCTAACGATCCATAGCAACATCGTTTTCAACTGAAATTTTTTCAGTAAAATGTGTTAACTGCTCATCTGAATAATTAGTATTTAGGTATGTAATTACATGCGAGAGTTTAACAGTTGTGATTGTTGAGCCTGCAGACGTAAAATATTTAATTGTATCTTGTTTAGCACCAGTTATTGCAAAATATGGCTGCATTGGTTGGTTAGTACCAAAATGGTAGACCTTAAAATTAGTACTAGGCTGACTTTTAATAAATTTGAGATTATTATCAAAAGTTAATTTTTTAAATTCAGGGCTATTTATTTGATGAATAGCATATGCCAAACTTGCAGTGACAGCTAAGGCATCATTTTGGTGAATTTTTGATGCGGTTAAACTCCCCTTTTTGACTTCTAAACTTGATTTGTTAAATCGACTGAAATTCGTATTACAGAATTCTTTACCAAAAAGGCTACCACCAAGTATAACTGTGACTAATACTAGTCCACCAATTATGTAACCGCGTTTATTTAGTTTCATAACGTCCTCCATGCTAATAGCTTTGTCAATTCGAGCTTACTATGTCTATCATCAAAAGGCAAAAGATGTAACTTCTGACGAATATAGCAAAAACGACGAAAAGGACTTTCCGTCGTTTCAATGTATACTAATTCATACCCCTACTTCTGAACGCAATTCAATATTAACTCCTAGCTTATTTAGGTTAGCAACTAGATTCTCATACCCACGAAAAAGGTGCTTAACATCGTGTAAGCGAGTTTCCCCATCAGTTCCTAAAGCTGTAAATAGCAAGCACGTTCCCGCACGGACATCACGACAATTGACGTCGTGTTCGCCTTGTAAATTTAAATATTGTTTACCATCAATGTAAGCAATGTTTTCCTCACGTCGAAGTTTGATTCCCATTTTAGCTAGTTCCTCTACGTGACTAAAACGATTGTGATATACATTATCTTGTACTGAACTATCTGTTTCAGCAAATAACATTAAAGCTGTCAATGGTTGTTGTAAATCAGTTGCAAATAATGGATACATGCCGGTGACACACCGCATTCCATTTAAAGGCTTAACCTTCCTTGAGGTTAAGCCAGCTGTTGATTGCGTAATTTCTAATCCCATATCTTTTAAAGCAAAAATTAAACTATTTAAGTGTTCGGGGATGGCATTTGTAACTGTGACTTCACCACCAAGAATACCTGGTAACATTAAAAATGAACCTGCAATTAAGCGATCTGGAATGGCAGTGTATGTTATGGGGTGTTTTGGGTGCCCTTGGCTGGGGATGATTGTTATTTTATTTGTACCAGCTCCGATTATTCGGTGCCCCATTAAACTCAAAAACTTGGCAACATCCACAACTTCTGGATCACTGGCACAATTAGTTAGCGTTGTGTTCCCATGTGCTAATGTCGCTAGTAACATTAGATTAATCGTTGCACCTGAAGTAATTACTTCAAAATGAAATTCAGTACCAATTAACTTATCAGCATATACCGTGTAGTGGTCACCTTGTTCTTCAATGCGAGCACCTAGTTTTCGCATACCTTTTAGGTGTTGATCAATTGGTCGTGAACCAAAATCATCACCACCAGGATAGGACAAGGATACCTTTTTAAATCTTTGTAGAATTGGTGCAATGAAATAATAAGATGCACGAAAATCTGCTGTAATATCTTTATCAAGATGATAATCTGTGACCATCTTAGCATCAATAAAAAATGCATCATCTTCACGATATGTGATAATACCGATTTTAGTTAACATTTGGGTAATTAAGCGAAAATCACGTAAGTCAGGAACGTTATTAAGTGTTACCAGTTGATCATTTAGACAAGCGGCAGCCACTAATGCTAAGGCACTGTTTTTGGAACCTTGAATAGCTATGCTCCCTTGTACTGCCTGTGATTTATTGATAGCGATAAATTGATCTTCTTGCATACGTAACCTCTATCCATTAAATTTTTCGTATCTGATTATATCCTAAACAGACTATATAACTTATATTATAGGTAAATTAGTTATAAAAGTATAGTTATCTGCTGCAGACTAACGTGCAACTAAAAAAATGTTACAAAAGTCATGCTATATTGATAAACATACTAAAATACCTCCCTGAAAAATTTTTCTTCAAGGAGGTATTTTTCAAATGACAGATACCTAAAAGTTATAGAGCTAATGGAAGTCCTAAAATAAGTAGGATAATACCAAAAGCAACACTACTCCAGATTGCCAATAAACTAAATGATGAAGCACCTTGGGTTTTGACTATTTTAAAATATTGACTTGCAAAATAAAACTCACACAAAGCAATAATAATCGAAACAATCCCCGCAATATGTTCAAACATTTTTCTATCCCCATTTCAGTTAATCTTGTTTTTGTTTAAAAATACCAAAACTTAAACAAGTTAATATTACTCCTATCAAACCAACTCGGTTACTAAGCACTACTAAAGATATTTATATCACAGCTTCATTTTTTAATTTCCTTGATTGTCGTCACTAGCAGTCGCAATAATTGCATCTAATTGTGCTTGGTATGGTGCATACCGTTGGTTCAGATCATTAATACTGAATGTCATTGACTTAATATCACCAGGTGTTGCTGTTTGTGGGTCTGGATTGATATTAACGGTCTCACTATTAATATCAACTAGCACAGTGCTAGCAGTAGAACCTGCACTAATTGATATTTGACCATCGCTTAGATTGTCAAATGTGAGTTCTGCCCCTGCTCCAAAGCGTTCCAAATTAGCTACTGGTGTAGTCCCATTCATATCAAGATAGGCCGCCATTGCTAATTCCGTATTTGATAGTGGTGGTTGCGTGGAATTAGCTGTTGAAACACTACTAGCAAAACTTAAGGCATCTTTTAGGCTGCTGATTGATGAACTGGCTTTTTGGTTCTCGCTTTTTAAACTATTAAGGTCTGCTTGCGCTTTATTAAAGTGCTTCGCTGTAACAGCATCCGCAGCATCATTGTAGTGATAGCCGATTAACGTTCCGGCTCCCACCCCCATTGCGAGTACTAACAGCATCAAAATCGTATAGACGAATTTTCGCATACGCCCCTCCTCGAAAAATTAATCGTTTGACTAACTCTTATTGTACGGCAGGATAGTGCAAGATGCATTGATGGGGCTTGAAGAACGTAAAAACACCGCATGAGAATGGGTATCTCGTGCGGTGTTTTGGGTTTAAGGGAGTAAAATCTTTGAATAAGTGATTACTTTAAACCAAACCACCAATAGTCATACTCGTCGAAGAATATTTTAATACCATCAATCCGTAAGTTATCAAAGTAATCTTGATAACTTGCCATGTTTTTACCATTATTACCATGTAACCACCAGTCGGCATTAAATAAAGCTAAAAATTCAACAGTTGGTTTGGGTTCCTTGTTTAAAACATTGAAATTAAGTTGGTAAAGTCGCCGTTTATTAACAAAACCAAAGATCTTTTCATCAACCGAACCAGCTCCTTGTTGCCACTTCTTCTCTACAATGAAAACAGTGTTTGTTTCGAGGTTAAAAAACACTTCATCTGGCTTCCACTTTTTATGGTTTTGATTTTCAACACCGTACTCATTTTTCATCACATTATAAAACTGAAATTGCTTTGTGATATAGCCGATTTTTTTATAGTCAGCCAAACGAATTACTTCATACACAGGATCTTTTGAATTAAGTGCACTTGGTTCTACTGTAATTAAATTTAATCGATAACTATCCGATAAATCCCTAACAATCCGTGCACTAAGATCTGTGTTTTTTTCAAATTCTAAACCACCGCGGTTAGTGTTAGCACCACCTGTACCACCTAGTTTCATTCAAAAAACCTCCATACTTTTACATTAATAGTAATAGTATGGAATATTATTTTAGTTTGATCAACTCTAATTCGTAGAAACTGTAAGTAATCTAATAATTAGTTATGATCACTTCACCGACTTTACCACGACCCTTACCGTTAGAATTAACCATGCGTGTTGCCATTACTCGATGAATTTTAAAAATCGGATCGCTGTATAACTCATCAATCAATGGAACATCGGAATTAGATAGCATAACTTTAACTCCACGTGCTGTTAGAGCTAATACCGTATCACGTAGTTGTTCTTGTTGCACTAAACCAAACCCATCAGCCGTATAACTAGTAAACGCAGCTGTTGTAGTTACTGGAATATATGGTGGATCAAAATACACAAAATCACCGGTATCAGCCGTGGCAACCGCATCTTTGTAGTCGCCTGTTAAGATCGTTAAGTCAGCAGCTTGCAAGTAACTTGCATCGTTAATAATTGTTTCATTTACTAGATTTAACGTTTTATGTGCCCCATAAGGAACGTTATTTTGCCCCTTACTATTCACCCGCCATAGACCATTGTAACCAGCTTTATTCATATAAATAAAACGTGCTGCCCGTTCAACCTTCGTCATCTTTGTTATACGTTCATCACGATCTGCTGAACGTAAATTGAGATAGTATTCCTTTGAATCAAACTGTTGATGTTCGCTCAAGATACTTTGCAATTCTTCTGGGTTGTCACGAACTACTTCCCAAGTATTTGACAGTTCACTATTAAAATCATTAATTACTGCTTTAGTTGGTTGCAAACGTAAAAATAAAGCACCACCACCAATAAAAGGCTCAAAGTATGTATTAATTTCACTTTTGTTAGGCAATAACTCAATTAGTTGTGGTAATAATTGACGTTTACCGCCAACCCACTTAATAAACGGTGAAACAACTACTCCTGTCATTTCTTCTTCAAGTTCTTTAACCACCATATCTAAGGCTGCACATAATTGATCTTGATAATCTTGCTTCCAATTTTCAAACGGTAGCTTAGCGGTTGACATTAAAGTGGTATACGGAATATTTGCTTTAACAGCTAACTGCTTCATCGTAAAACCATTCAAGCGCGCTAATTCACTTAACTTGTTCATGGCATTAATTCTCCATCTTTTGTATTTTATGATTAAATCATATCACAAAATACGAGATAAGAACATACATTCGATCATTTTCTAAGATCTTCTAATCTATTAATAGCCATTTGAATAAATTCACTTTCCAATTCGATTCCCACGGCTCGCCTACCAAGCCTTTGGGCAGCTATAAGTGTTGTCCCGCTACCCATAAATGGATCTAAAATAACATCGTTAACATTGGTACTAGCTAATATGATCCGTTCCATAATTTCAATTGGCTTTTGTGTGGGATGCTTACCAAATTTCTTTTCCCATTTATGCGGAGTTGCAATCATCCAAAGATCCTTCATTTGCTTTTGATTGTTTAACGTTAGCATCGCTTCATAGTTAAAATACTGGCGGCCTTTTTGTTGCTTAGCCCATAAAATGGTTTCGGTTGAATGGGTAAACATTCGCTTTGATAGATTGGGAGCTGGATTAGGCTTCTGCCACGTTATATTATTTAAGATTTTAAAATCCAATAACTTCAGTAAATACCCAACTGTGTATATATTATGCATTGTTCCAAAAATCCACATTGTCCCATTGGCCTTCAAAATCCGTTTTGCCTCAGTTAAAAATATCCGATAGAACTCTTCCATTGTGTACGTTGTTTCCTTGTCCCAGTCCCCTTTATCCACTGAAACCATTTTGCCATTTTGACAAGAAATACCACCATTTGATAAAAAGTACGGTGGATCAGTAGCAATCACATCAATCGAGTTACTAGGCATACCTTTAAGTAATTGGAGACAATCAGCTTGAAAAATCGAAATATCAGAAGTTTTATAAACTGGTTTCATTTGCATGAGTACATCCTCTTTATTTGTTTAAAAGAATATACGTAATAATGTTGATTATAGTCATTAATCTTTGATTTACGGGGGTATATTTACTAAAAAAGCGACCGATTCAAATCTTGAGTCAGTCGCCTTAAATGGATTTAATTGATAGCTAGGCCAACTTTACAATTAAACTTAGAAACATTTTTACTGCATTATAAATGCAACACATTAGACATGTTTAATTCATTTTCCACTAATTTCATCTGATCCACAAACTCATCATAACTTTCTACATTCTGTGGAATCGTGAATCCATACTTAAAAATATTAGCCCAATATCCGTCAAGTATTCCAATTGGTTTCAGCTTCGCATCTTCATTTCGTATACTAGGATAAATAATACCGGCACTATTGGCCTTCATAACATAAGCATAGCTAATAATCTGATCGACCAATCCCCTTTTCAGTCAATTCCATCCGTTTGTATTTTGCATCCGTAATTAGCGATTTGTCTTGACTATAAAAATCTGGATAAACCGTCCTTTGGCGATTACTAAAAAGTGAAATTCCGCCCTATTTTAACTTATTCTGCGGGTGAATAAATTCTGGTGCTAGCAACGTATTGAGATACTCTTCCCATAGCCAGGCTACATCAAATATTACACCGTGGATCGGCTGGTTACTACCATTTAGTCCATGTTGATTACGTCAAGATTAGTAAGCACAGCTGTTGTAACATGCGATATTCAGTCGCTTTCATCACAGCATATGTTGCCCGAGTTATATCGTTAATATATTTAGATTTTAAAATTAATGCTATCGCACATTTAATACCTTGTCCGGTCTTATCTTTAAGATAATTAAATCAACATTTTCAAAATCTATTTCATATATATTTAACAAACTCTTTATTATTTATATACTTATTGTCAACCATTATCCCTGCATCCGCTGTATTGTTGATTTATGTGGTATAGCCATTTGCTCATCCACTAAATTAATATAGTTCAACTTAAGTTACTTACTGTAACCATCACCATACAACATCTCATTTTCCGCTTTCAATGCGGCCAACTTCACTGCCAAGCAATCAAGTTTTTCTTTGGTAGCTACAATATCCACTTGGGGCTTGTTGACATACGTATCAACATAGCGTGGAATATTGAGGTTAAATTCATTTTCAACGATGGTATCATTTGAGACCACTTGGGCAAATGCCGCCACATTTTCGCGCGCTTGATAGGCATCCGTTATTTTATCGATGGCCGTCTTGGTTAATACTTGTTGGCCCCGTTTTTCTCGATCACCTAATTGGGCTGCGTCAATGAACAAAATATCCTCAGTGGCTTTATGTTTGTCTAATACAATTATCGCTACTGGAATACCAGTATTAATAAATAAGCTGGCTGGTAAGCCGATAATGGCATCAATTAAGTTGGCTTCAACTAATTGTTCCCGAATGCGTAATTCACTATTCCCCCGGAAAAGCACCCCCATCGGCAAAATAACTGCCATGCGGCCACATTCATTTAAGTGGTATAACATGTGTTGAATAAACGCCATATCGGCTTTAGATTTTGGTGCCATCCCGGCGGCAAAGCGCGGATCGTTTTCCACATTTTGCGTATTCCAACTAAGTGAAAATGGTGGTACCCCGACCGCAAGATCAACTTTTAAATTATCAATTTGATCAGTCGCTAACGTATCACCGGTAATTAAATGGAAATGCTCATTATCAATGCCATGCAAGAATGCATTGATGCGCGCCAAACTTGCTACGCGCAAATTAATTTCTTGTGCATAGTATTGCGTGTCTGAATAGTCGGCCCCCAACGTTAATAACGTACCGGCCGAACCACTAGTTGGATCCAAAATGGTCATACCTGCTTGGACGGCCAAGAGTTGTTTTAGCAATTGGTTAACCCCAATTGGTGTCACATATTCGCCCGTCTTGCTATCACTTGCTTCAATCTCAAGCAACACCGCAAAGACTTCCGTGTCAGTTGTTTGGTTCTTTGTATCATACAACAAACCGATAAATTGCTGATAAACTAATACATGATCCTCTTTACCAGTCAACGTTTCATGAACAAAGTCCCAGCTAGCAGCATTGGCTGGATCGGTTGTTGGGGCGATTCTCGTAATTGTCAAAACTTGCATCAAATCAAAATTATTAACTTGTATGTATGTAGCAAGCTCTTGACTTAACGATGTTTCACGTTTAGCCATGGCTGATAAAAATAATACTACGATTAACTGCTCAACTAGACTATTATCCTTAATTTGACTACGTGCATTCCGATAAAAATCATTAAACTGCTGTTGTGTTTTACTGTCCATTAGTCCTGCCCTCGTTTTGCTAATTTGGCAACTGTTAATTGGAATCCCAATTGAGTTTGCTCTTGTTCTAAGGCACGTATTGTTAATGCATTTTGATAGATTTGACCAATCCGCTTTTGTTCAGCCATATCAGGTAACGTAATATCAAAATCTAAAATCTTAGTTACATTCAAACGTTTAATGGTCGCACCCTTAACTTCATTGGCCAATTCCAATTGCCGACGGGCAGCATCGGTTTCATTAAACCAGTAATTAAGGTAGCCTACATCAAGTGGTCCATCGGGCTGAACCGTAATTTCTGCGTAATTTGCTGTTAGCAAGTATGGGATTTGATTGGCATCAAATCCAGTTGTAATAGCACTTTCAGTACTCATAATTGAAACAATCATACTACCTAGCTCAACTGGCTTAAGGGTCTTACTTATTTTAGTTGGCACTAAATAGCGCGGGCTGGCATCAACAACATAAAACCCAGCTTCCTTAGTAAAGGTTGCCTTTTCATATAAGTGTAACTGGTTAGAAGTGCTTGGTTGTATCTGGTCGTTGATTACACCACGTTTTTCAATTCGTGTGATAATCTCACCAGTACGTAAATTAACTAAATCATTTAACTTCATCTGCGGCTCCCATAATTTTTTTATACAATTAATGTGTGCTTACGATTATGGTTGGTTATGAGCCAACTAATTCTAACTAATAGACATAATCTAAATATGATTTTAATAACCATATTCTATCAAGTTAAGGTGAAGTTAACTCGAGTAAGTCACCTCACCCAATGATTGTTGACGGATTCGAACCGCCACAAGCTGCCAGTCAGCACAACCACATGTTAAATAAGAAAGAAGTTTATTTTTTGAAATAACTTTAACTTTCGCGATAAATGGAGTAAAAATAACATTTAAAGTGAACTTTAACTTTATTACAACTATTAATATACTAGTTTAAATCGTTTAAAGCAATTATATTTCCACAAAGAATGATTACTTACATCTTTTTGTGCATTTATGTTTACAAATGTAAACGATGGTGTAAGAATAGATTATAGAAAGAATTCTATTACGAAAGGAGAAACCAATAATGGATGTAAATGGTACTGAGATGACAAGTGCTGAATGGGAATTAATGCGAATTATCTGGACAAAAGGCCAAGCTAGCAGTTCTGAGATTATTAATTTAATCCAGCTTAAAAAAGATTGGTCTGAATCAACTGTTAAAACATTACTGCACCGCTTAGTTAGTAAACAATACTTGCAAACAACTAAAGATGGTCGGCGCTTTATCTATACTCCATTAATTGACGAAGCCCCCGCTGTCCAACAAATCACGAGTGAATTGTTCAGACAAATTTGTGCCATGGAAAAAGGCCCCCTCTTGCTAAAGTTACTTGAGGAAACAACTTTAAGCCAAGCTGATATAGCTGCTATGCAAGCTGTTTTATCACTTAAACTTCAGACTGCCCCGCTTAAAGTGCACTGTGACTGTCTACCTGATGGTTCTTGTAATAAATGTTGTTAATTACTTATATTCTATTTTAAAAGGAGCTTATTATGCTTAAAATACTTATTCTACTTATTGGGCTGGCCCTAATTGGCTTCATCATCTGGTGGTTCTTTGGTAAACATGCTGTTGCAACCGGGACAGCCAAAATAACTAATAACCACCAAGATATCGATATTGAAGTTAAAGGTGGTTACTCACCAGAGGAAGTTGTGCTTGAACATGGAGTGCCAGCGACATTGTACTTTACACGTAAGGATGCCTCAAGCTGTCTTGATCATGTTGTCTTTTCAGACTTTGGCATCAACCAAGCCTTACCTCAAGATAAGCAAGTTGCCGTTGACATCGACACCAGCAAGCCTGGTGAATACACTTGGGCCTGTGGCATGGACATGTTCCACGGTAAAGTCATTATTAAGTAATTTATACTCAATTGGAGGTAAAAATGAAAATAACAACTCGTTTTTGGGCAGCATTAATTCTTTCACTACCAATGTTAGTCGATATGATTTTAATGCCCTTCACCCACTTTATGCTTCCTGGTGGTCATTGGACAATGTTTGCCTTAACCACTGCAGTAATGCTTATAGCTGCACGTCCATTTATCATTAGTGCATGGTCGGCATTCCAAAAGCACCATTCGAATATGGATACGCTCGTCGCCATTGGAACCGCAACGGCCTACATTTACAGTATTTACGCGATGTTGACTGGCAAAGCGGTCTTCTTTGAAAGTGCCGCTTTCGTAATCACCTTCGTTTTACTTGGGCAAGTATTAGAAGCAAAAATGCGTGATAATGCTTCCAGTGCGATTGAAAAGCTAATTAACTTACAAGCGAAAGAAGCTGAAGTGCAACGGGATGGTCAATTTGTTAAAATTCCGCTAGCTGAAATTGTGGCAGGTGATCTAATCCGTGTTAAACCTGGCCAAAAAGTAGCTGTTGATGGCACGATTGTCAAAGGAACTTCAACGATTGATGAATCAATGGTTACTGGTGAGAGTATGCCGGTTTCAAAAGCTACCGGTGATAACGTAATTGGTTCAACAATCAATAGTACTGGAACCTTCATCTTTAAAGCTGAAAAAGTTGGTAATGACACGATGTTGGCCCAAATTGTTGAACTGGTTAAAAAAGCCCAAAATAGTCACGCACCAATTCAAAATTTAACCGATAAAGTTTCAGATATTTTTGTCCCAATCGTCTTAATTATTGCGATTGCAACCTTCTTAGTTTGGTATGTTGCCCTTGGAGCTAACGTTGCTGATGCGTTAATCTTTGCGGTTTCTGTCATGGTAATTGCCTGCCCTTGTGCGCTTGGATTAGCAACACCAACTGCCTTGATGGTTGGGACTGGTCGAGGAGCTAAGATGGGTATCTTGATTAAAAACGGAGAAGTTCTAGAAGCCGTCAACGATGTTAAAACAGTGGTCTTTGATAAAACTGGGACAATTACCGTTGGAAAACCGGAAGTTACGGATGTGATTGGTGATGCTAAGCAAATCATTGCTGTCGCCGCTGGCTTGGAAGAATCATCTGAACATCCCTTGGCAACCGCCATTCTCATGTATGCAAAAGCCCAAGCTATTGCTGCGACACCAGTCCAAGACTTCCAAGCGATTGAAGGTAAAGGTGTGCAAGCGCAAGTCAATGGCCAAAAAGCTTTTGTTGGGAATGACAAGTTACTCGCTGATGTGCAAATCAGTGCTGAATTAAAAACTCAAATGCAAACGCTCCAAAATGAAGCCAAAACCGTCGTCTTTGTAGGCTTGAACAATCAAGTCATTGGTTTAATTGCGATTCAGGATGCACCGAAAGCGACGTCTAAAGCAGCGATTGCCGCCCTACATGTTCGGGGCTTAAAAACTGTTATGTTAACCGGTGATAACCAACGTGTTGCTGAATCAATTGCCAATCAAGTTGGGATTGATGAAGTTATTGCCGATGTCTTACCAGCTGACAAAGCGGATCACATCAAGCACTTGCAACATAGTGGTGCTGTGGCCTTTGTTGGGGACGGAATTAATGATGCTCCTGCCCTCACTACGGCGAATGTCGGCATTGCGATGGGTTCGGGCACGGATATTGCGATTGATGCTGGTGGGATTGTCCTTATCAAAAATGACTTACGCGATGTTGATACGGCTTTAGCCCTAAGTAAGAAGACCTTTAATCGCATCAAGCTTAACTTATTTTGGGCCTTCATCTACAATGTGCTTGGAATTCCGGTGGCAGCTGGTCTATTCTACGGCTTAGGTTTGACTTTAAGCCCCGAAATTGCTGGTTTAGCAATGGCTTTTAGTTCATTATCGGTTGTGACTAGTTCAGTATTACTAGGTAAAAGTAAAATTACACTTCACACTACAACAGCATAATAGAAGGAAATACCCTTATCGTAACATAGCGGCGATAAGGGTATTTTGCTATCTTTTTAATTTTGTACCCACTGAATGATTTGATAAACTGCATAAATCCCACGAATCAAGATAATGAGATAGATTATGGTTTTCCCAAGTCGAGTCATTACCGGATGGACATCCAAGAATTTGCGGACTTTAAGTTGTGTTGGAGTTAACGGCTTACCAAAATATGTTAATTCTTCCACTGATTTAGCACCATTTACCTTGGGAGCCACCGCACTGATTAGTTCATTAGTGGCTGTAGCTTGGGTAGGTTGTGGTTCTTTGACGTGCTTAATAGGTTTGACATAATTACCGCCACTAGCAATATTAGCTGCGTATAAGGCATCCCATTCCGCTGGTGAATAATCAAAACACCAGTAGTACGGTGCCAAAACATTATATGGTCGATATGTATAAGGATCAATCCCACAGATATAGTTACGCGTGTACAGATTTTGCCATTCTAACAGGCTCAAGTTATCATTCCAATAAATTGGTCCCAGATAATTGGGAGCTAAGACATCCACAATTCCGTTGTCGTCAAGAAAATCATCGTACGGTGTACCATAGTCCATTGTACTAGGTAATCCAATTGGTGGGATACCCGTTTGAAATGCCAATGGATTAGCTTCGATTTGCTCTGGATACATCCCTGGATGATATAATTCATCCCCGGGTAACAAGTCACTTGGATTAGGATAATCATAGCCACCAACTGGATAATCACCGAAAATTTGACTTTCATAAGCCGTTTGTTGAGTGATGATGGGATCGTCCTTTAACCCTCCATCAGCATTAAATAATGCTGGATTACTCACCTCTTCCTCGTCTGGTAAGTCGTTGGGGTAGCCAAATAAATCATGGTCTAAGGTTTCATCAATTTCTGGATCGTAATCAATATCATCATAATTAGTATCTTCATGATCAAAACTATCCAGATATTCATCACGATCATAAGGTTCATCATAATCATCGTATGCCATTAGGTACCCACCCTTCATTATAAGTTACCTTCATTATACTATTATTAATATGAAACGTTATTAATATCTGTCTAGCTCCATTTAAGTTTAGCTAGTTAAATACGGCTTTTGTATTGACCTGCGATTTCACCCCATGTTGGCTTGGTTTTGACTTTTGAGATATTGTACTGTGTGTACTATTACTATTTAAACGATTTTTAGTTACCTTATAGATACTGTTGCTATCTGCACTAATAATCCGTATAATTATTTATATTCATAATTTTTAATTAAGAATATAAGATAGTATGAATAAAGCATAATCATACATTTATTAGCACCTAGCAAAGGAAATTAAGATATGTTAACTTTCAAGAAGTTTAGTTTAGTAATTCCGGTGGCATTACTAGTAGGAACTTTAGCTGGCTGTAGTCAAGCAAGTTCTAAGACAACTAATTCAAGTAGTTCATCTGACCCTACAAATACAATTGATTCAGATCCGCATCCCAGTAGAAATTCATCTAGCATCGATACAACAACGACGCAAGATAACCCCGCGGCAGAGGAATCTACTGCTGGCTTGATTAAAGCTCAACCAACTACTCAAAGAAATCGAATTAAAGATTTAAACACTTCTTTAAAAGAAAAACTTGGTAACGTGGCTTTGCCTCAAGTTAGTGGCTTAACGCAAGGAAATCAAAACCTTAATATTACTTTTAATGGTGATCATAATAATTACACAATTAATTACACCGTTGGCGATAAACCCCTTGAATTTAATAAAACAGCAGTTAACGGTCAAAATCCATATGCGGTTTTACAAAAACAAACCTTTAGTTCAGCAAATGAAGCTAAGCAACAAGTTAGTTACGTTGTTGCAGAAGATGCTTTTGGTGGTATGCCAGTTACCGGTCTAAAAGCAGGCATTACTGCGTTTTATGATCAAGGAGCTGGAAATACTCATCTATATTGGAATGAAGGTAATTGGTCGCTAGGTGTTAAGACTGATATTAATGATGATAAAAAACCAGACATCTTAGCCCACCAAGTTGTTGATTGGTTAGATCATTATTATTTACCTGCACCTAAAGAAGTTGGTCAAATTGCTTTTAATAGCACCATTTCTCCTGAAATACGTGACCAAGTAATTCGGTGGCAAGATGGTACAATGGTCTTCACCCTTACCGCCAATGATCCAGAAACTGCCATTAAAATGGTAGCAAGTATGCACTAATATAATATGCTTAGGTAATTCATGATGCTGGATAAAGTATTATTGAGTTACCTTTTTTATTGATTTGGGAGAGTATCACAAAATACAGACCAATTTCTTGATTAACTATTAGTTATACAATAGCTCTTTGAGCTACCATAAAAAAAAGGTATTGTATAGTTTTAACCCCAACTAATCACAATATTTAAATTTTTTTAAGATATTAGTTTCAAATTTGACACATACAGTGCAAATTTTGAATATCTCCGTATAATGATTACTATGTTTGTTACACAAATGTAATTTTTTGGTAACAACCTGTTAATAAGGCCGATGCGTAAACCTTTTCGCTAAAAGTTTTAAAATCGTATTCGAGTCCTGTCATCGATACCTTTTTATTAAATATATTAGTGCCTATTTTCACTCAAAGCTTTCCAATATTGAAAGGATGTAATTATGTTAAATTTTAAGAAACTAAGCTTAGTAGTCCCTGTTGCCCTTATCGCCGGAACCTTAGCAGCTTGTAGCCAACCAGGTTCAAATAATGCTGCTGATTCAAGTAGTACAACTTCTTCAAGTAGCTCAGCTTCAAACACTAATAATAATGATGTTGATAATTCTAATGCTGGTAGTCCAATTGCTACTGTTGGTAATGACAATAATACTCTCCAAAATAATCCATCTGCTAAGCGGGCTCTTGATCGCCTTATCAAAGCCCAACCAACCCCTCAACGTGATCGCATTAAGGTTTTAAATACTGATTTACAAGCTAAATTAGGTAAAGTGGCTCTACCACAAGTAACTGGGTTAGGTCAAGGCAGTGAAAATCTTAATATTGCTTATACCGGTAATCACAATAACTACACTATTAATTACACAGTTGGTGACAAACCACTTGCATTTAATAGTCCTGCTGTTACTAAGCAAAACCCATACGCTGTCTTACAAAAGCAAACCTTTAATTCTGCAGACGAAGCTAAAAAGCAAATCAGCTATATTGTTGCAGAGGATGCCTTTAGTGGCATGCCAGTTACCGGTTTAAAATCTGGAATCACCGCCTTTTATGATCAAGGTGCTGGTCACAGTAACCTCTACTGGAATGAAGGTAATTGGTCACTTGGTGTTAAAGCTAATTCATTAGCTAATCAAAAGCCAGATCCCCTTGCTCACCAAGTGCTTGACTGGTTAGATCAATACTTCTTACCAGCTCCTAAGAGCGTTGGTCAAATCTCATTTAACAGTACCATTACTCCACGGATGCGTGATCAAGTAATTAAGTGGCAAGATGGTAATATTGTCTTTACCCTTACTGCTCATGATCCAGAAACAGCTGTTAAGATGGCTGCAAGTATTCGTTAATAAGTAGTTATTACTGATGGATCTAAAAACTAAATAAATTGGCTTAATTTAAGCGGCTAACTCGAGATTCGAGCTAGCCGCTTTTTTGCAATCCCATCACGCACAAGGACGGCATTCATAGTGTGTCGATGCCAGACTGTGATTTCATGACATTATTGAACCCCAATTCACCCCATGTTGGCTTGGTTTTGACTTTCGAGATATTGTATGGTGTGTACTAGTTCAATTTGTATAATTTATAAACAAAAACTACTAGCTTATAATCAATTTAAGCTAGTAGTTTTTGTTGTTATTTATTTTTTATCACTCCCAATTCCTCCAACAAGCCATTCTGCTTACTAAATAGTGCAGATTATGAATTTGTATGGCAGCGGTGTTTAAAACGCTTGAACTTCTTGCCGGTATATTGTAACTTGTTCTTTCAAGCGCTCAATATTATCGCTATCAAATTTGTCTAACACCGCTTTGGCCAATTCAATTGCGACCATGTGTTCAGCAATGACTGCCGCAGCTGTAACCGCCGTTGTATCAGAACGTTCAATGCTGGCTTTATGCTCCGTGTGGTTATCGATATCTACGGAACGCATTGGTTGGTAGAGCGTTGGAATTGGCTTAACGACACCGCGGACAATAATCATTTCCCCGGTCGTCATCCCGCCTTCAAAGCCCCCCATATTGTCAGTCGCTCGGTAAAAGCCTTGTGCTTCACTCCATAAAATTTCATCCATCACTTCACTACCAAAGAGTTGGACATGATCAAACGCGGCGCCAAAATCAACGGCTTTAAACGCATTAATGCCCACAATGGCCCGCGCAATCTTCGCATCTAACTTTGTATCGGCACTAACGTATGAACCAAGGCCCGCGGGCATCCCCGTCGCAATGACTTGCACCATCCCGCCAACCGTATCGCGCTGACGTTTAGTTTCATCAATCACGGCTTGCATTTGTTGATCAACTTCTGCACTTAATGCCCTAGTTGGTAAGCTTTCACTCATGGCCCGTACAGCCGCTAAATCTTGGAAGCTAGTTAAGGCATCTGCCGCATTTTTAACGGGGCCAAGTTGTTGCACAAAGCCATGGACATCGACGCCAATTTCGGCGAGTAACTTCTTGGCCACCGCTCCAACCGCTACCCGCATCACGGTTTCACGGGCCGATGAGCGTTCCAAGACATTACGTAAATCAGCTTGATGACGGTATTTAATCCCCCCAACTAAATCGGCATGGCCAGGCCGGGGGCGCATTACTTTACGGACCGAATTTTCGGGCGTGGCTGGTTCATCCGGGGCCATAATCGCAGCCCAATTATTATGATCATCGTTATGGACATTTAAGGTAATTGGCGAACCCAAAGTAACTTGATGGCGAACACCCGTTAAAATGCTGACCGTATCGGTTTCAATTTTTTGGCGTTCACCACGGCCGTAGCCATGTTGGCGACGGGCTAATTCCTGATTAATATCGGCACTACTAATGGCTAAACCAGCCGGAATTCCTTCAATAATCGCAACTTCTTCGGGGCCGTGGCTTTCACCGGCAGTCATGTATTGCATATACTTTTCCTCATTTCAATTTTAAATTTTAATTTGCTAAACCTTCGTGACCATGTTGCCGTTGATGGCGGAAGTTAATCACGACAATCGCGACATTAATCAGGGCGACAACAACTAAGTTGCGCATCACAAGTGCTAAGTGCGTGGCGGCAAAGGCTCCGGTCAAAGCCGGCATCACCAGAATCGCAATCCCGCCACAAAAGAAGTACCACCCGGTCACCCGGCCAGCAAATTC
The DNA here is from genome assembly GCF_012396505.1 of Periweissella fabalis. Classification (GTDB taxonomy): domain Bacteria; phylum Bacillota; class Bacilli; order Lactobacillales; family Lactobacillaceae; genus Periweissella; species Periweissella fabalis. The sequence goes on along the minus strand of NZ_JAAXPN010000001.1, from coordinate 328,500 downwards.
CGGATTGTGGGCAATGAATTGACTTAAGCCTAATTGCAGTGCTCCACCAGCCGCAGCGGCGCCAAAGATGAAGCTGCCCGTTCCGGCTAAAGCCATCGTGTGACTAACCAAGACGAGGCTTAAACCGACTAAAGCGCTAACTGCGGTAATTAACAATAACGTCGCTTCCTGTAGCCATACACGTTGGGTGATCACAAAGATAATCCCCACGCCCGTCAGCGAACCAATACTGTAGACACTCAAGAGTAATTGCGAATGGGCAACGGAGAATCCTTCAAGCGTCTTAAAGTAACGCGTCACCCACTGGGTAAAGTGAATCATTAACCACATCGCCGTAAAGCCGTACACCATGAACAAGATATTCAAGAGATCCCAGTGCCAATGTTTCGTGGTCATGGTTTGGGCTGGTTTTTTAGGCGCAATCGTTAAAGTTGCTAGCACCCGACTATCGATTGTTAATGCAATTAGTAACGTGATAATTAACACACCCGCGGCTGTCCAAAAGGCCCAGCCAAACCATAGTTGGCGATGTAATAACACTACTAAGAGGACGGGTAAAATCGCTTCCCCGAGTGAAATCATTGCTTTGATAAAGACATTCCCGTTTGATTTCCCATGATTAATCGCTAGTAACGTTGGGTAGGCAATTGAATCTAGTGTTGCATTGGCGACCCCTGCTAACCCAGTTAAGCAAAAGGCGAGCCAGACGGTATGGGTAAGTGGCAATAAGCTAAAGAATGTTAAGTACGCCAGTAACGCGACGATGAGTAATTTCTTGCGGTTTACCCGGTCGGCAAGTTCACCCAAAATTGGGTATGCGACTAACTTCCCAAACCCAATGGCGGAAACGACTGTCGTGGCACTAGCTAAGGATGCGTGCCATAAGCCGGTTAGTTGACTAACAGTTTGGGCCAAGATGATGAGCGTAAATCCTTGGACAAAGTAGCCGAGGTAGATGGCAATTTGAATTAACAGCCGGGACGGATTAGCTTTGGTATGATCGATAAGTTTGGCCATGTAATCCCCTCCTTAACGCATGCCAAACTGGGGCATGTTTTGCTGATGTTCAATGGCCGTGCGCGTCACTAACTGTAAGTATTCGGTGATGAGCTTAGCGGGTAACGTCGGGCCAAAGCGGGTCATAATATCAGCTTTGGCGGTGGTCATGCGGCCGTTTTGCACAATTGGCAGCTTGTGTTGGGCTTTGATTTCGCCAATCCGATTGACCACGGCCATCCGGGCGGTTAAGGCTTGGAGGATTTCGTTGTCTAAAGCATCAATTTGGCTGCGTTCAAAGGCTAAAACGGAATCTTGCTGGATTTTAGTAGTAATTTCGGCACTAATTTGGGCGGGTGTTTTAAAATCCGTCACAATATGTTCGTTCGCGACGGCCGCAAAAGCCGTTTGGCGGTGGTGCCATAATGCCTCAAGCGCCACGATATTATTATTCAACAATAATGGCCGGTCCGCCGCATCCGTCCCGAGTAACCGACTGACATTATTAGCGAATGTACTATCAAGCCAAATAACATGTGCATCACTATTTTGAATTAAGGCTTGTGATTCGGCTTGTTCAAGCACCCCACCGCCCGTACTAAGAATAAAGGCATCTTGGTCGAGCACTTCGGCTAACAAAGTAAATTCGACGGCCCGAAAACGAGCTTCCCCGGCGTGGTTAAAAAATTCAGCAGTCGTTTGGCCAATATGTTCGGCAATCCGGGCATCTAAGTCAATAAATGGTTCATCCATTTGGGTGGCGAGCTGTTGGCCAATCGTCGTTTTACCAACGCCCATAAATCCGACAAGGATAATTTTCATGATAAGTCCTCCCTAAAGGTTTTGATAGTTTCAAGTAACGTAATTAATTCAGTGGCATCTGGTTCGTGGGTTAAAGTTTCAAGTTGAGTTAATTTGGCTTTTAAGACGGTAATGGCATCTTGGATGGCTGGCGCATTCGCTTGATAAATGTCGGCCCACATCCGCGGATTTGCTTGGGCAATCCGGGTGGTATCACGAAAACCACCACCGATAAAGGGCTTCACATCGGCCAAATCCCCTAATTCCATTGCTGTTAAGACTAATGCATCGGCTAAGATATGCGGTAGATCACTCGTATATGTCACGCGCGCATCATGGTCACTAGGTGTTACGGTTTTAAAATTAGCTTCCAATGGGGCTAATAGCCGTGTAACTGTCGCGATATCAGCGGGATTGCCACTCAAGAAAAAGGGCTTTTCACTGTAGGAAACCGCCCGATGCCATGCATAACCAGCGTGATCAGTGCCGACCATTGGATGGCCACCGACAAAGTGTGGTAAGGCCTGCCCGGCTGCCATAATCTCGGTTTTCAATGAACCAAGATCCATAATCAATGTGGTGACTTTAAAAGCAGCTAAGGCGTGGATTTGTTCCAAAATAATGTGCGGTGGCGTTGCTAAAATAATTAAATCAAACGGGGTATCAATGACCGTCGTCAAGGTCAAACTGGTGTGATCGATAATGCCATCGGTGTGGGCTTGGGTTAATGTTGCTTGGTCGGTATCAATCCCGGTAATTTCAATCTCGCGACCGACTTTAAGTTGACGGGCGACAGCCGCCCCCATCACGCCAAGACCGACAATGGCAATCTTTGTTTTAGACATGTAATAATTCCTCCAAATCACGGATAAAGTTTGGGTATGAGACATTGACGTTGGTGGTTGCACGGGTCTCTAAGCGCGCACCAGTCATTAATTGGGCAATAATAATGAGCATCGTAATGCGGTGATCACCAAAGTCATCAACGGGTACTTCTGGGACATGTAGTCGTGTTGGTCCAGTTATCGTAAAGCCATCATCGTTGACTTGAATATTAGCGCCAAATTGCGTTAACACCTGGCCAACGGTAGCTAAGCGGTCACTTTCTTTGAAGCGTAATTCCTGGGCCCCACTAATCTCAGTGGTCCCCTGGGCTTGGGTGGCGAGTAAGGCAATGATTGGCAATTCGTCAACGAGCTGTGGAATTTCGGCTTTAGTGATGCTAGTTGCTTGCAAGTTGGCAGTCGGCTGAACGGTGATATCCGCCACCGGTTCACCATTAACTTGGTGGCGCCCCCTTAACTTAATATCGGCGTGCATGCGCTCAAGCACTGCTAAAATCCCAGTCCGAGTTGGATTGATACCGACATCGGCGAGGGTCACGGTACTTTCAGCGATCACTGCCCCAGCCACCAACCAAAAGGCCGCTGATGAAATGTCACCTGGAATAGCGATTACTTGCCCGGTCAGCTGAGTATGGGCGGGTAACTTGATTGTAGTATCGGTGACTGTAATTGGTGCGCCAAACGTAGCCAACATAATTTCGGTATGATCACGGGTCTGGAAATCATCGACAATCGTGACCGGCACATTGGCACCTAAGCCGGCGAGCAATAATGCGGTTTTGACTTGGGCTGAACCAACTTGAAGCCGTTCATCAATTAAGCCATTGGTAATCCCACGGTGGATTGTCAGTGGCAAATGCCCCCTTGTCATCGTAATTTGGGCGCCCGCCTGCGTTAAGCGATCAACAATGCGATCCATTGGGCGCCGTTGTAAACTGGCATCTCCGGCAATGGTAGCTGGCACGTTCAAGCCGGCGAGTAAGCCAATCATTAAGCGCGTTGTCGTGCCCGAATTACCAAAGTCAAAATGCAGCGGCGTTGCTAAAGCTTCGACGTAGGCTTTAATCCCGGCACGGCCAATTCCTTGGACTTTAATGCAATGGTGTTGGGCATCGATAGTAATTGGCACGCCTAACATTTGCAAGGCATGCATCGTTTGGGTCGTATCCGCCGCACGTAATGGATTGACAATAATTGTTTCCCCCGTCGCAAGGGCGGCTAAAATTAACGCGCGGTGGGTCATGCTTTTATCATTGGCCGGTTTGATTGTGCCGGCTAAGCTTGGTGTTTTGAATGTATTCATCGTCATCCTCCTGTCTTCATCGGAAAAAATAGTGATTTTTGGTATAAAAAAAACGAACCGGCCGCTAGTTTTAGCGTCGGTTCGTTTAAGAAAAATCAATATTAGCCGATTATCCCTATTCCAGACCGAGCGCTTAAAAGTTACGCCCGATTCGTTGCAATAGAAGTTGCTTCTATTTCGGGCACGTCATGATTGACGTGCCCTGCACATGCAATCATGAGATTAGAAATAGAAGTAATATGAGTTATTAAATTGAGTTTTATTAATTTGCATAATACATTCCTCTTTTTAATAATTTAATCGTGCTCTCATAATATCTAAGTTAATCTCTGGTGTCAACTATTAATTTTTAGTAAGTACCTTTTTGGGGGCCGTCAGTGCGATGAAATTACTAATCATTTGACTTCCAGTTGGTGTGCCAATTGATTCAGGATGGAACTGCAACCCATAGATTGGCAATGTTTGGTGGGCCATCGCCATAATTTCACCATCATCACTGGCAATCCCGGTGACCGTAAAATCAGCTGGCAGATGCTTAGGATCAACAATCAACGAATGATAGCGCATAACTTCAATCGCACCCCCATTGGGAAACAGTGCACTGGCTTGGGCTTGCATCGTTGAGACTTTGCCGTGGCGAATGGTTGGGGCTTGGATAACCTGTCCACCAAAGACTTCCGCCATCGCTTGGTGCCCAAGGCAAATCCCCAACATCGGCTTGGTAGTCGCAAATTGTTGAATTAATGCTTCCATTTGGCCGGCTTGGTCGGGGGTGCCAGGACCGGGTGAAAACACAATTCCAGCGGCCGCTTGCGCAGTGGCAACAAGCTGAGGATCATCATTGCGTAATACCGTGACTGGCGTTTGTTGGCCAATAATTTGCGCCAAATTGTACGTAAATGAATCGTAATTATCAACGAGTAAAATCATCCTAAGCCTCCCACATTTAATAGCCCCCGCGCTTTATTGCGAGTTTCTTGATATTCATTAGCCGGCATTGAATCATACACTATCCCGGCTCCGGCTTGGCCATAGCCTTTACCATCTTTAACAATCATTGTGCGAATCGCAATCGCAAAATCCATTTGGTTATCTTGAGATAAATAGCCGACCGCACCAGCATAGACGCCGCGCTTAACTGGTTCCATTTCATAGATGCGTTGTAAGGCGCGGACTTTGGGTGCTCCTGAAACAGTCCCGGCTGGTAATGTGGCTTTTAAGGCGGCAATCGCTGGGGTGCCGGCTTTAAGCTGCCCTTGGACTTCGGACACAAGGTGCATTACGAACCGGTATTTTTCCAATTCGAGTAACCGTGTGACGTGCACTGAGCCATATTCACTGATTTTCCCCAAATCATTCCGGCCCAAATCAACTAACATCCGGTGTTCGGCGAGTTCCTTTTCATCGGTTTGCAATTCATGCGCCATTGCTTGGTCATGGACGGGATCAGCACTACGTTTACGGGTCCCAGCAATCGGATTAGTGGTAACGACATCCCCACGGACGGTCACGAGACTTTCTGGTGAGGCTCCAATAATTTGATAATCCCCGTATTCCAGAAAATACATATACGGTGACGGATTTGACCGCCGTAGTTGGCGATAAAAATCAAACGGTTGATCAACAAACTCAACTTCAAAGCGTTGTGATGGCACCATTTGAAACATATCCCCGGCCGTAATTAGCGCTTTAGTTTGGTCAACAATCGCGGTAAATTCGCTCATGGTTAGATTGGACTGGGGAATTAATTCATGGAGTTGCACCGGTTGGGTTTCCGCTGGGTTGGCTTGGTGGAGTTTGGCTTCGATTGTGGCAATCACGGTGCTTAAATCGGTTCGGCCAGAGTATACATCATCAGCGACAATCGTAATCGTTTGTGCTTGGTGGTCAAACACAATAAACGTTTCATAAATGAACAAATGCGTATCCGGCATCCCCAAGTCATTAACTGGTTGCGGACCTAAATCTTCATAGACGGCAATCGTATCAAAGCCGACATAGCCGATCGCCCCGCCTTGAAATGGCAAACCGGGAATTGGTGTCGTTTGATGGACGACTAAAGCTTGTAAGGCCTGCAAAGGATCCGTGGTTGCTTGTTGCTGCCCATCGATATAGACCGCCGTACCAGTTGATTGGAATTCGTGGACTGGGTCAAGGGCAATCATCGAGTAATTGGCACTCGCCGTTTGATTGCCTTTGGATTCAAGTAAAAACGTCTGCTCTCCGCGTAACCGAAGATAGGCACTGACGACCGTGATCGTATCGGCATCAATAACTTTAACTTTGCGCATGTTGGGCCTCCTTCATCGCGGTAATAAACTGCGTTAAGTATGGCGTGGCATCATATGGATGTTCGGCGATGATTTTGACAATCGCTGAGCCGACAATAATCGCATTGGCGGTTGGAAATTGGCGCGCGTGTTCGACTTGACTAATCCCAAAGCCGACCCCCACCGGAATATCACTGTACTGGCGAATTTGGGCGATAATTTCGTTAGCTTCATTGGACAACGTTTGGCGCGTGCCGGTAATTCCCAGCGATGACACAACGTATACGAAACCGGATGCATTTTGCAAAATAGCAGGTAAGCGGTCGTATGACTTACTTGTCACTAATTGAATTAAATCACGGCCATATTGTTGCGCTAATGGTAAAAACGCGGTTTGTTCTTCAATTGGCATGTCCGGCAAAATCAGCCCTTGGACGTCGTGGGCTTGCATTTGGGCGAGAAACTCAGCATAGCCGTATTTGAAGACAATATTGGTATAGGTCAAAAAGACGAGCGGTACATCGGTTTGTTGGCGAATACGGGCGACTGTCGCAAAGACTTGTTCAGTCGTGATGCCATTATCTAAGGCGCGTTGGTCCGCACTTAAAATGGTTGGACCATCCGCACTTGGGTCACTAAAGGCAATCCCGAGTTCTACGACGTCGGCGCCGGCTTGGGCCATGGCAACGACGTATTCCACGGTGTGGTCTAAATCGGGATCACCGACAACTGTAAAGGCGATAAATTTTTCTTTGGCTTGTAATGTGGCAGTTAATGATGGCATACTTGTTTCCTCACTTTTTCGACTAAAATTTGCATTTGGACGAGGTCTTTAACCCCGTTAATTTCGCTACCGGATGAAATATCAACAACAGCTGGTTGGCCTTGGTGGATGGCTTGCTCGAGATTTGTGGCATTCAAACCGCCGGCTAAAATGGTGGGCGTGGTACTAGGCGTTAGTTGCTGCCAATCAAAAGTTTGCCCACTGCCGGCGCCGGCATCAACTAAGCGATACGCGGCTTGCGTGCTAACTTGCTGCTTGGGGGTCATTACTTGGATGACTGGTAACCCGTGGGCTTGGATGGCCGCTACGAGCGCTTCATCTTCTTGGCCATGGAGTTGGGCGTATTGAATAATCCCTTGGTAGCTTAAAATTTCGGCCAGACTTTGATTCACAAATACCCCGACGAGTGGAATATTGCTCGCTAACTGGGCCCGCATCATTTGGGCTAATTCGCGGCTGACACTGCGGCGATGGCCGGGGGCTAAAATAATGCCATCAAAATCTGGTTGGACTTGATTTAAATACGCCACGTCTTGCAAGCGAAAATTGCCACACAGTTTAATTTGCGTCATTCTTACTACCCCCTTGGATACTGGCCTCGCAGTTTGGCAATCATGGCGGGTTTATCCGTAGCCCGCATGAATGTTTCCCCCACTAAAATCGCATTAATTCCGGCGGCTTCCAGTTGGGCCACATCAGTGCGCGTTTGAATACCCGATTCTGAAATTACGGCAATATCAGTAGGAATGCTAGCTCGTAAACGTTGGGTGTTGTTAAAATCAACGCTGAAATCTTTGAGATTGCGGTTGTTAACGCCGATCATCGTTGCTCCCGCAGTAATCGCCCGTTGAATTTCGTCTGCATCATGGGCTTCAACCAGCGCAGCTAAATCAAGTTCGTGCGCTAACGCGAGGAAGTCTTTGAGTTGGGCATCGGTTAAAATGGCGACAATTAATAAAATGGCACTCGCCCCCGCCACTTTGGCTTCATAAAGCATGTACGGATCAATCGTAAAATCCTTACGTAAAATGGGCAGCTGTGTCGTTTGGGCGACCGCTGATAAAATAGCTAAAGAACCTTTGAAGTAGTCTTCTTCCGTCAAGACACTAATCATGTCAACGTGAGCCGCCGTATAATCACGGGCAATTTGTTGGTAATCAAATGTGGCCGGGTCAACAATTTGGCCTTTGGATGGTGAGGCTTGCTTAATTTCCGCAATTACCTTAATGGGTTGGTCACTGGCTTGTGCGTTCAACGTAAAGTGTGGCCGTGGTGGTAACGTGGCGAGTTGGGCTTGCAACACCGCTAATGGCACTTGGGCTTGGCGTTCCTGTAAATTTTTGCGCGTGGCAGCCACTAATTCATCTAAAATCATGCGGTTACCTCCGTGGTCGCGGCTTGGAGCTTCACTAATTGGGCTAATGCCGCTCCACTAGCCAGTAAGCTTTGGGCCCGCTCAATACCAGTTTGAATATCGGGGACTTGAGCGGCGGCATATAAGGCCATAGCCGCATTTAAGATTACGATATCGGTCTTAGGTCCGGGGAGTTCACCCGCTAAAATCGCCTTTGTAATGGCGGCATTTTCTTGGGGTTCACCACCCCGTAAATCAGCAAGTTGGCAGTAATTAAAGCCATATTCCGCCGGATCAAAGACGGTCGTCGTCACAATGCCATCCCGTAAAATCGCTAAGTCCGTTTTGGTTGTTAAGGTCACTTCATCAAGGCCGTCTTGACCGGTCACTAAAATCGCTTGTTGCACCCCTAGTTGGGCAAGGACATGGGCTAATGGTACGAGTAAGTGTTGGGAATAGACGCCCATCAACATCGTTTGTGGCCGCATCGGATTCGTTAACGGGCCTAAAACGTTAAAGACCGTTCGTAAACCGAGACTGTGGCGGACATTGGCAACGTATTTCATCGCGGGATGGTACGTGCGGGCAAATAAGAACGTTTGACCGGGTGCTTGTAAAACTTGCGTTGCTTGCGTGGGATCTAAATTGATATTAATCCCCAAACTTTCCAACGCATCAGCCGTTCCGGATTTAGAACTCGCCGCGCGGTTCCCGTGTTTAACGACGGGTAAGCCGGCAGCCGCCACAATGAAACTCGCCGTTGTCGAAATGTTAAACGTATTGGCCATATCACCACCAGTACCGACAATATCCATCGCCGTTAGTTCAGCGGGAATCTTGACACTGTGGGCAATCATCGCTTGAGCTGAACCGACGATTTCAGGAATTGATTCGTTTTTAACCGCTAAGCCCATTAGGTAAGCGGCAATTTCAATATCGCTTGCTTGACCAGACATAATTTCGTTCATGACCGCAGTAGCTTGTTCGGTGGCTAAATTTTGACGTAACGACAGGTTTTTTAAAGCATCTTGAATGTTACTCATGTAGGTCAACTCCTTTATAACGGGCAATGGCAGCGACATCTTTATCACCACGACCACTTAAGGTCACCATGATTTGTTGGTCGGGGCGCATCGTGGGGGCTAGTTTCATCGCATAGGCAATCGCATGCGAACTCTCAATGGCAGCAATAATCCCTTCTTGTTGGGCAATGTAATCAAAGGCCGCGACCGCTTCATCATCGGTAATTGGCACATATTGGGCGCGGTCAAGATCGCGTAAGTACGCATGTTCCGGCCCTACACCAGGATAATCAAGGCCGGCTGAAATACTATAAACCGGATCAATTTGGCCATCGCTGGATTGTAAGAATTGCGATTTCATACCATGGAAAATACCAACACTCCCGCGTGTCATTGTGGCGGCTGTTTGGTTAGTGTCGACCCCTTTACCGGCCGCTTCAACCCCAATTAATTTAACTTCAGAATCATCGATAAAGTTGGCAAACGAACCAATCGCGTTGGAACCACCCCCGACACAGGCTAAAACGGCATCAGGTAAGCGGCCCGTTTGGTACAAGAATTGCTCACGGGCTTCGGCACTAATAACTGATTGGAAATATTTAACCATTTCCGGGAATGGGTATGGCCCAACGGCTGAACCAAGCACGTAAAAGGTATCGTCAATGCGTTTAGTCCAATCTTGGAACGTTGCATTAACAGCATCTTTTAAAACTTGCGTCCCGGTGGTAACGGCATTGACCTTGGCGCCGAGCATTTCCATCCGATAGACATTTAAGGCTTGGCGGTCAGTGTCTTCTTTACCCATGAAAATCTCACACTCCATATCAAACAAAGCGGCAGCTGTCGCGGTGGCAACCCCGTGTTGACCGGCCCCAGTTTCAGCAATCAAGCGCGTCTTACCCATTTTTTTAGCAATTAAAGCTTGGCCCAGGACGTTATTAATTTTGTGAGCACCGGTGTGATTTAAGTCTTCGCGCTTTAAATAAATTTGGGCACCACCAAGGTCAGCGGACATATTTTTAGCATGATATAGCAATGATGGGCGGTTGGCGTAGTTAATAAACAAATCCTTGAGTTCCGCTTGAAAGGCCGCATCGTGTTGGTAATGGTGAAAAGCATCGGCGACTTCGGTAACAGCCGGCATTAATAATTCAGGAATAAATTGGCCGCCATATTGGCCAAAGTAGCGGTGATCGTTAGTTGTCATAAGTTCATCCTCGTGAGTTCGTAAAGTGTTTTGTACGCAAAAAAAACGCCCAGAAATTTGCATACGCAAAAATCAGGACGGTTTCCCGCGGTGCCACCTGTTTTCAGTTACCCTTCGATAACTACTCTCCACAGCTTGCAAACACAAGCCTGACCACTGACGCGTGTCGTACGTTCTGACTTACTCGCAAAGCTTTCAGCAGACCCTCAATGGTCCATTTGCCAATCTGCGTTCGGCCCGGCTCTCAGTACCCCGGACTCCCTGTGCGTGCACAATTGGTTTGATCTCCATCTCATCGGTTTAATTTGGACGATTTAAATTAACCATATTCTAATCATGGTTTAATAACTTGTCAACGCTTTTTAATAAAAAAATTTGAATGACGCGATAATCAAGTCATTTGCAAGTACTTATTTTTCCGCCGTAACCTTTGCTATGACCGCTTTTGGTTACGGCAATTACTTGGGGGTAAAATGCTGAAAAATTTATTTTTTTGGTGTGGCATCCACCCAATTTCACCCCCTGCTGACTGGGGTTTGATCTTGATGATATTGTACTGTGTGTACTATTACATTTCGAATATTTTTTAAACAAATTGGCGTTTGAAAAAGACTCTCAGATACCGAATAAAACTAGAAAAAAGACCGAATTTTTACAATTCAGTCTTTTGGGCGTATTTTATGAAATTATCTGGCTTCAATCAGTTTGTCATAATTATTTACTATTTTTACTTTTTAATTCATTAAGTTCCGCTTCCAACGCATTGGCCTTGCTTTAATAACTTTTTATTTTTTCGTCCACAATTTAACTCACTCATTTTTTATTGATTTTGAATAAATTTTACAACTATTTCTTCAATGAATAATGTAGTTAAGTGTACCACGAAATAATCGTTAAAAACTGGCTTTTCAGATTTAGTTTACCAAAATACTAACGCTACACATTACAGTGCTAAGTAAGTAGTTAATCGTCCAAGGCGTTTTGTTTTTAAATAAAATAATAAAAGTATATATTTTATATTATAATCTATTTTATATCTCAAAGGTGGTCGTAATGAAAAAGAAAATATTAGTACTTATCATGACTTTTGCAAGCTTATTTTTCCTTGCAGCTTGTGGTTCAAAACAATTAAGCGGAACGTACCAAGGGAAATTTGATTTTTTAGGTTCAAGGGTTACCGATATCCTCAAATTTGATGGTAATACCGTAACTGAAACATCAGATGGTTCAACTAAAAAACAAACCGGAACCTATTCAATTGAAGATAATAAAATTAATATTAAGCTTAAAGATTTTAAAATAACAGGTGAAATTACTAAAAATCATAAATCCTTTATTGTTACCGATGCCACAGGTGTAGCTTCAATGCTCAAAGGTACCAAATACACCCACCAAAATAGAAACTAACTAGCCTTTAGTAGTAATTTGTCACTCAATACTCCAAAAACGCTTGCGACAAGTGAAATAGCCTCTTCGAAGAATTTTTCAAGGAGGCTATTTTTTGTATTATTCGATTCTTTTTTAGTTAGTGCTATCTAGCTTCGTGAGCGAATCTCAGTTGTTGTAAGTGCCAAAGTGTGTCCAACAACGGCTTTGCGGAGTTCATTAACGTAGAATCCTTGTGGTAAGTCTAACTTAGTATCAAGGGCATAGACAATCAAAGTATAATCATGATCCTTGTCAGGTGGGGTTGGGCCCGCATAGTGTTCCGTCACCGCTGGATCAGTGGCTCCGCCCAATGGTGAGATTAAACTATTTTTCCCTTGAACAATTCCTGTGGCCGTTCGACTAAAGTCCTCAGCAATCACCGTGGTAGGTTCAATATTGGCCGCTGACCAGTGAATCCATGGAAAGCCACACACTGGAATGGCATCATAATCAATCATGATAAGTGCCAATGAAACAGTCGTAGCAGGAATATCAGTTAATTCAATTGGCAATGATACAACTGGTACACCATCATTAGTAAATTCTGGGGCTGCATATTTACCATATTTATCAGCTAAATAGCCCTCATAAGCTTTAATCTTCATTGCAGAATCCTCCTATTATTTATTCTAGAATACCAATTTCTAACCCGTTTGTCAGGAATTTTCAAAATACTCAGAAAAGCTTAAGCTAATCCTATGTAGTACAACAAATACTCACTGTTTACGCCAAAAAGCCACCACCGCGGTGATGACTTCTACAGGTTATTGACTTAACTTGGCGGTTAAGACTTCTTTACGCGTCGGCATTGCTGCTTGACCCCCAGCACGACTAACTTTAAGAGCGGCGGCTTTATTGGCGAATTCAACACTAGCTAAAAAATCCCCCGTCCGACCATATTCAACCGCTAAAGCACCGGCAAAAGTATCGCCAGCACCGACTGTATCAACGGCGTGAACTTGGTATGGCGCAATCACCGTGCTAACCCCATTGCGGTAGACGACACTACCAGCTCGGCCAAGTTTCACAATCACATTGGGTACCCCCTTGGCCGCAATGATTTGGGCAGCTTCCTTAGCTTGGACGATTGTCGTGACCTTAATACCAGTAATCCGTTCGGTTTCTTGTTCATTGGGCGTGACACAATCGGCATATTGGAGAGCTTCTTCAAAGTAATTATCGGCTGGTGCAGGATCTAAAATCACAAACATCCCCGCTTGTTTGGCTTGCTTTAATGCTGTAAGCACCGATGGCTGACTAGTTTCCATTTGCAATAAGAAAATGGGCGCATTAATATTAGCCAAAGCAGCTTCAACTCTTGTAACATCAAGATCTTGATTAGCTCCTAGCATCCCGACCATCGTGTTTTCACCGGCAGTATCAACCATCACCACAAACGTTCCGGTCCCAGTGGTCCAACTTTGCTGGATATATTGGGTATCAATCTGGTGGTCTTCTAGATTTTTGAGCATTTGTTTCCCGGCTGAGTCAAGCCCAACGGCACCAATAAAAGCCGTATGAGCCCCTAATTTGGCACAGGCAATCGCTTGGTTAGCCCCTTTACCACCCGGAATTAAATCAATTGATTGTGCCGTAGCAGTATGCTTATATTGGGGATATTTTTCCAGTAGGACTTTAACATCCAAATTAATACTCCCCATCACAACAACATCAAATTTAGCCATCCAAACAGCCTCCCTTAATTAATTGCTGTGTCATCGTCACATTTTCAGTTAAGGTTTTACCTGGATGATATACCGAGCTTGTGCCACCCACAAAATATTGTGCACCTGCGATTTTGCATTGCGCAATTGTCTGTTTGCCAATACTACCATCAACTTCAATTGGTAGCGTTAATCCACGGTCATGTAAGATTGTGTTTAACTGGGCAATTTTACTATACATCGTTGGAATAAATGCTTGACCAGCAAAACCAGGATTAACCGTCATAATTACCACATAATCCAAGACATCATAGACATAATCTAACACATCCAGTGGGGTGGCTGGATTTAATGCCACTCCTGCTTGCATGCCCGCAGCTTGAATTTGAGCTAGTGTTCCCTGCAGATTCGTTGTTGCTTCGGCATGGATGGTTAAACGATCGGCACCGGTTTGGCGAAACAGATTAATAAACTGTTCAGGTTGTTCAACCATTAAATGGACTTCAATTGGTTTAGTTGTAATTTCGCGCGTGCGCTTAATAAAGTCCGGACCAAGCGTAAAGTTGGGTACAAATTTTCAAACGAGAATTAATCATGTATAAATGTCTATATATAGGCATTTTGAAAAATAAAAACTAATATAAAAGTATTCGTTTTAGTCCCCATGTCCCCAAATTTTCCCCAAAAACAAAAAGTAATACACAACAAAAAAGCCCCCCGGCCAAAAAAGACCAGGGGCTTTTTTAATATTTAATTTATGGTAATAAAAAAGACCTAACAAATTAAGTTAGGTCTTTTTCTCATATCTAACTCCGCTTAGTACTTTACCTCATTATAACTTATTTTATATATCTAGTCAAATTTATATACATAAACTCTATAATAAACATATCTTGATTATCACTGATTTACAGATCATAAAATATAAAGAACACAAAATAAAATGCAGCAGCAAATATTCTAAGGGAGATTTTTTATGCATATTTTATGGGTTTTAATTATTGGTGCAGTTATTGGAGCTATTGCCTTTGCTATTACTAGCAAAGGCACATCAATGGGCTGGATTGCTAATATTGTAGCAGGTCTTGTTGGTTCATACGTTGGACAACCTATTTTTGGTAACTGGGGGCCTCATTTAGCAGATATGGCTTTGATTCCATCAATTATCGGTGCAGTTATTGTTGTTGTTTCATTTTTTGTTAGTCGTTTCAACAATTAAGGTAAGGATTTTTATGTTTAATATATTAAAAGCTATCTTTAAATTAGTTGCTACTTTAACTTTAGTTATCTCTGGAATTTTTATAGGTGGTACAATTTTCACAGCCAAAAAAATTGATGATGCTGGAGATAAATTGCAAGAAACAATACATGACTAACAGTTATAATTATTTATTTTGAGATTTGCTTAGACCAATCTTTTTTCATCTCTTCAAATATTTTAAAAACATCATCTGTGATCTGTTTATAAATATTTAATTTACTTGGTTGCTTTACAACTTCCTCAAAATCTAAAATTTCATAAAATAAAGCATCTTCTGTTTTACCTAACTTCAATTCTTCTGTTTTACCAGTTTCTGTATGATACCATACACCTGAATCTGCACGAGGATAGTCATGAATTCTAAAATAACCTTTAGTTCCTGAAATGGTTAAGGCTTTAGGTTGCTTAGCTTGTAATGAAACAGAGACAGTAGCCATTTCACCATTTGAATTATGTAAAATAGTTACAGATTGTTCATCAACAGTTGTTGGTGCAAAGTCTACAAATGAATGTATATCATCAGGATACTTATTCATAAAGTACATTGCACCAGTAACACCATATACCCCCATATCAAGTAATACTCCACCACCTAAATCAGGATTGAAGAACCTATTTTTTTCATCATATGGTTTAAAACTACCATGCGTTACAGAGATGTTCTTTATATCTCCCAACTTACCTTGAGAAATCATCTTCTTCAATTCTTTCATTAAAGGCATATGAACTATAGTCATTGCTTCCATTAAAATTAAATTTTTTTCAGATGCTAATGTTTCTAGGATATCCAAATCAGTTTTATTTAATGTTATTGCTTTTTCCATAAAAACATGTTTTCCATTAATTAAAGCCTGTTTAGCGATATCAAAGTGTGTATTATGTGGCGTTGCAATATATACAGCATCTACATTTTTATCTAAAAAAACATCTTCTAAATCATTGAATCTTTTATCTATGAGATATTTATTTGCAAAGTCTTCTACTTTTTCTTTATTTCTACTAAAAACACCGTAAATATTGGCATGATTTTTATTAAATACAGTTGCCATTTCATTAGCTATAGCGCCTGTTCCAATGATTGTCCAGTTTAAAGCCATAATAAATCCTCCATATATTTAATTAATACATAAATATTATATTATTGAAAAACTTAGAAATTCAAATATTTTGCTTTAAAATTAAAAATTATTTAACCATTAGATAAAAATATACATAACATATATTTATAATATAACCCCAAAATACATGTCCTAAAAATTCAGAAAAATGTTCCTCAAATGGTTGTTTACTGATACTAGGTACAGTGTGCGTAATTGGCATAATAATCAAATGAAATAATACCCAAATGGATATTCCATAAATTGTCCCCTGCCAAATACCAATAACAGGAAATAAAGTAATAAGCCAAACGTACAATAAACTAAAAGTTATAGAAAATCCAAAATGCATAATTAATGATACATATTGTACTTTTTCACCAGAATACTCATAATATTTGTGTGTAAATTCTTTTGAAAGTCCCACCTGTTGTAACATACGTTGAGGTGGATTTGTCTCGTTTCTAGCTTCATTCCTAGGTGGCAAAAGAATCTCCCATCCTAATTTAAAAAAACCTGATACTACACCAGCTAATAATCCGGCTAAAATAATAAGCATTACATGCTACTCCTTTGTTATTTATTTAGTACAATAATATTATAATATAAGTCTGTAATATGATTGTACTTATATTTAAAAATATTTGTGTCCAAATAAAAAAATAGCCAGGAATTTGCTAGGTTTTTTATTATTTTAATTTATAAAATTAAAATATCTGAGAGAGCTAAAAGAATAAATTAGTTATAACTCAATTATTATATAATTACAAGTGTTCTAGTTTTAAATAGACAAAAAAATCCTTAAACAATTAAAGTCAAGGATTTTTCTGATATCTGTTATCGTCAAAGTATTTTCAGAGACCAAGTAAGTATAAATTATTTTAAATACTTGGTCAAGTTATCTAGTATTCAAATTTGCCACTAAGGATCTGACTTACTCACAACAAAAAAATCCCCAACCAATTAAAGCTAAGGATTTTTCTGTTATGTGGTTTAAAATTAGTATCAAGCATTAAAAAAGGGAAAAAAGGTACATTTGGACACTTTTAATAATAAAACTATTATAGTAACATTGCAAATGTTTAGTTTGATAACAAAAAATACCAACCATTAAATGGTTGGGACTTCTCTGATATTTAATTTGTCCATGAACAAAAGGATTGTTTCATATAATAATTAAATTAGAATAATATTGCAAGATTTTAATTTAATAAGTAAACAAATAAAAAAGACCTAACCAATTAAGGCTAGGTCTTTTACTAAGTTTAAGTAGTTACATTTCAAAAATAGGATGACTTAATAATAAAACTATATAAAATAAATATCAAGTAACCTTACCATAATTTTAATTAAAAATATACCCTCGGATAAAATTAAAGTGATTTTTGCATTGCAAGTTTTTAATTTAATAAGTAACCAAACAAAAAAGACATAACCAACTAAGGCTAGGTCTTTTCTGGCTATATTATTATTCTTAATTATTCGAGAGAATACAGTTATTGTAGTTCACTTTAGATATTTTGACAAATAATTTTACTCAATGATAATATGCCCACGATTCAAGTTAGCTTGAATTTGCTTAACGGTTGATGCACCAGCGTAACCATCGGGATAAACATGTAACCGTGCTTGAAGTGCTGCAATTGTGGCTGGCCCAAAGTAACCGTCAGCTTGAACACCTAATACTTGTTGTAAATTGTAAATCATTTGTGATCCACCATTTGCTACCTGAATGTTCATAAAGTTAGGTGCAAATTGAGCTGAATACTTAGATTGCCCACTAATTACACCATCTTGTATCGTACCTAATACACGTTGCATAGCTTTAATAGTTGCTTGTCCCGCATAACCGTCAACGGTAATGACATCAGGCTTATTCATATAACCATTCATCGTGATACCCGTTAAATCAACGTTACCGTCAAGGCCACCTAAGACGTATGTGCTAGTGAATTGCCACATTCCCACCCCTGTCATACTAGGGAAGAAGTCAAACAATGGTTCACTCCGAACTTTGTAGTCTGGATAGGCTGCCAACCACAAATGACTAGGGTATTTGCTCAAGAAACGAGCAACATCAACGTGGGCATAGATATATGGTTTACCAGTGTACAGCATTGGCGTGTAACCAGCTTGCGCAATGCGATCCATTGCATACAGGATAGCATTCGTATTATCAGTTACATTTCCACTAGCACCTTGTTCGTAATCAATGGCTACGATTGAGCCTTTAGGCGTTTTAATTCGTGGCAAGAAATAATCCAACACCAGTTTGGCTTTGTTAGCATCACCACCCACTTCAAACCAAATATATGTGTGAAGTCGTAAGTCAGCCATTGCTGTTAGTTGAGTTGGATAGGTAGCTTGATTATAGATACCAGTAGCTGGACTATAACCCCCAATTTGTAGAATAGCGAAGCTATCACGGCCGTAGCCACGTTTACCATTGGGACCTTGCCAACGTGCTTGGTCAGTCCCATATGCTTTAATTTGTGCCATTTTAGTCCTCCTTAACTGGAGCAAGCGTATTAATTGCATCAATCGCTTGTTGCTTTTCATCAATTTTAGCTAGGATATTAGCTGATTGTTCTTTTAAAGTAGCCAATTCTTGAACGGCTGAATTAGCAATATGCGCTTGGTTTTCAGCAACTGCTACTTCGGCTTGCTTGGCATACACTGCATGAAGTTGGTCAACTTGTTGGCTGTATGCACGTTCAATTTCATTAGCGATTAATGTTTCATCTGCTGGTTTCAAACCTGCTTTAGCAAGTTGAGTTTGAACCTCATTAATAGCAGCTTGATGTTTTTGCCTAGAAGTTAAGTTATTGATAATGCCTGACTTTTCAACTGAAACAACTGCTGCATTGGCTAAAGTCGCTAATGTGGCAATTGTTTTTTGTTGGCTTGAAGTTGTTGCATACTCTTTTAATTTGGCAGTTACAAACCCACCTAGTGCCGTGATAATGATTGTACCGATTGCCTCAATTAATTGTGTGATTGATTGTTCCATGTTATTTGTCCTCCAATTTGTTAAGTCGTTCTTCGTGTACAGCGATTCTTGTTTTAAGTTTAGTAGTATCATTTTCAAGTTCATCAACTCTAGTAGTTACGCTTCCTAGCACATCAATTCGGCTAGTTAATCTTTCTAACCGATCCGTAAGTTTGTCAACTTTGGCCATAATACGCTCAGTCACTTGGTCAATTACCGCATTGAACATGTCGTTAAAACTCGCTTTAAATAAAAATCGCCACAAGGCATATAACCCCGCGACGACTCCAAAAATTAATCCAATATCCGTTATAGTTCTCTCAAATATAGCCATACATTAGCCTTTCTATATGTTTATTCGGGCATCGCACCCATTCGGCATTTAAGTATACTGACATTAAAACTACTTATTCTGTTTTTTCAGAAAATAAAACAGCTACATTTGATTTAAATTTAGTAATTGCAGCTGCCTCTACTTCTGATTTTGTACTTGTCAAAGTGATATTTTCCGTTGCACCCAGTGAAACATATCCTGACGTATTATCTGGATATACACCACCTGTAACATAACAAATCATACTATCCAACTCTAAGATACCCGTATCATTAAACTTGGGAGTGATACTATTTATTGTAACTTCCATTACTTAGTCTCCTTTTTACCTTTTAACTCTTCAATCCTTTGTTCTAGTTCTGTTATTTTTGCCTTAGCAAGTTCCTCATTTACTTGAGACTGTGCCAATCGAATCGCTAATCCATTAATTACTGCTTCGTTCATTTTTCAATTCCTCTATTTCTTGTTTTAAATTTTTAATAACAGGTATCAAAGCAACCGCTAAACGGTCATATTTAATACCTTCAATTTCACCATTTGGATCACGTACTACTAGCCAATCCAATCCAGCATCTGCTAAATCTTCCGCAATCATTCCGAACTCAACGCGTGGTTTTTGTTCGTCTTTTTCCTCTTTGAACCGGCGAATGGTTGCTTTGTCATACCACGTTGCCATCGGTACATTAAGAAGCTTATCTCCTAAATGAGACCCATTTGTACGATGAATAGATGTTTTATACTTTGTTGCTGACGTACTTCGCAATAGCGCTCCATTGCCGTAAACAACGACGTTAGATGAAGCACTTGTTGTATTATCATAAGCTGATTGAATATGGACATATTCACCTTCTAAACTGATTCGCGTTCCCGAAAAAGAATTACTATTAGGATCAGGATTGTATCCTACCGTGATACTGGGACTAGCTTGCATAATTGAACCATATTTATGACCACCAGATATAAAGACACCTCTAGATGCCCCACCTACCTTAGTAGGCTTCCAATCGTTACCGTTTCTGCCGGCAGCTATTCCTGCAAACGTTTCTTGTCCTAACCTTGTGTTGTCGAGGCTACTATCGGAATTGTCGCTTGTTGTTAGAGCTATATATTCTCGCCCTTTTAATAGTGCACCGCTAAAATTTAGTCCAGATCCATCATTTGTCAAACTAAAATAAGGATTATTATTTTCATCAAAAATGTTAGGCTGCATAAGATACAAACCGCCATTTTTTAACATTGCTGTAGATGTGTAGGAACTAGCTGAGATTATTTGCTTGTCAACGTCGATTAAAATTCCGTTGTTTGGCGAAGAAATGCTACCGGCATACATCTTAATCCCTATACCACTTTGAATGCTGAATGTTGCATCATCGTACATTCGAATTACATCGTCACGAAGAACGAACCCTTTTGAACCTTGGCTAGCACGAAATTCCATAGTTATACCAGATAATTTACCTGTAGTGATGCTACTAGCGTTCAAATTAATCAAGTTAACATTATTACCATTTAAAGTTCCAACAGTTATATTTGAAGCATTTAAGTTTTTAAAATTACCACCCTTTGCATAGAATGCATCAGTAACAGTAGTTGGTCCATCTAAAACAATTGAACTAGCCTTTATTTGAGCACCAGATGTATCAAGATTAATCTGATTAATTACGTCACCCTTTTTAACCGCTAAATTAATCTGGCTTTTCAAAATATCAACTTGAGATACATCTGCTTTACCAGCTAAACGATTATTGGTATCGGTTGCTATTTTATCAGTATAATCTTGTGCTTTACTTACAGCATCATCAACACCATCCTCAATTTGTTGGCCCATCTCTGGATCAATACGCTTATCCCAGAAATAACTACCATTTGGTCGTTTGGTATAAATGTATAACACCAATCCATCACCGCTTTGGACCCAACCTAAATCACCTTCATTAGCATTAATTGGTAAATCATCAACCGAGTTAGCACGATAAACTGTATTCTTTCCATTGGCACTAATTTGAGCAATTATGGCAGCTTGATTGGCTTGATCTGCTGTATTAATCGCATTGTTAATCCGTGATGAGATTGAAGCATTGGCTTCTTGATATCGTTGGACCGAACTGACATTACCCGCGGTTACTGTATAACTAACTTTCAAACCATCAGCGGTGAATTCATCATCAACCTTAGATTTCAGTGCAGCCAGTAAATTAGCCTGAATAGTGTATCGTTCATCATCGATGGGCTCTGCTTCAATTCTCCCATATATCTTAGATAGTGGACTTTCATATACAGCGTGTAACTGCGGGCTACTCTGATCATCAGGGTTCGCATGTACCCCAAAGCCTTCTGCATAGGTGGCAAATCCTGATATATCGTTTTCAATTGACATGTCCGATAAGTTAAATCCATGCCGAACTATCGTAGATAAATCGGTTCCAATTTTTTGATAAATTGAAACAAGTGTTCCATTAACCTCAAATTCTGCATCGATAGCATTGATGATGTCATTAAACATTGACATCTTGTTGGTCATACCAAAGTTTTCTTTGCTAACAGCATTCGGTCTGAAATTCAAAGCATATTTGTATCCGGTATCATCAAAAATGTTGCCTAAATAAGTATCAATCGTATTGCTACCATTGAAGTTGCGATAGAACATTTTCTTGGAAAAGTCCCAGAAAAATTTATGAATAGCATCAAATGAAATCGTGTTATCAGAGTCATGATGCTCATAATAAGTAATCACATAAGGCTCACTATCAAATTCTAAACCCCAACCTGTATCAATATTATTGAGTACGTCATCGCCACTATAAATAGTTCCTGATAATGATTTTTCACCATTTACGGAATGCTTTCGTTTGATTTCAGTGACTGCCAAGTGAGTACTATTTTTAATGTCTTTAAACTTAATCATAGATACAACTCCTTGTAGTCGTTTATTGTGATTGTTGCATTAATTGAACATTTGATAGGCACCTGTCCAGTTCGACTAGGTTCTAACACGAAATATTCAGCGTTCGTATAATCATTGATTGAGATTAAATTCTTTGTGTTGTATATGCCGCCTAATTTAAATACATCCCCAGTTGCAACGGTTCCACTATATGTCCATGTACGTGATCCAATAGTTAAATTAAATCCACTTGAAACTTGATTAGCAGTTAGTTGCAAATAAAAAGGCACCTCTAATTGAGATGCCTTGGTAGTACCTGCGTATGGTATTGAATTAGTAATAGTTAACGTTTTAGGTACCGATTCACCAAATGGTAATTCAGCAGTAACGAACGTAATTTCTAGTTTGTAAATTTGCCGACCATTGATATTACCTACAAAGCTAGGTTCAATAACATCATCAATAGTTACATAAAAACGTTTAAAACTAGCAACTTCATCAGTTTGCCCTATTACATTCCCGGACGTTTGCCCCGGACGTTCAAAGCTATATTGGCCATTATCAGAATACATTGGTGTGATGTAGTAGGGCTCTGAGCCGCCTAACATTTGATATAGCCAATTGCGCTTTGATTCATAATCAGATTGATTATTAGCAACTAAATAACCTGAAAATTTAAGCTTTTTGTCTCCATAATCGCCACCAAAATTAACCTTCCCATTCCGTCCTTTAAATGACAAAGTGTTTGGCGTGATACTTGGTGACGATTCGTCAAAGTCAGTTGTAACAATGTTCCTGCTACTCAACTTAATGCTTTCTAAATTATTAGTGATTAGTAGGTCCATTAGATACCTCCTCCCATGATTAAATTATTGATATTTTGCCGGCGTGAATTTTGACTATTAACTGTCGTTGTAATTTTGTCACCAACAAGTTCATTGTGTACGTAGAATGTTGGTGCTTGAGCACTTTGTTCTGCAACTTCATCACTAAGTGCATTTAACCCACCATTAATCTGACCGGCTACTCCTACACTACTTGCTGTTAATTTAGCATTAGCTTCGTATTCTTGATGTCCAAATTGATCCGCAATCTGACCAGCGTATGATGAAACTGAACGTTTAACATATTCAAAATTGTTATTCAATGAACCGCCAAAACCTTCCATAATGGCTTTACCAGCTGGAATCAATAACCGACGGTCGTAACTGATTGGTCCCTTGTGGTCTCGAATCCAATTACCAATCCCACCAACGAAACTTTTAACAGCTCCCCACGCAGACTTCAAACCACTTAAAAACGAATTCATGATAGCTCGACCTGCACCTAATAAATCAAAGTGCATGGCACCTTGAACTGCTGATTTAACTCCGTTCCAAATACCTGAAGCAAAACTAACTGCACCATTCCAAGCTGAGCGAACCCCATTAATTGCACCATTTGCAAGGCTTGAGATAGTAGACTTAATTCCACCCCAGACAGCTGATGCAGCTGCACGGATACCATTCCAAATTGCTGAAATAGCAGCCTTACCACCATTCCAAACAGTTTTGGCAATGTTAACTACCCCAGTCACTAAAGTAGAGATAACAGATTTAATGCCACCCCAAACAGCTGATGCGGCCGCTTTAATCCCATTCCAAATCGAACCAACAGCTTGGCCCATTCCTCTGAAATATCCAGTTACTGCCGTTACGATTCCGCCAACAATTTGACCTAAAGCACCCTTGATACTATTCCAGATCAATGTTGCATCACTTTTCATTTTTGACCAATTACCAGTTAGCAAATCAATCAATACTAAGATTGGTCCAAGTACAACAGCTTTCAGCAAATTCCAAATACCTGTCGCAACACTTACCATCCCATTCCAAATAGCAGTTGCCGCTGTCACGTAGCCTTGCCAAACACCTGAAAGTGTTGTAACAATACCTTGGACGATAACTACAAGAGCCTGCCATGCAGCCGAAAAGTAAGGAGCAACGCCTGCCCATATACCTTGGAAAAAAGTAATAAATCCTTGCCAAGTTGTCTGAAAGAATGTAACAGTTGCACTCACTCCAGCTGATATGCCTGCCCATATACCTTGAAAGAATCCAACCATGCCTGACCATACACCACTAAGCCATGTTATAAATGCTTGCCATGCTGCCTGACCAGACTTTGTTTGAGTAATCCACCATGTTATACCCGCAACTAAAGCAACAACCGCAGCAATGATTAACACAAACGGATTAATTGCCATAACCGCATTGAATGCGGCTTGTACTCCCATAGCTACCTTAGTAACACCGTTGTACAACATTAGCCCAGCTTGAGCTAACTTACTTGAACTGGCCATGTTGTTCAAAGCAAATCCGAGTAATTTAATATCGCCACCAACTGCTGAAGCAACTTTAAGCACTGTAAATGCTCTACCTAGCGCATTGATCGTTACAATCGCACCGGCAAACGTAGCTATACCAACTGCTAAAGGTTCTAGCCAACCACTATTTGCTTTTACAAAGTTTACGATGCCACTAATCACCGTGGTAACAGTACTAAATATGCCTTTAATCACTGGAGCTATGGTATTAATCGCTGCAATAATTGAAGGCATAATAGCAACAATAGTTGAATTCACTGCTGTAAATGTATTGGTAATCGCTACTTTAACATTATTTAGTATCGCCGCAATCCCACCAGTACCAGCCTTTTTAAGGCCCGTATCAATTGAACTTAGTGTATCAGCTAACCCTTTAGATACCGCATTTTTCATATTTGTAAATGATGTACCAATACCACCCGTTGCCGTACGAGCTGTATTAGCAAAACCATTAACACCACCGTCCAACGCAATGAAGCGCTTATTAAGTTCATCGACTGTAATCTTACCTGACTTTAACTTGGCATATAAGTCACGTTCGGCTGATTTACCAGTTAACCCAAAGGATTTAGCTACTGTAGTCAAAGCATACGGCATCGTTTCTTGTAATGTTTTCCAACTTTGTAGGTCAACTGTTCCACTAGCCAACATCTGGCTATATTGTTCTACCCCACGACTTGCATCCCCTGCACTTGCACCCGATGCTAAAAAAGCATCATTCAATGCAGTAGCAGTCTGGGCCCCTTTAGTTGCACTCTTTTCAAGAATTGCAAAACTTTGAGCACTCTGCGTTAAGTCTTGAAGTGACGTTGGAAGTCCATCAACACCCTTTTTTAAGATTCCAACTGACTTGTTTGTATCTTGAGTTGAATATCCCATTTGTTTCATGACTTTAGGATATGCATTCATATGTATCAAACCTTGCCACCGCAGTCCCAACACTGTCTTTAAGTACACCAATTCCTTTTGAGACCAGAGTAACTGCACCAATACCAGCTGCAATCTGCCCCACTGTACTATTCATCAAGCTAAACTTACCAGTCGTTGAACTAGTCGCTGCTGCAGCGCCACCCATTGTTTTGCTAGTAGAGCTTGATACAGCCCGCATTGCTGATTGATAATCAGATATGTCTGCTCCAATGTGAGCCGTTACCGAACCACCATTATAACTCGTCATCTTCACTCCTTTCTCCACCAAATGCGGAACGAACTTTGTTGTATAACTCAAGTCGTTGTTTGTTGGTATCTTTTACTTTTTCAGGATTGTAAGCCTGTTCGAGAGCTTGCTCTTCCTTGCTTCTATCAAAGATATTCTTAAACTTAGGACGTTCTGCATTACTGAAATAACCAACACTGGCAGCAAGCACTGCTAATCGTTCACGTTCATCAATATGCCCCAGTTGAACACCTTTAATCACCGCATCAAGCTCCCATTTATAAAGTGACATAGCCCATTCAAAATCAAAAATTCCGAATCGAGCGCATGACTCAATTAAAGATTGTCGTTGATTAATGTCACAATCCGTTGAACTGCCATAATTTGTTGTGTTGTTTCCTCTGTTTCGGCCTTCTTCTTGAGCATTTCTAACGCTTCTTCCAACCCCTTCTTTTGAGTTTGGATTGACTTGACGAAAAAACCACTATGCTTCAATTCATCCATTAGCTCTTGAAGAACATCATCAAGCTTTTCTCCTTCTTCAGTTAATTGATCAACTGCATTAAACATATCTTCATCAGTAACTTTGCTTACACTAGTAGCTACTTTGATTACATCAATAATGGCCAATGAGTCACCTAAAGCAAGACGTGTAAATAAATTAGTTGCACCGTCACCCATGTTGTTGCCATTTTCATCGATAGTACTGAAATCTTTGTTAGCTTTAAATAATGCCTTGAAGTTAAATTTTAATTCGTAAATAGTTCCTTTAATTGTTAATTGCATGTTTTTATTCTCCTTTTATGTAAAGGGCCTATAAGCCCTTGTATTTACTTAGCTGCGTCATCTGTACCAAAGTTACCGCTAGACTGACCTGGACGTTCAAATTCATACATTTCTTCTAAGACTGCTAATTGGTCGTCTGTCAGTGGGAATGTACCTTCTTTCAATTTATCCAAGATGTTAAGCGTGTAATCAGCAGATACTAAATCGTCACCATCATCTAAATCCAAACTATCTACAACCCCATATCCAAACATTGCTGGGAATACTTGGTGTGTCTTTGCGGGGTCAGAATCATCCTTTTCTTGAGTTGCAAATCGTTTGTCAACAATCACACGCCATACTTTTACTTGATTACCGTTATGTTTTGCATCTTTAATAACATCAATTGCTAAATCACCGGGAACAACGTATGTTTTAAGCTTGATAGAGTCTTCATTAGTTGAAGGCATAACAATACGACCAAACTTAGTTTGTTCATCAATCGAATCCCCTTCAATGCTTGTTGAACCATCTGTTTGTAATGCTGGTAATAAAGCTTTAGATCCTACCGGTGCTTGTGTAGATTGGATAAAATACCAAACTTTCTTACCAAGTAATGGATTACCTTTAGTTGCTGTTACACCGTTATCTACGTATGTCATTTTTATTTCTCCTTAAATGTATGCTGTAACTAAAAAAATAACGTGAAAAACATCTCTCCCGATTGAACTATCTACAATCGTTCTAGCTGTAACTCTCGTTATCTTGTCAGTTGAATTTTTAATTATATTTTTTGTTTGATAAATCTGGTCTTCAAGTGCCATCCTGTCATCAATCGGATAATACATATCAATTTGTACCTCGGTTGTCGATACCTCATACCCAGCCTTACCAGACGGACTATCATCTTCTGAGTGAGAGCCAATCACTAATAAAGGTTCTGGTACCTCGGCACCAGGTAGCACTGTGTAAACTGGCACATTGCCACTTTTTAACGCCTTATACAAATCAATTAATAAATTACCAGTTGGTGAATGCATCATCTAAGTCCTCCATTCAGTAAATTTTGCAACTTTCGCATGAATAACGGGCCTTCTTGGTCCATTGCCGGACGCATAAATGGATGTGCTGCCATCTTACGTGTACCATACTCTTGATAGATTGCATAATTTGCCGATGCAACCACTTCAGCACTCATCTCACCGGTTTTATTGGCTGTAATATGCTGCCTTAAGTAGCCAGTATCAACAGGGGCATTATCTGATGCACGCTTTTCAACTCGCAAAGCAGAGTTAAGTATAATCCCACTTGCTTCACGCTTAATTGCTGCTGGTTGGTTATTGAACTTCCGAATCAACTGGTCTGCACCCTCAAACTTAATGCTTACTTTGGCCATGCTACACCCCCTGAATTACCACTATCGTGTTCTTACGTGCTTTAATTACTACTTCAGGTTTACGTTCCACACCGTTATAAATAACCCCTGAGATAGTTCCTAACCCACCTTTAAGGTGAACAGCAAGTGCATTAGAGTTGTATTTACCAAATACACCAATGTTCATAGTTTGAGACACACCAGTAATGCGACATTCTAACCAATCTGAGATTATCTTTTTAGTGACGGGTCCAAGTTCACCATCAACTGATTGAGTGGTTACTATCTTAATTCGATCGTTATATCTCATTAAATGAACCTCGCAGTCCCACGTCCACCTTTACGCTGACGATATTTATTTAAATAAACAGCAAAGTCTTGAACATCATCATCGGACCAAGTCGCTGAAACATCACTCTCGCTCGATGACTTTTTACCTTCATCACCAATACGGTTAAAGCGACGCACCGTTATCTCACGTAACAACCATGCTAAGTCAGTTGGAAATTTAACAGACGTGTTGCCATCTTGGTTAATATAACTAAGTAGCCGTGCTTCATTATCTTCAAGCAACAAGTTAAGCAAATCATCTTGGTTGCTATCCTTAATTGAAAGCAACACTTTAACCTTAGTTAGATCATCAATTGTCATACTCCCTCCTCGATGGGCTTCTCACCCCATTTGAATGGTTTAGCCATTGTCTTAATTAGCCTAGGCTTGTTTTTCTGCAGCCTTGATTGATACTGAGATACCACTCTTTTGTTTATCCTTAATGAAAAAGTCGTGGTAGAGACGGTTTTGGTAAAGGTACCCATCCCCTTGTCCAACTTGACCAGGTGCAAATAAATAAATCGCGTTTTCTTTCACAATAGGAATGACTGCTTGCTTGGCGACGAACACAAAGTTAATATCATTTGCTGCAGCTGTTGGTTTGAACCCATTTGAGAAATCGTACGCCGTCTTAAACCGGTCTGCATCCCATACTTCAATCAATTGCACACCATCAAGTGATGTGATTCGTGACTCAAGCGCCGTAGTTCCTACATTTTGGTTAGTGATTGAACGAGTAAATTCCTTTGAACGTTCCAATGCGTCCATTACTTCGCTAGAAACGAACCCTACGATATTTTGAGCACCGTACTTACGAACTGGTAACAATGCTGACTTCAATTGAGTGTAAACATTATCAACAGTCAATGTTTCAGTAACTGTTGTACCAGCTCCTTTTACCATTTCTTTAAATCGGTATGCATCAATTTCAGGTTGCACATTTTCTTCAATAAACACTTTTGAAATGTTACCAACTGCTAAATCTTGGTTAGTTTCGTCCACGTCTTGAGTATCAATATAAAACTCAACGTCCCGGTCTTGGCCCATAGTGTAAACCTTTTTGTCATTAGAGGCCGTACCAGTATTAAACCCTTTGTTCCGTGTATGTGGTTGGAACCCTGATGTTGAAATAGTTGTAAGTGTAAATGACTTACCACCATTCACCAAAGTTACATCTGGAACTCCTAATACTGATGTTAAAAGACCTTGGTTAATCTTTTGATCAAATAAGCCTTCATCTTTAGTTACATAGTTAATTGCCATGTTTCATTCTCCTTTATAATCCTAAAGCGGAACTGATATCTGACTTGGTATCAGTCTTGCCGCCTGCGCTTGGTGTTGAACCTTTTAAACGTTCATTGACTGCCGCTTCAATCGACTTATCAAATTCAGCTTTAAGGCTATTAATATTGTTCTTAGTTGTTTCTGCATCTTCAGATAAAACCATATCAACGAACTTTTCAGACAATCCTTGTTCTTCAAGTTGGTGCTTAGCTTCATATCGGTATTCACGTAAGTTAAGTTCCTTTTCACGCTTTTCCAGTTCAGCTGATCGTTGTTGTTCTTCAGCTTCTTTACGTTGAGCAGCACTCATCTTGGCCAATTCTTCGGCCTTAGAAATCTTAGCTTGAGTTTCTTCTTCCCATTTACCTTTAGCAGTTTCAAGAGCTTTAGATACACGTTTATCAAGCATTGAATCCAATTCGCTTTGAGTTAGTGAGAGCGTACCTGGTTCATCAACTTTTGGTTCTTCTTCTGTTGTTTGTGTTAAATCGTCAGCCATTCTTAATCTCCTTTTAAGTCCATACATACTACTAAACATAACGTCCCATGCACGTTTCCCCACACACGACTATTTAGCAATCCATACACGCTTTGCCCAGTTTAATGACGTTTGGCAGGTCAAATTTTAGGTACAAAAAAAGACAGCTTCAAGGCTGCCTGTAAAGTTATTAATCTTCTAATTTATAATGTGTGTTGCTAACTTTAGTGTAATGGTCTAAATAAAATTCTTTGTCGTTGCCGTTTAAAGTAGCTTCAAAGTAATCATGGGTAAGATTGTTACCAATTAAACACTTACTATTTTGCAACGTTTTACATGACCAAACTACAAAGAGTCGCAAATCATCTACCTGGTCAATTTTATTAATTAATGTCTTCTCGACTTGTTTTAATGCTTGTTCGATGAACTTTTCATGCATACTATTTACTCTCCTCTTTAATCATCTAAATACTTATCAAACTTGCTCAAATCATCATCGCTTGGAACTATCCGACTCCGACAATTTGGATGCATTGCTGGTGCATTAACACCTGGCTTAAAGTCTTTGAGTGGAAATGTTTCGCCATTCAAATGACGACAAATGCTAGATGTCCGACTATCAATGTGAGCACTAAATGTATAACTTTTAACACCCATATCATTGTATCGCTTGGCAATCGTTGCATTAGCTACATACGTTGATTCTGTCCGCACCAAACGTTCTGTGTTTGGCTTTGTGCCACCAAATGAATCACGTAACTTCCTAGCCGTTACTTTAGGATTGCTCCCGTTGATTGCAGCACGTACCAATTCATCTTTCAATTTGTTAGCAAGTAAATCATTATCACGCCATAAACGTTGTGAATAATTAGCTCCACTCCACTCATTTTGGATGATAGTTTCAATTTCTTTGTCATTCAACGTATCAATTGTCTTACCGTTCACTAACTGATCATAAATGTATGAACTCTCTTTAGATAGATAATCTGTAAATGACTTATCTTGTTTGTCACTGGCCTGGATAAGCCTAAAATCAATTTCAAGTTTCAATAACTCTAATCGATTTAATCTAGCTGTTGTGTACTGTGCATTCAAACGCCGTAACATTTCAGGGTTCTTATCACTAGCCTCTCGATAATCATTGGCACGCTTAACATAATCACTCAAATCAGTTGAACGTATCTGTTTACGTGCATCCTCATAGTTCAATGTCCCATCTTCGGCATACTTATCATAGAAATCTGCTATTCGCTTTGAGATATCGTCTGATGCTGCTTTGTACTCCTTGAGTATTGCAGTATTCAAGCTCTCATCTCTCGTGTCTAGCAAATCCATGATGTCATTAATCCGCTTGGTCCAGTAGTTGTCCATCTTGGCCACCATCATCAGGCTTTAACTGTTTGTAGTTCGTTTGAGCAGTAAAGTCATCCATGCCTTTTTGCTTTTGTTCATCGAGCCGCTTCATTTCTTCATCAGCATCCACACCAGTAAATGTTTCTAACAACTCGAACAAAGTTTCGTCACTAATGATGCCATACAATGCTTTAAGTTGTGTAACACGTTCTTCATCGTTCTGTGGCACGTTAGGCGTGAACTTGAGTTGTACTTCATAGCTTCACCAGATTGTGTTCCAGCAAAGTTCTGGTCATTTGTATCTGGCGTGAACGTAAACCGTAAGATGTCATCAACTAAACATTTCTTGTAGGACTCAGCACCTGTTGAATCATAGGTCTTAGTTAAATACTCTGCACTTGGGTTAGGCCCTTCTGGATCATTGTTGTTATCCAAAATTAGCAATCGTGCTTTAAGCATTTTCTGAACAACGTCCGTCTCTGAATTATCAACGGCTATTGGATTACTGTATTCATCAAGTACAAGTTCACCATTTTCATCAGTTTGATATTCTGGTTCGCTGGTCCCAGTCATTGGATTGCCTGTGATAACCAGGTAAGCGTCGTTCATGTCCTGTTGAAAATTGGCTAATTCTGATTGAGATAAGTCATAAGCATCAATTCCATCTAGCACGCTCTCATAGTCACCCAAACGTTCTTCGTTGTTCTTATACTCATTTATTGGCACACCTTGAAATGGTGATGTCTCAACTCTATCAAACTTAATTCCAGTGAAATCATTAACTTCTGAACTGAAATAGTAAATCTCATCCGCTGTATAAACTTCAACAAAGCTACTAACGCTAGTTGGACTGTACTTAATCTGATAAAAACGAACTCCAAATAATGAATTACGGGCAATCGTGTCATCGTAAACTATAAATGTACCTTCTGGATCTAACTTAACAATCCGTTCTTGCGATTGCTCATCCGAATAAAGTAACTCGTAAGCACGCCCATAAATACTTAGGTCTGTTTCAATCAATCCATCATGATAATCTGTACTGTTCTCTTGATTGAATTGTTCAATCTTTTCAACTAAACCATCATCCCCTGTATATGCAATTGGATTACCTAAAATGTAACCTTGCATAAACACTGTAATGTACTTGGCCCAGTCGCTTGCTATTCGATTATCAGCCCGATTAATATCTCGACCTGTCTCACGATACTTAATGTTATTATCAGCTAGATAATATCGTTTCAACTCTTTAAGTCATGGTAACTGGTCTGTTTGAAATACTGAAATATAATTGACTAACTTGTCTATGAAGCTTTGTACTGATAAATCTTCATACGATTCAAAGTCCTTTGCTGCCATCTGAAAGACTGCATTAGCGTTTGGACTGAACCTTGTTTTATTTAAAAAATTCATATTACCGTCCTAATCCTAAATCTTTGAATGCTTGCATACGGTCAGCAGTGTTAATTTGCGGCATGATAAGTGGTTCAATAGCATACCGCAACGCATCAATTAAGTGGTTATCTTTATCAATTGGTTTATTTAGCCAATCTCCATTCTTATCTTGGCTGAAAGCATAGGAATTAAATTCATCTATCGCATGGTTGCATTTAGGTAAGATGTGAACCTTGAACCCTTGAATGTATTCAATCCCATACATGATGCTTCCTTTAACCTTACGAGACTTTCTAATCCGTCTAATACCATTAGCTTTAAGCTCTGCTATTAATCGTGGTTCAGCAGCATCAGCATATATCTCAGTGTTTTGATACCCGTTAGATACCAACCACTTTTGAATATGTGGCGTTACCATCCCCGTTTGATACAGTTCATTAAAGATATATATGTCTCGTGTCTTAGTGTTCACAGCAGCTTCAACAAACGCTGTTGGGTCATGCGTGAAACCAAAGTCCAAACCATGTACTATCATTGAGCCTTTAAGCACCTTAGCTAAATCAAACTGTTCAACAACAAAGTTCTCAAATACTAACCCTTCAGCAACTCCCCATTCACCATCAACAGCAACCCGAGCACGCCTTGGATTACGTATCTTCATCTCTAACAAACGACTAACATACGCATCATCCAGAAATGGATTATCTCTATATGTCGTAGTAAATGCCAATGAGTTAGGCTCTCGTGTGTCTTCATCAAAGAATCTGCGCTTAAGCCAATGCCGTTCATTCCATGGGTTGAACGTTAATATCGTTTGATAAAATCCATTAGGATCATCAATAACCCCACGCATAGACTCATCGACAACATCAAATGCTTCTTCTGATTCCAATTGATAGGATTCTTCGACCCAAAGCCTGCATAAGTTACCTGTTTCAACTGATATAGATGTGATAGATAACGGCTTATCTGCCCCACGGAACAATATCTTTTGTCCAGTCGGCTTATAAGTAATCTCAGGTAATGAACTGTTGAATTGAAAAAGGCCACTAACTCCTAATTGAGTAGCGACCTTTTGTAATAGTGTAAATGTAGATTGTCGGTTGGTATTTGCATACCGTCTAAGTATTAGCCAATTAACATACGGCTTAGTAACTATGTCCAAGATAGCTTTACGTGCAGCTGCTTCACTCTTACCACTCCCACGACTTCCCTTGTAAACGATATAACGCTTATCACTAGTAAACAACGGAGCGTAGGCTTTGCTGACCATCTCGGGTAAATTCCAATTAATTGTTGGCATTACTCATCACCCCCAAACGGTTGGATGTTAATCGTAACGTTATCTTCAGTGCCACCATTCAACAGTTCAAGTTTCTTCTTGGCCAATTCAAGCTCTGTCTTTGCTCTCTCAATCTGCAAAGCCTTCAATTTCTCATCAGGGGCCAAGCGTTTCAGCAACTCATCTCGGGCTTTACTGCGGTCATGAAGTTCAAGTTGTACTCCATCTTTACCAACTGACACTTTCTTGATCAGTGACGTATCGACATCAGCTTTATCCTTGAGCCACACTTGAGACTTATGCGCTATAATTTCAGCACCATTTACATCAAGTACCGGCTTACCCTTACCATCAACCACCGTTTCATCGTGGCTAGCAAAGTTTACGTACTCACCAATATCCGCATTAGCTTCACGAGCCAGGTCAAGTAGCAAGGATTCATACGACAAATCAAGCTTGCGAGTTTTCTCTTTTTTGAGCCGTTCAATTTCTGC
Source organism: Periweissella fabalis (assembly GCF_012396505.1). Taxonomy (GTDB): domain Bacteria; phylum Bacillota; class Bacilli; order Lactobacillales; family Lactobacillaceae; genus Periweissella; species Periweissella fabalis. Next base: position 293,984 of record NZ_JAAXPN010000001.1, on the reverse strand, counting down.
TCGAATGTTAATATTTGTTAACATTTTTGACCCTAATACTCTAGCTGAATCATACGTCACATCATACGCATTCATGTATGCTTGAGTTGCATTGTAAGACTTCATGTATTCCCTTGCAAAAGCCTGTTGCTTAGCGGTTAATCCGTTATTGTCATCTGGTGGTTTGTCTTCTTTTGGCGGTGTCTTGTTTCAATGTCTTGTCGTGTTGTCTCGTTGTCTCGTGTTGTCTCGTCAAGACTTTGAGATTTATCACGTTTATCTACCCATTTACCACGAGTTCGCCATGAACTAACAGTTGTTTTTGTTAACCCATACTTAGAGGCAATGTCCTCTATGCTCATCCCCTTAATGAAATCAAACTCTGATAACTCTTTAATCTCTTCACGAGTCATGTCATCACACCACCTCCAATCTGTTATATGTACACTAACTGATCAGGGGGATGACCAGTTAGCATTGTTTTATGTTATGCCATCAAGGCAATCAGGATAGCAGGACTTGAACCTACAACTTCTTCGTTCCAAACAAAGCACTCTACCAAATTGAGCTATATCCTGGTAACATCCGCCTCAGCTTATTCTTTCAATACAACAAAAAAGACACCCATCACTGGATGCCTAATAATGTTCTTAAACTAATTCGGAGGAACTTTCCAATTAAGGTTATGTTCATCTTATATTATATCATCTAAAGTATGACATTTATCTGACACTTTTCTGACATTTTAGACGGCGGCAACGTCACTATACACTAGCAGCGACTCTATTTGGTAACCATAAGCAAACGCCAGATATGCCTTATTCAATATGCGGTGGCATTGCCGATTGGTGCGTTGGATAGCTTCGCTCACTTCAGTTAAGTCTCGACCTTGCAAGTGATGTAAAGTGATTGTTTTGCGTTGCCTAGTTTCAAGTGAATTAACTACCCTCACTACTTCAGCCACCACAACTTTAGCATCTATGTTGATAGTTATCTTGTCTTCGTTTGAATTGCCATAACTGGGTGATGATGGCATGTCATTGATTGAAGGTGATTGCAGGTCTGCCAAGCTGGTACCACTAAGCAACATCCAACGTTTAAAATCATTCTTGAAAAAACGTCTTACTCGTTCTTCTGTTGCCCGTTCGTTGATTTTTTTTAGTTCCATTCACCATCCTCCGCATACCGTACCTTTAATCCACCACGTAGTTCTTCACCTTTGTTAATCAGCTTCTGGATGACATCAGCTCCAGGATATCCATAAGACCATAGCAACTGCCGATGCATTCGGATAACGTTTCCGAACCCCATATCTGTTCACGGTAACAACAGACTTAGAATCTTGAATTGTTGAAGGCTTACTTTCACGCTTTTCAGCTGGTTTGCTCTTCCAATGAGCTTGCAAATCTTTCAGTAACTCCGCATTACATGGGGATGCCAAGGTAATGCCAGGTCCTTTAATTTCACGAGCTGCCAATTGCTCAAACGTGTATTCATCTCTCGCCATTATCGTACTACCTCCCCTAATTCTGTTAACAACATTGCTTTATCAGGAATAGAACTAACGAACAATTCCAAATATTCAATTCGATGTTGGATCAATAAATCATCCCCCGTTGCAATAGCTTCTTTCATTTCTTGGACTAATAAAGTCAACATACTCTTTAAATCATCATTCATCACAATCACCTTTCACTTCCCCACTCCAATCAACAAATAACCTAGTAACATTGGTTGAAAAGTTTGACCCAAATATCGACTTATCTATCGTATTTTCAGTCCAAACTTTAAATCCGTTTCTCGTTAATTCATCTTTAATATATTCAAATGTTTCCAAAAACAGTGGATACTCAAAGTCTTTTTCGTCAACTTTATAAATAAAACAGTTAGTTTGTAAGCCATCTTCTGCATTTACTTGTTCTTCAATCTGATCAAAAATTTCTTGAGCGGTCTCTTTAACAAGTAGCATTCTTTTTTTGCTTGTTTTCTTTAAAGCCTCTTTGGCAGTAATCATTACATTTCCTCCGTTAAAACTCGTTCGACATAGCTCAATTTCGTCTTACCCAAATTAATTTCGTATGGCGCTTGCTGGTACTTCAACAACCGACCTAACATTTTGGGGAATTCATTGATTAACTCATACTTGCCATGACGAATTGTCGCTCGTTCGTAGCCGCCCACGATTTGCTTCACATACATACTTAACAAGTTCTTAAACTTACGGTTTGAATTACGTAACTGTTTCCCTTCGAGTTTTTTGTTGTAATCAATCACTAGTGGCAATTGATACTTGATTGCTTCAAGCGATTTTTCATGAATGTTTGGTAATTCAGTTTCGATATACGCTAATATGAGTTGACTTTTATTCATCGCTTTCTCCTCCAATCCTACAAAATTTTTTCGCGTCTCTTACCGTAGTAGAATTTTTGCAACTCCTGTTCGCTTTTTTCAACGATACGAACTGTTTCAGGATGCCATTGTGCTTGGAGAATTACCCAACTCTGCACTCCTAATTTATAATTAATGTCTAAATATCCAGATTTTCGATCTCGCCAAGGCAACATGAAATTATCAATCTCTTCTATTTGCTCTTCGCTAACTTCAAGAATAGGCGCGTACTCATTTTGTAGCTGCGCTAAAGCATTGGTCACTTCTTCAAAGCTCACTTGGCCATCTTTTGATAACTTTTTTAAACCTTGTAAAGTATCTTAAAAAGTCACTAATCCTTCTCGATTTTCGTAACTTGCTAATTTTTCTGACATCCTGCTTGATAAACCTAATACCAAATTGGTTTGTTCATCCATAATCGTTCCTCCTAATGGGCCTTCCACCCATCCGCCTTTCGGTTTAATTAAGTTCAACTAACACTTTTGCATTGTCGCCTGCACGCTTCTTGTAAGTCGGGGTCCGCATCCATTCAATGCTGCTAACTTTAACACCCGTAACTTCTGCGATATGTTCAGCCGTACCCATACAAATTAGTTCTTCGCCTTTGTACAATGCGTATTCTTTCATCGCTTAGAACGGCAATTGTTCGTCCGTGATGTCAATGTCTCTGCCACCAGCAAATGGATCATTCATCTGCCGATTATTCGCTGAATTAAAATTATTCTGGCCACCATAATTAGCCGGCTGGCTTTGACGCCCATCATTTGCACTCTTTGGTTCAAGTAAACTAAAGTTATCGACCACTACCTCAGTCACGTACACTCGCTTCCCTTGTTGATTCTCGTAATTACGAGTTTGTACCCGTCCTTCGACTCCAACCAGTGAACCCTTATGACTAAAGTTCGCTAAATTCTCGGCTAACTTACCCCAGATAACTGCATTGATAAAGTCAGCTTCACGTTCGCCTTGCTGATTAGTGAATTGGCGATTGACTGCAATCGTAAAGCTACCTGCCGCTTTACCGCTTTGTGTGTATCGGAGTTCGACTTCCTTTGTCAAACGTCCAACTAAAACTACTCGATTAATCATTAATTTTCGCCTCCATCAAATCAAACACCAAATCGTGCTTATCCTTCGTATAGTCTTCTGCGGGGATGATACCCACCGAGATGTTGAATAACACCTCTCCGTTAAATCGTACTAATTTGTGATAGTCAAACTCGCTAATTTCTGCTTTGAATGCTGCATAGCTCAAAGCTAGTAGTCGTTTAAGATTCATTACTTACCCTCCCTTGAATTCTAAATTCTTTAATTTCATCAGGTTCCAACTTAATTGGCTTGATGATGTACTTTTGGCAAAACGTCACGATACCTATGTTGTGCTGCTCTCCGTGGTGCTTTCGACATAGACTCATGTACATGTATTTACTTGGATCAACCTTGACCCGGTTCATTCCTGAACCCAATGCAACAAAGTGGGCCACGTCTGCATGTTCGGCTCCGCAGATAACACATAACCGTTTCTTCAGCGCCATCTTCTGCCACCGGTAATCACCTTTGATTTCGTCCCATATCTTCGTCTTAAACGGGATTTCGTTATCTAGCATGTAATTAATCTGCCAGTCTATGAAACGAGCTCCTGCGCTCATTGAGACGGTCTCAAAGCTAAATTCTGGACTCTCTCCCGTCTCAACTGCATATAGACACTTCATCACTTCTATCGCATCTTTAAAGTAACCAGTGTATTCACCAAATTCATTAGCTAGTGCATGAGTCTTCTTAATCTGCTCCATGCTGGCACCACGGCCATCGTCTAACTCAACTCGTACAACTGGCTGCTTACCATTTGCAAATTTGCGCAGCTTACTCAAATCAACTTCATCATTAATCCGTACCTTGATTGTTTGCCCGCTGATTTCTTCGATGGCACCAAATGAATTAATCATTCAGTCACCTACCGGATAAACCCGTACTTTCTAGCTTCACTTACATACGGTTTACTAAGTTGAAACATCTCTTCGAATTCTCGTTTACCACCAGCTATTTGCCGGGCAACTGATAAAACTGGTTTTAGATTAATTAGCAATTCACTTGAATCATGCACCTTGTTAATCCACAAATTAGTTTTGCAAGTGTGACACGTTACCGTTTTTTGGTACACCTTTACACTTCGACGATAAACATCCCCGCAGATAGGGCATTGAACCTCTACCTGTTTCTTCTCAATTTCTTCATACATTCCCAAATCCTCCTACTTGCTTGATCACGTAAATATTTCCACTAATCTGGAATAAATTTCTAACCGCAATACTTGCTGCAGCGAAATCGTCAAATACTAAATCCGCATCCCACTTGACTTCATCGTCTTTTGTTCGGCCTAGCTGAAACATAGCAGTTCCTCTCTAAATTAACTGTGGCTTCAAAAATCGAGCTTCCACATTTTCAAAGCTTGATACTTCATCTTCCGAAACCAATCGAATACTCACGTTGTTATATCCAAACGAACGCATAACATCATTCCGGCGAACCAACGCATCCTCATCAGATTCGTACGCACCGCATAGAATTTCTTGAGCGCCTTTCGTTTCGATTACTGCCCAATATTCCTTCATAACACTTCCTCCAATTTCATTGATGAGTAAACTACTTCAACTTCGCATTCATAATGGAATTCCCGACCGCAATAATCACATTCAGTTTCGCCTTCATCAGTCGGAAGTTCCCAAGGATTCATTTGCTCAGTTCCACAGTATGGACAATACAAATCTCTCTCGCCCTGCAACATCTCTAATTCATCTAAGGTTGGTGATTTTTTGACATCTGATACGCCTTGTAAATACGCCACATCGACATTTAAATATTTAGCAAGTTTTATCCAAACTTCGAGTTTAGGTTCACGTTCCTCTTTTTCGTACAAAGAAATTGATTGCCTTGTAACTCCTAACAAGTCTGCTAATTCCTGTTGTGACATCCCCATATCTTGCCTGCATTGTTGTATCCTAAACATAACTAACCCTCTACATTTTTTCTGACTCGTACATGAAACTGATCGAATACCTAAATGACTCTTTACAGTTTTCACATCTAACAATGCCCTGTAAGTTTTCCAAATCATTCTCAAAATGTTGCCGTTTTCCGCAATGAGGACAATATAGCCAACGAGTCAAAGGCAATCCCTGCAAATAAGGAACATCTACTTCAAAGAATTCTGCAAATCGAAGCCAAGTATCCGCCTTTGTCTCCCTATTACTATTTTCATAGTTGCTTAATGTTGGAACAGGAATACCAATCTGCTCGCTTAATTTTTTTAAAGTAAGACCTCTTTCACGTCTCAATTCCTTTAATCTATTCATCCTATATACCTCTTACATCCTGCATTCCATTAAACGCCAAACGCTGCTCTTTGTTCTTTGGAATCAAACGGCTAATAATCTTCGTGTCATACATCATCTCTAGCTGTTCTTGCAAATTGTTCGTTGTAACAATCGTCGAACGAGCTACCTTGTTCTTGTTCATATCAAATCGTGCGTTTAACACCCGATACAGCATTTCTTGCATATCTTTATGCACTTGCTTAAAAGCGTCCTTAGGATTGCTTAAATCGCTTCTAATGCCACCTTCAGTGCCAAAGTCATCTAACACCAACACATCCACCTCATTCATGGCCCGTTCAATGTCGATTAGCCGTTTCTTAAAATCTGGATAATCGTATCGTCCAGTGATTAATCGTAGTAATTCTGCCGTGTTAACAAACATCACTGACTTTGTTTCCCGCAGCATGGCTAACATGGCCAAAGCAATTGATGTCTTGCCACTACCTTTACCACCTATAAGGAACACATTAGTTGGTTCAATAGTCATTTTCTTGGCTAATCTATACGCTCGATTAGTCTTTGGTGTGTCATTCAAATAACTATCAAACTTAGTACCGAATAAAGTTGCTGGTTGTAAATACTGATTCATGTTGGCATCATTCAACCAACCAACACATTTGTTATCAATTACAGTCTTGAAGTCGGCTAAGTTGTATCCTTCGTTAAATCTGGCTTTGATTAATCTCTTAGTTGCTTGTGATGATGCTTTAAACTTCTTTGCGGTCTTTTGGTTCAGATAATCAATCACATCAGCGTATGGGACATTGTCGGCCTTGGCCGATGAATTGTTGGGCTTGCCCGACAATATATCTTTCTCTAACTCTATCTCTAACTCTGGTGTACTTTTGTCGTACATTTGTACACCATCCTTATTAGCACTTATTTGTGGCTTTTTGTCATTAGCAATCTTATTGCGATAGTTTCTTATCCTGTCTGCTTCTGTACTTGATTGACCAACGAAGCTTTGAATGTCCAGCATGTAGATTGCGCCGTTGTCCAACACTTCAATTAATCCAAGTTGTTTGAATATACCAATTGCTTTTTCAACATCGCCCACTGAATGTCTAGTAATAGTTGATAACATCTGAGAATTAAAAGGTATGCGACTGTTAAACATCAACTTACCTTCATTTTTCAAACTTCGTAAGTAAAGCTTTAACAAGATATTTGAATACTTGTATCCATCTTGCATCGACTCCAAGATAACCATTTCATCAGAATCAAAGAAGTTATCCTTGAGCTTTAGGTAATAGTATTTTTTGTTATCAGACATACCTAACCCTCAACTATCGTTTGATTGTTAAGCATTGATTTAGCTGTATTAATGTATGCTGCAATTTGGTCTGTACCATACTCTGACAACTTGTTTGCTTCTTGCTTAATTGCGTCATCAACTTCTTTTATTGAGATACCATACTTGTCAGCCAATTCTTGACGCAGCTTACGATATTCATCCCCTCGTGGATCACGTTTAGGCTGCATTGCTTGTTGCTGTGCCTTGTTTATGTCATGTACAAATGTATTATTTGGCTGTTGCTGAACACCACGTTCTTGCGGTGTCTTGTGTTGGTTTTGTTGCTGCTGTTCATATTGTTTCTTGCCATAATTGTTATTATTGCGTTGGTTGTAATTGCCATGATTAAATTGGCCATCATCTTTTTTGTGACCTGCACCGTTTCCGTCATCGTCTTCATCACTAACAATTCCAAATGCCATCGAAATGCTATAACGACGAGCGTATGTTAATGCTGATCCTAATGCTTGGGCATTGTTGACCGCTTTATTACCACCAATTTGTAACTTAGACCCTCGAATTGCAATGTGGTCCCCATATCCATAAATGTGGGTGTACATCACGTTATCTTCCGTTGGTTCTTGCATCCACCAAATCTTGGCCCCTGTCTTACGCATTGATTCAGCAATTGCCTTAACAATTCCGTCCAAAGTTACATAATAATTATCCAAGTGTGGGTTGTGACCTGTTTTCTTAGGTTGTTCAATGTTTGCTTGAACGGCGCTTAATGCTTCAAATAACGTCTGATATTCCGGAAGTTTAGCTTCGACTACTTCAGCATCAATTACTTCTTTACTCGCTTCTTTAGCGACTTCTTTTTTTACAACCATATCTAATCCTCCACGATGATTTCAGTGCGGTCAGATGCACTCAATGTTTTTAATTGGTTTTTAGTTAGGTACCAGGCAAGCCCATTAATTTGCTCAGGTGTCCCCTGAACAGTGAACGTGATTTGCTGTTCGATATGATTGAGTGTTCCCGTTTCAGCGTCCACCAACTTTTCGCCAACGTGTTGCAACGTTGCTTTTTTTGCAACAAGCGTTGCTTCTGCTTTAGCTTTTTCACGTTCAATCTTAGCTTGCTTTGCTGCTACCGCATTATCAATTTGTTGCATGATGTCCATGATTTCAAATCGTGCTGCGGTCCCAATAAATGGCTCTGGATCAATGTCACATTTTGCACAATATTTAGTTATCGTCTCAATTTTGTCAGCTAACGCTTTCTTTTGAGCATTGATGTCATTCATCGTTCCAGCAATACCTGCAACCAGTTTTTTGTTACTGATAGTCTTGATTAGCCAACCGTCTTGGATTTCCACTTCTTCAATCGCAACGCCATAGTTTGGGGCCATTTCAGCGATTAATGTTTTAACATTCTCCAGCCGCTCTTGGTGTTGCAATTCTTCGAAGTATTTAACTCCATCATCGATGTTCTTAACGACACCATCAATTACAGTTGTGTATTCTTTTATCTGCGCTTCGAAAACCTTTAAAGGTTCGTTATATGCCTTTTTAATCCGTTTGCGGGCGGCTTCCATAGCATTTTTCAAACGGTTAATATCCGCTTTCAAACGCTTGTCATCAGCTAAGGTAGCTTCCGTAACAATCAAGTCCTTGTATTTAGCAACAACAGTGTTAACCATCGAGTCAAGTTGTACTTTGTTTTCAATAGTAATTTCAGATTCAACGAATTTCACTTGAACATCAGCAATGTTCATAACTTCATTAGTCATGCTCAACTACCTCTTTTTCTTTTGTAATAACCTCTGAATCGAATCCTTCAGCCTTAACCATTCCTAAAATGAGTTCAAAGTCGAATTCGGTATCTGCAATACCGTTAATTACTGCATTGATCAGCGACGCTAGTTCAACCATTGAGCCTTGCATTTGAGCTACTCGGGTACCATCTTCATCAATGTTTGCCATGATTACTGTTTCCATGTTAAAATCTCCTTGTTTAAGTGATTCCACTGCTGATTATCAGTAGTGGTTTTTTTCGTTGCGCAAATCATACTCACGCCAATACTTTTCAATCTCTTTACGTGTGTACCAGTCATGTACATTCATTGCCGTCATTGACATAGCTACAATGACTAAGAACACTATAATGCCGACCATAAGTTCACCCCGCATAAAGCAGCAATAATCTGAATACTTGCCATGAATGCCGCAAACACTACAATTGCCGTTTCTAATTCTCGGCCTGTCACATCGTCGAATACCTTTTCGGCAACTTCATCAAATACTTGTTCGATAAATCCCATTACAACCCCACCTTTAATTCCCATTCGAGAACCCTTTCTTTAATAAATAACGTGTTCGTTTTTCCGCCATTTCGTGATGGTGTGAATGCTGCTGCGTTTAATCCGTCAAACTTAATCAAGTTGTCAACAATTGGCGCACTAACGCCGAGATAGTCACACAAGACACGCTTATTCATTAAACGTGGAAATTGGTTATCAGCTAATCGTTGTTCAGTCATAATTAGCACTCCTTTTTATTTAATTTATATTTTTATTAGATTTAAAAAGTTATATTTTGGTATACTTCATATAAAATAATCTTAGGATAGGTGGCATTTATGAAAATACAATTCACATTAGATACACTCATTGCTCTCATTGCTCTAGCAGCTTCTATATACTCGATATTTAGAACGAACTGGTTAGATAGATACTCACTTGAGGTTTCCTCGTTTGAGTCTGAATTATCAAACGGTGAAATCCTTTTTGGATACTCTGTTATCAACACATCAACAAGAGTTTTAAAGGTTACTGATCTAAAAATGTATTTAAAAGGCAAAGAATTAAAGCCTTTGAATATTGATAGACAGACCGATGTGTATCAATCAGCAATATTTCATCAAATCAATTCAAGTAGTATTCTTGATGAATGCATTTATTTTAAGAAACCAACTATTCTATTACCTGGCTCTAGCTTTCAGATTAGTGTGTACCTGAAACACGATCCGGATACTATAGAGTTAACCGCCGACCATCGTATTAAAGGTTTCAAAAAAACTAAGCTATTTCCGGTTAATCATCTCAATTTGAATGATATGAATAATGTTCAAAACTAATACTGCAATCAAAATATATCTCAACATTTCATTTCTCCTTTTATAGTTAATTAATATTTAATTTATTGTTTTGTGATATCCTCTATTTATCAGCAGTGACGTGCTGATAAATAGAGGAGGTTACTATGATGACAAATAACAAAAATCCTTTTGTTAAGCCTTCAGAATTTGCTTCTTCAGTTGTTGCGAATTCTGATGAACGAGATGTTTCGAAGTTACTTGATATTTATGTTGATGCAATGAATAAAGCAAATGATTTCAATAAGAAAAATCACAAAACTATTTCAACTAAAGATCAGCTAGAATTGTTAAAGCAAATGGGACTTTGATTACCCCAAAGCTTTGTGATAAAGCACTTTGTCTGCAACGCAAAGTGCTTTATTTTTTTCGTATGCACTTAGCTCATTCTTATCTAGCACTTTAGATATTTCTTTGGCTAAGGCTAATTCTTCACTTGTTAAATCGTTTATTTCAGCTACCAAACCTTCAAAATCTAAATCCCACATTTCTTTTCTCCTTTTATCGTTAATTGCTTGTTTAGCTGCGTTCTTCGTACGAAGCTGCTAAAAACTCTATATTGACCTTTACGATATTTTCTCTTAGGTGTTCAGGCTTAACATCAGTTACAAAGTCTAATTTCTGTCCGTCTATATAAACTCCATCATTTGTTACCAAGACTTTTTGACTCGGTTTTAGTGACATTTTTTTTTGCGAGTTTTTTAGGTTGTCCTCTGTTATTTCATTCCCACACAAACTGCTTAATTTGAATACAACACCATCAATCAATACGTATTTCCCTAAATTTAATTTAGGGATTTTTTTGTACAAGTGTTCTTCAATTGAACTTAACAATGCGTCTGTTCCTTGAGCATTGGTTGCAGTCGCTGTTGCTAAATACTTATTTTGACCTACTAAATTCTTATAAAAGTAGATAACCGTTTTTTCTTGCATACTGATTGCCCCTACTCCTTTTAAATTACAACCTCTAAGAACTTATTAATAAAGTACTGTTGGCCTTTACCTGTAACCTTTGGTGTCTTGTTGATTGAAGTGTGTCCATCTGAATGTGCAATAGACGTTTCTTTAATCTCAAACAACTGTTGCTCCATCGCACGCTGCGTTGGCATGTTGTAGTCAGTGCCTTTTCGCTTAATCAAGTAACCATTATCTCGAAGCCAACCAAATAATTTGTTTTGGCCCATTTGAATACCATTCTGTTTAAGCAGCTTGGCTAACTCACCAACTAAGATAGAGGTGTGTGATGCTGCAACCGCATCAGCAAATACTGCCTTAGGTTTCAACTCAGCAATTAACTTGTCTTTGTTCTCTAACTTCAATTTACTAATTTGCAATGCCCGAGCCATAATTTGATCAGGACTATTCCAAGCCTTCTCAACTTGAATGAAATACATCCGTACTTCTTTTCCTTTTTCAGTACCAGACATCATGGCAATTTGTTTTGCTGCATCGAGTGTTAATGCATAATCTTGAAGGTATTGAACGTTCCCGTTGCCACCCATAACGGGTGTGGTTGTATCCACGCCTGTAAAATCCTCATTTTCAATTAATTGCTTAGCGTTTGTTTTAAACCATTCACTAAATCGGTAACTCTTTTTAATCTCAAGAGCTTTATATAATTGACGTGCGCTAACTTGAACATCACCTTGTTCATTTTGGTTAATCTTGATAATTTCGTTCATTTCTTTTCCCCTTAAATTTGTACATCTAGTAGTTTTGCTAACTTCTTTTGTATCTCAATATCTTTAGGTGTTGTATTACCTGCAATAGCTCGTGACACTTGTGCTGGCGTCGTGTTTAACATTTCAGCAACTTCAACCTGCTTCAAACCTCGGCTAATTAATGCAATTTTGAATGTATTTTGAACATTCTTTGCAGCTTGTTCTAATTCAGTCATTTTTACCCTCCTTGTAATTTATTCATCAAGTTATTGCAATGTTTTTACAACTGTTGTAAAATGAATGCATACCAAATAAGCAAAAGAAATCTATTATAGATATATACGTGTTCGCCAAAACAATTAGTATATCTGAAATTTAGTTTTTCTTTTTTGCTGTATTACTTGATGAACTAATATTAACAACCATTGTTAAATTAATCAACTTTTTTACAATGGTTGTAAAAAATTTTCGTCGATTATCAAAGGAAAGTTGATATGACGCTATTTGAACGCACTAAAGAAATTTCAAAATTACGTGGTTATAGCTTACAAACTGTAGCCGAAAAAGCAGGACTAAGTAAAAATGCTATCTACAATTGGAAAACTAAAGAACCTAGCGAAGTTTCATTGAAGGCCGTTTCTGCTGTACTTAATGTAGATACTGACTATCTTTTAGGCAATACTGATGAGATGCATTCAGCAAAACCAACATCTAATACTGCTGATCTAGCTAAAGAAGGCGTCTTTTTGTACCAGGGTCAAGAAATATCCGATGAACAAATGGAAATCTTAAAATCTATCATTGATAGCTGGAAGAAGGATTAATATGGATATAGCCAGTGATTTAATAAACTTTGCTATGGAGCATGGGATAGCTGTTGAACTCCGTAGAGACTTGGCTCCTAATATCCCTTCCATAGCATTACCGCAAATAAAAAAAATCATGGTCAATGCTAACAACCATGATTACATTTTTCAATTTGCACACGAAATGGGCCACATTCTAAATGATGATATAGCCCTAGCTCCTTTATGCTTTTCTGCTAATAATCGCTCAAAGTTAGAGGTTGCTGCTAATCGTATGGCGATACAAATCTTAATACCTTTTTACTGTGATTATCGAGAAGCATATATGGCACGAAGCACCGACTTTATAGAGGTTTTTAATGCTCCTACTTGGCTTGATCCAATTGTATGCGAAGAAATTGAAAACTACTACGTTAAGTAATCCATATTAAAAACGTAATATGCGTATTCTACGAATTAAATTAACGTGCAAAAACTGAACCACGCTAAAAGCTGCGGAGAAATTATAATGTCAAAGAAGATTATTGATGAGAATGAGAACACCTACTTATACTTATGTCAATCAAGATGCCGACTATCCCCTTATCCTTTATGGACTGCTATAATGTCCCGTCTTGGTTGGAGAACCATGTTATCAGTACATACAATGAATTGATAGTAGAATAATACTATGTACTAAATATCTGCAATAACAGGATTAGGAGAGCGAAATGAACTATAATATTAGCGTGAAAATGCCTTGGGAAAATTCAATTTCATTTAACGGAGACATTATTAAACTACACAAAAAACCAGGTTTAAGGACAAAAATGTTATTTGGAAAAGAAAATCTTGATTTAACCTTTTCTATTTCCGATGTAGTTAACGTGTCATACAACAAAGCTAGTTTAAAAAATGGCTACATTAAGTTCACTATGGCAAACTCTCATACCAAATTAACAAATGAAAACCCTTATGTCTTTCATTTTTCTAGTAATAGTAACGAGATACTCGATTTATATACTGAATTAAGCAAGTCTGATAAGTTACAAAAAAACAATATGACAACTCAAGAACTAAGAGCTTCATCACTAGATGCAGACCCTAAAGGTTATATAAACAATTTTCATAAAACGGCTACTGTAAAAATTGATAATTACTTAATGTTTAATCAAACGACTGATGAAATACTTATCAACAAGAGTATATTAACTGCTGGTAAAACGGAAATAATCAAGGCAGATACTATACGTAGTTTTGAGGTTATTAAAGATGGCGAGAAATCAGAAAAGTTCGGACTTGGTGGTGCTACTGCAGGAGCAATTTTATTTGGTCCAGTAGGTTTAATTGGTGGTTTCTTGTTAAAAAAGAAAAAGAATGTGGTTTCAGATTTAAGAGTCCGCATCAACACTACTGGAACACAAAGCATTCACGATATCGTCCTTATCAACAGTAAGACAAAAGCTAATGGATTAGTGGCAAGTACAGCTAACTCTAATCTTGAAAAAATCGTAAATTTTATTCAGTCTATTAATTTTAAAAATACAGAAAAATCATCAAATACTAGTGTTCAATCAGAAAGAGCTAGTTATGATGAGTTAAGTAAATTAAAAGAATTGTTAGATAAGGGTATAATCACACAAGAAGACTTTGATGCTAAGAAAAAGCAAATTCTAGGTATTTAATACATCCCCTATAGGGAGTATATATTGACCAAAATGTCCTGAAATCAAAAAAAGCCACTGCTCATCTTTGGTCGGACAGCAGTAGCTAATGACAATAACACCCATACTAGAGGGCCTTATGTTTAAAATTATAGCATATGTAAGCCCCTTATTTAAGTATCACTACTATATTAGGAGGCTTTTTATTATGGCAAGTTTTGAAAAACGTGGCAAAAAATGGCGTGCAGTCGTTTCAGTGATGGAAGCTGGTGCACGTAAAAAAGTAAGTAAGACCTTTAACTTAAAACGTGAAGCTGAGGCATGGGCCACTGAAATGGAGTCTGATCGCAATAATGGTGTTGTCCTTGTCGAATCAGATATGCTATTGGCGGATTACTTCCAAAAATGGTATGAGCAGTACCGCAAACCAGACATCCGAAATTCTACCGCCAATACTTATCACACACAGGTATATCGTTTGAAAAAGTACTTTGGTGATGTGCGTTTAAATAATATGAGTTCTACCCTACTTCAGGAGCGACTCGATGAATTCGCTAAAGATGTGTCTTATTCAGGAGTTTCAACTCTCCTTACACGTTTGAAATCTGCTCTAAACGATGCTATTTTAGACGGATATATTCGTAACAATGTATGGAGCCGCTTGAAAAATCGTGCTAAAGTTTCAGATAAGAAATTAAAGTTCATGTCTGCAACTGACTTTAAACGATTGCAAAAATATCTCTATGAGCATCTTGATGATGATGAACGAAACTTAATGATCCTTACTGCGCTAGAAACTGGTGCACGTCAAGGAGAGGTTATTGCACTCTCACCAACTGATATTAAAGATGATACTCTGTCTATCACTAAATCATTTTCACCGTATAATATGGAAGTAACTTTACCCAAAACACCTGAATCGGTTAGAACTATAACAATCTCTCATAGATTACAAAACGTGTTACTTGATCATTCATATAGCGATCAGCAAATATTTAGATATTGCAGAAACAGTTATATCAGTTTTCAACTTAGAAAAGTACTGAAAGAACTAGAAATACCCAACGTTTCTTTTCATGCATTAAGACACTCTCACGTTTCATTTTTACTATATAACGACGTTGCTCTCGAGTATGTATCAAAACGTATTGGACATAAAAACCCAAAAATAACATTAGAAATTTATGCCCATTTACTAAAGGAACGAGAACTCAACGAAAGTGAAAAGACTATTGAATTATTAAGCAAATAATTTCATGCCCCCAAATGTCCCCAAACACATATACACGTTGCTTATAAATCCTTTTATACCAACGTTCAAAGTCACTTATATTAATAGAAATAAATTGGGTACAAACTTGCCGTCCATAATATCGATATGATAGCCATCAATACCCGCACGTTCCAATTCAGTAATGTCGCGTGCCAAATTAGCTAAGTTACCACACATTAATGATGCTGATAGTTCACTCATAATCATCCCCCCTATTGATTACATGTTATACACTTAATTCTTTACAATTATCATTACAATTGAATAAATTTAATTATCTACCATCACTCTAAACACCTCATATTATAGAGCTAATATCGATAAAGTCAATCAATAATGTAAGCGCTTAATATATACTTGCTAAGGCGTTTTTATTTAGGTATACTTGGGGCGTCATTAGCAGTCGAAAACCCGCCACCCTAAACAATCAAAACTAAAGGAGTATCTTTTTCATGCTTGAAAATATACAATTTGGCTTTAATTTCTTTATTGGTCTCGGGGGTGCCGCGATGATGTTTATTATCATCACGCTCCTCTCACTGTGTTTTAAGGTTTCCATTTCCAAATCCCTTGAAGGTGGTCTACGCATGGCGATTGCGTTGACCGGGATGTCAGCGATTATCTCCTTGTTAACAAGTACTTTTGGTCCGGCCTTGGATGCCTTTGTCAAAGCAACCGGGGTAGGATTAACCATTACCGATCTGGGATGGGCCCCGTTAGCCGTTATCACCTGGGGTTCAATTTACACACTGTATTTTGCGGTGCTAGAAATTTTAACCAACTTGGTAATGCTTGGTTTAAAGCTCACCAATACTTTGAATGTCGATATGTTTAATGTTTGGAATATTTCAATTTTAGGCTTGTTAGTTAATTACTATGCCCATAATATTTTTATCACATCATTGTTTGTCGTTGGGATTGTGATGTTGATGTTGTTAAATGCCGACGTGATTAAGCCAACCGTTAACCAACTCCTCGGCTACGATGCCGATAACATTACGACCACGGCCCACCCATCGCTGCTAATTATGCCGTTAGCCCTTTTGATTGATACGATCATTGGCAAGCTTTTCCCGGCGATTGATAAATATGATTTTGATGCGCAAACTTTAAACGATCGGATTGGCTTTTGGGGCAGTAAGTTTGCAATTGGCGCTTATTTAGGGTTGTTTGTCGGTATCTTAGGGCGCCAAGATGTTAGTAAAATTCTGGCGCTTGCTTTTACCGCGGCCGTAGCACTAGAGTTATTTGCGTATATCGGTGGCTGGTTTGGCCCCGCTATTGAACCACTGTCGGAAGGGATTAAACGCATCATGACCAAACGGCTGCATCAACACAAATTATTTGTCGCCATTGACTGGCCAATTTTAGGTGCCCGTGCTGAACTCTGGGCCGTTGCTAACATCTTAGCACCGATTTTGTTGGTGATTGCCTTAGTGTTACCCGGTAATAAAGTCTTACCGCTTGGAGGGATTTTGTTGACCGTCTTGGCCCCGGCGTTACTGTTGGTTGCTAAGGGAAAAGTTATTCGGATGACCTTAAATGGGATTATTTTAATTCCATTATTCTTGTGGGCGGCCACCGCGATTGCCCCCTTCATTAGTCAGACATCCAAAGCTATGGGCACCTTTCCCAAAGGTTTACGAGCCAACCAACTCTTTAGCTCGATTGATTCCGATCCACTGGAAAAGTTACTTGCTATTTTGATTGGTAAAACTGTGGCTACTCCAACGATTGTCCAAGGCTTGCTTGTCGTGGGAGCATTAGTTGCCTATGGGCTATTGTTTGGCTGGTATTTACGGACGATGCGACAACGCTAATTAAGTTAGCTTAACTTTCGCCGTAAATTAAAATCTGTATAGTATAATGAGAGCATTAAATAATTGATTATAGGGAGAATATTTTGCATGATTAAAACAGCAGGGATAATTGGTGCTGGTACAATGGGAATTGGGATTGCTTTCCAATTATTAACACACCAAGTTACCGTTATTTTAAATGGTCATCGTCAAGTTACCCTTGATACGGTAAAAGATAAGTTAGTAGCCTATTTACAAGAATTTCGACAAGCCGGCTTCACTTTCCATGAGGATGATGCCACAATCTTAGGACGTCTACAACTTACAACTACAATTGAAGATTTAGCTGATTGTGATTTAGTAATTGAAGTTGTTCCTGAAGACTTAGCATTAAAACAAAATATTTTCAAAAAATTAGATACTATCTGTAAACCTGAAACAATTCTAGCTTCAAATACCTCTAGCTTGAGTTTAGCAAAAATTGTTGAAGCTGTTGAAAAACACAAAGAACGCTTATTGTTAATTCACTTCTTCAATCCCGCTCATATCGTGCCATTGGTTGAATTATTAAAAACAACACACACTACACAAGCAGTCCTTGATGAAGTCCGTCAATTCTTAGATGATGCTGATAAAGTCACTATTGAAGTTAAAAAAGACCTCCCCGGCCTAGTTGCTAACCGGATTCAAGCCGCACTCGTTCGTGAAAGCTTGGCATTACTTGAAGACGACGTTGTTTCTAAAGCAGATTTAGAAAAAGCCATTTCCGCTGGTTTAGGTTTTCGATTAGCTTCAAGTGGGATGCTTAGTATTATGGACTATGGTGGATTAGATGTCTGGCGAGCTGTTATGGAACAATTACAACCGGTTATCGAATCCGGTGTCCGACCATTTCCTAGCTTAGCTGATAAGGTCAAAGTTGGTAATCTCGGGGTTAAAACAGGGGCTGGCTTCTTTGATTACTCTAATCAAGCCACTAACGAGTTAGAATTATCACGCAACCGAGTTTTACTTCATCAATTAAAAAATATAAACAATCCTCAAGAATTATGATGTGAATAAAATTAGAAAATCCCGATTGAATTCAATCGGGATTTTCTAGTTTTATACCGTATTTAAATGCCTTTTTTGCACGCAATTTTTAGTGAATATTTCAAATATTATCCAACTTCTAGCATCGTTCTTATATTTTATATTCATCATGCTGTGTACAATAGAACGCTTTGACGTGAGTATAGGCCTTTTGATAACGAGTGAAGTACTGGTTATACGCCATATGTTGCATCTTATCTGGTTTAATTTCGGCATCGATTTTGACCCATGCATCCACCGTTTCAGGTGCAATCACTCCCATCCCAATGCCGGCTAAAATTGCACTACCTAGATTTGCTTCACCACCACTTTTAGTCGTTAACACTGTCTTGCCAGTCACATCAGCAATCATTTGGACCATCTTAGCTGAGCTACTAACACCCCCTACTAATGTAATTGTATCCCCAACTTGGGCCCCAAATTGTTCGATACTTTGACGAACTGAAAATGCAATTGCTTCTTGAAAAGCATTATATAATTCCGCTCGAGTTGTTTTCAATGATAGGCCAAGAATTGTGCCCCGAACATCTGAATCCCAGAGCGGACTACGTTCACCCATGAAATATGGTAATACAGTTAAACCATTACTTCCCGCTGGTACAGTTGCACTAACTTTATCTAGTTCTTGAGGGCCATTAGTTAAATCGTTTGCAAATTCTGCGGTGAACCAAGCAATAATGGCACCCGCAGTATTTGCACCCACAAAATTATAATAATATTGTTGTGGCTGGTAAACATACGGCCAAATAATCAAGCCATTATCACGTTTTGGGGTCGTGGTAACTACTGCAGCATTCATTGAAGTACCAATAGCAATGGTTACTTTGCCAGGTGCAAGCACTCCCGTACCGACTGTTTCTGGCCCAACATCAACTCCCGTATTAAAAATCGGTAAATTATTAGGTAAATTAAGCTGCTCGACCCACTGCGCAGATAAATAACCTGCTGGTGTCGTGCTATCAATGAATGTTTGTGGCAATTTACTAAGTTCTAAGCCAAGTTTAGCTGCTAGCACTGGTGACCATTGATGAGTATTAATATCATATACTCCAGCTAAATTACCCGCAGCGGCATAATTAATACTTGTTTCACCGGTTAATTGACGAATAATGTATGATTCAGGCGGCAAAAATTGGACTGCTTTTTGATACAAATCAGGCTGATTATCACGTAACCACATTAATTTTGTGAAGCCATAATATGGATCAACTAAATTAGCAGTGATCGCCATTAGTTCCTTATCACTAACTAAAGTTTGGGCCAAAGTCGTTTCTTTTGTTGCCCGGCGATCCATCCAAATTAAAGTTGGACCAAGTACATTACCAGCTGCATCTACTGGAATACCTGCCCCGCCATACAAACCATCAATCCCCATTGCAATAATGGTATCGCGCTTAATACCGGTTGTCAGCTCACTAATTACACTTAGTACTGCTTTTAACCAATCATTAGCATCAGCTTGAGCCCAACTGGGATGGGGCGTTTCAAGGCTATAACTTTGCTTAGCTTGTTTTATCACCGTACCATTAGTGGTGATAAGTATTCCCTTGGTGCTCGATGTTCCAATGTCAATTCCAAGAATATATTGTGTCATAGTGCAACCTCCGTATTTAAAATCATAAGTCAAGTACTAATTTAGCGCTTACATATGTCCATTCTACTGAAAATCATTAAAAAATCTACAGAAGCTATTTAATGATTTTGTCCATCAAAACTTACTTTCTTTAATAAATTATATCTAAATAATTATTAAAATAGCATTTTTTACTTTTTCTTTACAATCATTATGAAATCGCTTACAATTTAATTGTTTTTAAAATAAAAATCTTATGGGGGAAAGTAAGATGTTTTCATTTTTACAGCCAGCACCAGATGCTACACAAAAAGTGCCGCAGGCTAAAATTGCTACGACATATAAAGTTCGTCAATGGGGGGTGCTTTTATCGATTTGTATTGGATATATCGGTTACTATGTCATTCGTTTAATTTTCACAACTGAGCAAAATGATATTATGAAGGCCTACGGGTTCACGACGGCACAAATTGGTTTAATCATGTCGTGTTTTGGGATTGGTTATGGAATCTCAAAACTATTCATGGGGGCTTTAAGTGACCGCAGTAATTCTAACCGTTACTTAGCCACTGGGTTATTCATTTCTGCCCTTTTAAATGCCTTACTTGGTTCAACTCGAAACTTTTATATTATGATGGTTTTGATGCTAATTATGTCAATTGCTCAAGGGATGGGAGCCGCGGCTTGTCAACGAAGTGTGCAATTATGGTGGGGGAAAAATGGCGCGGAACCATTTACTCTATTTGGTCATCAGCGCATAATGCCGGGGCCTTTGTCTGTGTCGCGGTTGTTCAATTAGCAATTTTCTTGTTTTCTGGTTCAATTGCCGCTGTCTTTTACACGGCTTCAGTCGTTGCTGTGTTGATCGGTATCTTTGTCCTGCTTACCGGAGCTGATCGCCCTGCCAGTGTTGGTTTGCCTAGCGTTGCTGAATATACTGGTGACGCTGTTCATATGGAAGATGGTCAAATAGCTACCGAAGAATTAACTGATTTAAGCATTAAAGAAGTGTTTGTCGAATATATTTTAAAGAATAAATTAGTTTGGGCCATTACCTTAACTTCAATGTCATTATACCTAGTCCGTTATGGTATTATGAGTTGGATTCCAAGCTACTTAGTTCACTTTAAAGGATTTGACGCTTCGACTGCCAAATGGTTAGTTGGGGCCTTTGAATTAGCGGCCGTTCCGGGGGTTATCTTAATTGGGGCCATTTCTGATTTTCTAAAAGATCGTCGCGACATTGTATGTATC
Source organism: Periweissella fabalis (assembly GCF_012396505.1). Taxonomy (GTDB): domain Bacteria; phylum Bacillota; class Bacilli; order Lactobacillales; family Lactobacillaceae; genus Periweissella; species Periweissella fabalis. The sequence continues at coordinate 272,752 of NZ_JAAXPN010000001.1, read as the reverse complement.
GCCTGTGTGATTGCCTTAATTGCTTGTTTAACAACTTATTTCTTTAGTACTAGTCATGCTTTAATCATTGCCGTGTTGTTTATCATGGGAACCTTAATTTATGCCCCACTTACCTTAGTTGGTTTAATGGTTAATGAAGCCGTCCCAAAATTTGCGGTGGGATCATCAACTGGTTTTATGGGCTTTTTCCAATACATGTTTGGTGAAACATTAGCCACAGCCTTAATTGGTATTTTAGTCGCTAAATACGGGTGGATTGCTAGTAACACCGTCTTATATGGAGCGGCTGGACTTGCCTTAATTTTATTATTTTACATCTTGTTTAAAAATCGGCGTATTATTCAAGGAAATTAACCTTTAATACCTTAGAAATAAATAACCCAAAAGTCAGCCAATATAAGAATATTCACTAAGAGCCTCTATTGAAGAATTTTGCTTCAATAGAGGCTCTACTGTTTTCTTGCTACTTAATTATTTTGATTCCCCTTTTTAATTTAGTTATGCTTTAAAGTTATATATCCAATCCTAGCTAGCAAAAAACGACTCGAAGAAAAATTCTCCTAGTCGTTTTATTATTTAGCCTAACGTACTTAATGCATAAATGAAACTAATAACCCGGCAACCACAAGCATAATGGCCCCACCAAGTCGATTACCCATTTGGGCAAAAGCAATTAAGTTCATCCGATTAGATGCGGCAAGGACTGAAACGTTCCCTGTTCCACCCATTGAGTTATTACATAAACCAGCGGTAATTGTGGCTTCAAGTGGATACATACCAAATAATTTACCAATAAATCCTGAAACTAGTGAAATTACAATTACACTAGTTAAACATAGTACAACGAATTGCCATGAAAGTGATGCTGCTAATACTTTTAAATCAAGTAATGACATACCAACCCCACATAACAAGGCATGGGTCATATTATTAACAACTAAATCACTAAACATTACGACTGATTGTTCATAGTACTCAGGAAGTAGTCCTAGTCCTTTAACGGCAATTACTGACAAAATAATAAATGCATAGCTGTTAATAGCTGGCACCAATAGATTAAGTAACGTTCCAACCATAAAGAAAGCCATCGCAATTACTAAACCAACACCAATGCGTGTTACATCAAGTGGGGCTTTCTTTTTTTGTAGCATGTCATCACTAACTGGCATTAACACCCCATTACCATCAATCTTTGAACCTTGGAAGACCTTTGAAAGCATCCCCGCGCCAACGATTGCTAATAAGTTACCAAATGTTGTTGCTGGAAATAGTTGTGATAAAATGTGCGATGCGGGTTGACCAAAAGCATGCCCATAAATACCTGATAATGGCACAATTCCGGCACCAACTCCACCAGCCATAATTGGAATTGATACGTAATAAATTGAGTGAGCAAAACCTTGACCAAGTAGCATACCAACCCCACCTACAGCGATAAGTGTCACGGCCATTGAGATTAAAGCCACGGGTAGAAAACGTACTGCGGCACGTAAAAGCAACTTACGATTCATGCCCAATATTGATCCAACAATCAATGAAACAATATAAAAATCAAGAAAATCCATATTGTTCACAAAGGTCTTACTAATTTGTACAACACTGTGTGGAATAATGCCATAGGTTACTAATGCGGCAGCAGCAAAGATTGTAAAAACCGATCCACCACCAAGATACGTCTTAAATATCGGTAAGTTAGCCCCAATATAATAGAATAAATGACCAAGTAAAACTAATACCAGGATTGCACCTAACATATTATTAGGTAGAGCATGTAAGTTGATCATTAATAGTAAAATTACTGCCATAATTACGTATAATGGCAGACCAATACCACTGATTTTAAATTTGTCAAGCTTACTCATTAAGCTTGATTTTTCTGAAGCGACTGTGCCATTCATTTGTTGATCCATTTCTATAACCTCATAAATTGGTAGTGAATATTTTCACATGAATTGTTTTAATAAGCCACCAACAACTGTCCATGATTGCGTTGGCTTATTAAGGCTTGTTCTTCTTAATCTCTTATCTAAAATATCTATTGTGTAGTTAAATTGTTGCTTCTAATAATCCGGTATAGATGGTCAAAATCAATAAATCTGCTGAACCACCTAAACTTAAGTTACGTTGCTTAAATTCTGTATCTAAATGATGTAGGAAGCTAATACCTGCATCTGCTTTACTACCACCTAATGCAAAATATTGTTCTGACCAAGTTTGCATTTCAGCTAAAATGTTAATATCTCCGGCTCGTTTAATTAAATTCGAGTCACGTGTATGACCAGCAATATACATTAAAGTATCTAAAAGTCGTTGGGTCAAGGTTCCAGTTGTTGCTCTTAGCTTAGGTAATGCTAAGGCAAAAATAGTTGGATATCCAGTAGCAGCCTCCCCGCGAATACCAGTTACCTGATATTTTAAGAATTGTTGCTCGCCGGCTGTTAGTGTTTGCTTAGTTGCTAAATCTTCAAAGTCAGTTGCTAATAACGTTACTAACATTAGTTTAATTGTTGCTTGTAAATGTGCAAACGTTGTCAGATTATGTTGATAGCAATAACCGGTTGCCCCTAATAAAATCCCCAAAGAAAAGATTGCCCCTTTGTGCGTGTTTACACCTTTAGTAGCCGCAAACATAGCATGTTCTGCTTTAATTCCAGATTGGCGTAATTGATTAAAAAGTGCGGTTAAATCATCACCTACAAAATTAAAACCAGCTATATATGCTTCGTTAAAATAAGTTTGCAAGGCTAACGTACTATCAATGAAAGTAAAGACATCCATATCTTGGTGTGCTCCAGTACTAGCTGGATCAACTAACCCAGGTTTTGGATTTAAACTAACTTCATATAATAATCCTTTTTGGGCAAAATTAACGGCATTCACTTGATTCCATCGTGGTGCTTTAAAGTGTGCTTGATATAAGCGATCAATAGCTGCTAATACTTCTTGATAACTATGAGTTTGCGCCTTAGCACAAATTTTGGCATCTTGATTACAAACCAAACATTGGCGTGGTGGTAAGCCTAATGCTTGCCGTGAAAGTTGAGTGGTGTTTACTTGGGTCATTACATCAATATCAAATATTCTTCCAAGTGGCAGTGTTGTTTCAAGCGTAATCATTACCTTTTTTACAGCTGCTAACTGACCATCTACAACGATAAAGCCTTCTGGACCAGTTGGTAGTGCTAGATATTGCGCTACCTGCTCAATGTGGTAATCCAAAGCATCGAGGGTTTGCAAGATATTATTCCAACCATCTACAAAGACATTTTTAATCGCTGTGTTAGTTTTGATTTCACCAGGAATATTTAATTTCACCGCACAAATTATCTTATCTGGATATTGAGCTTGTAATTGTGCCTGGCGAAAGCTACGAACTTCCTTATTTGTTAGAATATCCGTTAAGCTAACAGCTTGTCCTTTTGTAAACATCACACATTCCCTTTCAATCGAGCATTAATTTCAATCTTTTACTTCGCGAATAACATCCATGATTGTCCCATCACGGTATTCAATTAAAGCGACCACTCGATCTGTAAATTCAAGTGGTTTTGGTGTTCCAACCTTCTTTTCCGCCATTTGTTGCAATTCTTCAATTGTAAATACTGGCACACCTGGAATATCACTTAAAGCTGCCATTAAATCTTGACGTAATGGGTTAATGGCAATCCCAACTTCAGTGATTAAAACATCAATTGATTCACCTGGCGTTACAACAGTAGTAACATCGGGCACTACCGTTGCAATCCGGCCACGAACAAGCGGTGCTGAAATAATCGTTAACTTGGCTGTTGCGGCATCTTGGTGTCCACCAATAGCTCCACGAATGACTCCATCTGAGCCTGACATAACATTAACATTAAACTTGGTATCAATTTCTAAGGCTGATAAGATAACTACGTCTAATTTATCAACCATTGCACCCTTATTGGCAGCATCGGCATACCATGAGGCGTCAATTTCTTGTTGGTTACGATTTTTGTGCATTGATGCTGCAGCACCCTTATCAAAATCTTGTACATCCATCAAGCGTTCAACCAAGCCTTCTTCAAGTAAATCAACTGTTGGCTTAGTAATTCCACCTAACGCAAATGATGCTTTAATTTGGTTATCAAGCATTGATTGGCGTAAGAAACGTGTTACCGCTAGAGCTGCTCCACCAGTTCCTGTTTGGAATGAGAAACCATCTTTAAAGTATGGTGAATGCGTGATAACATTATTAACCATTTCTGCAATCTTTAATTCTTTGGGATCTTTGGTAAACCGAGTTGCTCCTGAACCAATTTTTTCAGGGTCACCAACTGCGTCAACTTCAACAACATAATCAACTTGCGTTTGCTTAATTGATGCTGGAGTGTTGGGGTATGGTTTTAAAGTATCAGTAATTAAAACTACGGTTTGTGCATATTGGGCATCCATTAAAGCATAACCAAGTGAACCAAATGCAGAATCACCATCCATCCCATTAGCATTTCCCATTGCATCTGCATTAGGGACTCCTAAGAATGCAACATCAATCTTAATTGCACCAGTTTCAATTGCTCGTGCACGATTACCATGTGAACGGAAGATAACCGGATTAGCTAAAGCACCATGTGAGACTGCATCCCCTAATGAACCACGCATCCCTGATGAAGTAATGTTTGTAACGACCCCTTTTTCAATCGCTTCTACAACAATATCATTCATCACATTAGTTAATGATGATGGCGCTAATGTTAAATCTTTAAGCCCATTATCAATAATAATGCGCATTACTTTATTAAAGACATAGTCACCTTCACGAAAATGGTGGTGAAATGAAATTGTCATTCCATCTTTAACAGTGCTTTTAACTAAATCAGTTAATGAATCAACTAATTTATTAGCACCAGTAGTTGCTTTAAAAGCTGGTAATTCGCGTTGGACTGGCATGCCTTCGATTTCAGTTGTCGTAAATGGTTTGTAATCATATTGCGTTAAAATTTCATCTGGTATATTGCGTTTTACTTTATTTTCCAATGTATTCACCCTCTGAATTTACTAAGTTAGTAGCTTGTGCTAAGCGCATTACACGTTCGGCACGTAAAACAACTGGTCGGTCAACCATTTGTCCGTTCATTGAAATAACACCTGAGCCTTTCAAACGTGCTTGTTCAATGGCCATAATCACTTGTTGTGCATTACGAATTTCTTTTTCGGTTGGTTGATATACTTTATTAACCATCGCAATTTGACGAGGGTTAACTAATGACTTACCATCAAAGCCAAGTTGGTGGATTAATTCGGTTTCACGATAGAAACCTTCTTCATCATCCATGTTGGTAAAGACGGTATCAAAGGCGGCAATCCCGGCAGCCCGTGCAGCATGCAATATAACGTTACGAGCATATAATAATTCTTGTCCATCAGGGTAACGATGGGTCTTCATATCCGTCGTATAATCTTCAGCTGATAAAGCAATTCCAATCATACGATCAGAAGCAGCTGCAATTTCATTGGCATTAACGACCCCTTTGGCTGACTCAATTGCGGCCATTAAATTAGTGCTACCAATTTCGCACCCAAATTCAGCTTCCGCCGTTGCAACCAAGCTTTCCAATTCATGAATCATCGCGGCTGTTTCGACCTTTGGTAAGCGAATAACATCAATTCCTGCTTTGACCATTGCTTTAATATCATTTTGATAATACGGCGTATCCAAACCATTGATCCGTACGACTAATTCTGCATCACCATAATCAATCGTAGTAATAGCTTCATATACTAGATAACGGGCAGCATCTTTTTCTGCCATTGAAACAGCATCTTCCAAATCAAACATAATAGAATCTGCACCAAAAATACCAGCATCTTTAATCATTGCAGGATTATTACCTGGTACAAACATCATAGTGCGGCGGAGACGTTCAGTTGTATTTGCCATGCTTAGAGGACCTCCCAATTAGGTGTATCAACAATTTCTAGGGCTCGTTGCACTGCTGTAACCGCCCGCGCTTTAATTACTAAATCCAAAGCGCCTTTATCAACAACACTAATTTTCGCGTTATCAATTGCATATGCTTGTAAGACACTTGTAATTGTTGCTTTAATTTGATCACCAAATTGCTTGGCGACGTCAGATTCTAATTCAAATTCGTATCCATTTGTCCCGGCACTAAGCATAATTTGGATATCAGATGATTCCAAGGTGCCGGCCATTGCCATTTTCTTAATTTCCATTGATATTTTGTCCCTTCGAAATTCGTAATTGTAGTGTTGCTAGATTATTTTGAATAAACGTTAATGTTGTTGCTGGTACCATTGCCGCTAAGGTAGACACATCACCGACCTTAATTAATTGACGGACATAACTAGCGGAGATAATTTGTGTATCCCACGTCGCACGTTTTAGAATTTTAACCGTGATATCTGGGCTTAAAATTCGCTGCAGACTCTCATTATAAATATTCGTGGTATGTGATAAAGGTTCACTACCTAAATAGCGTGCCGTAATTCCTAAAGCGGGGGCAATTTGTTGTTTAAAAATGCTAGCATCTAATTCCGTTTGGTAGCGAATAATGGCATCATTATCTTTGATAAAATAAGCTGGAAAACTAATAAAACTTACTAAATAATCTTGCCCATTTACCACAATAACATTAGTCAAATCACTCGTCCCTTGACGCACCAATTCTAATCGCTCCGTAGTTGAAAATAACGAAACATCAGCATTAACAACAAAAAGATATACAACTTCATTATCTTTAGCAGCTTGTTCGACTAGATAACGATGTCCCTTAGTAAACGGGTTGGCATTCATTACAATTCCCGCCACCTTTTTTGCGTTTGGGAATTTTGGAATTTGGTTTAGATAATCCTTAATATTTGGCAATCCCTTTTCAAGAATTGCCCCCAATTCGGTTACTCCTAAAGCCTGAAAGCCAACGTGTTTAAAACTAGTAACATAAGCTGGTTTGGTGAAAACAAACTGGTGGAAAATCCCTTGAGCTCCTAACCGTGAAGTTAATTCTGAAATTAACTGGTTAAAGCGTGCGCCTTTAGCTACTGCACCAATATCGCATACTGCTACAAATTTAATTACATTTTTAGCAATTGAACCTGTCCCTACAAGTTGATTCTCTTCATTATATAAACCAATTGTTTGATCAATGCTTGCAACTTCTTGCTGATTAAAATTACTAATACCGCGGGCCATTAAAAACGTTTGCCAGTTCTTTTGACTTACTTTATCAGTTAGATACAGTTCACGGATTGTATCCATAGATGCTCACCAGACCTTTCTTTACTTAGTTTGGCTATACTCGATTACCGCGTTGGTTACTGCATCGACAACGCCAGCTTGGAATACTCCTGGTACAATGTTTTCAGCATCAGGCGTTGCAATTAAACTTGCCAATGCTTGGGCAACTTTAATTTGTAATTCCATGTCAACAGATTTTAAGCCACTAGTAAGTAAGCCTTTAAATAATCCTGGGAAAGCCAAAATGTTATTAACTTGGTTTGCCCATTGAGATGAACCTGTAGCCACTACTGCTGCTCCAGCTGCTAAAGCATCAGCTGGTAGAATTTCTGGTACTGGGTTAGCTAAGGCCATAATAATTGCTTTATCTGCCATTCGGGCTACTTGACTAGTACTTAACACATTGGCATCTGATAATCCAATAAAGACATCTTGATCATCAATAACATCATCGAGCGTTTGTCCTTTTACCGGAGTAATTGCCGTTAATAGATCTAATTGATACGGATTGTATTGGTGATCTGTACTATGAATTACCCCATCGATATCAACTAAAGTTAAATGCTTAATCCCGGCAGCAATTAAGATTTTTGCAGTCGCAACTCCAGCTGCCCCAACACCATTGATTATAATTTTCATCTCTGTTAATGCTTTATTAGTAACCTTAGCAGCGTTGATTAAGCCCGCCAAAACAACAATCGCCGTTCCGGTTTGATCATCATGATAGACTGGAATATCTAATTCAGCGGCCAATCTTTTTTCAATTTCAAAGACCCGGGGTGCCGCAATATCTTCTAAGTGAATACCGGCAAATGAAGGAGCCATATTCTTGACAGTTGCGACAAATTCATCAATACTGCCTTGTTCAAATGCTAGGGGGATGGCGTCAACACCGGCAAAATTCTTGTAAAGAAGAGCTTTACCTTCAATAATTGGTAAACTTGCACCTGGACCAACATTGCCTAATCCTAACACGGCTGAACCATCTGAAATAATAGCAACTAACTTACCACTCATTGTTAGCTTAGCTTTTTGCGTTGGGTCGGCATTAATCATCTTAGATAATTCTGCTACCCCTGGTGTATACGCTTCACCTAACTCTGTTCGATTTGTGACATCAAAACTAGGTTTTATTGCTAAAACACCGGTTTCTTTCGTATGCAAATCGATCACCCGATTGATATCAACCATTTTCTAAACCTCGATTCATTTAACAAAATTACTTTCGTTTGTTACTTTCTTAACAATATTGATTTTAGTCCTCATTGGGCAAAATGTAAAGTCTTTTGTTTTAATTTTTTAAAAATATCTGTATTAAGACCTTTATTTTTAAAATTTTAAAATAAAAAAACTTTGTAACTGACAAAATGTGAAAATATTGTACAATTAAAGTATTAAAGATGACGAGGATATACTAAATGAATCAAGAAGAATTAATTGTAGCCGTTGCTGAAGATTACTATCTAAATAAAGCTTCGTTCTCTGCAATTTCAAAAAAATATAATCTTAGTCGCTACCTAATCAATAAATATCTTAATGATGGTTTAAAATCAGGGCTTGTTCGAATTGAAATTAAATCAAGCTCCCACCGCAATCAACAATTAGAACAAGTTTTTAGCGATAAATTTCCAGGAGTGCATTTCACCATTATTAAGGATGCTGCTAATGAAATTGAAAGTATGCATCGTTTAGCTGAAAGTAGTGCTAAGGTTGCTGAACAACTTATTCATAGCCAACAACCAAGCGTGATTGGTTTAGCTTGGGGGGAATCAATTTATAACTTGATTGATAATTTTAACAGCATACCTTTAGAGGAAACCCACTTCATTCAATTTATCGGTGAAAATATGAAATATCATTCAACTGTCGGTTCAACTCGAATGGTTGAAAAAGCGGCTACTAAGTTTACATGTGAATTTCAAACTTTACCCGCCCCATTATACATCTTAAATGACACCACGCGACTAGCATTAGCTCAAGAACCTGCTACTGCAGGAACGCTTGCAATGGGACAAGCTATGAGCATGCTTATTACTGGCCTAGGAACGTTAAAATCAGTTCAATCAATTACTAATTGGAATGAAAACCTAGCTGCAATTATTCCAGCCGCACAGATACCACAAGTTGTTGGGATGATTTATGGCCGGCCTTATGATATTAATGGTCAATTTTTAAATCTTGCACATGATAAGACCTTTGGCTTAGATATCACCACCATCATGCAAGTTCCGACTCGTTTTTGCTTTGTTCGAGGTAAATTCAAGTCACTAGCAACAATTGGTGCTTTACGGGGTAAATTAATTACTAATATTGTCTTTGGTGAATCGCTGGCCTATCGCATATTAGCTGATTTAGCCAATATTTAAGCCAATTAATAACATACCGCTATTAAAAGTACGATTAATACTAAAAAAGACACTAAAAAACTGGTGACAAAACTTCACCAATTTTTTAGTGTCTTTTTAATTAACAATGTACTAATCCTTAATCTTTGGTTACAACTGATGCTTGGATAATTTGAGCGTAGTCAATTAACAAGCGTCCGCCCGCCGCGTGTTGATGTCCTCCACCTTGAAAGGCCGCCGCCACAGTTGCCAAATCAACCGAGGCTTTATCGCTACTACGCAATGATAAGCGGTTACCGTTAACGACAATCCCAAAATCAGCATCCGGTAATTCGGCAAGCATATTGCCAACTTCAGACATGTTTTTAGATGCTTGCACATAGGCGACATGGTAAGTTTGTTCACCAATATGTAAATCCATCATGGCTGCCGCGGCTTTTTTACGGCCTACATATTTATCAATATCAAGTAATTGTTTTTCAATAATTGTGTTTAGCATTGATCCAAAAATTGTGGCACAATCTGGGGTCGTTGCTTGATTAGCAGCCGCATTGAATACCGGAATGTGTTCCATAAAACCGTCTTTACCAAGTAAATTTAAGGCAACCGCGAGCTTTTGGGCTAATTCGGCGGTTAATGGTGAATCGGGTTGATTGTGCCAATCCAAAGTATCAATTTCACGGACCGCTTCAATGATTAATGCTGATTGATCTGCAACTGGATAGCGCTCAGCAACCATTGAAGTGGCACATGTTTGCTTACCATCGACATGTTCGTTGTAGTTGGTAATGAATGGAAATTCATTGGCAAAGTGCGCCGTTGAGGCATGGTGGTCGATTACTTCAACGACACAATTGTGTGCCTTGGCATATTCGGCCAATGCCGCAAGAACATCTTGAGATGGTGTCAAATCAGTAATGCCAATGTAAGCGGCTGTGGGATTGGTAGCCAGCCATTCTTTAATTGAGCGATCAATGCTTCCAAATGAACCGGTTGATTCAAATGAATAATTAACCATGGCATTGGGGTACTTATCCTTGGTGCCCGCCATCAAAGCATAGGCAGACATCACCCCATCAAGATCAGTATGTGAAAAATATCGTAATTCAGTCACGTGGTTTCCTCCAGCAATCGTGTTTTATTAATCATATCATTTTTAGGAAACACGTAGCAGTTACAGATTAAATTATTAAACAAGGGCCATGCACATCCGATAAGCAAGAATTACTACTAATATAATACCACGCATTATAATTCTAGTATTTTACTGTTTTTTCACTTATGATAGACCTAGATTAAATATTTAAGGAGAGAATTTGCATGTTTAATATGCCTAAACATAGCCGCCGTGCACTAATAATTGCCATTATTTTCACTATTTTAACCCTCGGTACTTATTTAATTGGTGGTCGATCGTTTGACGCGTGGTTTAAAATCACCAACACGGCCCATGAATCAAGCGTTACGACTGGTTCATCATTTTTACTATTGTTTGCGCTCATTACAATTGTAGCGTGGATCAACTTTATTATTAAGTACCGGAAATGGTAATAAAACACTAAAAAAGCACGTGAAAAGTGCATATGAATTATTTTTATAGTATTATAATATATTGATAATTAATTAACGTAAGGATGGTTACTGGCATGCGGATTCAAATTATTATCGCGTTGTTACTGTGTCTAAATTTAATTAGTCTCTTTTGGGAAATTCCCTATAGTCATAATTGGTATTGGGAACTCATTATGGGACTTTGTGGAATTGTGTATTTAGGCTATTTAATCGTACACCGCCGAGCAATGAAAGCAGATGAATGAATTTTAAAAATACAAAAAGTCTGGAAGGATAATTTCCAGACTTTTTTCGTATCTATTTGCCACCAATTACGTAGTCTACTAAATGGAAAGGTTGTTGGCTAGTTTTGGAATTAGAGTAATAAAAAACTGAAAGAAAATTTTCTTCCAGTTTTTTTATTATGCTTTACCCGAATATACTAGGCAATTACTCGTTTCATGATTTCTAGTAGTGTTTTAACATCTTCAGGTTTAGTATCACCGGTTGCTTTGTCAATAATCGAACTGTAAACGTGCGGAATAATCTTTTTAACACCAGCGTCCACGGCAATTTGCACAATTTCTTCAAAGTTATCTAATGTGATTCCGCCAGTTGGTTCGAGGTAAAAATCATTTTTAGCACACGCTTCGGCCACTGCTTTGAACTCCTCTTTGTGTTCAAGACCGTGCATTGGGAAGTATTTAACTGAACTAGCACCCATATCTTTTAAAATTTTAACAGCTGTGTCGACGGGAATTTCAGCAGCTTCACCTTGTGAGCTAAGCGGACCAGTCGCAATATTAACCAAACCGACCTTACCCGTTGGTGAAACTAGTGCATTGACAATTGTATCCGATTGTCCAAGGAGTGCCCGCGTCGCCGCTGCCCCAGTGAAGACTTGGTTAACGTGTTGTGGTTGTAGCTTTGCAGATAAGCGTGTCACCATTTGGCTTTGATTGGGATCTCCTGCCCCAAGCCCGATTGATAAGGCGTTATCGATTGCTGCTTGGTACTTTTCCATGTCTTCGATTGCTGCTTCATCATTAGCATAATTCTTTGAAAGCACACCAAGTAAAACATGACCTTCTGCTGCGTCGTAACAAGCTTTAGCATTTTCAACTGAATTAGCTAAAACGTTTAAACAAATTCGATCTTCTAAATAATTTGGTGTAAGTGACATAATAATATTCTCCTTTTAGTTTAAAATTTCGTGTAAACGAGCGACAATTTTTTCAGCTTCTTGTTCATTTACCGAGCGCACATCAAACTCAATAATGCCATTATTAGCTTGGTATTCACGGGTATAAACAGCTGGATTTTTAGTTTTTAATTCAGCAATCACATCCTTGGCTGATTTTGAACCAGTAACCTTGACACTTGCGCGATAAATATCGCGACCGGCGCCGTCTTGAACAATTGAGGCCGTTAAATTTTCAAATTCATTGATGCTAGCAACAAATGGTTTCAACCGTTCAATCATCGATGCGCCACTTTCGCTACCATTGGTTAGATAATCTTCAACCGCTTGGGTGAATCCTAATATATTATCTTTACCAATCTTCATTGCTCGGCCAAGTCCCTTACCTTGAAGGCGGACCCAACCAATAAATTTCTTACTGCCCAATACTAAACCAGCACTCGGACCTTCAATGGCCTTGGCGCCTGAATAAATAACCACATTAGCACCGGCTTCAATATATTTATACAAGTCTTCTTCTGCCGCGGCGTCCACAATTAATGGTAGCTGATTACGTTTGGCAACTTCAGCTGCTTGAGAGACCGTTAACATGCTCTTTTGCACGGTATGGTGGCTCTTGATATATAAAATGGCGGCTGTATTTGGTGTAATCATCATCTCAATATGCTCAGGCGAACACATATTGGCATAACCTGCTTCAACAATTTTTCCTCCACCTTGACCAATCATTACTTCAACCGGAGTACCATAATCAACATTGTGGCCTTTTGGAATAATAATTTCACGTTGCGTAAAGCGGGCATCATACGGATGGTAAGCATGGTAGACATTACCTTTACCAATAATTGCTGCCACTGATTGCGCAATCCCAGCTGATGCGGAAGAAACAATTTGCGCATCTTCAACTTTTAACAATTTAGCTAAGTAAGCCCCCGTTTGAATTGATAATTCACTCATTTCAAAGAAGTGTTGCCCACCAAATTTTTGTGCCTCTAACACATGATCTGAAACTTTTGAAACCCCCAATATCGTCATGCGCCCGGAGGCATTGATGACTTCCTTTAAATTGAATTTATCATAATACGTCATAGCATGCTCCTCCAATAATTGCATAGTGGGGCTTAATTTGAACATTCGTTGTCCGCGTAAAGCCATTTGAATCCGTTAAAGTTTTAGCACCATCTTCAAAGTCAAATACGGTAATATCAGCATCCGCGCCGACTACTAATTTTCCTTTAGTTGTTAAATGAAAGTTGTTAGCTGGTGCTGTGGTTACTTTTTCAATAATTTCTGGCCACGTGTAACCAACGACGTGAAGCTTTTCCATGGTAGTTGCTAAATCATAGACTGGCCCATTTTTACGATTACGAATATAAATGTCGGTACTAATTGAATTAGCTTTAATTCCCTTAGCAAAAGCCACTTCGGCCACGTGAAAATTAAAACTATCTGTCCCATGACCAGTATCAAAAATAATGCCATGTTCATAAGCGACTTTGGCAAAAGCCTTAATTTCATCAGTTTCGCGATCCAATATTCCATTGGGTTTACCATTAAAGCAGTGCGTCATGACATCCCCTGGCTCCATAACATCCAAAATTTCTGTTAACTTAGGTGGTTCTGAACCAATATGCACCATTAATGGTAAATTTTGATTAGTCTTTTGAATTTCTTTGGCTAATTTTAATGGTGTAATCCCATTACTACCAATCACTGTCTTGCTCATCCGAGCTTTAATACCAACAATAAAGTCGGGATATTCATGTAATACTTTAGTAACTAAAGCTTGCTTGATTTTACTTAAATCAGCTAATTCATCTTGTTCGACAATTCCCCATTTTGAAATATTTACTAATGCTAAGACGTTGGTTTTTGCTTGTAAAGCCAATTGATGGAAGCGACCGATATTTTCCGCTCCCGTTGTACCAGCATCAATGACTGTGGTGACCCCTTTTTGTACCCCAATTTCGTCGGGATAATCATAATACAAGTGCATTTCACTGAAGCAGTGTACATGATCATCAATCCAGCCTGGTGACAAATATTGACCTGTAATATCAATCACCGTCTTATTAACTGGATTAATTTCAGTTCCAACAGCTGTCAATTTTCCATTTTCATAGGCTACTTCAAATGGTTCACCGGTAATTAAGCGACCACCCTTTAAAACCGTTTCCGTCATATTAATTTACCTCTTTTTGAAAATCTTACATTGCAATGGTTGCCATTAAACTGGGAAGAAAGCCCCTAAAATCATCGCACCTAAAATCGCACCCCCAGTAATTGGTTTTTCCCATTTATAGAAAAGCAAGGCACCTAATGTTGCCCCAATCCCAATTGGAATTGATGCAGTTGCTGCACTGAGAATTAGCAATGGTCCCAAAAAACGCCCTGACGCATTACCAGCTCCCATCATAACATCCGCCCCAAAGGTGGAATTAGATTGGTTAATCGTGTATTTCCGAATGAGGACAATAATGCCACCAACAATTAACCCTAAGATTGCTCCAGTTAGCAGTGCTAACGGAAAATTCTTTAATGGTGCGGTTAATCCAACACTTAATAATATTGCCGGCACACCAATCCCTAAACCAGTCAAAATTGATCCACCCAAATCAAGGATTCCGACGAGCGAACCTTCTAAAATGCGGGCAAATAAGAAACTCGCACCAAACGCTGCTGCGGCACCAAATGAGCCCCCATTTAAGCCAGCTTTTAAAAGTGCAACGATGGCCACTTCATTAAAAGCACCCACACCATATTTGATATACATGTACGTACCAGTAAAAACCCCAGCTGACATAATGCCGACAATAATCGGGAAGGCCCAATCAGCATACCAAAAACTTTTGGCTTTTTGTGCTTCACTTAATTCGATATCATTCATGAGATTTCCTCCTTACTTAACTGTCACTAAACGGTGTAGGTAATTTAACCAATCAGATACACTGAGCTTAAAGCTGTGAATCAATTGAATATCAAAGCCGCGGAAGAAGCCACTCAAGATAAACAATAGGATTGCTGAAGCCATAATAATTTTAGTAATACGTGTCCATCCTTGATCATCAACACCTTTACCAATTAGAATCCCAAGAACAACTCCCGGAACCGCGTTACCCATGATAAGTTGGGCAATTCCACCAAATAACGTGCCCCAAAAACCAGTCCGTTTACCAGCATCAATCGCTGCAAGCCAGAAAAGAATTGGCATAATAATGGTAATCAATGTGTTTGCTGCCGGAACTAGCACTGCCACTGCTGTTACTTGTAATGACTTAGGGATTGCGGCAGCCGTGGTATTTAAAAACGCGACTACAATCATCCCTATAATCATTCCCATGATTGCCATTCGTTTAGGATTATGCACTGAAGCTGCTAATTTTTTATTTTTCAATAGCAAGGTTGCTGCGGCCCAATTTGGAATTACCCGGTGGGTTACATCTTGGGTAAATGCTCCAGCTGCCACTGCCGATGCCCATGCGTTAAAGAAAAATCCTAATCCAAATGAAAAGTGTGATGCCGCATCGCCCTCACAGGCATTCATTTCACCCATTGTTCTAAAAGCCCCTAATCCTTGCGTCGTCGGCGAGTGGAACATACGGGCTGCACCAGCTCCAGCTGCAAAGCCAACTAACCCACCAACAACTAAAGATTTCAAAAGAATAATAAAAACAACCATTTTGTCTCCGCCTTTATCTATTATTCATAGTTATTTACTCAATTTTTTGCTAATTAATGGCATCCTATTCAAATCATTATTTCCCATCACCATTTCATTGAACTTAACTGTTGCCATTTCAATTGTTAAAACTTCGACCTCAACCTGTAACTTAATTTGGAATTTGGAACGTGTCCTTGGGAAAAAGATGAATAGAAAACGTTCTTCATATGAATGTTGATCAGCTGCTAATACCATAACTGATTTAGGTTCAATCTTTAAGGTTACGTCTGGTGAATTTTTGATAATTTTACCTTGAATTTTACTCAAAGCATCGGCAAATGCTGCATTCTTAGTATCACCAGTCCCTTCGATAATTAAAGTTTGCGTCACTTTTTCTTCAATTCCCATAACTTGCCCCCTTACTTACCAGTTTTTTTAGCAAAGGCTTCCGTTAAACGCTTACCTAGCTCTTCAACATCCATAAATCCAAATCCAAGAACCGTCTTACCATCGTTAATTGCGGTAACTCCTTCTTCAATAGAGCGCATTCCGTGACGTTCTGGATAACCATATTTAGTTGAAGCAGTTAATGCACCTGCTCCACCACTACCACAAAATGAGATACCCATATCAGCGTTTTCCTTTTGCATAACATCCCCCAAACGCATATCAGCACCCATACCTGGAACAACAACCGCACGTCCCCCGGCTGCTTCAACCCCTTTAGCTACGTTTTGACCTTTACCTAATCGATCCGCAATCACAACTGTAATCATGTTACTATCCTCCAAATTTTAGTTTAATTTTGCATTTTCAAAATGAATCGATAAAACATACTTCTCGTCTTCTGAAAGACCACCGATATGGTTGACAACTTTATCGGCAATATCTAATGCTTCTGCTGATATCTCGCTAAACATGACTTGATCAACGTGCGGAATAGTAGTATGTTCCTTTTGACGTTTAATCATTTCGTCCAGATGATTAATTAAAATCGTCCACTGTAAATCAGTCGCGTGAATATTTTTCTCAGCCATACACTGTTCAACAAATTTAATAGCAATTAATAATTCTTCTCTTGATAAACTATTATCAATAATGCGTTGAGCTTCTTCTTGGATAACCATCTACATATCCCCTTTATTCAAATTCACGTACTGCAATAAAGCAGTTAACTCACCGTAATTTATTGATAAATTTTGTTCAGCAAATAATTTTTCAATTTCTAAAGTTATTTCCTTATTTGCTAGTAAAATCTCCCGGTCCATGTTACCTAATGAATCATATTGCTTTTTAAAATATATTCGGTGAATTAGTAATAACACATGCAATAAAAACGCTTCATCTAAGTCTGTTTTGATATTTGAGCCAAAAATAATTCGTAACCCTTCATATATTTCATATCCCTTGATGATTACTTCTTGGGTAAAATTACTGTTAGTTGGGAGTGCTAATAAATTACTAATTTCAACTTTTTTACTATGTGTGCGGAGCCAGTATCTAATAATTGATGCACTGTTGTCTTGATGCTTTCAATATCTTCAACTGTTGGAATTGCGTGCACTTTAATTACTGGGCATGTAGCACCATCAATTGGGAAAATACTAATTACTAAGTCAGGTTTTTTCGCCTTAATAACGGCATCTGCGTTTAAAACAGAAACGAAATCCACAATTTCGATATTAGTAACTTCTTGGGCAATCCTTTGCTCAATAAATTTAGTAACACCTAAACCGGTTGAACAAACATAAATTACCTGAACAACCTCTTTTTGTTGTTTTTCCATTGAAACCAAAAAATGCAGTACAATGTAGGCAACAAATGAATCATTTAGTAAATACGAATAATTTGCTTTTTTAGCTTCTAGTGCTTCTTTGATGGCATTAAATAACTTACGATTTTTCAATAAAATGTCATCAATAAATGGATTATATTCATTGGTGTAAATTCGTTTCTTACTTAACCGTAATGATAGATGGGCAAATAGATTACTAATCAATTCCTTATCGTGATTAAACGGTAAATTCATTTTATCTGATACTTCATTTACCAAGTCAACTGCTAGTGCTAAGGTGTCACTTTGTTCTAATT
Organism: Periweissella fabalis; assembly: GCF_012396505.1. GTDB lineage: Bacteria > Bacillota > Bacilli > Lactobacillales > Lactobacillaceae > Periweissella > Periweissella fabalis. The sequence goes on along the minus strand of NZ_JAAXPN010000001.1, from coordinate 254,684 downwards.
TTTGTGGCGCATGATCCATAATGTACTCATATTCATCTTTTAATAAAGGAATGTCATACTGATCAAAAAAACTTTTCATTGTTGACAACGACTCAATGTGCGCCCTTTGCTCATCATTAGCTATTGACATCAATTGCAGCGAACCAATCGGAAAATTATTTTGTAATCTTAAAATTGAAATCGTCGTACGTAAAGAAAGTGCTAATAATTCCGCATAATCAAAAAGCTTGAGGATACTTACATTCAAAGTATTTGCCATTGATTTGAGAACATTTTGATATAATTCATTAAATTTTTCTTCCTTGCATAAGACAATTTTAACTACTGAATCCGTATTATCCTCACCTTTAGTTAAAATATTCATTATGTTATAAATATCATATTCAGATATTTATAGTTGTAAAATGTATTCCATTAACGATCGGCATTCCTTTTCAGGACCCATTAAACGAATACCATGGCCAGCTCTACGTACTAAACTGACATCATACATCCGCATTTGTGCATCAACTTTGTCTAAATCGCCCAAGATTGTATTATTTGAGACTGTTAAATATTCTGCCAACTCTTTAATAGTGCAATAACCTTGGTTCAAGAGTAGATGTACAATAATTTGATTTACTCTTGCATCTTGATTAGCAAAGACTTCGTTATGTCCAAGTTCATTTAATTCATTTTTTAAAACAATTTTTTGGACATCTGTTAATTCAAACCACACACCTTTATTTCGCTGTGATTGTAAAGAAAGTTCTTTAGACGCTAACCAGTCACGTAAATTATCCAAATCATACTTAACTGTACGAATACTGACATTAAATTCTTTCGCTAAATCTTTAGTAGTTAATGATGTTTCATTTTCAATCAATCTCTTTGATTGTAATCTGAACACCACGTATAGTTGCATTAGTTTACCCCCTTTCCACTATCAAATATACTTCAAGAAAGCGCTTACAACAACACTAAATCTTTGCACTTACATAAGTGCAATTATCTAAAGTTAATATTTTTGTTGTTGCATCTTTAAAATCCGGTGGATACACAAATACCCCTAACTGGTGGTTTTTCACACTAATTAGAGGGTATTTGTTGCTTATCTAAAGCAAGTATCTAGTATAATTTTTGATAATACTCACACTTACTAATCAAAACTACTCTTATCACAAATAACTATCTTGCTCAGTAATAAGAAAATTTGGTAATAATTGGACGGCGAGGCCATCTTCTTCGTTCTGAGCATCATCAAATAACAACGCTAATTCACCATTGCGATCAATTAACATATTCTTAGCTGTGAATCTAGTCTGGGCTTGGCTATCAATCGTCATTAAGCCACTTTGTAATTGTGATAATAAAATATCTTTTTGTTGCGTAAAATTACTAAAAGCTATTTGTTGTGCAGTAGTAATGCCATCTTTTTCTTCATATGCCCGAATGTCAACAATTATAGCTTGGTTTTCGCCAAAGATATTAACGTTTATCGTTGTCAAAAAACTCACTACACCAAATTTAATATTTCCAAATACTGTATCTTGTATCATTATTATTTCTCCATTTTCGCCAAATCATTTGCTCGGGCAAAGCCACCAGCATGCGATACATTACTATTAATTACACTGGGCACTAAATCCATTGTCTTCATATCTGATCGTTCATGCCAAGTTAAGTTATTATCTTTGCGATACTGCCGTGCTTCTTCTGGCGTAATATCGAGTTCTTCAGCTAATTTTTTATCGGCTTGCGCAAAATTTTCATCGCGCTTATTTGAAAAATTTTCAATTTCAACGGTTGCTTCACTAACCTCTGAAAAATCAACCTCTCCGTTCTCAAATTTAAACCCATCCACTCCTGCATTATCTAATAGCTCACCCCAAGATAGGTTATCAGGATTATTTTTTTGTGGTATGTAATCACCATCTGGTTGCCAAGTAGAATTCCCCTTTTCACCAGTCCATGTACCATTATTAGATGGGACATATTTATCTAACTTGCTTTGCCTATCTTGGTCTTCACTTTCGCGTTCTTCCGGTGACATTTCCTCAAGGATTTCATGGGACGATAATCCAAAGGTGGTAACTTGCTTAACTTCTGAGATTTTAACCTTGTCAATAATTGCTTGGGCATCATTCAGTGATTCTGCATCATCCATTAAGGATATCCAGTCACCTAGTCGCGGCTGTTCATATTTTTCATTAAATGGCGCCTCATTATCATCGAATAAGCCTTGCTGTCCATAGATTCCATTTTCAAGTTCGACATCGCTGCCAATTTCTTTATTTAATTTACTTCTACCTTCATCAAATTTCTCATTTTTTAAGTCGGATTCATCATTTTTAAAATCGAATTTTTCCTTAATTGTATCTAAGCTAAAGTCAACATCAAACATTGTTTCCTCCTTATTTAATCAGCACGGTGATAATTTGGTTTATTTGCTTAATTGTTAATTCCCGAGTCTTTTTACTAATTAAATTTTGAATTGGTACTACATCACCCTTACTAATTAACAAATTCAATCTTTCCAATGATACATCTAGAATATCAAGGAGCATCCGCTTAAGAAGACCTAGTGATCTTTCATTCCAAATCATATGACCACCAGCCTCATGATAACTAACAATCATTCGGATAAGCATATTACGATTTTCATGCTTAACTTCCAGACTGTGTAACGCGCTAATTAGTTCACCCTGATTGATTGGTGCGGCCGTGAACCATGGATCCATAAGCATTGTAATAATTTCCGTCCGGGCAACACGCATGGATTTTATGTTTAAAATATTAGAATTAACATATGGTATTTCCTTGATGTTAGCTTTCTCAACCATTGTTAATACTGGGGAAATCCAGTCATTTTGATAAACCACGGCCACCCCACTAGGCAACTTAGCAATTTCATTTACTTGATCAGGGGTTAGCCCCATTGAAAGTCCTACTGCATCACGGTCATTAGCTTCTGGTGTCCGCAAAACAATCTTTGTATTCGTATTTTTGATTGCGGATATATCAACCGATGATGGTGATTGATCAACAATCATAAATCCCTCACCATATGTGCGAATTTCAGCAATCGTATTTGTTAGCATTTCAACTGATTTACCAACTAAACTACTATCTTCACCAGTTGTGTTTTTTAGTAAATTATGGGCTTCTTCAAGCACGGTCACATGCTTTAGGCCAGCATTATTAGTACTCTTTTGATCAACTCGATATTCATTAAGAATGTAAACCATCATCCCCATAATCAACGCCTTTGTTTCGGTTGATTTAACGCGACTGATATCCAAAATACAGTTTTGATCAAATAATTCTTCATAAGGGGTTTGTTCGTTTGTAAATATGAACTTATTTAATCCAACCGTTAATGACCGTACTCGCGTCACTAAGGCACCAATATAATTACCTTTTACTTCAGCCGAATAATTAGTCTCATTAATTAAGATTTCTAATTGTTCAGCTAAAATATCAAAGTCGGGATATTGTACGCCGGCACCTTCAAAAGTTGATGAACCTAAATCCCACCCAACTTCTTCATAGGCTTTTAAAATTGCATTCTTAAAAAACGCTGGCATGGCATCATACATTGGCCAACAAACACTAAAAATTTCAACTAAGCCATCGACATGCTCCAACACATGAATTGATGGTGGAAACTTAAAGGGATTGAGATTAATCAATGATGCAATCTTAGGATTAGTTGCAAAAACGTTAACATCAGTCCATGATCCAAAGACATCTTTATACTCCCCTTTGGCTGGTTCGATAACTAAAAATGGAATATCGTCTTGATGTAATTCATTGAGTAATTGATAAACGGTATTACTCTTTCCCGAACCAGTTGAACCAGTGATAAAGGTATGCATATTTAAACTTTTATTGGCCAGTGCAACTTTTCTATTGGTAATTTTTCCTAAATCAAATATCTTACCCAAATTGATATTATCCTTAGGATCATGACTAATATTTTGTTGAAATAATTGATATGTTGTCACTTCTTTACCAAATTCAGCGTGTTCGATCACTGGTAACCCTGGAACCGTTTGCCTTGGTAGCCCCAAATGGATTCCCAAATCTTTACCACTAACTGTTGTTGCGGGTGTCGTGTAAACATCCCCCCCATAAATCAATTGGGGATGGACAAAGCGACTAATATATTTGTTCAAGTCTTGATAGTCATCCGTAGAGCTACGCCAAGAATTGATGGCGGAAACTTCTCTACCGGAGTCTTCGCCATTCATCAGCGAGCGGTAGTTGCTGGCTGCAATTTCAGCTGAGCTCATGTCATCAGACATAAAATAACCCGCGACTTGCCACATGCCGTAACTATCATACTCATTAACCGATTCTAATCGACGATCAATGTAGGCTAGCATTTCGGTAATACTTTTATTTTCCGTCGTTGTGGTAGTTGAAATACTTGAACTAGAAGAAAGTGTTTCAATTGGGGCCAAACTTTGGATTGTTGATGACAAAGCAGTCCCGATTTGACCACCAACCATTGCCCCAGGTCCAGCACCAATACCCCCGGCTCCAGCAGTTGCTACTCCACCAATTACGCCACCAACTATGCTTGCACCCATGCTAATCGTTGACGAGGCAATTAAAGCTGCACGTTGCTTACCTGACATTTCACTAAATGATTTACTGCGTGACTCACCGGATGTTTGGGTTTCGTTTAACTGGATCTTTTGATACGGTGATAAATTAGTATATAAGTCTTGGTAGTTTTTACGAAGCATTTGAATTTCATCTGGTTGCGTATTTTGGGCAACGATTACGCCCGTAAATTGACGTCCTTGCATTGATAAAGCTAATTTATCTAATCCTTGGATAAATTGCTCATTTTCTTGCTCATAATTACTTTTACTTTTAGCAACCACGCTTACTGACGTGCTGTTTTTTTGATGCGTAATTTTATTCGTTAAGGCCATAATTCGCTTACGGTCTTCATTTTGAACCTTCGCCCCTGGAAAATGACCGATCAAAGTGTTCTTAAGGGTATCCCCTAATGTTACAGTTGAGCGTTTATCCCCATTGGAACGTACTCCCAGATAGAAATCTGTTTGATATCCATCTGAATCAATGATCACAAACACTGAAGCTTGGTAAGTTTGCAAGGTATTAAATACCGTTGTGTACTTATCAGTAACTGCTTCACCTTTTTGGTAGACCATTTCGTTAATTTTAAACAGACGCACGTTATTGATGATATCTTCTTCAAGTGGTGGCAAGTTCAGTTGTTCAAATGGAACAACTTGCATTTCTGTTAATCGCGCTAACTCCTTGCGCCGTAAAGTTTCATCAATGATATCCAATTTTACATCGATTTTTTGCTGATTTGTTAATTCTTCATATGTGATGACACTTGGCTCTTGTACAATAACCTCTTCACTCATATACTTTATCCTTTCCCAATTACTTCAACTTGCCGTATAAATTCACTAGTCCAATCAATATCGGTTTGTAATAACCGTGCATCATCCGAAAGCTTGAAGAGGGTTTCTTTTCTTTGAGCACTTAACTTTGTAAGTTCCATTTGTAAATATGCGTGATACTTGTAACTTGAATTATTGTAATATTCAAACAATTTGTTTTTGTAAGTATCAAGTAATTCGTCAGCTTTTACCTGAACAGTTTGCTCTGCAATCTCCCGCCACTCTGATAATAAATATGTTATTTCAGGTACTAGTTCTTTAGGTTCATTTTTATTACGACCAAACAAACCAAATAACCCATCACTTGCCTCAACTAGTGTTTCTTGCCTTATAAATAAAAAATCATTTATTAAATCAGGTAAATCATTTTCTGTTTCTTCAAATTCACTTACCACTGCATCATAATATTTGACCCCTTCGTCAACCATATTCTTACCAAATGTATCATAAGGATCATCAGTTTCTGCGTCTAAATCTTCTAAACCATAGATTTCATTATTGCTTAGCGTAATTTCTTCAATGGCATCTAGAAAGGCCTGCATTATTTCATTTTCAAACTTAACAAACCAGTTATCTAAATCTTCCATGAATTTTCGCGCATTTTTTTTTGCCTCGTCATCACTACTATATTTAGTTTTACGTTTATTCCACGCGTTTATATTGTTTACAAGCTTTTCTAAAGCACTGTTAAAAATTGCTGGTATTTTTAATTCCTCCCGATTAACAAATTGTTTATCACGCTTATCAAGCAAACTATACGTTTCATCGATTTCAGCTACTAGAGTATAAATTTCAACATTTTCAATTTCAGCCTGTCGACTATCATTAATATTTTGGGTCTGGATTTTATGAGTTGTTATATTGAGTAGTTTGACAACGTTATGAACATAAGCTGTTAAAGGATACGTACATAAATATTCCCAAACAAGTGGGGCGTCCATTTTAGTAATAATTTGGGGTGTTGGTACGCCCTGATCAATAATAGTGCGTTCTATTTTAGGAAAATTTGAGTTATCTTCAATGATAAAAAAAAGTTGCTCATTTATGACATACGGTTGCTTTTTAACTAAATTTAGTAAATTGAAAAAAGCTTTCGAAGTAGCCTTTTTCACAAAAATACGATTGGGGTATTATTAATATCATCTGGTAACTCTTGAATAGTATTAATATTTTCAACTGAGACGTTTAACTCAGGAAAATTCACAATCCGAGTTTGAGTATCTTGAATGGTAATATATGCGATTTCTTCGTTAAACACCCATGAAAAATCAGTCATGAACTTTTTATAATCAAATTTACGATTGGGATGTTCATTTAACCATGTCATTAATTCGCGAATCTGCTTTAATTTTACGGTTACATTCTCCAATTCTTTTTTAAAAACCAACTGCATCGTCGCTGGTATAATCTCACCGTTGAGCTTTTGCACCGGACTTAAAGTAATTCCAGCTTTAATAAATACACTCTTCAAGTCGTTAAAATCGGCTTTAGTTCCTGTAAAGTTCAGTTCAAAATCATAGCCATTCATTTCGTCGTACAATGCTTTAGGTACTTTATTAATCCACGATTGCAACTTTTCGTTACGATATTTTTCAAATGGACTATTGATTTTTGGTTCTAATCCATTGATGTTCACATCCGTTTGCATCAAATATGGATTATAACTAAAGTCTGCTTTCACCATGTAAATTCTCCTAATAAAATTTATAATTATATTATACTAAATTTTATATAATTTAAAAAAGTTTAATTTTAATATAATTAAAACTCAGTAAAAGTCGCTACAATATCTAATATCATTAACTTGAATTAAACATTGTTTAACTAAATTATTCATTTATTATAAATTAATAAAACGTAATATATTTTCGTTTTTTCACTTTTTTGCTTTTATCTACTAAAAAAGTGAAAATTTGTGCGAAGAACAAAACCAGTGTGATTCACGCAAATGTCATTATTAGTGATATCTTGCTAAACATCGAGAAATAAACTAAATAACCCCTTCGAGGAATATTTCTTCGAGGGGGTTATTTAGTTTAGCAGATATCGGACTTGTAGTTTTTAAGTACATTTATTATTGAGTTGATTAACTCAATGGCACCATCTGGGCGGCCATATTAACATCATTTTGCTGGGTCGGTGTTTGATAAGTTGCTTTGACTAAATCAGCCAAACTGACATCGACTTTTTTACCGGATTCGTTCCAAGTTAAGTGGACCCCGTTTTGATCATAATGATACATTATCGTTTTAGAAGTATCTCGGGTTCCGATTTGGAACATTCCATCGTCGCTAGTTAAAGCAGCCAATGGATTAGTCCCTAAATAATCAACTAATGGAGTTGCATCAGGATTGGCATATTTGTAAGCCATCACCCCAATTTGGCGGTAATCAAATTTGGCGCCTTCATATGAAACAACGGGTGCATTATGAATTGGTTGGCTAGTTGATTTAACTAACTGGGCAAATTTACCAGCTAACTCTTGATTAGCAGTCGGCTTGAAATGCAACATATTGTCGGGCGTACCTTGGTTTTGTTGCGTAATTAAAACTACTGGCTGCCCATTATGAATCGCCATGAAGTATAAATGGGCATCGATTGTTGAATGTGAGTTGGGATAATCTGAGTAAATGGCCACCACATTGTAGTCATACTTGTTCGCCCCAGTTTGACTGACATTGATATTAACATGCTGGTCATTGACGGCGATATTATTTTTGCTGAAGTCATCCGGAAAATTGTAGCCCATATAGTCATTTGTCGCTGTCGTATATGGATAAAAATTATCGTACTCTTGGGCCGGGCTAAAACGGCTTCCCCAACTGTTGATAAAAGCATTGAGGGCAACTTGCTTTTGGTTATCCCAGATTAACTTTGGTACTTGGACACTCGCTAACTTACCTTTTACCTGTTGGCTAGTTGCTTTATGCGTTGATGTTTGTGAACTAGTAGTACTGCTTACATCGCTTTTTTCTTTCGGGCTTGCTGGCGTATTGGCCTTACTTGTTGCATCACTACTAATTGAATGACTAGAAGAACTACCTTGACTACCATACGCACTTAAAACCACCGCACTCGTTACGGTTACAACCCCTAATATTAATCGCTTATTCATTACCATACTTTCTTTTATATATTTATTAAATCATAACATTTTAGCATTGATATTAAAAAAATATTAATTGATAGGTCTTTACCTAACTTTTCAAGCTATATATTTTTTCTTATCCTTTATATTGGGTACTCTGTACTTGTAGTGTTAGTTATGCATATATGGAGGAAATATTTATGAATATGACTACTAATAACACAAAAACTCATTTTAAAATGTACAAAAGTGGTAAACAGTGGCTCTACGTCAGTATCACCACTTTTGGATGCTCAGAAGTCAATAAATTGGACTATTTTTATTTGGTTACTAGGCGCCATTGGTTGGACTTCAGTTAATGTTTTGTATACTTGCAAATACACCTCTTCACGCTTCAATATTGAATAAAACGCTCCCCTCCAACAATTATCGTATGAATGTCCTTTGAGTGAATATGAATGTTTCAAACTATAATTTTGACACTTTCACTTGATTTTAGTCGAAAGTATCATTAACTAATTAATATTGTACAAATCCACTTCGTACCCGATGAAATATCATGGCAAAACATCAACTATAAGGCTTGTTGATAGATACAAATAACTATCGAAATTGTTGACTGCTAGTTGCGTTTGGTTATTTCACGGCTATAAAATAAGTTCACGTTGTTCTATAACTATCTTAATTTAAAGGATATCGTATTACGCAAAATCGCAAATATACTCGTAAGTGCAACTATCAGCCTATTAATTAATTCATTTACTTAACTTTTTTCAACTGATCCTGACATTACTTTTTTATATTACCAACAAAAAAAGCCCACCCGCAGGTAGACTCTTGTATATTACATTAACTTTCAAATCAAGTGCTTATTTAAAAAATGCTGGAAGGAATTCTTTGTGTGCTTCAAGCATTTCTTCCATTACTTGCTTAGCCACATCACCACTGGTAACTAACGGATTGATTGTTAAGGCTTGTAATAACGTGCCGCGATCACCTGTCACGGCCGCTTCAATCGTTAATTGCTCCATGGCCTTCATTAGTTGAAGTAAGCCACGTTCTTGCGGTTTGAAACTACCAAAGTTGTATGGTACTGGTCCATTACCAGTTAACGTACATGTGACTTCGACGGCACAATCATCCGGCAAGTCTTTGACCGTACCATTATTGCGGGTGCTGACGGTCATGGTTGTGCGCTTGTCATTGTAAATTGACGTAATCGTTTCACACGCTGCTTCACTATAGCGGGCGCCACCACGTTCTGCCAGTTGCTTAGGTTTGTAGTCTAATTGGGGGTCTTTGTATAGAGCAAATAACTCTGCTTCAATTTGTTTAACCTTTTCCGCACGGGTACCATTAACTTCAAAATCAGCAAGTTCTTCGGCCAACATCTTATCCGTATGGTAGTAGTAGTTATGGTATGGGCACGGCACCATGTGAAGATTTTCAACCTGTTCAAAGATCAAATTATTATCCTTGATATTAGCAACAATTTCGGTATTGGTCCCCGTTCCATACATCAGCTTAATTAACTCATCTGTCCGGTCAACCCCCTTGCTATCCATGACCGTATGCCAGTGCATGTGATTGATGCCAGCAAATTGGAAAAATAGCTTTTCAGGGGCTTCACCGAGTAATTCAGCTTCATTGACAACCGCATTAACTGGGATATTGCATAACCCAACTACTTTGGGCCAGTTACCGTATCGCAAGACAGCCTCGGTCACCATCCCAGCTGGATTAGCAAAGTTAATTAGCCAAGCATCTGGACATAATTCTTTCATATCTTCAACGATATCTAAGATTACTGGCACCGTCCGTAAGGCATTGAAAATCCCCCCGGCACCATTGGTTTCTTGACCAATCATCCCGTGACTCAACGGAATGCGTTCATCCAAAACGCGGGCCGATAATTGCCCGGCCCGTAATTGGGTGGTCACAAAATCGGCATTCTTTAAAGCTTCACGGCGATCAAGAGTTAAATGCACTGTACAATCAATCCCTGCTGCTTTGACCATCCGTTGGGCCATCGCACCGACAATTTCGAGCTTTTCCTTACCAGCTTCAATATCAACTAACCACAAATCGGTTAATGGAAATTCTTCGTAGCGTTTGATAAAACCTTCAATTAATTCAGGTGTATAACTTGAACCCCCACCAATCGTGACTACTTTTAAACTTTTACGCATCATATTTCTGTCTCCTTTATTAAATTCGATTATCAATTGCAGCTAATTCAGTTTCAATGTCCGTTTCTTTGGCTAACATTTGTTTTTCAGCCACTTTGAAAAATGGCCAATAAATAGCAACCGCAACTACAATTTCAATGGCTGACCAAACGGCCGCACGCCAATCCCAACCAGTTGCCATTAGCGGCCCAATGATTGGTGGAATCGTCCATGGCACCACCGTGGTTGGCCGACCAATGATGTTACCTGCCATCAGTAAGTACGTGCCCACGGCTAATACTTGCGGGATAATGACAAATGGAATCATCATCAAAGGATTCATGATAATGGGAAAACCAAAGATAACCGGTTCGTTAATTTCAAATAATGAACCACCAATTGATAATCGTCCCAATTCCTTATAGGTCTTAGTTTTTGAACGAAGCATTAATAAAACTAACGTTAACGTTGCCCCTGTTCCCCCAACATTAACGAATAAACTTGAAAAGCCAGCAGCTGTAATATACGGAGCGGCCTGTCCATGGGCAAATGCAGCAGCATTAGCGGTAATGAAGGTTAGAAAAATTGGATCAGTAACCCCTTGCAAAGTAATATCGCCATGAATGCCCGCACACCATAATAAGCTAACTAGCAGTGTATAGACCATAATGCCTGGTAGTGTGTTTAATGCGAATAATAATGGGGCGAAAATATGATCAATGAACAATGCTAAGTTAAAGTGTAATGGCACCCGAATGATCCAAAATAAGAGTAAAACGATTGCGGTAGGAATTAATGATACAAATGAATTACTAACGGCTGGTGGTACGCCGGCTGGTAAGCGAATAATTAACTTGTGCTTCAAACATAGCCGGAAAATTTCAGTCGTACTAATCGCGGCAATAATTGCTGTAAACAAACTCCCCGATCCAAAAGTGGCGGGATCAATTACTAATTTGTTAGATAATTCAATCGTCAAAAACGCAATTAATGCTAACGCCGCTCCGGAAATTGCATCAAGCTGGTAACTTTTGGAAAGTTCATAACCAATGCCAATCGTTCCAAGTAGTGAGATAATCCCAAATGAAACACTAACGGCAGCAGCTAGCATCGGCTGATATGGAGTAATAAACTTTATCCATGCTGGAATCGGAATATTCCCCACAATTAAAAATAAACTACCGACAATAATGGCTGGTAACGCTAATGCTAATCCATTCCGGATGGCGACGAGGTGACGTTGGTTCCCGATAATACTTAGTGGCGGGATCAATCGCTGCTGTAACCAATTCATGAATTTGTCCACGATGTTATCCTCCTTTACGTATGCTTTGAGAATAACGGTTTAATTTAAATTCGTAAACGCTTACAATAGATTATAGAACATCCTTATTCACTATGGTGAATGTATCAACAATGAAACACAATGTTCCATTTAACTTATACCCGGGGGATCTCTTATGTTATTTTTACCTTATAATATCAGTCTAAAGAATACCGAAATTGATATTTACAACTATATTATTAATAATCTCAATCAAGTCGGCTTAATGCGGATTCGCGAATTGGCGGATGCTACCCATGTTAGTTCATCAACTATTTTGCGTTTCTGCCGTAAATTTGAATGTACTGGCTATGCTGATTTTCGTTTACGAATTCAAGCCTACTCAAAATCATTAAATGCACACCATTTACCAATTGCTCCCGTTGATGAATTTCCCTTTTTAGAATTTTTAAAACATACGCACTATCCTGATTTTCAAGAAAAAATTACCGCTGCAGCCAATATTTTGCTAACTTCCGATTTAGTATTATTCGTTGGTGTCGGTACTTCAGGTATTTTTAGCCGCTATGGTTCCTATCTCTTTTCATCTTTAGTATCACTATCACTAAATATCGAGGATCCACTAAACATGCCTCTATATAATTTGGTGGATAATCATCATCAAAAAATTTGCTTAGTGGCACTTTCGGTCTCAGGCGAAAATGAAAGTATTATTAATTATATTAATCACCTTAAAACGCATCATGCTCAAGTTATCTCATTAACTAATAGTGGTAATGCAACTATTGCTAAACTATCTTCAATCAATCTTGCGTATTATCATAATATTGAAATGTATCAAGATACTAATATCACATCTCAGTTAGCTGTCACGTATCTTTTAGAAGCTTTAGCCCGCACCGCTCACCAAATCAAAGCAGTTAATTAAGCCATTATGTTGATCTACTAGCTTTTTAATTTACTTTAAATTGAACCATTTTTATTGTAATTAAAAAATTAAGTGCTTATAATAATTTATAGCTCATAAAATATACACCTACTTGGTGAATTAAGCATATTTAAAATCGTGAGTTAGCTTAAAATAAACGCAATAGGATAAATAAATGAAAAAAACATTAAGTATCATCGTAGCAACTAGCCTACTTTTTGTCTTAGCTGGTTGCGGTCACTCATCAGCTAAACATACGCATCATGAAGATCAGGCAACTGAAATGAGCACTAATAGTAGTTCAAGCTCATCATCAAGTGCTGCAACTAGTTCTGATGATAATGACGCCACAAGTTCAGCTGCGAGTTCAGCTGCCAATACTTCAAGTTCACAAAGTGCTACATCTGATAGTGCCAATGACCATCAGCAAAGTGCCGCGGCTGTTAGCTCTCAATCAGCCGCTAACAGTAGCTCACAAGCAGCTGCCAATACTAACAACAATCAGTCAACTGGTCAAGTAACCAATTCAGCCCAAGCAATTAATGTATTACGTGTGCAATTAGGTGCTAAGGCTAAAGACATGCAACTTGTTGCTAATGGAACCTCAACTGTTAACGGCCAAACAGTCTACAACATTGCCGTTTATCAAGGATCTTCTAAAGCTCCATCTGCTGCCTACCTTGTCTCACAAAGTGGTAAAGTTACCCAACAATGGTAAGCAAAAAGGACATGTAGCAAAATACACTAAATAAACCCCTTGAAGAAATTTCTTCGAGGGGTTTATTGTTTATCGACCTAGCAAAGTGTATTTAAGCAGTTTAGAAACAATTTCATACCACAAAAAAAGCCGTCTAAATCACTTTAGACGGCTTTTTAAGCTTAACGCGTAAGCACTAATAAATTAGAAGCTGTACTTGTTGTCGCTTGTTTCTTTGATGTAGTTAGAAGTGAGACCTTCTGCTTCAAGGAATTCGCGGAATGGTACTAATTCTTGTGCTTCGTACTTTTCCTTGTATTCTTTAACAATGTCTTCACTGTATAAGTTAGTGTCAAGCTTCAAAGTTTCAACTGGGATTGGACGATCCTTAGTGATCTTAGCATCAACCACAACAACACGACCTTGGTTGTAGTATTCAACGGCTTGCTTCATCACGCTGTCGATGTCTTCGATACGGCTAACAGTTAAACCAACGGCTCCTTGAGCTTCACCAATCTTAGCGTAGTCAACATCAGTAAAGTCAACCCCGAAGTTGTAAGTGTTAGTGTCTTCGTACTTGTTCTTAATGAAACCGTACTCAGTGTTAGTGAAGACCACGTTAATAACTGGTAAGTCATAACGGACGTTTGTCACAACATCTGGGTAAGTCATTGAGAAGGCACCGTCACCCATCAAGTTCCAAACTTGACGATCAGCGTAAGTCTTCTTGGCAGCAATACCACCTGGTAAAGCGATACCCATTGTTGCAAACAATGGAGATGTACGCCATAAGTTCTTAGGTGTCATGTGCAAGTGACGGATTGACATTTGTGTAACATTACCAACGTCAGTAGAGAAGATTGCATCTTCTGCAGCGTACTTGTTGATGGCGTTGTAAACTTGGTAAGCTTGAAGAGGACCTTCAGTCTTGTTTTCAAGTTTGTTCATGTAATCGCGCCAGTTTTGTACGTTCTTAACGTTAGCAGTCCACCAAGCTGATTCTTCAACTGGTGACACTTTAGCAAGGATTTCGTCAATTGCTTGACCAGCATCCCCAAGGATTGCAACGTCAGTTTGGTGACGCTTACCGAGCATAGCTGGGTTGTTATCAATTTGGATAAATTTGTCAACGTTACGGAAAGTACCTTCAACTTCAGAGAATGGGAAGTTAGTACCAACGAACAAGACAGTATCAGCTTCAAGAACAGCTTCGTTAGCTGGCTTCCAACCAACACGGAAAGTTGAACCAGTGAAAGCTTCAAAGTCCCATTCGAAAGTTTCAAAGTTCTTACCAGTTGTAATGATAGGTGCTTTGATCTTACGAGCTAATTCTTGAACGGCTGGACCGTGACCCATAGTACCAATACCAGTGTAGATAATTGGACGCTTAGCTTGGTTCAACAAAGCAACAGCTTCATCAATGTCAGCTTCGTCAACTGGTGCTGATTTGTAGTTCTTGAACTTTTCACCTGAAGAGTATAAAGGTGTTGAGTAAAGTGATGTTGCATCAAGTTCAGCAAAACCAAAGTCAGCTGGCACTTCAAGAACGGCAACCCCGCGCTTAGCAATAGCTGTACGGATGGCATCATCAACTAAGTGTGGTAATTGTTCGGCAGTTGCAACACGACGGTTGTAAACTGCGATGTTGTCGTACATTGGGTTTTGGTTTAATTCTTGGAATGAGTCCATGTTTAATTCACGAACTGGCTTTGATCCTAAGATTGCCAATACTGGAATGTTATCCATTGCAGCATCGTATAAACCATTGATTAAGTGAGTTGCACCAGGACCACCTGATCCAACAGTAACACCTAATTTACCACCAAATTTCCATTGCATTACAGCAGCCATGGCACCGATTTCTTCGTGCTTAACTTGTAAGAATTCGATGTTGTTTTCTGGGTTACCCATCGCGTTCATCAAGCCACTTAAAGTACCTGAAGGAATACCGTAGATGGTGTGGACACCCCATCCTTCCATAACCTTCAACGCTGCTAATCCAGCTGAAATCTTCTGTTCTGACATATTATCCATCTCATATTTTTCAAAAATGTAACCGTTTTCAAGTATATTATACTTTAAAAAAAATAGCAATACTTAAGACTTTTAAAAAAGCCTTGGTTATAACCTTTATAAGCTATAAATTAACACCGTTGTATTTAATCTTTCATGGGTGGTTACACTTAATTCTATATTTTTAAAGAATATAATTTAATTATAAATTACCAGAATACATTTGACAATACATTATGTATTAATGGTTAGTTAAGCTAATTGTAATTGATGTTATATTTACCAAAAGTACAACTTAGTATATTTGTAAAATCCCACAAATTATTTTTTTATCTTAATAAAAACCCTGTTAAATCAGCTTTTTTATGTCAAAACTTAAACTAATTTGTAACTAGTTTTGTTCTTAATTTATTCAAGTTTAAACTTCTAGTTGTCACTTTATTACCCAAAATAAAATTTTGCTATATTGGCTGCTTGAATCCACTTCTGGTAATTTTCTAAAGTACCTTAAGCTTTTTATAAGTTAACTAACTAGATTTGACAGTTTTTGCTTGAAAATAAAAAAGAGCTGTGCCATAAGTCAGGCGATATCGAGAAATACACTAAAAATCCCCCATGAAACATTTTCTTCATAGGGGATTTTGGCATATATCGAATATATCGGACTTCTAGAGTGCATTTTGATAGTAATTTAGTACTCTGTCACACCCTCCACTGTCGTTACACTATTATCTATTTATTAGTTAGCGTGGTACTTCGCAAAATTTTGGGCAATTAAGCGGCCATTTAACCCAGTTTTGGCGACCTTACGCACCCAGATTGAGGTGTGGGTTAATGCGTTTAATGCTAGATAATCCGTTCCTTTACGATTACGAATAATCTGAATTTGATCATCCGGGCAAGCTTGATTGTAAGCATCAATAGCTATTAGTAGTTCTTGTACGAATACTTGCCATGGTTTAAAGACATTATCGTTATGCGTACGATTAAACGAACTTGATGCATATGGATACTGTTGCAATAACATGATTTCTGAAACATGTTTTATTTGTAATTTTTCAAGTAAACTTACCTGTCCTGGCTGAAAGCGCAATGTTTGGTTACTAAAAACATAATTCGTCCATGCATCATCCCCTTCTATTACATTTCCATGCTTATCTTTACCAGCATGGTTATTCCAATTGTATTGGCTTGGATCTAATTGGAAGGTTTTGGCATCCCCTAATTGGCGATCAATCGGCACATAATATGGTTCTGAAGCAATGCTGATTGGTGCAAAACTTAATTTCAATTCAAATGGGAACTTCAATTGCAATAACGGTAACACTGCTTGGCGATAAAAATTGCTTAATGTTTGTACGTGTTTGGGTGATGATTTTAAATCGTATTTTTTTAGTGACTTACGTAATTTACTATAATCATTATCAGCTGATTTTAAATTCAACTTATTTGTATAAATTATTTGCAAATCTGCACAGATAATCTGATAGAGTTTGCGGGCTTTTTTGACTGAATAGGCACTATCCATAATTTTAAGTAACGTATGGCGCATCTTATGATTGTTTCTAAATGCTTCGTGGAAAATTGTCTGACTCAAACTATATGCCTTGTGATCATTTAGTTTGGTATATTGGGTCGCTGTTGGTGAATATTTATGCTGACAGCGCTTGTTAATATCGCAACACTCAATTTCACTGCGGCCCGCCCCCATATTTAAATTCAAAACAAGCACATGCGCTGTCATCAAACTTCCAGATAAATTATTAGGAATTAGTGATGTGACAAATTGCGTATCAAAATCTACGACCAGATGACTTGCATCATATAATTTACGCATATGAAAGTGTGGCACTTGATGCTTTTGCTCAGCATTAGCTGCCAAACCTTGTAGATAAAAAAAGTCTGCAGCCGTCGTCTTACCAAGATGGCGCTGATAAATTTCTTTGGCCTGCTTTACTAACTGTTGGCGTCTTGCACTAACTTTAATTTCTCTGTCCATGTAACTCCCCCCTTTACAATTATTTTTATTATCTTCACTATAATGAAAAATAAAATTGAACACAATTAATACGTTCTTGTCCTAGCCATTATGTCGGTCCTAGCTATTTATGGCTTACTAATCGCCACCTTGCTTCACTAATCAGTAATTGACAAGATAGTTATTTTTATCTATTATACTAAATAAAATCTATAATATTAAACGTGAGGTGCCTTATGATAACAGAAATCGTCGGTAATCGCTTAGCTGACATTCGCCGGCAACGTGACTTAACACTTCAAGAAGCCAGTACTTTGACTGGCGTTAGTTCCGCTACTTTAAACAATATTGAACGCCACACGACCTCACCATCAATTGATACTCTCTGGAAAATTTCAAGCGGGCTTGCCGTGCCAATTAACTACTTCTTTGCTACCGATAAAGTTGATTTTGAACTCGCTAATCCAACTGATTTTCACGAAATCACGAGTAATGATCCGGCTGTGGCTGTCCAATCAGTTTTCAGCACGCTCGTTAGTTCGAATTTTGAAGTCTTTCATTTGACGCTCGCCCCCCAAGCACAGCGCCAATCAGCGGCTCACGTGCCCGGCACAACTGAAATGCTCATTGTCGAAACTGGCACCCTAACCGTCATGATCAATGAGCAACCGCATGTTATTTACGCCGGTAGCATGGCCAAATTCAATGGAACTTTTGCGCATGCCTACCATAATATGGCTGCTACGCCAACCACTTTCATCAGTTTGATGATTTACGAGCGATAGGAGGCCCTGATGAATCTTAAAGCCATCTTCCTTGGTATTTTAGCCGCACTGTTCTTTTCATTAACGTTTTTACTCAATCAGGTCAATTTGCAAGCCGCGGGTTATTGGTTATGGGTCGCTAGTCTACGCTATTTATGGATGTTACCGATGATTGCCCTCCTTGGGACCATCCCCCAACTACATGCCGATTTTGCTAAAGTATGGCGGGCCATTAAAGCCGCCCCGTGGTACTGGCTTGGCTGGAGTAATGTCTGCTTTGTCCTGTTTTATGTTCCTTTAACGTGGTCGGCGCAATTTCTCCCCGGTTGGCTGGTCTCAAGTCTTTGGCAACTGACGATTATTTTCGGGGTGCTAACAACACCACTGATGAAAGTCGCTGACAGTACTGGTATCCCCCAACGTTTAACGATTCCACGCAATAAGATTAAATGGATGCTAGTCATTTTAGTCGGCATTGTTATGACAACCATGCAAACGCAGGCCCTCCATGCTGTTAATCGGGGCTTTGGCTGGGCGATTTTGGCGATCTTAATGGCTGCCATTTGCTATCCGCTAGGTAACCGTCAAATTGGTGTCCGGTATGGGCATTTCAACGGCCTTGAACGCGTCTTTGGGATGTTACTAGCTACCTATCCAACTTTTATCGTGCTAAGCATCATTAGTTATCTTCGGGTGGGCCGCCCGGATAGTGCGACGTTACTGAGTACCTTTGGGGTCGCCTTGTCTTCTGGGGTCATTGCGACGGTTTTGTTCTTTCATGCAACCGCATTGGCGGGCCAAAACATGGAAACGTTGGCCACGGTCGAAGCAACCCAATCATTTGAAGTTATTTTCACCGTCCTCCTAGGCTTACTATTTTTAGGCCACGCGCTACCAAGTCACTTGCAAATGGTGGGCTTACTGATCATGTTGCTTGGGATTATGGGCATCAACTTCACTGGGGTGCTGCATCGTACCAGTAAGTTGTGAATTGACAGTCGGAGGCGGCCATGTTAATGTTAATATATAAAAATTAAGTTACGATAATAAAAAATTATCAAACTTCTTGAAAGGAGGTCCTCCCGATGAGTCTTTTTCAAAAAATCTTAGCCACTATCCTCGTGATTTTAGCAGCCGTGGCAAATCACTTTAACGTAGATTACGTCAGCACAATCCTATCAGTGCTCACCTTATTAGTAATCTTCATTCCGGTGAAAGCTAATCACGCCAACTAATATTAGTAAACTAAAAATACCAACCGGAAATGGCGCTATTTTCGATTGGTATTTTTTTATGATTGTAATAATTTCACTTAGGATATTGTCATAATCCAATAAAGTTTGTGCTAATGGATAATGGTATTGACGTTTAACCACAATGCTTATTCTCTTATATTTTTCTAGATTTATCGTTCTATTATATCCCTTTTGCTATTTTACCGACTGCTTATGATAGTTCGTATCAAAGAAAGTCGTGATAATATTAAAAATAAGCATACTGTACCCGGTTATGACAATGGTCGTGTCCTCATGGTAATGGTTTAGCATATACGTAGCTAAAACGGCAAATGCCATCCGAATAATGACATCCCCGCTTAGGATCATTAATTTTTTCATGTAAGTCCCTCTGATTTACGCGGCTCAACAAGGTCCTTGCGCGAAATCTTCTTAATTTTGTTATAAAACAATTTAAATATAAATAAAAACTAATGTCAAATTTTATAATTAGGATTTCATGGGGCTGAATCACTGAAAGCACCTCCTTCATTCGTTTGTATTATGATAGCTAAAATGCTATCACGATGACAACTATTTCGCAGGAGGCCACACAATGACTAAAATTGATGACTATATCGCCAAACGTTCCCAAGATAATCCTGAATTCGCACAAATGCTTGAACAAGCTGATCTAAACCTTGAAATTGGGATTCAGGTCCGTAATTTACGTGAAGAACTCAAGATGAGTCAACGTGATTTTGCGGCCTTAATTGGTAAACCTCAATCAACGATTGCTAGAATTGAAAGTGGCACCACGAATGCCAATACGACAACCCTAGCTGAAATTGCCCGTGCCACCCATCAAAAAATTACGATCCAATTCACACCAATTTAATGGTATCACCACTTCAAATACGCCCAGCTGCCCTGAAGATTTACTCTTCTAACGTTAGCTTGGCGTATTTTTGTTATTGTTCAAAAAAGCCCACCTAAAATACAGGTAGACTAGTCGTGTTTTGATTGCTGTTTGAATTTTGAAATAACGTTGTCAAAGTCCGTTGAGTTTTCATATGAACGCCTTGGTAAACAAGTAACTACCGAAGTAAATTACCCATAACCTACCATTCAATCCTGATGACCCGCACGTTTGTGGAATTTGATAATATCGACTAAATACCACCCCGCAACTGGCACATTGCATTCCAAAAATAGCAAGCTATACCATGTGAACGTATGGAGGTTGTTAGTAATGAAATCTAAGCCGATTTTCACTAAGAGGACTACGAAAAATAGCCCGGTAATCCCTGTCAGGCGGTCTTGCCACTAACTCAGCGTGTATTTAAGTAATTGCATATCTGGTCCTTTTGCTATTTGCTACTCATCTTATTGTTGTATCTATAATAATTTTAACATACCACCATAATTTTACGAATCAAAACGTCGATCATTACAGCTGTTCGTGAACGCCTAAAAACATCCATATTCAAATTTTGAGTTAGTTGCTTCCACCCGATTGCATTTTCACGCTGTTTAGCTTAAGCTGATTACAAATACCAAATGAAAGGTGGTCCTACAATGCTACAACAGCACCGTGTAATCCCCACTGAATACCCATTAATTTTAGCCATCTGGGAGCAATCTGTCGCAGCTACGCATACCTTTTTGCATCCTGATGATTTTGCCTTTTACCAAGCGCTCCTCCCAAATTTTCTAGCCCAGGTCGATTTACGGCTATGGTCAGTTGATAATCAACCAATTGGCTTTAGTGGAACTAGCGGGGATGAATTAGCGATGTTATTTCTGGACCCTACCAAAATTGGTGCTGGTTATGGCCATCAAATCTTAACGTGGTTAATTACCAATCAGCACATCACGAAAGTTGACGTCAATGAGCAAAACGACCGAGCGCACGCGTTTTATTTAAACCACGGTTTTGAAATTGTTGGACGCAGTCAACGCGATGATTTTGATAAACCGTATCCAATTTTACATTTAGCGATACGTGAGTAGCGGTTGTGAACTACTCGCCAATGGAAACCATGTGCAACTAAAAAGACATTAGTAACTAGTAATTTAGCTACTAATGTCTTTTTAGTTCACCGATTTACTTCCCCTAAGCCACAGTCGTTTAATCTTGTTTAGCCGATAGCCCATATACGTATACTGATAACCAATTAACTTCATATCATGATAATTAGTCCATTCGACTAATGTCTGATCATAGATGTAGTGGTGTTAGACGAGCCATCCTTATGTCCGTTTGCAAGCAGCCATTAATAGCGATGCTTACGTTAATTTTACCAGTGCTGACGCAGGATTGGCTTTCTTGAATGACTGATTTTAAGTATAAACCATCGTTTGAAAGTCGTTTTAAAAAGAACTATAAAAAAATGATTAAAGGTGTGCGTTATAAGGCAATTGATTTTGAGATTGTCTATCGTAAACTTTTATCTGATGCTCCACTCGATGACCATTACAATGATCACCCTCTGAAAAATCGTAGACCAGAACGTGATTTACACATTAAACCCGATTGGTTGTTGATTTACAAGTATGATGGTGAATACGTGAAATTTATTGATACTGGTACACATTCAGACTTATTTTAATCACAAAAATACAAAAACATGCTAATCTACAGCTGATACCAAAGATAAACCCTTGAAGAAAATTATTCAGGGGTTTATTTAGCATTGTATTTGTATTGCAATTAATCAAGTAATTTCATTTACCGTGTAGTTGCTTTTTTGATATTAGCTTGCCAATTATGCATGCTCAATCGCTGCAATCATCCTGGCTAAATCTACTGATTCATCATTTTCACGGCTTAATGTTGCTTGCATTTGACCGTTCATGAATAGCGCCATCGTTTCTTGTAGAGCAGCGTAATCTTGCTTACCCATTAACACTGCACTCTTGCTATTGTCAGCACCAGCAATCAAGATCGGTGCTGAATCACGATTAGTTGCTTGAATAAGGGCTAATAAATTTGCTCGAGCTTCAGTTGGCGTTACGATATCCATAGTTATCACCGCTTTCTTTACTTTATTATCTAAAACCAAAGTATCACCTCGTAACCTATTTTTTAGTTAGCATAATTCCCCCTCACCGCTTCACCTCTGCAAACTCCATGACAATTTCTTCATTTGGAATCTGCAGCTTATATTCCCCAGCTTGGTACGTCCGCGTCCACGCACTTTCATCGCTATGCGTTAATGCACGTAAGCTGGCTGCTTCAAAATGCCCGTAATGTGCCCAAACATAGCTTAAGACACCTCCCACTTCGATATCTTCACTAATATTTTGTTGCTGTGCAAGGATTTGCGTAAGAGCTGCTTGATCCAGCGTTTGTAAAATATCTAATTCCCGTTGGCCATGGAATTGCTGAGCAACTGAATCATAGACGGGCCCATGCGTATAAGCTAAGGTGTCCTCACTAAACAATAGCCTTTGATATTGCTTCACAAATATACCTTGGGCAAAATATAGTAACTTTTGCAATTTCATTTGGGTTAACGTTGATACGGTAACATCAACCTGGCGTTGCATATAGTCTTGGGCCATGAACCAAGCAGCAACATCTAGGGCCTTGGGAAACCGTGCCCGTTCAAATTTTTCAGCCGTTAGTTTTTGTAAAACAGCCATATCGTTATTTGAATACTTCTTTACATCTGAATCAACAAACATTTTCTTCAATGTCGTAACATCATAATCCGCAACCCGTTCAATTAAATTACTATTGGCCCGCGTTGGTAACGAACCGGCTTCATATTGTTCAATGGTTGATTTGGCCAGACCTAAGAAATTAGCAAAGCCGCGTTGTGACAGCCCGAGGTGGTGCCGAATCGCTTTGATTTCAGGCGTTGTCAACAAATTGTTACGGTGTGCATAGGCAGCAAATAACCGTTCATCGCGGACTTGAGCCAAGTCACGATCAAACACCTCTTCACTAGTTGCTGCATGAATGCGAACGGGAACTTTTTCAATTGAAATTTCAGTCCCTTTGACTTTGGCGGTAATATCTTGGTAAACGACATTGGTTGCCGAAATTGGGACAAACTCATCTAAACTCTCAACATAAAATTCATTCATAATATTACCTCCTAATAATCTTCATGAACTGAAATAATCCAACCACGCCCTTTTAGTAGCGTAATTATATCATCGCCCCGAATAAAGGGCAAACATTAAAATTAAGCTATTCGCAACGCAACAAAAAAGCCAGGTAACGCGGAATAACCTCGCTACCTGACAATGTTTGAACGGGATTGTGGCATCCCCGATATTTAATATTGTGCATATATATTAGTCGTCTAGGACATCCTTCAACACCGGCCTACTATTAGGCATTTTGCTTACCGCGCATCACTACTAGCCCAATAAGTATAATCATGAATCCATATAGCAAATATAACTTAGTTGGTGAAATCCCGACCATCAGAATAGACACTAAGGCCGCACCAATTGGGTACACCATTTCTTGAATCGTATAATACCAGGTGATAACATCGGCTCTAGTTTCTTCACTCAAAGACGTTTGCATCGCGGTATAGCTAATTGGACTCGCAAACGTACTGATCAATGAGATTACCATGCTCACAACCACCACCGCAACTAAGGCCACTGTTTTGGACGTAATCCCAAACATGAAGGCTAATATTAGATACAGTGCACCAATTGATATGGTTGTGACTCTTAATATTTTTAATGCATTAGGCGTCTTTTTAAAGAATGCGACCGATGCGCCGACCACTGCCCCGATACCAGCAATCCCTTGGACGAGCCCCAAATATTTTTCCGTAACAAACCCGCCCGTTACTAGAATATATGGGATGGCCACAATTTCTGATACCAAAAATATTCCTAAAAGCGTCTCTAACAGAAATACTTTTCTTACAGTTGGTTGCTTTAATACTGAAGCAACCACCATTTTGAAGCTTGGTAGCGCTGCATTGTCATCCGCACTACGCACACCTTGATACTTAACCCGCGGTAATAGAACAATCCCAATCAGCGAAATTCCCACTGCCACCCAGAGCGTGTTTGGCAAACTTATCCATGCCCACAACAAGGCTGTTATGATCGGGTTAACGATTTGCAGCACTGAGATACTCCCTTGCTCTAATGCGTTTAGTTGCTGAATATGATCTTCGCCGACAATGTGAACTACTCGTCCATGAATAAACGAGCTTCAATTTTTAATTGAAAACGTTTAGGCAATGCACTCTCGCGAGTGGTTTCCACATTGGAACTCGTTGGATATATCGCACTTATTTTGCACGCTCAAAGTGATACGCACATATCCGCCCTCAAAGCCTTTCAAGACGACCAGGTTCTGTCTCGCCTATCTTTAAATTAATTTATTGCAATCAGACTACTTGGCCTAATTGCTGGGTAGTCTTTTAATTTGATGTGTTTTTCTGGGTCCAAGCCCCATGCCAAAATGTTTTTAGCGGCATTCAAGTCACGAGAAACCATGTTTCCAGTGTGTTTTGAAATCCATTCACGTACAATCACGGGGTGCTTTTCTGCAAATTCGGTGCCATATTCAACTTGTGACGTTTTGTAACTATCGACGCGGATCAACGTTTTACCGGTTTTATTAGCGGTCATTTCAATTAATGCCATGAGCCGATATGGTTTGATTTTGGCGAGTTTTCGATTTAAACCCGTATTGGTTCGCTTTACCGCCCGCATTTCTTTACTATCGAGTTGTTCAACAACAACTAAATCGGTAGCTTGGAACAGCGCCCGTGCTAATTTTTTATAGGCTTCATCCAAAAGATTGGTCCGTTTGACGTTTAAATATTTGATGTGTTGATTGATTTTGATCAACCGTTGACTATTAAATCGCAGCCAAGTCAGTTTGTCGCGCTTGGATTTTAAAGTATTAATCTGGGCTTCTAAATAATCTGCCTGGTCTGCAACCGTAGTGGCAAGATAATACGTTTGATCTGCTGAAGTATGAAAAATTTTATTATCTTTCATATTCCAATCAACGCCGATTTTATTGTCAGGTTTCTTACGTGCAACTTGTTCGCGGATTACTAGTTGTAATTCGTATTGGTCGTTACCTTTTAGTTTGATTTTAGAAACCACAATCTGTTTATTAGCCAGATTTTTGATGTTTTCGACAACTTGAACAACGCCGAAAGCTTGAATCTTGATTTGGTGGTTGGCGATGACTTGAATTTGCTTATTATCAGGTAATGAAATGGTTTTGTAAGAGTTACTATTGCGTAAGAAGTTGAGTGAACCTTTTCGGTACCACGACTTATGCTTTGCATTGTTACCATGTTCATTATTTTTGTAGGCCATTTTTTCCTGACTACTCATTTTAAAAGCTTTGAACAAGGTTTTGCGATATTGACCGAAATTAGTTATTAATGTCAGCAAAAATAACCGGGCTCCTTGCGAGTGCAAGCCGATTTTATTAGCCTGCCAACGATTTAAATCATAGCAATCTTTAGCAAATTTGCCGGCAATTTCAGCAACTAAAAACTTTTTAGCCGCCAATGATTGGGGAAATGGCCGTGAAACATGTTTGCGGCCATACGATTTTTCTAAATATTTAACGGCATAGTTATGCAATTTATTTTGGACGTGTAACCCGTGCTGATGTTTTAACATCAACGCTGGTGTGGCGACAAGCCGATAGTGGCGGACGTAGACATATTCCGTTGTTGATGTTAAATTAATCATAATTTTGGCAATTCCTTTACTTTGAATAGGCAGATTATAACATATTTAATCTGGACGATAAGGAAAAGTAACTTAAAAAATGGAGCTTTCATCACAGCTTTGAAAAAACGTGCCTTTCGCCCCAAAAGCAGTAAATTTGATTATTCATATAAGCGTAATTAAATATACGCATGAATATGCCATTAATGCTCAAAAACAGCACCGCGGTATAGATCATTGCTTTATTATCACTGATGAAGAAACTATATAGCAACATCGAAAGCGTTGCCCCGACTAATCCAATCGTAGACAATAAATGATTATCAAATTTATGAAGCAACACGGTAATTGGCTTAGCAAGGACCAAGCCAATGATTGGGCCAGTTATCAACCCCAGACCAAAACTAACGGAACTATGGGTTTTATTAAGCAACTCCAAACTCGTCCCATAGTTAAAGATTCCGTTGGCAGCCAAAGTCGCAAACATAATTAAGGCCGGAATCATTATTTTTATTTTCATACGCTATCTCCCATTCCTTTTTTATAAATTATATACTTAACTTCTAATAAAAAAACAATTTTATCATTTATTTATAATTTTCATCAAAAAAATCAAAAGGTGTCCATAACGTAATTACCTAGTGAAAACGACAAAAAAATTGCTAATTCATAAAAAGCAGCTCTGCACTGACCTACTTAAAAATGACAAAACACCCATTTTTGTCATTGACTTTTAACTTTTTAGCGAATATTATATTCGAATATAAATTAGTGATTATTTAATAATAACTAAACATTAGAGCGTAGATTGTTAGAGGAATTAGCCGGAAAGAACTCCGGAAATATTATTTATTGGATGGTAATACTAATGAATGAACACCATTTTTCAATGAGAATATCCCTTTCAGAGGGAATCAATACTTTTGGGAGCATGCTTTCTAAACTTCTATTTGTATATTACTTATCTAGCGTTACCAACAGCGTAATTCTAGTAGGATATTTGTCAATTTTACTTATAGCACCCGCTATTTTGTTCGGTCCGTTCATCGGATCATTTATTGATAAGGTTAAAAATTTAAAGAAAGCCGGAATTGTAATAAATCTTTTGTCATCAGTATTATTGTTATTCTTATCGATATTTATTTTCTATTTTCAAAATGAATCTTGGTTAACAATACTAATTTTGATTATCGCATTTATAAACGCCCTTTTATCAGAAGCGTATGATCCTACTGTACTTAAGTTAATTAGAAATACTATTCGCCCAGAAAACTATGGGGACGTCCTTTCTAAAGTTACGAGCTTTTCAACAATGGGGGCAATAATAGCCTCTCTAATATCCGGTTTGTTGATGTCTAAGCATACTATTTGGATTGGCTTTGCCCTTGATGGAATAAGTTTTATCGGTGCGAATATTCTCTTACTACAAATTACCAACGTGCCCCAAACTATTCATGAAGAAATTGATAATCATACTGGTAACAAATTCAAGAGTTTTTTGTCAGATTTCCAAAAGCCAATCGTCACGCTGATATTCATAACTTCATTTTCTTATAATTTTATACTTGCCCCTTTTCAAGTGTACTCGTCATCTTTAGCACATTTATTAAGTAATGCTCGATTGATTGGACTTTTTCAAATTTCATATACTTTGGGAATTTTATCAGCAAGTACTTTATACAGTAAGCTATCTAAAAAATGGGCCGATAAATGGTTCTTTATTACTGCCATAACCATAGTCCCACTTGTATTTTTAATTTGGTCTATTTCGAAATACGAGCTTATAACCTTGCTAGCTTTCTTTATACTTGGAATCGCAATTCCATTTTATAACATCACTTCTAAAAGCCTATTTATGCGAACTATTGATGAGTCCAGATATGCAACATTCATGGCAACTTATAGTTCTATATTAGGCATGGTACAGCCCTTGTCCTTACTTATTTTACCAGCCCTAATAACAACTTTTAATTTTAAAAGAGTAGCACTGTTTGTTGCTTTGGCATATGCAGTAATCGCATTTGCTGGGAATAAAGTATTCAGAATGGTTAAGGAGTAATTGATTCCTAGATTAAATTGATACAGCTAACAATAAGGACTTCTATACCAAAGTCAGTTAACAGGACATCGATTATATGAAGTCTTTTTAGTGCACTGGGTGAAGCACACTTATTTTATTTAACCAACGAGCCGTAGTTATAGGACTGGAATTGTCAAATTATGTTAATCTCCTTCTCGCTCTAATCCGTCACTGATACCAAAAATAAACCCCTGAAGAAAATTCTTCAGGGGTTTATTTAGTCTTACACGTATATATTGATTTTCTAGGCTTCATCAAACCACGCTGCTAAAGCTTGTTCATCCTCAGTTAAATCATGGATTTGTATTTGATCGATGAGTTCGTGTAATTGCGTTGTTAACAGTTCGCTTGCCGTCATCTGCTTAAACCCGAATACAGCTAATCTTCGCTCGTCATTCATGGTCATTACCTCCATCTCTAATTGACTTACTATACTAACATTGGGCTTGCTTTGCACATTAATTCCAGACGCATATTCGAGCTAATTAAATTCTGGCATAATCATAAATTATGACTTGCCATTCGATAAAGACATTATTTTCATCAGTAACGCGTGAACAATTAAAAAAGGCGCCGATACTCCCCAAAACGTTCATGATCATTGTGAAGTCTAGTTCATTAATTTCGATAATATACACATCATCTTGCTCTTCTAAAATATTTAAATGTCCAAAGGTGGTAAGCACCATTAATAACTGATCTTTTTTATTCTTATCCACGATATTACTCCTTCCAGTTGCGTGATTGCTTATCGTAATTATCCTTGCCATGATACCACTTCTCATACTGTGTGGGCCACCAAACTAAAACAATCAGCCTCATCAATGTCGTCACCTGGTATGGTAACAACGAACCACCTCCTCTATGCAGCGCCAAATCACCATTGACTATCCCCATAATTTGCTTTATATTTGTCACATATATATGACAAATAATGATCGAGGTGTTATATGAATCGGGTTCGTGAGTATCGCAAAGATTTAAATTTTACGCAAATGGATTTAGCGCAATTAGTTGGGGTCGCGCGCCAAACGATCAATTTAATTGAAAATGACAACTATAATCCATCGTTAGCATTATGTATTAACATCGCCAGGGCTTTAGATACGGATTTAAATACCCTTTTTTGGGAGGAAATTAACCATGAAAAACAATAAACGCGCCAATTTTTTAATCAAACGGTTTCACGGGATTGAGGATGTTTTAGATGAATATAAGGAAAGTCAGGTGAATCGATTCGGCAATATCGCCTTCATTACCTTGCTCAGTTATTTAGTCCTATCAACGTTCATCGCGTACCTTATTTATCTGATCAGCCTTAAATGGGCGTTCATATTCATAATTACTAGCAACACCCTCTTATGGTTCATCTCGCTATGCGTAGGTGCATGGTTTGTACGCTTGAAGCAATTAGACCAGCTTGGTGTCCAATCTGATGACCTGCCTAGCGTTAAGCAGCGCTATCTAAAGCGTGCTTGGGGTGCTGGGATTGGGTTGGGGATTGGTATCTATGCCCTCAACATTATCCTTGATGTGATCACGGGGGCGCGACCATTTTACGCAAGCATTGGTAATGTCTCTTACATTATCACGGCTTTGTTTGTCGGCGTGGTATTTGGCGGGTGCACATATTACTGGTATTTACGTAAGTTAAAGTAGTCGCCAGTAGGTCCATAACTCTTCAAATTTTGATTTAACCGACACATATCACACCGATTACTAATGATATAATAATCAACAACAAAATAAGTTTATCTTAAACTTTTTATACTATAAGTATTTTTTCATATTTTACTAATCAAAACATAAAAAAAAGCGTATTATTAAGGCGTAATCATTAAAACGCTTTTTACAAACGTGATAGAGGAGAGAAGTTATTATGGACTTAGTAGAACAACTAGTCAGTGTTGTGGGTAGCAAGAATGTCATTACCGATGCCGCAAAATCTTTACGTTTTCGCAAAGGCTATCGCTCAGGTAAAGGTGATGCGGTGGCCGTCGTCTTTCCAACGACGTTAATGGAAATGTGGCGTGTACTGAATGTTTTGCATGACCACAATATCATCATTATTATGCAAGCCGCCAATACGAGCTTGACTGAGGGCTCTGTCCCTGCCCCCGGTTATGATCGGCAAGCCGTGGTGGTCAACGGGATGAAAATTAAAGATTTAGCATTAATCAATCACGGGGAACAAGCCCTCGCCTTCCCTGGGACAACCCTATTTCAGTTAGAAAATAATTGCGGCCCCTTAAACGCGAACCCCACTCCGTCATTGGCTCATCTAACTTGGGAGCCTCTGTCATTGGGGGAATTAACAACAATTCTGGTGGGGCCTTGATTCGCCGCGGACCCGCTTATACCGAATTATCATTGTATGTCTGGATTGATGAACATGATGAAATGCACTTAGTTAACCACTTAGGGATTGATTTGGGTGAAACGCCAGAAGAAATCATTACTAATTTGGAAAACCGGAATTTTGATTTGGATAATGTTCCTGCTTCTGAACGGCATGGTTCAATGTACGACCATGAAGCGGTGGTGCGCGATGTTGAATCTGATCAACCAATTCGCTACAATGCCAATCCCAAAGAATTGTACGAAGTATCTGGATCAGCTGGTCACGTGGCGGCCTTGGCGGTGCGCTTAGATACCTTCCCGATGGATGACAGAACGCAAATGTTTTACATTGGTACGAATAATCCCGATGAGTTGGAAGATATTCGCCGCCACATTATGACGACCTTCAAAGAATTGCCCGTTTCTGGTGAATATATGCATAAAGATGCTTATAAATTGGCCAAGAAATATGGGAAAGATTCATTGATTGTCATTGAAAAAATTGGGACCGGTCACTTGCCTGAAATGTTTGCGCTTAAAGCTTGGGGTGAACGCTTCTTGAAGCATATCCCCGTGTTCAAGCCTTACTTCCCCGATCGCTTGCTCCAAACGGTAAGTAATGTCTTCCCTAATCAAATGCCTAAACGCATCGATGATTATTACGAAAAGTACGACCACTACCTCCAATTGGAAATGGCCGGGGATGGAATTGACGAAGCCCGTGCCTATCTCAAAGAATATTTTGCTAGTGCGAGTGGGGATTACTTTGAAGCCGATGCCAATGAAGCTAGTAAAGCCGCTACCCACCGGTATGTAACTGCGGGGGTGGCAATTCGCTATCAAGAATTAAAACAAGATAGTATTGATATCTTACCCCTTGATATTGCGTTGGCAAGTAATGAATACAAGTGGTTCGAACAGTTGCCTAAAGAAATTGAAGACCAAATCGAACACAAAATTTACTACGGGCACTTGCTTGATCACGTTATGCACCAGGATTATATTCTCAAACCCGGTGTCGATGCACATGCCCTGAAAGCAAAAATGCTTAAAATTTTGGATGAACGCCACGCCGTTTACCCAGCCGAACACAACGTTGGACACTTATATGTGGCTGCACCAGCCTTGGTCGAACACTACAAGAAAAATGACCCAACTAATAGCTTCAACCCCGGCGTTGGTAAACAAACCATGTCTAAGCACTGGGGTGTGTATTAGTGAGAGCGTGAGAGCAATCAGGAGCTAATGAGGACTACACTAAATAACCGTCTTGAAGAATTTTCTTCAAGGCGGTTATTGTTGTTTTGCGACTATATCAGACTCCTAGCAACAAATTACTACCAGAAAAGAGTTATGGCATGTTACAATACGTGGGTCAGTTAATTACCAAGAACCCGATGCTGTAACATCGAGTCCTTGATAATTAATCGATTCGTAAGCATCAACTAAATCGTTTAGATAATCGCTAGCTCTGCAAAGCTAAGGCGATTATTTTTTTGCCCTTATTTGGCTTTGTGGGGCGTGAAATGGCCTATTGTTTCCATGATATCCCCCTCATCAGTCTTTGATTTCCAGTCGTTACTCTAGCTCTCCATTGCTGAAGTTGCGCTATTTTTAAATTTACTTTTTAGGCAATGTGTTATACATCGGCTTTTGCTCTTGAAATAAAGCAGTCCGGATATTTAGTATGGGCGCAAAATAAGCTCAATATCATGTATAATGCTATTGAAAGCAAGGAACCTAATAGTGGTTTAAAGGCCTTTAGGGCAATATCTGATATAACTAGTGCTTATGGTTTAAGCTTGGACATAAAGCAACATATTAGAAACAACGTAAAGATGACATGGGTAGCGAGTTATTTGCAGAAAAGCTTTAAGCAAATAGATAATATTTTGGAGGATGCCTTGAATGATTTGCTTTGAGACTGATAAAGCTGCTGAACTTTTTCACGAATTAAACAACAAATATTTAGAAAAATTTGGTATTGATTTACCAAGTAATATTCAATTTGGTTTAATAACTGAGTTTGATGTTCAAAAATGGATGGATATAGTTGATAAGTCTGATGAAGAACCATTTAGACGTGATACACCAGAAGAAGAAACATATCTCTACTAATAACCATGTTCAGGAGTTGATAAAATGATGATTGTGCCTAAAGGAATTGAATATTGGACAAAAGATGGTATCGCTGATGACGCACCTGATTGGGCAAAAATTGAATATGCGGAATACCTAGAACAAATGGACGAAAAGCCCGATGAAAATGGTGTAGTGAACCAGAAATAAAATTTAAATAATTAACCATATCAAGCAGTTATTAAGTAGTATTTAGTAACCGCTTTTTTGGTACCCAAAGCCATCTGCTCCTATGCTAAATATCCGGACTACTTTATTTCTAGAATCAAATCCACGATAACGAAAGTATTGCACCCATCACTGCCGGTGCCAAAAAGGGCGTCATCTCAGCTGCGGCATGCACGACCAATTGGCTAGCGCCGGTCGCCCAAGTCCTAAATGACCTCGTACCGATTTTATCAAAGGTTTACGACAACTAAATAGAAATACCCCGATACTAAATATCATGACTGTTTCATTTAGTATCGGGGTATTATTTTAATTATCTTTTTTTGCTTTATTTTCTAGTTCTCTCAGTTGGCTTTCGAGCTCATCAACTTCCTGTGCCAGTTCAAAAACATCTTTATCTCTATGATCAATCCCCAAAATAAAACCTAGAAAAAGTAAACACGGAATCGTAGCAATAGTACTAACTATCCTTTCTTTTTCAGAAATTGTAGTAAATAGTCCGATCAACGTCCAAATTGGTGGTCCTAAGCAAATAACTGTTGTATATATACTATTTATTCGTAACCTTTTCTCATTGTTTTTTTTACTCATAATTTCTCCTAGGCGAAAGCATAGCCGTCATACCGACTAGCTACTTTATTTCGTCTTTTCGCAATGGAGTCACGTGGCGATGTACCACCAATATCAATTGCTTTTACGACACTATATCTTGATATTGTACCATTACTTGCCCCCTATACTAAATATCCGGACCGCTTTATTTCTAGAACCAAATCCATGATAACGAAAGTATAGCACGCATCATTACCGGTGCCCAAAAGGTCGTCATCCCGGCCTTAGCTGGTAAACTCGAGGGAGTTGTTACCACTGGCAATGGGCTACAATACCGACATGATCGTCTCAAGTGATGTCATCGGCATGCCGTATGGTTCGTTGTTTGACGCCACCCAAACTAAAACTACCACCCTCCCAAACAGCCAAACCCTCGTCAATGTCGTCGCCTGGTATGAGCATTGGCGTATATTGGAGACCTGTAGTCTGTAGTGTGATGGGGCCGTATAGTATTCACTCATATAGTTCAATAGTTCCTATACCTTTCAGCTTATTTAAAATGGTAAATCATCATCAGTTATTTCAGCTTGATTAGTATTTTTCGACTGCTTATCTTCATACATGTTAATCAAAAAAAGACCTACTGTAGCACATGCATTCACAATAAAATATGCATAGGTTGGATCTTTAATAAGTGGCTTATCTGAATCCTGTCCATGAATTAATGTAAGATCACTCCGTGTAGTTTCAATTCCTCTAGTGATATTCTCAAGCGCATTAGCAATGTCTCTGATTGATTGGGGAATAGTATTTTCTGTGCCATTCATACTAAAGGTGTTTAGTGTGTCCTTCAGCAAGGGTTTTCTCGTTCCTCTTGATGCATCTTTTTCATAGTCAGGTGTCTTCTTCAAAATTTCCTTCATGATACTTTCTAACACCGAATTAGCATGTCCAATCGCTTCACCTGGATCTTTTTGAACATGTTTAAATGCCTTTTCAAAACTAGTTGCAGCATTTTTATAGTCAGCTTTTAACTTATTCTTGAACATCGGAATTGATGGAATAAAATCTGGTGTTTCAATGCCCATATCAATCGCTATTTTAACTAATTTTTCAGGTGAAGCCAGGCCAATATTTTTTAATGTCTCTCTTATATCTATATCAAATCCGTGTCCCTTTTCTTTTGAGTATGCAATATCAAAATCAACATTTCCAAACGAATCAATTTCTTCTTGATACGCTCTTATATAGTATTCACAATACTCTAAATCATATTTGTTCATTAATGCGATTTCTAACTTAGAAATTAAATCTATTCTATATTTAGGTGAGATATCCATAATTCTGATCCTAGTTCCATTGTTTTTAGTTTATTAATTAATAAGATACACCATAAAGAATATATTAAAAAGCTTTAGTTTTATTAAATGCAAGGCAAACTAAAACTACCTCCACCCAAAACAACCAAACCCTCGTCAATATCGTCAGCCAGATGGTAACGAAAAGGCAGCTTCCATTGGGAGGCTGCCTTTTATGTGGGTATTAAGGACTATCACCTACAAATCAAACACAATACTAATACTTATGATAGCGCATAGTACTTCATAAAATGAGTTCACATTCCAATTTTCAGGATTAACTTTTCCATGTACAACTGCATGCCTTTTAACAGTATCCCCATCCTTTTTATAATCCTGGTATCTACTCCTATACTAAATATCCGGCCTACTTTATTTCTAGGGCCAAATCCATGATAACGAAAGTATAGGAGTTTTTAATTATGCCAACTAAAAAATACACAACTGAATTTAAAGCCTCAATCGTCGCCTTGTACAACGAGGGCCGCTCAGCCAATTCGTTAGCTAATGAATACCATCTTGCCGTTCAAACAGTAACTGGCTGGGTAAAAAAACGCAAGTTGTCTGCACTGACACCAATGGACAACCCGTTACGCAGACTGAATTTAATGCCATGAAGACAGTTTCGTTCTATAAATTATAGCTATCTTTTTTATCTAATTTACCTTATAATTTAGGTGAATTAGAGAGAACTTTGCAACACAATTACTTTTAACTGCGATTATGTCGGCTAAAGGACGAAATAACAGAAAGAGGAATATTATGAAAGTTTGGAAAATAATTAGCGGTTTAGAAATTATCTGTTTTATTTTAGGATCAATCTTTTTATGGTTTAGAAAAATAGACGGTACAGGGGCAGTAAATACTTTAGAAAACAAGTTAATTTCTATTGGAGTATTGGGAGTAGTTTTGGTAGTCTTACTTATTATTCAAGGAATTTGTTATTTATTGTTAAAAAGGGATTAAATAACATGGAATGAGTTTTTTAGTTGGTGGGGTTATTAATTCCGTTATGTATTGCTCCTATACTAAGTATCCGGACCGCTTTATTTCTAGGGCCAAATCTATGATAACGAAAGTATAGCACGCATCACTACCGGTGCCCAAAATGTCGTCATCCCGGCACCCGTGGGCAGCTCAATCGGTGGCATTGGGCTACAACACCGCCATAATCGTCTCAAGTGATGTCATCGGCATGTCGTATGGTTCGTTATTGTGATGTCACCCAAACTAAAACTACCACCCTCCCAAACAACCAAACGCTCGTCAATGTCGTCGCCTGGTATGACAACGAAAATTCGTTCGTCAGCCAGATGGTCCGAACATTGGAGTATTTTGCGCAGTTGTGATGTGATTTTGGGGGAAGTGAAAAGGCAGCTTCCGTGGGGAGGCTGCCTTTTGTGATACTATTAGGGACACTAAGACTTGCATATAGAGCTATTCTTAATGAATAAGGTTACATATTATCTTTGCCATGCCTTTATCAATATCAATTGACAAATAATCAAATTTGCTTGATAATTACTTTACAGATAACTTGAGACGGATAAAGCCGGGTCCCTGAATTGGGGTAGGTAGATATTTCTACTGAGAATTCCTTTGCTCCTGGGGTTGTCTTATTTTTTTGCATTTAAAACCTCATTAACAAATAAATTCGGTCTTTTTTTAATTTCTGAAAATATAAAATCAATAAGTTGTTGAGAGTAAGTATACTCAACTCTGGAACCAATCTTATGTTTATATACTAAATATCCGGCCTACTTTATTTCTAGGGCCAAATCCATGATAACGAAAATATAGCACGCATCACTACCGGTGCCCAAAAGGTCGTCATCCCGGCCTTAGCAGGTAACCTCGATGGGCGTTGTTTCCACTGACCAAATCAATGCCGCCATGCAGGCAGCTCAATCGGTGGCATTGGGCTACAACACTGACATGATCGTCTCAAGTGATGTCATCGGCATGCCGTATGGTTCGTTGTTTGATGCCACCCAAACTAAAACTACCACCCTCCCAAACAACCAAACGCTCGTCAATGTCGTCGCCTAGTATGACAACGAAAACTCGTTCGTCAGCCAGAGGGTCCGAACATTAGCGTATTTTGCGCAGTTGTGATGTGATTTGGTGGTAAGTGAAAAGGCAGCTTCCGTGGGGAGGCTGCCTTTTGTGGGTTGGATGCGCACATTACTTAAACTTAAACTTAAACTTGTCTATCCTTGCTTGATCAATAATCCATTTATTCAATCTTTCTTCGCTCTTTTCATTTGTGCCAAAATAATGAAATAATTCACTCATTGGATAAATACTTGCAAAATTACTTATTAATTCTGAATTCCATTTTTGGTATATTTCCCAATCAAGTTCCGGCAATTTACCAGTCACGTTCTCTTCTTGTAATTTTTCGGTAACTTCATCGCTTGAAAAGTAATTATCCCTTTTTAAATCTAATATATATGCCAGAGCATTTTTTTGTTTATCAGGATAATGTATTCCGTCTTCTTTCATGTTACCTTTTGCACTCAACTGATTGAGTACATACTCTTTTTGATCTTCGAAGCGATAAATTTTTGCAAGAATCATACTGCCTATAAATTCAGCATCCATGTCTTTTTCAGCTAACTTAGCATATTGATTCATTATGTCGATTATTACTTGCTTTAAATCTGTATCAAAGAATTTGAAAAAGTAAATCAAAAACGATTCATATTCCGTTACATTATCAATGTTGATAATGTCTTTCAAAACACTAAAATCAAAAGTTTTATCTTGATACTGGTTCATTATTTCTACATACAAGTAGAAGTTACTATCATGAAATTCATATTTTCCCGTAACTATTTTTGCTAGTTGCCTTTCAATGACTGCTTTAAGCATATGCTTCTGTAAATCTGTCAAAACGTCAAAATTCTTACTAATTGTTTTTAGAAGCGGCTTTAATTCATCACGATTAGTATTAAACAAAGTATAGTCTTCAAATAACTTTACTAACCTATTTGTATGTTGCTTTTCTATCTTCTTAATATGCGCTAAAAATTGAACATATCTTTCTAAGATGTTTCTTTCAGGTTGCAACCTTTGAGTTATTTTAGCTGACCAATATATTGCTTGATCGAGGATATAATCAATACCTTCATCAGATACTTGAATACTCTTTATTCCATACTTTCCTAAATATAAGTCGATGTTCTTGGGTTTAATAAACGGCACAATATTTTCTAAATCAACTAATTCAAATTGTGCCATTTCTGTTGCTGCATCTTTAAATATTCGATTATCACTTGGATCATGATTAATTTTGTATGCCATCGCTAAAATATGAAAATACTTTGTTACGACATCTTGAAAAATCGTGTATTGGTAAATACAAATACAGTTGCATTGGATAAAGTTCACAAAATCATAGAACTTAAATTTTGCATTGAATAAATTATTACTTATCGAAAATCCTCCCTGTTTAATTAACTCCATTTCATTTTCAATGCTAACACAAGTATAATCCAGTTCAGCTAACGTATTATATGCAAACTTATTTTTATAAATTTCTGTATTAAAAAATTGGACACCAGAATTACTGTCTCCCTTTGCAGATGGCATAATGCTATTGATTATTCCATTCAATTCTCTATTAATTAGTGAATTGCTAAGAGCATCTGATTTTTCTGGTTTTTTATTGATTTGATCAAATATACTAAGATGAATTGTATCAACATTCTTTCTCGCAATAAGCGCATTAATATAATCACCACGTTCAAAAGCAATATTTGCTAACTCTTCAAATTTATCTTTAGCAGCTGTGTACTGCATTGATTCATAAAGTTCAAAAGCTTCGTTTAAAAAATTATTTCTGTTGTATTTTATCGTATGTGAAAACTTTAAATTCAAAAACTCGATAAACATAGTCTTAGAATCCAAAAAATTTATCAACGCAGTATTATTTTTTTCATCAATATCAATATCAAAATTAAGTTTTGCACTTTCCGTTTGATCTGTATCCGTATTCGCGTTCGTTGCCACCCATTTGTAATTACCATTACTTAAATATGCTCGTTGCTTTAAATTCAATGCTTCTACAACATTATCAACTTGTAGATACGCAAACGAATTTAAGTGTTTAATATTATTCCAAAGATCTTGAGCGTTTTTAGGTTCATTCCTATTTTTCGTGGTAATTTTTTCTAAAAATTCTTCAGTTGCCTTACCTTTATCAAGGTCCGCCTCTTCAGTTGAAATAACAAAAAGCCCCTTCTTTGAATAATAAATTTTATATGCATCTTCCAGTTTTTCAGGGGTGTAAAAATACGCTTGGTTGTCGTTTTCGCCAAATGTATTTTGAATCAGATGATAGATTGAATTAAAGGTCGAATCATTTAAAGAATAACCTACAAACAACAAGGTATTATTCATAATCAAGGACTTAATTAATGTTGACATCATCGGAAAATTATTTTCATATTCCAGATAATCATCTTCTTTTAAAACAATGTTATTCTCAGCCAAATCACCATGCATTTTTATTAAATAGTTTGTCGAATCAGCATATGGAATATCATCATCCTTCTTCAAGACACTGTACATTTTTAATCCACGGTTTATCATGTCTTCCAGCAAGGTATCATAATTAGTCGTAATTATATGCTGCGGCTTAAATATTAACTCATGCAGTTTATTGGGCTGTGGCACCTTTCCTTCTGATAAAATTCCATTTATTTTCTCCATGTATTTATGCTTACCCCAAGTATCATAATACATTTGAGCTACTTTTAAATTATTAGTTTCGGATACATCAAGTTCTTTTCGCAATGGATCAATTAAATCATTCCAACTAGGCAACCCTGAGCCAATCGATACACCTGCCCCAACAAAGATAATCAACTTGTCATTATTCATAGCTGAAATCAAGTGTTCAATTGCTGCTGCTTCTAATTTTGTAATCACGCATCATACCTCGTATTTTCTAATATATTTATCTCGTTTTTTATTTTATCAATTAACAAGATACACCATTGATAAAAAATTAAAAAGCTTTAGTTTTATTAAAGATAGACTAAAACAAAAAAGCCCACCCGCAGGCAGACTTTCTTCGAAATACACTTACTAACTTACTAACTTACTAACATTAATTAAACAATAAGGGTATATCTTATGAGTACCCAAATAAAGAATACTGTAAAAAGTTACTTAAGATGCGTTTTTAATCATTCTTGCTCTCTATCTGCTAAATTATTCATATGATTCCACGATTCAATTATTTTAGCCCTATTATCATAAGTTCTTAAGCTATTAGCAAATTGATTCATAATAATTGAGCTTTTCATCATCAAATTCATAGAATCAAAATTAGGTATTATATTTTTAATCATTGGAATTGGTTGATGCACTTGAACGCTTGGGATACTGATTTTAGTACCCTCCAGCATTTTACTTACACTACTCGAGATGTCCATATTTTTAAACTGTTTATTTATCATATTAAATACATTCGATAATTTATTAATCATTTCAGATATATCATGATGTTCATATTCAAAGAATTTATTGCGTATTATTTTCGTTTTAATATTTTCCAATACTTTAACAACTTTCACTACATCATCTTTGCAATAGCGCCAATTTTCATGTGATATTTCTTTATGATGTGCTACCTTATTCCTTAACTCACGTATTTTTGTTATATCAATACTTTCGAAAGTATCCGTTTTTAAAACTGGATTTAAAAATAGTTCCCATGTACTCAAAAACTTAGGTATTTCATTCAAATTACTTATTTTGTCTATTATATTTTTACCATTTTCGATATCTATACTTTCATATGTTTTATCTCCTTTATAAATCCAAAACTTTTCAAAAAAAAGTTTCTCTAATTCATGCAAATTTAAATTTTCAACAGTGGTATTCAAAGATTCATTAGTCTTTTGAGATATTCTTTTTGTCATATCCTGTATTTCATTAAAATGCGCTATTAAATAAAATAACTGTCTTAGATTTTCCTCGTAATCATATAGAATTGGATTGCATTTATCTGCATAATATTTTGATAAATTTTTGGATAAAAAAGTAATTTCAAAATCGGGAGATAAAACATATTTTATTTTTGAAATAAACTCATCGTATATTTTCATATGTTGCCAATGAATAGACGTTTCTGCAGCTAATTTAACAAACAAGATATTCTCCGCTTTTGCAATTTTAAAATTGAAATCTAGATTCACTCCAGTCTTATTTTTATAACTCAAAACCTGATTTTTCCTGTCAATTTCAAACAATTCAAAGTTCTGGACTGATTCATAAAATAGTCTTTTTGCTCCCTGCTCGTCATTCTTTGCCTTGAGTAACAATTCAAAATTTAGTTTAACCATTAAATACCTTCTCACTTTCTAACTGTAATCCACTCACCTGTTATTGCATTTTCTACTATTCCTTCAATGAAATCTTCCGCATGAATTTTTATAGTCTGTTCCGCTATTTCAGGTATAACATTCACATTTATTGATTCAATTTCAATATAACTATTATCAATAAAAGTAAAATCATGCTCTACTGGAACTACAAACGACTGTTGATTTGAATTATTCTTAAATATCTCTTTTACTTTGTCAAAAAGAACATATTTTAAATTATTATTCTGATCATAAACTTTTAAATCTTGAGAAATTTGCATTTTTTCATACCCGGATTTTACAAATTTCATTCCTATTTCTAATGAATACCCAGTTGTTATCGTCATATTAATATCTATATTCTTCATACGATTATCCCAGTTAGCATCATCCACATGATTGACTTTATACACATCAATTCCGTGTGATTTGGCATATTCAATTGCACCTTTTTGAAATCCTGATTTAGCCATAAAGATTCCTGACATTCCTAAATCTTCATTTGCAATGCTTGATAATGTTGCGATACGATCTTTACTAACGTTTCGACTATAATCTTTACACTCCACAATCATTGGAATTTTAACACCGTCAACCACATAATCAAATGTAATATCTACTTGATTAGGTGTGTTAGCTTCCCCGATTAATTTTTGATTATGTTGTATGTTTTCAAATGAATTTCCTTGCTTACTTAGTTTTTCAATAAGACTCATACAAAATAGTTCGTATTCTTTACCACTATTAACCATCTATATCTCTCCTTACATTAATAAATGTGCATTGCAATCAAAAGAAAACGTTCGTCCACACTTCAGTCAATTCAACATCATCACTGTCTGGTCGATGCTCGGTCTCTTTTGGAATTTTCACTAACGTTGGCACGGATAGCGCATTTCCCGTAATGATTGCTTCCCCTTTTCCAAGCATTGGAATCATCCGAAACGAAGCCCTGTCTAAGGTTGGCAATTTGCAAATCTTTATCATTCACAAGCCGGTGGATCACGTAATTGTGGACTTGTGACAAAATTGTGGGTGAAATGTCAGCTGGCCTTTGCGATGACAAGGTCAAATAAAATCCGAATTTCCGGCCTTCTTTGATAATCTCTTCAAACACCGATAAGCGATAATCTTGCCAGTCATCCCCGACGTTATGATGTGAACCATTTAAAATGTTGTGCGCTTCATCAATAATTAAGTGCTTCGTCTTTTGGGGTTTACCACCATTCACTACCCGTTTTTGTTCATCATAGATCATTTTAGAGAGTAGCATCGGAATGACTCGTTTTACTTCTTGATTTGTATTCACCAGCGAAATAACGTTTAGCGTTTTATAATTAGAATCTATATTGTCGACGACCTTGACAACCTTCTCCAATGCATCAAATGAGGCTTCTATCCGCTTAAATAACGGATTAATATGTTCGATATTTGTTGAGCCCCATGACGATACATATAACCGTTGAAACTCCAAATGTGCTTTCAGAAGTCCAATTGGTTTTTTCCCAGATAAACAGGATGTAATATCATTTTTTATAGCTTCTAGTTCCAGAAATTCATACATTTTCACGGATATTTTAGTACCAAAATTTATAAATGTTTCATTGTAAGTTACTCCATACATATCTTCATTTCTATAATTTCCAGTATTATACATATTTAGATTTTCAATCTTATTTATTCCTGGCTCACTTCTTGAACCACTGTACTTTTTAGCCAATTCAATCCAGTTCTTCTTGGCATCTTGTTGCGCAGCTTTCCCAGTCGTTAGTATTTTTATTAACATTCCAATAAAAGAATCTACGATTGCCTCAACTATTACCATATCTTCTCTGCTATTTAACTGATTCCAATATGTAATTGCCTTTCTAAGAAACGGTACCTGTGTAGCTGGCCGAGCATCGAATAAAATTGCTAAGATATCGGCATCGAATAAATAAGACTGCAAAATTGGCAACTTATCACCCTTTCCACCGTTTCGCGTATTGAGCTTATATACCTTCTTATGCTTTGCTTCAATTGCAAATTGGCCCGCCGATGTGTATTCACCATTAAAATCAATCACGTAAAATTGACTACCACTGGCAATAATCCCTTGCTTGTGCTCCGTTCTAAACAGCTGAATAAATAGCCGGTGCAGCGTATTAGATTTACCACTACCGGTATTACCAAATATCCCAATATGCGACGCAAAGAACTGGTTGATCGGCAGTTCAATTTTTTGCCCTTCAAGGAGCGAGTTGCCAATTTCAATTCTTGCGATGGCTTTACTAATCCCATAAATAACGCCCAATTCAGCCTTGGTCGTTACCGAGACTTCATTCCCAATCATTGGCACAAACTTACTCGTAACCTCAAACTTGCCATCACTAATAACCCCTTTGGCCTTTAATTGGACAATCCGGTTTATCGAATTCGGGTTATAACGGTTATCAAATTCCTTACTCT
The DNA here is from genome assembly GCF_012396505.1 of Periweissella fabalis. Classification (GTDB taxonomy): domain Bacteria; phylum Bacillota; class Bacilli; order Lactobacillales; family Lactobacillaceae; genus Periweissella; species Periweissella fabalis. The sequence continues at coordinate 210,974 of NZ_JAAXPN010000001.1, read as the reverse complement.
TGATAGTATTTTGCTGGTCGATTATCTTTTCACTGACAACTGAAGCGATTATTTTCACATCATCTTGATTGATAGTTACAAACGCACCAACTTTAACACCTGAAAGCACATCCCCGTACCACAAGTATTCGGAATCATTGGACATTTCATACATTCCGACTTGGGCGATATCCCCATCTACCGCGATAATCACCCCTAGCTTTTTAGCGCTCTGACTTGTCATTACTATCACTCTCCACGTTATTAATACTCAATATGCTAGTTAGGGCCGCCAAGTTACCCTTGATCTCATTGTCAGTAGCTTTAGTGTCACCATCAGTCACTTCAAGCTCAGCACCTGTAGATTTAAATAAATCCTTCATCTCAATCACGAGTAGTTGCTTGGATGTCGTTACCTTACTCCTAAGGTCCTTTGCGCCATCTTCGTCATAAGCCAAAATGTAGACTTTTAAAGATGGATTAGCCAACGCGTTGGTGACCATTTTTTTAATATGTTCATCACCAAACGAAAAGCCAATAACAATCAAAATAGATGATTCATGTTCGAGTTCTTGTTGAAACAATCGCAACATGGCGTAATAGTGTTGATTTTCAAAGGTATTCCGTGGTTCGTGACCGTCTGGTTTAACAATAAATGGTTTTTCTACTACGGATTTCATAATCTGGACTTTTTTATCATCGATTTTTTGCCAATTTATTGATCCATGCGGCTTAACGAGTGAAATTGACGGTACTTCGCTAATATTATTTTGGAACTGGCCTCGATATGCGGTGGTTTTGTTGTAGTTATAACTCTCCAAATACCGTTTGAAGTACCCGTTAGCACCATCATTAAAGACGATATGCATGTTTTCAGTCAAAATTTCATCCATCGCCTTCTCAATGAATAGGTCATAGTTGGTAGTAAAGATGTTAATCCGCTTGGGAACCTGCCGCGAATTGGAAACGTTTGTTAAATCAATGATGGTTTTAAGGAACGTTGTATAGTTAGCGAGTACGTCTTTTATATCATCGTCGATGGTTTTTACTGGGTCAGCGTTGCTTTCTAGGTCAGTCGTACTTGCTGGATTAGACGTATATGAATCATCTATCAAGCGGCTACTCACATCCTTGATATCTGCTTCAAGCTTTATATTATCCCCATCCATCAATTTAATTGCGGGTGTTGAGCACCCTGATCCAATCAGAAAATTCAGCCGCTTCTTAATTGCCATACTCTTTATTTCTTTAGCTAGTTCCGTAAATTCCATCTCGATATTCCATTCTTTTTATTTTATCAGTTAATAAGATACACCATTGATAAAAAATTAAAAAGGTTTAGTTTTATTAAAGACAAACTAAAACAAAAAAGCCCACCCGCAGGCAGACTTTCGTATCACTATTCTAGCTAAAACTAACTTCAATCGGCATCCCCAATTGATCCGCTACTAAGTTAAATTTATTTTCAATCGCACTACGCGAAAAATTGACATACAGATGCTCGCCGTTTTTGAGTTCGCGGGTTAATTTAACTCCGCGATCGGAAATTTTCTCAAACTGACCTACAAATTCAACCGTGGTTGGCTTACCATCAGTGATAAATTGTGATAGCTTTTCCCGATATATTGGTTTGGTAAATATATATTCCATTAACTGACCATACGCTTTTCTAGCACTATTCTGTGTAAAGGATTGACCATTGAAGCGGATGTATACTCCAAGATTTTCTTCTATTAGAGGATCGACAGCTTGCACATCATCTTCAACCTCAAACAAATCCAAATTAACAACGTTTAATAAGGTATCTTCAACAATTGACAGCATCTCATTGGCCTTACTCTTACTAAGCTTGTCAATATAGCTCAAATTACCTGCAGTTCCATTATCTAGTGGTAAGCCCATGTCATTGAACTTCGTAATTAGCTTGTTCTCTAAGTAATCGGTTTGCGATTTATCTAGATGACCATCTTCGCGCCCAAAGAAAATAACTTTGTGCCACCAGTCTTTATTCTTGTCATGTTGCAAAAGACGATTAATAATCTCACCAGATGCTTGACCAACATAGCGCTTATCCTCGCCAAGTAGAATATAAATCCCTGGAATATGTGCTTCCTCAAGCTTACTGATAGTACTCAAATCCTTGCGATCAGCAATAACAATTACCACTGGTTCAATATTGAACACCGAAATCGAATTATCATTGCCTTCCTTACTGATGAAAATGTGCTTGGTCATATGTGCTCCTTGAAATGTTATTACTATCATTGTACCTAATTTAAGATAAGTTTCTATATTTTTCTAAATTAGCCATAATTAAAAAGCCTAAGTCACAATCGACCTAGGCTTTTAACATTATAGATTCACCCTCACTGCCCACTCTCGCGAAAGGCCATTGTTTCAGCTTGAGTAACCACTGTATCAATCGCTTCCGCCGCAAAGTCAGGCGGATAACCAAATTGGCGTAATAGGCGTTTAACCGCGACCCGCATTTGCGCGCGCGTTGATTCACGAGCCGACCAATCCGTCCCGAGATTTTTTCGCACTTCATCTACAAGGCGGCGTGCTAATTCATGGAGCTTTTCTTCACCTAATTCTTGAACCGCTTTATCATGGTTTGATAGCGCATCATAGAATGCCACTTCTTCCGGTGATAGTCCAAGTTCTTGACCGGCATTGCGAGCTGCCGTAATTTGATTAGCTAACTCAATCAGTTCCCGAATCACAATTTCCGTTGTTACTCCACGTTTATTGTAGCTTTCAATGGATTTTTCAAGCAATTCTTTAAATGAATTAGCCTTGGTAAGGTTAGAACGTGCCAATGACTTAACCTGCCCATTGAGCAATTGCTCCAATAAGCTCAAAGCTAAGTTCTTTTGCGGCATGTTTTCAACTTCTTTTAAGAAGGCGTCTGAAAGAATTGAAATATCAGGTTTTTCAATTCCTAAATCAGCATATAGATCAACTACTTCACCTGTAACGACTGATTTATCTAAGATTTGGCGCATCCGCAAGTCAATTTCCTTTTGGCTTGCACCACCGGTCACCGTCATTTTAATCATAGCACTCTTAATGGCTTTAAAGAACGCGATCTCATCATTGATAACTTGTGCTTCATGACTTGTAGCAACTAACGCAAAGGCACGCGTTAATTGTGTTACAACATCAATGAAGGTTCGTTTCTCGTCTTTATCAAGTCCTTCAAGTTCATTCCATGTATTGCGAAAGGCATTCATCCGCGTTTCGCGATCCGTTGAATTATACCCACGATAGTCAATACCGTACATGAAATCGTTCTTGATAATCTCGTACTTTTCCATCATCAACTTAATCGCGGTACCTTCATTGATATCAACTTGCTTTTGATCATTTGGTGTATATTGCTGCAAGGCTTGCTTTAAGTTATCAGCAATCCCAATAAAATCAACGACTAATCCACCACCTTTATCCCGAAAGACCCGATTAACACGGGCAATAGCTTGCATCAGGTTATGCTCTTTCATTGGCTTATCGATATACATTGTGTTCATCGAAGGCACATCAAATCCAGTCAACGACAATCACAATTTGAAGCTCATCGTTTAAATCCTTCATCCGGCGTTCAAGTTGCTTACGATATTGCTTATTCCCAATATGTGGTTGCATTTCTTCTGGATCAGCAGCTGAACCAGTCATCACGACTTTAATCCGTCCTTTATCGACTTCCGTTGCCCCCCAAGTAGGTCGTTGAGCAACAATGGCGTTATAAATCGCTACCGCATTTCGCCGTGACATCGCAACAATCATGGCTTTCCCAAATTCTTGACCTTGACGTGTTTCAAAATGCTTAATAAATTCAGTTGCCAAGCGTTCAACCCGTGGCTTGGCACCAGCTAAGGCTTCAATTCGCGTGTATTCTTGTCGTGATTTAGTCATTTCTGGTGTATCTTCATCGACAAAGACATCATAATTTTCAGCTTCTTGCATCAAAGCATCCAAGGCACCATCATCCGCTGATAACGGAATCGTGTGACTTTCATAAAATATCTTAACCGTCGCATGGTCAGCTACTGCTTGTGCCATATCATAAATATCGATGTAGTCACCAAAGACAGCTGCCGTATTCTTATCAGTTTTACTAATTGGGGTCCCCGTAAATCCAATAAATGACGCATTTGGAAGCGCATCACGTAAATACTTGGCATAACCGTACTTGACGCCGCCATTATCGGAATACCGCGCACTCAAACCATATTGCGTTCGGTGCGCTTCATCAGCTACAACAATGACATTTGAACGGTCAGTTAATACTGGCATTTCCGTTTCATCATTTTCAAACTCGGGTGAGAATTTTTGAATAGTTGTAAAGACAATCCCACCAGCTTCAGTAGCCAGTAACTTACGCATCTCATCGCGTGAATTGGCTTGTTTCGGTACTTGACCTAAAAATTCACTGGCCGCCGCAAACGTACCTGATAGTTGATCATCCAAATCATTACGGTCATTAATCACCACAATCGTTGGATTATTCAAATTACGACTAGCAATTCCCGCAAAAAAGACCATTGAAAGGGATTTCCCTGATCCTTGTGTATGCCAAACGACCCCAATGCGATTATCATCAGGCGTATTAACGGCTTTTTGCGCACGATTAACCGCCTTATTAACCATGTAGTACTGGTGATATGCAGCTAGGATTTTGATGGTCTTATCGCCATCCATCTCAAAAATAATGAAATTACGTATTAAATTAAGTAGGACATCATGTGGTAACATCCCCCGAATTAAACTTTCAAGAGCTAGTAATGGCTTTGCTTTACCGGAAACTTCATCCGGTAACCGCCAGCCCATAAACCGATCTTCACCGGCAGTAAGTGAACCAGCACGCGCATCAATCCCATCCGAGATAATCAAAATTTCGTTGTACTGCATGTAGTCTGAAATCTCTCGTTTGTATGTCTGAAATTGATTAAACGCATTAGCAATTCCAGTCTCTTCATTCGCTAAGTTCTTTAACTCAAAAGTAACTACTGGTAGCCCATTAATAAAAATCGTAATATCTGGGCGGCGGTTATGCTCACCCTGCAGAACTGTAAATTGATTAGTCACGACATAATCGTTACGATCGGGATTATTAAAATCGATTGGATACAACGTAAACGTCTTTGATTCCCCATTGACTGAACGGGGAATCTTAATCCCTTCCACAAGCTTTTTGTGAAAATTATGATTATTCGACATTAAATCGGGATTATCAGCTAGTCTAATAAGTTGCCGATACGCTTCTTGGTAAACATCACTGTCGTAACCTGGGTTAAGCAAACGTAAGGCAGTTAATACCCGTTGCTTCAATAGAACTTCGTGTTGATCAAATCCGCGCTCAGCATTAGCGGTTGCATCATCAAGGTACGTATACCCAAGTGACTGCAGCCAATCTAAGGCAGAATCCTCAACATCACTTTCAAGCGTGAATTGCGATGGCATATTTGCGACTCCTTTATATTATTTTGTTGTTTGGTACGGGTGAAACGGTGTAAATGATAATTTAGAACTATTAAAAAAATATCTATGGGAGAACATTTCAAAAGTTGAAGATAGTAAATTTGAAACCTTGATAAGTATATCCTCAGGAAAGAGACCACCTATAAAGGAAGACTTTCAAAGCAAGGAGTATCCTATTCCTATTATTGGTGCTAGTAAAGTAATGGGGTGGACTAATGAAGAATTACTCAATGAATCAATTCTTACAATTGGCCGAGTTGGAACGCATGGTATAGTTCAACGATTTAGAATACCAGTATGGGTATCAGATAATAGTTTTGTAATAAAGGCTGATTATGAAGAAGTGGTTAACCAAATTTTACGATACAAAATAGATTGGTCTAGTCTTAATAGAGGATCCACACAGCCATTAATAACACAAAACGATTTAAAAAATGTATTAGTCTCGTTACCTAATAGTAACGAGCTTAAACAATATAATAGTATTGCAGCTCGAATCACAGATTTTCAATTTAATATCATAAAGCAAGTAGGTTCTTTAGAAAAATTACGTGATACCCTTATCAACAAACTGATATAAAACACTAAATTATCATTTAATGCATTCACTTGTTTTAAAAATAACAAACGATATGCTTTATCTAAAGTTTCAGGTAATTCAGTATCTAACGCAACCTTTAACAAAGCTATTTCTTCCTCTGAGTAACTCCCTAAATATTCCTCAAGTTCCAAAGCACTAAACAAGATATCTGGTTCATTACGGCCAGTTTCAGAAGACAACACCCGAGTTTTAGATGGTAAGTAGTCATTAACTTCCATGAAGCGAATAGCAATAATTCGATTAAACCATGTATATGCAACTTCTTCGATAAAGTCATTCAGAGTTTCTTGCCAATTTTCATCGTTAGCTCGCGCATTTAATTTAGCAACTAGCGATTTACGCCGTGCAATATCCATACCGGTAATTTGATAATTTGCGATACCATAAAATTCCATTTCTGTAGTTGACTGTGGTAATTTATCACTAATACCAGTCTCATTAATACCAAGTAGTTCAAGTTTTAGTTTAATTGAATCAATTAATTCCCGGCGCACATTAACCGCAAAATTATTTATTACTTTTTTATCCATCTTATTTCCTTTCAAAAAAAGACAAGACAACTACGGCCTTGTCTTTTTTACTATAGTGAAACATCAATATAAGATGTCTCACCATCATTTAACTGTTCCAGTATATTAGCTTTTAATTTTGCTAACTCTGTGTCTAAATCATTTTCATTCGTAATATGCCATTTGCTAGGACCGTATTGTGAAATACGGCGCATTTTAGGACTTTTAATCGGCGCAGTAATTTCAGTAGATGCTTTTTCAGTATTTGATGTAGGTGTTACTTCGACTGAATTTGGAACGATTATTTTAGCTAATTCTTTCTCAATTTGCCGCAGTAAACTTTCATAATGTCGGTCACCTAAAATTGTTTTTGAACTTAATTCTTGAATATTGACAGCACTTTTAGCTCCATTAATAATATTTTGCATTGCACTAGTAAAGTCATGACTTAATTTATCTTTAATCGCTTCATCAATATCAGTATCCTTGATTAAGCCTAAACCATTATTCAGATGTTCATTCAGTTGATCTGATACTTTTTGTTCTTCTTGATCAAATACTTTTGTAAATAACTCCGTAAATAACTCTGTATCATCCTTAATTCCTTGCAATTTTTTAGCATTGCCGGCATTTAAGGCATTGGCTAACCGATCTGCAACGGTAACCAATTCAGCATCTGTGATAAATTCTTTAGACTTATCATAGATTTCAACCTTCATCAAACCTTTATCCCAGAATTCCTGTGACTTACTGTTACGATAAAAATCAAAGACGTCATTATCTTCCATATCTTCATGCCAGTCGAGTAAGTCATCTTCTAATTTAGCAACTTCGGCATAAAATTCAGCCGTGTCGGTAATCTGTAATAATCGATTAAAGTAACTAATCCCTTTTTCTAAGTACACATGTCCTGGATACTGGTTTTTACGTCCATCATAATTTTTCAGTGTTTCCAAGTCATTATCAATAGTCTGGCGTAATTCAACGACTAAGCCATCTTCTGATTCTGTATTAAACGATCTTTTATTAAAGACATCCCGTGCAATTTCTTTTAATGTCTTAACTTGTTTTGCAGGAATCGCTTGTTTAATCTTCAATGAAAGATGCTCGTGCTGTTGTCGTTTAGTAAAGAAGTTAGCAAATTCTTGGTTAGTTCGTCGTGTATCTGCGAGTGAAATTTTTTCACCATCTAAGTTAATTTCAATTTTGCCAGTGACAAATAATTTAGCAACTAGCCAAGCCACGTCGATGTCATGATAACCATATGGTGCCATCGCAAACTTGTCGATAATTGTTTTTAATGAGACTTTCGTATTACGGGTATTTTCACTACTAATACGTTCTAGAACACTAGTAAGGGCTTGTTGGTTATCACCGTCTAGTACGTCAAGCTCCAGACCACCACGTTCCTTGAATAAGTCAACAACATCGGATTCCTTTTTAGCCGCTGTAATATAATCTAGATTCCGATAAGTATTTTCAACCGTTATTTGCATTGCTTCGTCTAAACGAGATACAAAATTCCCCGAAGCATCAATTTTTCGACCATATACATAAATATCAGCTTCTTTTAGGTTATCTAAGATATGCTTTTTAGCTGCCTCTTGTAAAGTACTTCGTTCTGCTTGCTGAGTTTTAATCAATAAAGTCGTCTTGGCATCTTGAACAGCATGATTGCTCATAACAAACTTTTCAATTCATAATGCTTGTCGAACTTCATCAAGATAATTGGTTTCAACAGGCATATCAATCATTAACGTATTTTGTGCTGATTTAACACTTAATGTAACTTCATTACGATTATCTTCACTTTGCGGAGTAATAACTTTGATTGTCAAATCATTCCGGTTTGACTTAATCGGTACATCATCAATTAATTCATTAAACTTAAAGACATAGTTACCACGCAACTTAGGATAATTAAAAGTCTCTTTAATTGCTGTACTGTCATCGAAAAACAAACTACCTAATTCAGTAGCTACTTCGCTTTCAGTAACGTTTTGCTTATCAATTTGTTTCTTAATATCTTGTTCTTGATTGGTCAAAAATTCATATCCCTGGGTTGTTTTTTCAACAAATCCTTGCGAAATCAAATCAATTAAGGCAGCTTCCACTTTTTTCTTTAATTCAATAACGTCTTCGTCCGTATTTGAAACCATTAACGTGGTAATATTATCCAATGATTTTTCAAATTGATCTACGTACTTTATCATGAACAATGTTTCAAATACACGAATTGGGAAAGAATCTAAACCACCATCAGGGTTTACACGCTCATTCTTTTGCGCATTAGTAATAACAATACGATGCTCATGATCTAAAAAGTTTTCTAATCCATCAAAGAACATGCTAAATGGTACTAAACTACTAATTGAGGCGTCTTTCATCCTTACTGCCGCTTCTTTAAAAATAGCCAACATTGAACGTTCACCTTCAGAAAGGTGTTTACCATCAGAACCATGCTCACGCACTGCCGTTAACACAGTTTGTAAAAGTTCAAATTGATATGGCACAAACGGATAAATTTCTGCATAATCATCCGCTGAACTATATTTTGCCCACTTACGTTCACCATTAAAATTAAGTTTATTATGGATTGAATTAGCATTATTTGCAAAATCACTTTCTAAAAACGCTTTTGCATCATTTGTTTTATCAAGTAACCGACGCTTAATAACTTCGTCAACATTACTTGAACTCATCGCAATTTTAGTATCAAAACGTCCTTGAATCTTTGAAAAATCAGTACCACTCAAATTTTTAGTAACTGTATCAATACTTTGTTGGGAAGTAACAATAACCCAAGCTTTACCTTTAGTTGCTACACCAAGTTCTTCGACAACAGTTTGAAGATTTAACATACGATGCACATCATCTCCGATAAATTGACCTACTTCATCGACTAGGAAGACCACATGATGATTATCACCCTGTTTATCAATGTACTTAGCCACCATTTCAGCAAAATCCTTAATACTGATAGGTTTTTGCACATCAAAATTAGGCATATCATAACCAAAATCAATTTTGACTAACGCTTCTTCAATAACTTTCTTTTCAAACGCATAACGATTACGACCATTTTCCCAATCATCATGATTACGATTAATTTCTTTATACGCAGCTTTAAAATCTTGGTATTTGCCTTCTTCAACCAACAAGCGTTCCATATCAGCAACCATAAAGTTACTATCTGTAAAGCCTTGCATCTTATTAAATTGTTGCATAAAGACATTTAAAATCGCGTTCTCATCGGATTTATTACCTGATTTTGATTCAGAATCAATATTGAATAATAAGACATCCGTTTCTATAGATGCTGCTCGATCCATGGCAGCAATCGTTGTTTGATCGGCAATTTTATTTTGTTCTTTAAAAAATTCAATAGCTGTCTTACCATCAATTTCAACTTTTGAATTTAATAAATATGACAAAATTTTAAGAAAGTGTGATTTACCGGATCCAAAAAAGCCAGAAATCCAAACACCCATTTTATCTGTTGGTCCATTAATACTTTTTAGGTATGCTGTAAAAAAATCATTGAAGTAACGTTGTAATTCTTTAGTTACAACATACTCATCTAAATCTTGACGAATTGTGTCTTGGCCACCTTGACCAACCTTAATAACTCCTTGGATATCACGAGTTATTGGCTTTACAAAAATATCTGACAGTTGCATTGTCATACTCCTTGCTATTTTAATTAATTTGTGTTGCACGATAATAATTATCGTCTTTTAATTCACCGAACATACTTAAGCGAATATTGTCGTACTCACCAGGATAGAACATAACAACTGGCATGTAGTCAATCACTTGCGTCATCGTATTAAGAATCTTATGTGAACGAATTAATGGAAATACCTTTCCCACACCAATAATAAAAACAATATCAGCTTGAGCATCAACTCGTTGCTCGATATATTCAACAAATTTATTACGTTCGTTGTTAGTTTCCATTAAATTGTTCATCTGCTCAATAACATAATCCATGCCATTTTCACGTTCAAAGTCAACAAAAACATCTGCATAGCCGTATTCATTGACAACTGACATCATAATGTCGAATAGATCGAATACTTTGATATTAACGTTGGATGTGCCAAATGGACCTGCATTAGCAATTCGTTGCACTTCTTCACGAACGTATAATTCCTCGCTTGGTTTGTACTCCAAAATAAAATATGGGACTTCACCAGACAAACCATGCTTATCTTTAAAGCTATCGTTATTTAAACGTGTTCGTAAGTTAGTAAATTTTTCGTTTATTTCGCTCATTTTATACTCCTGTAAATGCCGCAATGTAATTGCTATGGCCAATTTCATTTAGAGTATCAACTAATTTAAAATCCAGTAGATGAAATTGAATTTTGTCTACTTGATCTTCATATTTTGTCAATCCGGCTTCACGAACATAAGTTTTAATTAGCCTACTCATTCTATTCTTAGTTTCATCTGACCAATTAGCAATATCGTTACTTTCAATATCTTTTCGCCTAAAAAATTTAAGCCACTCTCTATTTTCAATCGTGGCATCACCGAGAATTATTTCATTTCGAAAGTCTTCAATTACAAAATCATGTAATAGCTGATTGGTCGCCATTATTGCACATAAATTTACAAGCCTTTGATTATCATTACTTAAATCATTAAAAATTGTCAGTAATTTATCATTGCTATGCATAATTCGTTTGTTCATGACTTGAGCAACTGATACCTTACGGCGTTCGGTCGGTTGATTATATACATTTTCTTCAATACTCAACCGGCGCATTTCTTCAGGTGTTTTACCTTGTAAGTGTAATTTAACGGCAATTGAAAATTCTTTTTGCCAGAATGAATGTGAAATTTCTCCTGACGTATACTTTTTAGCCATTAGTTAACCCTCATTTCGTAATTTCACGTTAATAAATTTAATTATACAGTATAAATACGTCATTTGAGAGGATTAAGTAAAGTATTTCCAGACTAAATTTTACTCAATATTTGCCCATCACCCAGATCAATTGCAATATGTTATAATATCAGAAACACATTCTTTAATAATAATGTAATTAAACAAATACTTCAATTTCCACCATAAAAAACGTCTACTTTAATTAAAGTAGACGTTTTTTCATTCCTATTCTAAACCAACATCCCCATCTGCTCCTCAACGTCATCGCGTAGCAAGTCAACAAAGCGGACTTGAATCTTAGCCGCGACTTCACTACCTAGTTCTGTCGCTACCAAGCTATTGAACTCACTTTCTGTATACATATCCGAATATGGGTATATCAAGATAACTTTATCAATCTGCTCGCCACGTTGCTGATAACGTGTGTAATAGGCGTACATCATGATCACTTCTTTTTCTTTTAAACGCTCATAAACTCGAGCATCAATGAATCCTTCTTTACTTTTAGTACCTTCCGTCATCAAGTAGTAATATCGTGTATATTGATCATCAGCTAATCCAAGTCGATGAATACGATCTCGTGACTGCAACATGAATGTTAGGTTGAAATTATATTCAAAGTAAACTGCATCATGAACTGTTTTATGCAATGAAATTGATTCTCCCAACGTTGCTGGATTAGATATCATAACTTGCACATTACCATCCCTAAATTCATCGATTAATCCAACTCGCTCCTGCTTAAGGGTTTGTCCGTATATGCGGTTTGCTGAAATACCTTCACGCTGCAATTCTTTTTGAATCTTACGCATCGTACCAACAAACATCCCCCAGACCATTACTTTTTTACCTTCTGAGACGAGTTGCTTTATTAATTGCACTCCTTGTTGAAAATTTGGGTGTAACCATATTTTCAACACCAAATTCTAAATACATTTGACTCAACTTCATGAATTTTTTTAGCCATTTCTTCCTGTTAAACACTTGGTTCAACTTTCAGAAAGTCCTCTACCTGATAACCCTCTTGAATCCGTGCATTGATTAAGCGACGGGTGGTAATTGTTTTTGGATTGTATCGACGCCCTGTTTTGACATTCAAGTATCTGATGATTTCTGTGCAAGCATCTTCGACCGTCTCTTTGGGACCATCACCTTCTCCTGGGTTTGATGATTGTTTAGTTTGTTGTTTATTATATTTAGTATTTGTTTTATTAGTACTTCTTAGTGGCGGGTTTTCCAATACTGGTTTTTCCAAGGGTGGATTATCCGTGGCCGGAAAACCGGTCCGTGGTGAGAATCCACTTATAGCAACGTTTTCAGCCAAATCAAGTTGGATTTGAGGATCATTTTTAAACACCGGGGTCATCGCTAATTCCCACAAACTTCCGAGGATTTCACCACTATCTGCTTGTAATTTTGAGTAGCGCAAATAACCCGCCGCTTCCAGTTCCGCAATTCCTTGCATGAACGTATCGTGCCGGGCAATATTTTCCGCAATCACCTCTTGTTCGAGGAACTCCCATTCATCCCCATGCGCATATAGATACAGGAATATCCCGCGAGCATGCCAGCTCAATTGTTGATCACACGCGAGCTGGTTATCGATAACTGTGTAATTGTGTTGTTTAATCCGATTAATTTTGACCATAGTATTCACCTCCCTTTAATAAATAGTTTTCAACTATACAGTCAAATAAGGTGGGCCAATGTGGGCATGAGTTTGGGAAGGAAAATAAAAAACCTGCCCGATTGCTCAGGCAGGTTTGGATTAGTTTGATTTTTTATTATTTAAATAGTATTCCTCAAATAACTTTTTAAGATCCAATTCAATCGCATCATTAGGATTGACAATCTGTAATAAATTATAAACTTTCTCTTGATCAATGGACTCATAAATGCCTGTTTGTAATTTATATGTTTGTTTTTTATCCGGTAAAAATATGTCTGATAACATATTATATACAGTATCCTTTGCTAAATATTGTGAGTAATACATTTTTAACCAATCTTCGTGACTTTCATGATATATAAACTGTAGAACGCCCATAAATTTTCCGCGTTTAAATTCTTTGCCATGCAGATTCATTTTTGCTTTTAAATAATCTGAACCTGTTATATTGCTAGTAATATAAGTTTCAACCTTATTATTCAAGCAAGCCTTCATACTATTTTGCTGAGGCATTATTAAAATACTATCAAAATAATATTTTATACTGAATAAAAGCGGAAAACTTCCATAATTATTAAATCTGTCATTAATAATAAGTTCAAGTGTACTTATGTCGTACTTACGTAAAATTTTGGCTATAATTTGAGCAATATTGTCAGATACCCCAAAGTACATATAATCATATTGATGCATAAAATTATCATATTGATCTATCAATTCATTAGCTATATTAATGGACTTTTCTTTTGATACAAATATGTCACTAAAGTAATCTTCATGTATAAGGGACAGTACATTAAGTTTAGTTTTATTATCACTATTAGCAATTTTTTCAATATCACTTCTAATATTAACCAAATCATCCAAACTCACTATATTTTTTATATATTCGACATAATCTACATCTTCAGTTGCTGAATAATTAAAATACCAATCAATATATTTAGTACTGAAAATCCGCCGATTTTTAGTTGACAACGCTACTTCATCTCTTTTTGAGGATTTCGCTCCTTCTATGAAACCGGTATTCAATGATTCCACATTAGATTTAGAATATCTGTTTAAGTAATAATCAACTGATGGGAAAATTCGAGTTAATAAACTAAATTCTTTAGGAAATAATTTCACAAAATCGTCATAATATTTTATTTTTTCCTTATCCCTTAAATTTTGTTCGCCTTCTAAGTATTTAAGACTAAATTCAAAATCAACGTCAACAAACATATAGCGATTCTTTTCTAATTCGCTATATGCACTTGCATTCGTTGTCTTGATGTATTCAATAACCAATAGATCTAGTAAGTAAAATTTAGAATATTTATCTTTATCTTTTTTAGGTAAATAGTTCATTGGTAAGTTGCTAACAAAATTATTAAATTGTCGTACTGTTCCGCCAATTTCAACTACTTTAGCAATAAATTGGGCGATTTCCTCAGTATCGTACTTAACATCCTTACTCTTAAACTTTTTGATCAATTTATTGGTAAACAATTCAATTTGTGAATCTTTATCTGCTAATGGCACCAGTACTTTCTTATTAACCAACTTATCCATATAATTCTGACCAACTGCTAAATTTGCAAATTTTCGCTCCACTTCAAGTTCATCATACAGTAGCACAACAATGATGTTTTTGAGTTTCCCAATTGAGTTAATAGTACTTACTAACATAAAGGCATTATCACCAGAAATACGGTCGAGGTTATCAATCGTGATGATCAGATGTTTGTCCATCTGAATTAAGTGCTTACTTAAATCATCGAAAAAATTATCAAATACTTTCTTGTTATCAGTAACGTTAAAAAGTGCATTAAATGGTGTTTTAACTTTCCCAAGCATATACCTCATAAAAGCATTCACAATTTTTTGTGAGTTGCCTAGATTAAAATTGATTTCTTTATTGGTCGTAATGGCCGTTAATAAATTACTCAAGATGGCCTCTTTTGCATCCATCTGCCATGGATCAAAATCAATGATAATTATGTTTTTCATATCTAATTCATGTTTTGCAATTTCCCAGACACTCGACTTACCACTTCCCCACGGGCCAGTGATACCAATAACTACACGATCTGCAAAATCAATTTCTTTGATGGTGTTACTTAAATCATCTGATATTACTTTACGGTTTAATTCATCAATATCAGTTGGACCATCAAGAACTATATGCTGGTAATTATTATTTGGATTATATTTTTTAGTTGATTTTAATTCTGATTGTGTCGTATAAATTCTTAATAATGTTAATACCATCCAACTAGTTAGCATTAATATACAAACAGATTTAACAAAATGTGAATTACTTGGCCTAATTGATAAAGTTATTATCAACCAGAAACTAAATAACAGAATTCTATCAATCTCATTGACAATTTTAAAATCCAGTAACTTCTTAACTTCAAATTTAATTATCAACAGTCCAACAATGATACTTATAATGCCCCATAATGAGCGATTACTAGTAAATATATCTCCTATGTCTTTAATATGAGTTGGCACATGTAATGACATTACAATCAGAACTAATCCAAATATACAGGCAAATATTGATATATTTATCCAGTTATAACGCTCCTTAAACTCGGTAATATATGTTCTTGTCATCTTAAAAAATGACATTACAAATAATTTATTTACACGCGTTTCTCGTCGATAAAGTCGATAAAATTTACGTGACATTTCCTTTATGGTTTTAATTTTAGTATCAAACACGTACCTCTCCCATTATTCCCATATTATTAACTATCCTAATTCAGGCTTAATGATACTAAAATCATCCCCTTATATCAATTTCACTACAAAAGAAGGTAACCAAACAAAAAAGTAAGTTTGTAAATTTACAACATAATCACTATAAATCCATAAAAAACTATCCCACGCTGAGATAGGCTTTTTAATATTTCCAATACATTTCCCTTCACACCCTCCGCACATCCCCCATCCCATTAAATTTAATCCGCTGCTCCTCTGCCTTAGGCAGCAACCGACTAATTAACTTCGGGTTGTACATCATTTCTAGTTGTTTTTGAGTGTTATTGGTTGTAATTATGGTTGTACGTTTTGTACAGTTACGTTCCGCATCAATTCGTTCATCGGCTACCCTAAATAATAGCTCCTGCATGTCTTTACGGACAGGTTGGATATTTTCACTACTACCACTGATAATCTTCATCCCGCCTTCGGTCCCAAAGTCGTCTAGAATCAATACATCAACTGTTTTCATCGCTGCTTCAATCTTTTCAATTCGTTCACGTGCGTCAGCATACGTGTACTGATTACCTAACATTCCAACTAGTTCTGTTGTACTGACAAACATTACTGAATACTGTTCTGCTAACTTATACATCATCGCTAGTGCTAACGATGTTTTGCCAACTCCGCCCTTACCTAGCAGTAACACATTCATTGGTTGTTTAAATTTTTGCAAACGTTTTATTTTGATCATTTCACTACCTCATATCGATTGCTAGTTTACTAACTATACAGTCAAATAAGGTGGGCATAAGTGGGCATAATTTTTGAGAAAAAAAACGGCTACCACCCGCAGCCGTCAATTCTATTTCATTTGTTACTACGTGTCGTGCTAACTATTGCTCCCAAGGCAATCGCTATGACAACAAACATCATTGCTTGCATCTCTGGTGTTGGCCCAACTGTTTTACAGAAAACATAATTATATGTTACTAGCCCGATTAAGGCTAATATTGCTAGGGTCACAACTATCTTATCCATTATGCACTCCTATACTCAATATTAATTGAATAATTATACCATTTGATTGGATATTTTCACTACAAAAAGATGACCAACAACACCGTGCTGGTCATCAGTGGCTATTAAATTTTACAATTTAGTCCACCATTGTGAATGGTATTACACTACTACTTAATCGTGTTTTTTCTTGTTGATACCGATAAAGCCAAGACCAGTCAACAACACACCGATAATCCCGGCCAAGATGCCAATTCGACTATTAGTTTGATCAGTCTTAGGTAACACTACTTGTTGCCCAGTGGCTGTTTTAGTCGTTGGTGTTTCCACTTCTGGGGTAGCTGAATGTGCATCACTATCTTATTTTTAACGTGCATAGTAACTACGAACAACAAAAAAGTCGAAAATCATTACTGATCTTTCGACTTTTTTATAAGTTAAACATTGCTGCTTAACTCAAATATTAGGAAGCCCCCCATTTTGGATTCCAACTAAACAACTATTTACTATTACACCCGTCAAAACTTAATTCAACAAATACTGTAGCAAATCCCCCTGTTTCGTAGTAAGTTTAATAAATTACTAGCTATAAGCCCATATTAACAGACATTTTTAATTTAGGCAAGCGTTTTCCGTTATATTTCACAAAAATAACTAATTATCATATAATTTTTGTTAAAAATAAAAATAGGTCGATTTACACTGCAAACTTAAATCAGAGTAAAACCCAAGCTTATGAATTTTACTCAAAAAAGAAAATTATACACAATTCTTGAGTACCAAAATTTTTTCAACTTTAGAGATAATGCATAAATACCAAGTCAACAAGCTCGGAAATACAACTGTTATAAAGGTCATATTAAGAAAGTGGCTTAACACAAAGTATCATCGAAGTTTGCTGAGACTCTCAAAATATGCGAGAAGCAACCTATGTTACATATTTAGATTTCCATAGTGAAGTTGTACTTAGTTGGAATATTAGCTTAAACCCTAGCATGAAATTTATGGTTGATCCACTTGATAAATTTATTAAAAATGAGCCTAATCCTTCAACCAAAATACCAATACATTCTGATTAAGGTCTTCACTATCAACATATTAAATATGTTATCAAAAAAACGCATTGTCCAAAATACAAGCTGTAAGGCTGCATATCTAGACAATGCGGTAATTTTAAATCTCTTCAGAACTTTAATGGTGTGGGCGGTGTCTAATCACAAATTCTGGAAACCGTGAAGCATACCAACCAATCGTCACAATAGCCGCACTAGCTAAAATTAAGCCGAGATTTTGACTCCAATTAAGGCGATACCAGATTAAGTAGACATACGCTACAAAGAATGGATATGTCAATAAAATCCGCCAAATCGTTGCCTTCGCTCCATGGCCAAATTCGGTATCATGTCTACTAACCCACCATTCCTGGAGGTAAACTGCTAACCAGCCAACTAAAATTGAGCCAACAAATCCTTGAATCATCCGCATTTCATCAACCATTGTTAAATGTAGATAGTTAAATAGCATCACCTTTTCAAATGTGAAAATCCCCCAAATAGGTAGAACAATAAAGATTCCCAAGACAAGCAGTGTAATGAAACTTACCGCTAAATAGGAACGCTTTGGTTGCTTTTTATTCATAATTCAACTCTTTCTATTTTATTTTTATGGTTTAGATTGGCGCAATATCGCCTTTTTCACTATATGCTTGAATCCGTAAAAATTCACCCCAGACACGCGATCGACCAACCGACTGGCTTGCCAATTATCACGCCTTACTGTAACCCCGTCATACTCAGCAGCATAGCTATACGGTATTAATTCAACGTTGGCGGGTAAATGTTGCTTTAACGTACGCCAATGTCGCCCAACAACATGCTCTTTTGTGACAAATAGCAATCGTTTAATAGTTGTAAAATCAAAAACCTGGGTTGCAAAGACCACATTTTCTAATGAATTACTTGAACGATCTTCACCGATAATCGCCGCAACTGGGACGCCATGGTCAACTAATCTTTTTGTTATGAGTGCATTTTCTGTCTGATTACCAACTAATTTTTGATAAGCTGCACCAGCCGTTTTACTTTGACCACCAGTTACGAAAATTTTAGGGGCTAATTGCTGCTGCCAGGCACTAAGCGTAGTTTGCCAAATGCCTGTTTGTGGGGCACTAAACACAAAAATCAAATCGCTTGTCTGTACTGGTAGCTCAGGGCCAAAAACAATTTCAGTAATCATTTCTAACTGTTGACTTGTGAGCTTAGGCATTTTAGGTTCACGTGGGATTAAGCTTTTCATTAGTAACTCCTGTAATTGTGTTAACACTTATTTTAATATGTTTTCACGCTAAACGCTATTGGTTTAGTGAAATCATTAACTTTCAATTGCTGGGGCATAATCAGTAATATTAAACATCCCCCGCCCTTGCTCTTTAATATTATCGGTCAATACCTGAGCAAGTTGGCGACATCTTATGATCCGAGCATTGGGATCATAATAATCCTTATCAAGTTGGTAATGTGGCTTAATTTGTACTTTCAACTTGCCATAACTGCGGGCGTATTGATGCCAAGTTTCCTGCAACTCATCACTAGACGCTAGCATTGGTGCATAGTCAGCTGGTGCTAATTTCTGGGGTGGTGTTACCTGATGGATGGTTTTTTTGCATAATGCTTGTGGTTGCATTTCTAAGTGACTACGCGTGATACTAGCACAATTTGCATCACTCACCTTAACGGCTAGCTGATCTTGCTTTTCCCAGTGCCGCACTGGTGTCGCTTCACATGGCTCATAAAAGCGTCGCTGTGTTGCTGGGCGGCGTTTACGATAGACATCATCACCATCAAAATTATTTTGGCCTTGTAAAATAGCCGGTTGGTATCTCAGTTGCTCTTTAATGCTTAGACGATTAAAGTACGTTACATCTACGCATTCTTGTAATAATTGTTGCTGCCGCTTGTCTGTCCAACGTGTAGCGGCAAGTATATTATCACGTTTCATTTTATGTTTCCTCCTATAAACCGCTAGGCAGACAACTTAGCAAACTAGATTTTTAATTCAAAACTTGTTGCCAAGCCGCTACTAATTGCTCAGCTTGATATCTTTTAGCTGTCATTTTGGCTTGTACCTTCAAATTCATGACGGTTAAGGGATTATCAAAGACCCGGATAATCTTGTTGGCTAATTCATGTGGCGTTAGTACATCACTATAAATACCGTTATAACCATCAATTACTAAATTATCTTTGGCATACAATAATCCATAACATGCTACTGGGACCCCGTGGGCCATACTTTCAAGCATATTAATTCCAAACCCTTCTGATAAGGAAGCTGAAATAAATAAACCAACATCATGGTATAAATCATGATTTTGAACATCATATGGTAATAAGGTTACATTTTCAACAAGTTTAAGTGCTTTGATTTCAGCTAAAATTTGTTTTTCATATTCAGTTGATGCAAAATATCCCTTCATTACTAATTGAATTGTCATGTAGCGTTCTTTTAAGACTGCCAAAATTTTTAATAAACCTGAAATATTTTTATCTGGTGCTAACCGGCCAACATACAAGACTTTTTTCAGATCAGTTATTGCATTATCCTCAACAATGGTCGTATAGATAGTCGGCAATTGTCGAACTACACAAGCTGGAAAGCGTTCTTTAATCTGTTTGGCTTGTTGATCAGTTGCAACGGCAACGATATTAAACTCCCGGCCGCGGGGTTGTAAGACTGGTTGGTAGCTTCCTTTAACAAAATACTCATTGCTAGTTGTATATTTTTGTAAATGACTATCATGGATATAAGCAATCGTACGTTTAGGTGTATCAATACCTAATACCCCCGGTGCTAATTGAGGCCGATCGACAATAAAAGTACTAGCTACTACATCATTAAGTTCATTTAAAAAGAACGTGAACAACTGGTTTTCACTATCAAAGGTATAGTTTTGACCGTGGTAGTTGAGTAATTGCCAACTTGTCGCTTGACTTTCACCATTATGTGGCATAAAGGTTACGGCTAAGACTTGGGCTCCTGCTGGATCATAGAATGTCTGGCTGGCAATATTACCATCCGGATGGTATGTTTCCACCATTGAGCGAAAGCCACGCCAGTCATAATATGCCGTCATCATGACATCACCTAAATTATTCAAATATTCAATGTCACCCACTAGTTCATCTTGCCCAACTAACGTATGAATGATGGCCAAGCACTTCCCATTTTCAGAGATTTGGACTTGCTTATTATCGAAATACCTGACATGGTAGTCAGCTCGTGGAATCGATGCTAAAGTACGAACACTTTGCTTGATTGGCTCAAAATCAGTCACTTTCTGGAAATAATCATACATATTAATGTACTCACTACTTGTTAACCCCATCCAAGCAGCATTACGGGCCAAGTAGCGATTATATTGGCGGGTAATGATTTTGGCAGGTAACTTAGCAGCATTAAAAGCCTTCGTACGTTGGACTTGTGCAAATTCAATCCCAGAATTAAATGCATAAATATTTTCACCGACAGAATAAATCATAATTGATGGGCCTCCTTTGCATTAGCCATGAGTGTTGCCCATTCATGCCAAACATTTGCTTCATCATATTCACTTGGCGTTGCATAGGCGTTATTACTAAATTGTTGTAAAATTCGTTGGTGCTTAAGCAGATAAACAATCTTTTCTGCCATCGCGTTAACATCACCATGGGCAATTAGGCAGCCATTTTGGTCATCGGTTATCAAATCATTGGGACCATAATCAACCGCATAAGCAACTGGAACAACCCCATTGGTCAAGCCTTCTAGTAAGCCTAGGTCAAAGCCTTCACAATGTGCGGTAATACCTAGGATTTGTGCATTTTCTAACGCTGGTTGTAAGTTTTCAACATATCCTTTTAACTGAACTACATCTTCAAGTTCTAAATCAATAATTTTCTGACGAATTTTGATTTCCTCCGCATAATTATTAACGTAATCTGCATAACCATAAATGTCTAAAGTGACACTTTGAATTTGATTATGCACTTTTTTAATTACTTGTAATAAATCACTTAGATTACTTTTAGGACTAATGTTAGTAATGGCGACAATCTTACCAAATTCACGTTTATTCATCTTAACTTGTGGCTTTTGCTGCCGTTCTGGTGTCACATAGCCAGCTGGAATCGTTGTGGCTGCTTGAACATCAGGGAAACGGGCGAGAATATCAGCTGTTTGTTTGGTTGTTGTGGTTAAAACATTTGAGAAATGTGCCACATTGAGTAACGCATATTCGTAATTTTCATTGAGTAATGCGGTGGCTGGTTGTCGGGTATCAGTTACATGCACACTATGAATTCCCAAGACAGTATAAGCTGGTTTGCGTAACCGGGTAAAGGCTTCATCGGCACTAGTAACACTATCTAAAATCAAAGTATTAAATTCTGGATATAATTCGTTAATTGCATTAATAAAATGTTCAAATAGTGCCGTAATCGTAGCAAACTGATAGACTTGCCCATTAGGAGTTGTCAATAACCAGCCTAGGGCCTCAACTGTAGTTTGACTTGTTTGGCGATAAGTCGCGTGTAAAACATCTAATCCCTCTGGGGTATACCAAACTTCTGAGCGTAGTTGGTGATCAATTGTGTACCATTGAGTCATCGATTTAAAACCCCGCTGGTTATAAAAATCAATCGCATATAAATTACCTAAACTATCAAACCGCTCCACGGAAGTCACATGCTGATCGTCTTTTTGATAATTTACACGTGCGACTAATCGCTCATCATTACGTTGGACGATGAAGCGATCTTCATTTTGTTCATCTATGAAGCGTAAATTTTTCAAACCAAAATCCAAGTCAGCTAAAAATGTTTTATTTGGTTGAACATCTATCATTTGCTGATAATAATCAAACATATTTAGTAAGTGGCGATCACTAACCCCCAATGCATTCAATTGTTGATGTAAATTTTGTGACCAATCACGGGTTACATAAGTGTAGGCAATATTTTGCCGTTCAAACAATTGCATCCGTTTAATCACAGCTTGATCAATGCCTGTTTTTTTGTTGAGTAGACTATCATTAATAAAGAATATCATCTTTTATTCCCCCTTGAATTTTAGAATTTTTCTATACTTTGTGATTTTTTTATCTAAGTTTTTAAACCCCTACTCTCTAGTTAGATCCCCCAGCTTACACATCAATTTTGCTGTTTTATTTTCTAATCTAATTTAACCGTATGCTAAAAAAACGTATTTCAAGTGATTACCTACAAAAATGATTGTATTTTTTTAAATAAATTTTACAACCTAAATTTATCGTAACTAACTTAAATTTTCTTGCCCCTAAGTTATCAAAATAACTTTAATTATATTCAAAAATCGATTTTATATTACTGATTGCTAATCTTTATAATTAATTTTAAGTTAATTTTTAAGCCATTTTCAGTATCAACTAAATTTCAGGTCTTGTTTAGTAAATGCCTTATTAAGCAAGCCTTAATTCAGTTTATGTTTACTAAACAAATACGTCAACCAATATATATTAGCCTAGTTGAACTTTTAATTACTTTTATGGCTAAAATTATTGAAGAAAATAAAGCTTAAATTACCTCTATATCAATAAATTTTAACTTATTCATACATCAAACAATTGCATGTTTTTATTGGATTTTTTTAGTAAAATAATTATTATATATTGTAGATTTAAAACTATTTATACTATTATCGAAGTAAACAGATAACTTGTTTACTATTAATAGATTTTTGTTTATTAATGACATTTATGGCACAACATGTTCAATAACTTATTATTTGATTTTATTACTTAAACTTGTATTTTATCAACACTCTTGTGATTAATTCACAAATTTTACAACAAAAAAACGACCACCGCTTAATCGGGGTCGTTACATACAAATTTTTAACTAATTACTACTATAATAATTATTCGTGATTGTGTCCGGCATGATCATCTTCATCTTCCATTGGTTCAAGTAGTTGAATACCTGCAAGCAAGAAGACGTTGACTAAATAAGTCGCCAATAGTTCTAAGCTATCTGTTAATTGATTAGCCTCTTCATCAAGATTGCCTAATGCATCGACAAGGGCATTTAATTTACCTAATTCAACTTGCAATTGAGCTTGAAAATCATGCAAGATATCCATGATAACTTGTGATTCGGCTGCCATGTCATCAGTGCCTTCATCGCTAATCAAAGCCGCCGCCAAGTCACCAGCGCGCTTAGCTAAGGCTGTTACTTGGAAGGTAATTGGTTGAATTACCAACATTGCATCTTCCAAATCAGCTTCGAGATCAGATGCCTTATCAACTCCTAATTCTTCAACATATTCCTCAATATATGCTTGTGCTTGTGTCAAAAGATTAACACTTTCATAGGCCATCATTGTTTGATTAACAAAATCAAACTTTTGAGCATCATCTAAATTCTCGTTGTCATCAATGTTGCCAAATAAAGTTAGATTATCAATGTAGTTATCCATATTATCAGTCCAATCCTTTAATTATAAGTATGTATTTTAACTTCAAATACTCACTTAATTCTAACAGTCTGTTACATTAATAGCTATTAAAAATCTTTAAACTCAGATGAATTGACAGCGTTTTCAGATAACGGTATATTGGAAGAAGAACGACTATCTAGTAAGCTTTTAATAGAATACGAGGAACTTAATATGACAAAGATTATTGCTTTTGGCTCAGATCACGCTGGTTTTGAATTAAAGGAAATATTGAAACCATACGTGGCAAGTTTAGGTTATGAAATTAAAGACTATGGCACACTTAATACTGATAGCACGGACTATCCGATTTATGGTAAACGCGTTGGTGAAGCAATTCGCGACCATGAAGCGGATTTAGGGATTGCCATTTGCGGAACCGGAATTGGCATTTCATTAGCGGCCAATAAAGTTGAAGGTGTCCGGGCCGCACCGGTTAGTGATGCCTTTTCTGCTGAATACGCCCGCCGTCATAATGATGCTAATATCTTAGCACTAGGCTCACGGGTTGTCGGCCCTGGCCTCGCGGAAGTCTTAGTTAAGACCTTCTTGGATGCCGAATTTGAAGGTGGCCGCCACCAACGCCGCGTTGATGAAATTAAGGCCGAGGATGCACGGAATGATGCGGAATTTGAGGCCTTGGTGAAGAGTGGAAAGAGTGCGAAGAGTGCGAAAAGCCGCGCCTAAGCACCGTAGCATACTAGCAATAACTAATGGCTCGAACTTTGAGTCGTTAAGTTATTGTGTATATGCTTAGGTGCTTGCGGCTTTGAGCACGTTTAGACTAGAGCGAGAGTTCAGGTGGGAGGCAATGATGACTAACGCTACAAGCCAGTAAATGCGTCCTTAGCATGTCTGGCTTGTAAGTTAGCCGAAATTGACTGCCTGAACGAACGCGTTTAGACTCCACTGCCCACCCCCAACATAATAACAACCTAAACCCAACGAGCGGACTCGTTGGGTTTTTTACACTATCATTTGTATACATTTAGCTTTAAATAAATTATAATTCAATTAACAAATTGTCTAGGAGGTCCCCACTTGTCAGCAGAACAAATTTACACACAAGGTAATTATCATATCATTGCCATAATATTATTGTCCATTCTCCTTGGGATTGCGCTAAGTAAGCGATATCAAGACGCCATTCTCCGAACATTCGGTGCGAAACTATACGTCATTTGGGCGGTCTTATATGTCGCCATTATCGCCGTCTTTTTCTTTAGTCCATTTCGGGTTGTCACACCAATGTTTACTTTAGCTTATGGAGTTGCCTACTACTTTAACGTCAAAATATTACGTAAATACTTAAAAGAAGTTAAATAACCACCCAAAACCGCCTTGAAGAAAATTCTTCAAAGCGGTTATTTAGTGTATTTTTCGATATCGCCTGCCTTCTGTCACACGCTCTTTTTTATTACAAATTTCCGCAAAATAATTAAGCAACTATTAATAGTTCTCACCCCCAAAACATGCTTTAATTAATTTAATAACATCGTTTAACAGGAGAATATATGAACACCAACAACAGCTTCATTTTACGCACCCATATTTTGGGCTCAATCATCCTAGCCATCCCCCCACTCGTTATTGCTAGTGGCTTTTTTGCCCACGCTGATAACATGACCAAGCTGATCACCACACTCGTTAACATCATATCCCTGATCTTGCTAGGTTGGATTTGGGGGAGCTACGCCAAAGATCAAGCCAAACTCAAGCACGCCCAAGAGCTTGCGGCTTTAGAAACGCAACTCAATACAGTTACGACCGCCTATACCCGCCTCCAAGCACACGTTAACCAACAAGATCAGTAATTAATGTTTACATTATTTTTTCATAAGTTATAATTACATTAAAATTAAAGAAAGATGGTCGTTTTATGTTTGGCAATGATTTATATATATATGGACTTTTAGCCATCATCTTAATCAACGCTTTTTATCGCCGCAACCCCAAATACCAAGCTTTCATGTATGAAAAGCTTGGTAAGCTACGTTACTTAGTTTTAGCTCTTTTCAGTTTGGCAGCGCTTGGCATTTTCGTTTACGTCCAATTATTAGTGGACATCCCCTTGCTGATTGTTGTCCTTGCCCTAATCTGGTATTTTGACATCAAGAAATATCGTGCCTCCACCGCAATGCAGGCTAAATAACACAATATATTGAACCACATCAAAATCCCCTGAAGAATTTTTCTCCAGGGGATTTTTTAGTGAATTGTTCGCTTACTGCTTAATCATTATTAAGATGCTGGTTTAATTATTTGTTCAAGTTCATTTAGCATGAATGACCACGTACTCACTGGTGCCCATGGATGAGCTTCAACATATCGTAAGGCGTTATAGGTTGAAGTTGTTTCATACGTATACTGATCAAAATAATTAAGTGCAAATTTAAATGGTGTTATTCCCTTGGCTTCAGCTCGTGAATATAATTCTATGAACGCTTGGGTAATATTTTGCTTCCATTCAGTATCTTGTCGCCAAAGTTCATCTTTATGGGCATAATTGATAATCCGCTCCAACATAATATTATTAAAGTGTAGCCAAAACGGAATGTTTGTTCCATTAATTTTTAAAGTTGCATTATCTCGACATAGTTTTTGGACTTTAATTAATTTAACATGCCATAAATTGAGCATATGTTGCGCTTCACTTTTACTAGCTTTAATCTTTTGATTGCTCACATCATACTCAAAACCCTTAACAGTATCGTCAATTTCAAAATCAGTTTCTTTCATGAAAATACCATCTAAATCAATACATTTAAATACACCTAAAATATCTTTTGCTTTAAGCGCATTAAATTCCATATACTTTTTAACCGTATTGGTAACAATTGTCATTGGATCTTGATTTCTTGCATTGCTCGTTAACACTGTATCGCTTTGAATTTTAAATTTAACATTTAGCTTACTACTAACCGTTTCATTGAGTGCATCAATTATGGGGGTTAATATTAATTCCTCATCATTGCCTTCTACTAAAATTAAAACAATTTTTTTAACCATCCTAAATCAACCCCAATTGCTTTAAGAGCTCATCCTTAGTTGCATCATCGACCAAGTTACTTGCTTTAACGTTAGTATTACGAAAACCTTGAATTATCTTGGCACGTTGCGTTGGTGCGTAATACTGCCCTTCTTCAAATTCAATATCACGTAAATACTTCTTCCGTAAGTTGTTAGTATCACGAATTTTTTCAAAATGGGTATAGCGGTTAAATTCATCCGTCGTTGAAAAGACAATCTTCTCTTGCGGTAACATTTCTAACACCCGCAAATTGTGTGACGTGAAAATTAATTGCCCAAATGCACCTTGTTCAAAAATAGCAACGAGTTCACCCAATAGATACTCATAAATACCAGAGTCAAGTTCATCAATTAAAACCACCGATTCAGTATTCGTATACGCTTCAATTAAAAATGGTAGAATCGACACAATTTTTATGATCCCTACCGATTCATATCTAAAAGGAATTTTTTTAATTTCTTTAGTATTTGTTTTAGTATCAATGCTTTCCCGAACAGAAATTAATTGGATAATATAATCCATATGTTCACCATCGGCAGCTAACTGCTGATTGACAATTGTATCCAAGGTCAATCCTGGGACAATATTGGGCAAGACTTGATTTACTTGTTGGATACTTTTTTCGATTCGCATGTAAACATCCTTCGAAATTGGAGCATCGTTATTGGGGACTAAGATAACCCCAGCACTATCCATTTCTTCAGTATGGTAAATAAATGATAACGGCAAGCCAAGTGACGTTACCCCGGCGTGAGCATCTGTATAAATGTTAATATCAAACGCAATTCGTCGTAAATTGTCAATAGTACTATTGAGTTCATCATACTTTACTTGTCCTTGACGGCGGGCTAATAAATTACGCATGTATTCTGAACTAACAATCGCCGCAGCGTTCATACTACTAGCAACCGCATAATCCATGACATCTTCATTTGCATCTTTACCCAAAATTTTCAACGTTAAATCATCCGTTTTGTGCCACGTTAAAAGCGAACGATAACGCTTGTTATTACCATACGCTTTTACTCGCAACTCTTCGCCCACTAAATTAACTTGCCCGTTTACCAATAATAAGCTAAACGCATAACTCAAGTATTGTTGCCCTTTGGTATCATCAAATTCTAGTGAAATTGTCGCAACTTCATTCGGGCTAAGATATTCAACCCCGTTTAATTTTTGATTACTGATAATTAATTTAAATAATTGGACAGCATTAATTAAGGTTGTTTTCCCGGAGCCATTTTGGCCATAAATGCCAATAACATTTAAGTACTCACCCTTATTAACTAGTGATATTTCACCATGCTTAACATTTTTCAAGTTTTCAATTACTACATTCAATAACTTAGCCATCGCGACACCTCCTTTAAATCCCCCTTAATTATAGCATCTTATGAATTTAAGTCACTTATTTTGTATAAAAAATACAAAAACAGCTATCTTATTATCAAAGATAGCTGTTTTAAGATAGTTTAATGATTTACTGTTCCATCACCAACTATTTAATTTTAAAATCCGTAATGTTACCCATTAGTTCGCGATAATATTCGGGATCTTGTTGGTAAACTAATTGCAAGTATGCCTCTGTGTCCGGGCGTAGTTCCGCTAATTCTGCTTGATCTAATTGATGATTATATTTGAACAAGCGCCGCGTCACGTGGTCAACGGTTACAGGCTTCCCTTTTTCCAGGGCTTTGAAGAGATGCATCATTAATCGGCCCTGTTCGCGCAACGAAATATTAGCGAGTAACGCCCATTCCGTTAACGTCTGGGGGTGATCGCCAATTTGATGGCGGACAATGACTTGCAGCGTCATAACATCTTGCCGCAAACTTTCAACTTCTTTTTGTAAACGGTGGACTTTCTTTCCCATGGTATATCTCCTGTTAATTAGCGCCTTGGAGCAACGTTTTGAATTCAGTCAACGGCATCGTTTGCAGTACTGGTTGACCAATGACTGGTAAGACCACCAAATCAATCGTGCTACCCGCGACTTTTTTATCATTTAACAAATTATCATAAAAGGCGACCGTGCCCAAGTATTGTGATGATAACGGTAACCCCAAGGCCGCTAAGCGTTCGCGAATGGCGGCTTGAATCTCAATTGGCATCAAGAGTTGGGCTAATTGGAACATCCCAATCCCAACTGCTTCCCCATGCATTAAATCTGGATCCGCTAATTCAATCGCATGGCCAATCGTATGCCCAAAGTTCAAGAATTTACGTTGGCCAAAGTCCTTGAAATCCCCCGCCACAATGTGGGTTTTGTAGTCAATTGATGCTTTAATCAAGGCATCGCGATGGGTCAAAATTTCACCAGGTGTGCTAATGGTAGCCGTCAAGGCGGCAAAATCACCCCCCGCTAACAGACTCATCTTAATGGTTTCGACATAACCTTCCAGCAAATTACGCGTACTTAACGTATCCAAAAATTGACTGTCAATAATCGTCGTCACCGCTTGATAGAAGGTGCCGATGACGTTTTTTTGCGTCCCCAGGTTTAGCGCCGTTTTACCACCGACACTCGAATCGACTTGAGCTGTAAATGAGGTTGGCACTTGAATAAACGCAATTCCGCGCTTGTATGTGCTGGCAACATAGCCCCCTAAATCACCAATCACCCCACCGCCGAGACTAATCAAGGCATCGTGGCGATCAAAATGTTCGTTAGCCAATTTTTGACTAATTGCTTCATAGGTCGTTAACGATTTACTCGTTTCACCCACGGGCACAGTCATCGTATGCACTGCTTTGCCTGTTGCGGCCAGGGCGGCGACCGTTTGTTCAAGGTATAACGCGCCAACTTGCGCATCGGTTAACACTAAGACGCGTTGGGCAGGCAATTCAGCTAGCACCGTGGCTAACGTTTGCCGGTAATCAGTTGTGTACATGACAGCTTCCATTTATTCACCTCGCACAATTGCATGAATTTGGCGCGCCTTGGTCACGATTTCCCCCATGTGGGCAGGCGTGATTGCTTGTTGCGCATCAACAAAGGCAGCATCCGGATTATCGTGAATTTCTAGCATGAAACCATCCGCGCCGGCGGCCACTCCCGCTAAGGTTAATGGCGTTACTAAGGCGCGTTCACCGGCCGCATGACTGGCATCGAGTAAGACTGGGTAGTGCGTCATTTGCTTCAAGACCGCAATTGCGCCGACATCGAGGGTGTTGCGCGTGTATTTATTATCAAATGAACGAATCCCGCGTTCCATTAAAATAATCTGCGTGTTGCCACCAGCGGCGATGTATTCGGCCGCTTGTAAAAATTCATCAAGCGTGGCTGACATCCCCCGCTTTAAAACGACCGGTTTACGTTTGGCTCCGACGGCTTTTAACAACGCAAAGTTTTGCATGTTCCGTGTACCAATTTGGAAAATATCCGTGTATTGGTCAACAACATCGACATCCCGCGGATCAAGGACTTCCGTGACCATGTCCAAGCCGGCCGCATCGGCTGCTTGCCGGTGGGCGATTAATCCCGCTTCACCGACCCCTTGGAAGCTGTAAGGACTTGTTCGCGGCTTAAATGAACCCCCGCGTAACACGGTTGCGCCAACCGCGTGAACTTCAGTCGCCATTTGTGCCACGTGCTCGGCACTTTCAATTGAATCCGGACCGGCCATAATCACTAAGCTACCATCGCCAATCTCACTGTGGGGGGTCGTAATCACCGTGTTTTCCGGGTGAAAAGCCCGCGTTGATTGCACAGCGGCATGGTGGTTAAGGATTACTTGCGCACCTGCTGGTAATTCAATTGGTAAGTTTGCCACCGTTTTAACCGTTGGTAAAGCTAAATTCTGGGCGTGCTGGAATATTAATAAATCTGGGTTTTGAGCTACTAATTGGTCTTTTAAGGCGGTGGCCGTCGCACTATCTTGGTTAGTAATAATCATAGGTAATTCTCGCTTTCATTAAAAACGTGGGTGTCCTTTATGGAGCACCGTAATTAGAGTTGGTAAATCAATTTGTCCCGGAGCCATTGGAGCCGTGCTTGGTAAGGTCGTATAGGTAATGCGCGAGCCATAAGCAAAGCCAGCGGTCCGACTACGTGCGCCAGCGGCACCCATCGCAATCCCAATCATCGGAATAGATTGATAACTTGCGATTGTCCTAAGTAAATAATCGGTATCTTTGGCGCCATGACTCATAACTGCTATTTTAATCATCGCCGGCCTAGCTTGGGCCATGGCTTGAATTTTTGTTAATAAATTATTGGGGGTTATTTCAAAATTATGATAAGACATGATAATTGCTGATTTTTGGCCAGCAAGTTCTGCACTTACTTTAGGCCAAATTTGATATTCGACATCTAAAAAAGTTGCCCCAGCTTGCCAACCATTTAAATATAATTGCGTATATAAATGGGGCTCAAATGGATACTCACCACCTTCAGCCGTCGTTCGATACGTTAAAATCATTGGTACCGAGCTAGTAGTAATAATTGACTGCATGTCCATCGCTGTTGGTCGATAACCAGCTGCTAAGCAAACATCAAGCCGCCATTCAATTAAATCAATTGGGTATTTTTGACACTCAGCTATTTGATTTACAATATCCGTTTGGCTCTTCCCGCTAATACTTACGGCGATGGCCATTCGGTTTGTCGGTAATAACATCGCTTTCTCCTTCTCCATCATCAACATTTATCAATCTATACTATTAACCTGTATTAGTATTTTATCGCTACTTGGTGAATTATTACAATTTTTTAGTAATTATATTAAATTGTAATGCTAATCATTTTGGTTATACTACAAAATTTGCTACAATGACGATGGAGCTTATTTAGTCACTAATCCCCCCGGACTACACTAAGATAAGCTACCACACACCCCTTAAAAGCCAGTTATCCGTTGATAACTGGCTTTTTATATTACCGCTGTGTTGAAGTAATCGTTACCAAGCGATATTCAACCTCTGTATCAGCGATAACGCCTAGCGGAAAAGCTTCAAAAGCCAAGTTTAAGTCAGGCAGAGCTTTTAACTTTTGCCAAAAACGTTGCCATAAATAATCACGCTGTGGATTAACTTGAGCCATAACTACAATTTGTTTTGCATCTAGTGCATTAGCAGCAATCATTGTCAGCATAATTGCTTCAACGTCAAAATAATGCTTAGCGATATTCATCAAAGTTGCTTTATCAGCTTCATCTTGATCAGTTTCTAAGATTGGTACGTGAATTAAGCGGACTAATAAAGCATCGAAAACTGGCAATTGGGCGCCTTGAACCTCAAAATCAACATCGGTAATCGGCAGCATTTGGCTTAACGGCATTTGATGTAAAAATTGACTTAAACTGGCAAATAATTCTAACACTGGATCTGCTTGATGCGCTAAATAAAATTTAGTTGTTGGATTACCAAATAAAAATGGTACATCAATATTATCAATCCCATGTAAATACATATTTTTAATATCTGCAGTAAGCGGTGCAAACAATGCTTGCAATCGATTTTTAACTACTGTGGGAATTAACAAGGCATTGGTTTCACCATGTGCAACTAAATAATTAGTGTACGTTGTTAACCACGCTGCTAATTGCTCAATAGCTGGTACAAAAGAATCAAGTTTGGCAACGGTTTGCAAGCTATCAGCTAATAACTGCTGTGTTCTTACGTTATCAAACTCAAATTCTAGATAAGTAGTCATCATATTTTGAAATAAGTACCCATATGGCGTTTTCTCAATCAACGGGTTTAATATCTGAGCCACAGCCTCACTTTGCGCATAGCCTCGTGGTAATTCACTGATTGCCATAATCGTTGGGCCTGGTGTAATGGTATGTTCTTTGCGCCAGTTAGTTGACCAATCGATACTAAGTACTAATAGATTCATCGCCATTACTTGGTTGGCATTTTGAACAGCTGAAGTAGCAAAATAACGATAATTTAACATGCTTTCAAGCGTGTATGTGTCCATGGACTTGACCTCAATTTGTCTGTCTAAATAGTAGACTATTAATCAATATAGCCTTAAGTAAATAATACATTTTTTTAGTCACAATTGCCTTATATTTATTGACTAAAGCGGCATTAATAACCAAGTGATACGAAGAAGATACTAGCAAAAATCCCAGGAAATGAATTTTTCCTGGGATTTTTAATATATTCAAAATATATCGAATCTATGGGGCACGTTTTGGCTGCAAAGTACTATTAAAAATTAGTTTTGCCGTGCTCCTTTTTCTCATGTATCTGCAAATTTTTAGGAAGGTTCAAATTCCGTTGTGGCAGCAGAGCCTAGACGTGCTCAGCCAACCAAGTAGTTCCGCCTACCGTCGCATAGCTAAGATACTAAGACCGTATCTTTTGCTATGCGTCAGTAGTGCTCACTACTTCCCAGTTGGCTTCGCACTCTTCTTCTTAATATTCAGCTTTCCAAATGCTTGCATCAACCGCAGCTTCAACATCAGTAATTTCAGCACGGTTAACCTTGTCTTCAATCGCAGCCTTAACAACGGCCATTGCGACATACTTAGAAGCTTGTGGAGCAGTTTCAACAGGTGGCAACAATGAAGCACCCTTTTCTGACAAGTCTTGGATATCAGCAATACCGTGAGCAGCAGCAGAAAGCATTGCATCAGTCACAGTGCTTGCCTTAGAAACCACGATCCCAGCACCCAAACCAGGGTAAAGTAATGAGTTGTTAGCTTGACCGATGTAGTAAGTTGTACCTTCAAATTCAACCGGATCTGAAGGTGAACCAGTAACTACCAAGGCATTACCCTTAGACCACTTAATAATGTCATCAGCTTTACCTTCTTGTAATTCAGTTGGGTTTGAAATTGGCATGATAGCTGGACGTTCAGTGTTAGCACTCATGATTTCAACAATTTCTTGTGTGAAAGTATTAGCTTGACCTGAAGTACCAATCAAGACAGTTGGCTTCACAGCTTTAACAACATCTGTCAAAGTTGCCATTGAAGTTGAGAATTCGTCAGCGGGACGCGCATAACGAGTTTGGCCTTCAGTCAAGTTTTCTTGACCTTCGATAACTAAACCGTAACGGTCTACAATGTAGAAACGCTTCATTGCATCCTCTTCAGTCATTCCTTGACGGACCATTTCATTACGGATTTGATCAGAAACCCCGATACCAGCCGTTCCACCACCAAAGACAACATAAGTTTGTTCAGTTACGGGTTTGTTAGATGCCTTAGCAACGGTGTTCATTGATGCTGCCATCATCACACCAGTTCCTTGGATATCATCATTGAAAGTTGTAATTTCGTTCTTGTATTTTTCCAAGATTACGCTGGCATTGGCCCGACCAAAGTCTTCCCAGTGGAATAATACATCTGGGAACATGCCTTTAGCAGTTTCAACGAATTGATCAATGTAATCCCAGTATTCTTGACCAGTTTTACGGTTTTGACGGTTACCAACATAGTTAGGATTGTCGAGTAATTCTTGACGGTTAGTCCCATTATCAATCACGATTGGTAATACGTGTTGTGGGTTGATACCAGCAGCCACTGTATAAACGGCTAACTTACCAACTGAAATCATCACCCCTTGGATACCCCAGTCACCAATTCCAAGCACACCTTCACCATCAGTGATAACTAACATATCAACTTGTGGCATATCCTTGCTAGCTTCTTTCAAGACATCAGCCATCGTTTCAGGGTGGTTAACATCAAGGAAAACGGCGTCATTTGGACGAACGAAGTCATCTGAGAAACCACGTACGGCATCAGCAATTGTTGGGGTGTAAATTACTGGCAACAATTCTTTAATGTGTGAACCAACGATAGCGTAGTAAAGCACGCGGTTAGTATTGTAAACAGACATTAAGAACTTGTTTTGTTCGTAACGGGTAGTATAAGTTTCTAATTGAGCATATGTTGCTGCAACTTGTTCGTCGAGCGTTTGGATAGCTGTTGGCAACAAACCGTTGAGTTTGTAGTCCGCACGTTCTTGGGCTGAAAAGGCGGTTCCTTTGTTCAAAAATGGGTTGTTGAGTAAATCTTTTCCTGTAAGCATATCATTGTGCTCCTTTTTTGATTTTCTATACTCTTACTTTAACCGACGAATGTTATTATAGTCAAAAATTTGCTATCTTATAAATTATTTTTATAGGTCGATAGACGAAACAACATTGCTAAAAATTTTTTAGGCCAAAAAGCCTATTAAATCAACCTTTTAATCCTAGACATTTATAAATA
Source organism: Periweissella fabalis (assembly GCF_012396505.1). Lineage (GTDB taxonomy): Bacteria > Bacillota > Bacilli > Lactobacillales > Lactobacillaceae > Periweissella > Periweissella fabalis. Next base: position 175,422 of record NZ_JAAXPN010000001.1, on the reverse strand, counting down.
ATATTTTGAGCAATAACTAGCAATAATTTTTAGGCTAAGCTTTCGTAAAAAAATTTTCACTTTATTTCTTATATAACGAAAAAAAGCTCAGAAAAATTTTCTGAGCTACAAAAGTTAAACTTGCTGGTGATTGATTTTACAAAATAAGACAGCGTCTTGATAGCCATCCCCACTAATTAGATAATCACTTAAATAAGCCTCTTTCTTCCAACCTAAGCGACGTGCCACTTGCTGACTAGCTTCATTAGCAACATCCGTAATTAATTCCAAGCGATGGAGATGTAATTCTTCAAATGCATAATTAATTACCTGGCGTACCGCATAGGTCATGATTCCACGGCCTTGAAATTCCGAATCTAGCCAATAACCAACTTCACCACGATGGTTATTAGCACTGATATTGTGAATTTCAACTTGGCCAACAATTTGATCATCAATCACAATGTTAGCTAAATATAAACGCCCTTGCATAATTTTATGCACAGCATATTCAAGGTACGTTGCTTCTTGGTCAACAGTATGTAGGTTATTAACCCATGGCAACCATGGGGCTAGATGGTGATAATTTTTTTGATTAAAGCATAAACTTGACTGGCATCCGCAGTACTAACAGGTTGGATTTTAATAACCTCGTGGACGTTTTGCACTAACATGATGGTATCCTCACATTCGTATTTGTTAAGGTGGTTACATTATAGCTGATCTAGTTAAATTTCTATCCTAATTATGGTAATAAATATGTAAAGAAGTTCAAAAATCATCCTGAAAGCGGGCATATTTTTTTACAATTAGCATTTTTTTCACTAATATTAAGGTAGAAATTATAACCTGAAAGGTGGAATTATTATGCGTCGTATCAACACCATTACACCACGGGAGAATCAAACGGGGCCAGCATTTTTTATTATTACCCCCTTGGTTTTATTAGCCTTTAATTGGCTTTGGACACAAATTTTTACATTTGCTAACCATCAATTTCCCAATACAGCTAATATCCCTAGTACCACAATTCAAGCTTTAGTTGGCTTTATTTTAAGTCACCTGGACCAATTTGGCGGGGCCTTAGTTATCTATCTAATTACTTTTTGGTTCTTTAGCCTCTTAATCCAAATCATCATTAAGTGGCTTAGCAATACCAGTGCCATTACTTTACGCTTACATCTGTTTAGCCCCACAATTTTAGGCTTACTATTATTAGATGCCATTGCATTTGTTCCTATGACAATGCTTGGTTATCGCTTGCCATTGGCCAATTTGATTAAGTTACCTGATTTTATTTCGCAAGTTTTACTAGAAAAATCAGCACTTGGACTAGCTGTTACCGGGGGCCTCCTCGTTTATATCTTAGTTTTAATCAAATTAGGTCAAGTTATTCCTAATATTATGGCTGGGCAAAGCTTCCGCCAAGCTTGCAAAAATAGTTGGCATAACGTCACTTGGCATCAAGTTTTACGTTTTATCGGTTCAGTTATTGCTAACTTAGTCGTTTTAGCTATTTTGGCTGCTCTTTTATACGGTGTACAAAAGCTAGTAGAAATTACTGCCATCCCACTTGCACGTCATAGTGCCAACGTTTTAATGGTTATCTTTACAGCTGCTATTTATGCCTTAACAACTTGGTTTATCTGGCAAATTAATCGTCATATTTTAAATCCTAATCGGCTATCATTTAACTTGCGTCAGCATTTAGGTCTGGGCAATCGCTTACTTGCTAGTTTAGTGCTTTTAGGCTGTGGAGCTGTCGCAGTGACAACTGAAAATAGCTGGTTTCCAACGGTTACTCGCCAACCAATTGTCATTTCACACCGTGGTGTCGATGGTGATAATGGCTTGCCCAATAGCTTGGAAAGCCTTAAAAATACAATTAAAAGTGCACATCCAGATTATATTGAAACCGATGTGCAGTTAACTAAAGATAATAAGTTTATTATTTTACACGATACTAACCTCAAAGTCTTAACTGGGGTTAATAATACCCCTGCTGAACTAACACTTAAGCAAATCACCAATTTAACTATGCATATTGATGGTGAAAAAGCTAAAGTTCCTTCATTGCACGAGTATCTAGACTATGCTACCAAGCACCATCAACCATTATTAATTGAGTTAAAAACTTCCATGGTCGCAAATAAGAAAACGCTAACCGCCTTTCTAAAGGAATTTGGTCCTGAATTGACTAAAAACCATGCAATCTTACATTCACTTAATAAAAACTTAGTTCAAAATGTTAAGGAAAATGATAATAAAATCAAAATCGGTTTTATCTTACCTTATAATACTGATACCTTACCAAAAGGGAAAAATGCTTTTTACACCGTTGAATACAGTACATTAACACCGCAATTAGTTCGTGATATTCATGCGCAAAAGAAGCAAGTGTATGCTTGGACGGCCAATGATCGGCCATCAATGTATTGGTTATCAGTTATGAACGTCGATGCGATTATTACCGACTACCCTAGTCGCTTACAAAGCATTTTAAAAGAGCAACAAAGCCATCCCCACTATGGCGTCGCTTTATTACGGTATTTCTTCACTATCCAACATACCTTGTAAGCACATTATTTGAAGTTTTTTAAACCGAAGCTTATAATTTAATAAAGATGTGTTAGATGAGAACTTATTTATTTAAGACATCAAATTCAATATTTATAAGGGGGTACTATTATGCATTGGTTATGGGTATTAATTATTGGAGCTATTATCGGAGCCATTGCCGGCGCAATTACTAGCAAAGGCCAATCAATGGGTTGGATTGCAAATATTGTAGCTGGTTTGGTTGGATCAGCAGTTGGTCAAGCAGTGCTTGGTAACTGGGGCCCACACTTAGCAGGGATGGCTTTAATCCCATCAATTATTGGTGCGGTAGTTGTCGTTGCTGTGGTTTCATTCTTTGTTGGTCGCAATGCCGACTAACTTATATATTCTTAATGTGGGGTAAATAAGATGGACGTGTTAAAATCAATTTTTAAATTTATGATTGCAGCAACACTCCTTGTTGGTGGCCTTTTAGTTGGTGGTACTGTTTTTGCCGCTAAGAAAATTGATAAGGCTGGCGACAAGTTAGAAGAAACAATTCATGGATAGCGTGCTCATCGTTAAACGGTGAACGCTAAAGAAACACAAAAGGACTGAACTTGGTGAAATACCAAATTCAGTCCTTTTTTAATACTTGTTATATTAAAGTAGCTAGCTGCAAGCACACTGGCTTTATTTAGCTGGTGTGTTTTGGGCCGCTTTTAAAGCTTGGTTCATAACATCTGCATATAAAACATCCCCAGCGTGACGGCCAGCAAAGTGGACCCCATCTGTACCTTGGAAGATTTCTGGATGTTGTGCAGCTGCTTTATCCCAATCAGCAATTGTGATAAAGTCGTATTTTTTAGCCAACTGCCGTTCTAAGACCGCTGACTTAGTTGAATTCCAACTAGCAGTAGCATGTTGGTTGTATGGCGTCATAAAGATCAACTTGTGACCAGGCGCCAAATCATTAACTAATTTCATAGTTTGCTCAGCGTAATCATTTAAGGCATTGGTTCCGATACAAATAACTACATATTCCCGAAGAATATGACTTCGTTGTTGGTTCATCATTACTTGATAAGCCAAGTTCATTGTCCGGTCACCTTCAGCATCAATACTACTATTAGCAACGTGGGCACCAAGATAATTACGTGTTCCAAGCGTCACACTATCACCAATAATTGATACCCCTGCTGGAATACTCTTATCAGCTTTACCGTTGTTAGTTTTTGGTTTTGCGGCTGCTAGAACTGCATCATGCGTGTTAGTAATCTTATCAACATCTTGATAGATACCACCAACTAGTAATGATTGTTCTAATGAAGATACTTGTGGCGCAGCCTTGATAACTGCATTGGCATTTACCGTTAAGAGTACTGCAACGACAATAATAGGTAATCCTAATTGACGCCAAGTCCAGACACGACCAAAGGCTTCAGCCGGCTTACCAGCAATAACTGGTTCCAAAATGTAGTATGAAAGTGCTGATAAAATAATTGATACAATTGTTGTTACGATAGCCGCAATTGTGTTAGGCATCATATGTGAGAAAATTACATATAGTGGCCAGTGATATAAATACACACTGTAACTAACATCAGCTAAGAACGTAGCCCAACGTGGTTCATTAAGGTTTGGCGTATGATCATGGAGTAACCGAGCTCCTAAAATCATAATTCCCGCTAAGATTGATGCTACATACATTCCACCTTGGTATGTGTTCAAACTATCAAAATTCATTGTATAGCCTAAACTTACTAACCCAGCGAAACTTAAAACCACAATCAAAGTTGCTAGAAAAGCGTTACAGTGGTTGGTAAGCCATTTGTAGGCATGAATATGGTTTTTGATTCCCGTTAAAATACCTAAAATACAACCAATAAAGAATGGGAAACTATGCGTCACACTTGAAAAGTAGACTGGTGAAAAATCCTTTAAGCCAATTGCACCAAAGTACATTGCCAAAAAACTACCAATCGTAAATACTAATGCAACTACAAATAACATACTTCGAAAGAGTACCAATACTGAAATATCACTACTTTTACTGTAACGACGGCTAAGTTTAGCAATAATAAATGCGATTAGCCCCCAAATAATATAGAAATGCATTTCAACAGCTAATGACCACGTGTGTACGAACAAATGGGGAATAAATTTATTTTCATAACTACCACTTGTGCCAATTTCAAAGTAGTTTGTTGTAAAACTTAACGCTGCTGCAATTTGCTTACCAATACCTGTGACAAAGTCATGATCAACTAAATATGTTAATGGTAAGACTAGTAAAACGGAAATAAATAGCGGTGGTACAATCCGGTAGAAACGACGCCGGTAAAATGAAATCAATTTAAAGTCAGTTGAACGGGCAAATTCATCCACCATTAAGGCAGTGATTAAGAACCCCGAGAAGGTAAAGAACACATCAACTCCGATGAACCCACCTGTAAACTTGGTTTGAAAAAAGTGATATGTCAATACTAGAATAAGTCCAGTAATGCGGACAAGACTAAACCATTTAATGCGCATTTGTTAATGTACCGTCCTCTAATATTTTTTGAGCATATGTCTTATCGCCAACTTGTAATTTGACGTTGTTAACAAGTTGCCCATTATTAAAATCACCTTGTAATCTCCAACCTTGTTTAGCTGTAAATTCACCTAAGCCTTTAAAACGACCATCTGCAAAATTACCTGTATAACTTCCCTGGTTTTGAACTTGTAATGTTCCTTGGCCATTGAACTTATTGTTGGCGATTGCACCTGTATATTTTAATTGACCGTGATCGAGCGTTACCGTTTGCTGCGTAGGTTTTTGCGGGGCTAGACTAATAAATCCAAGCGCTACAATACCAACTACTGCAACTAACTCCAAGCCTCGTCTGACTATCGTTTGTCGCATCTATATACCTCCCATGTACTGTTGTAATCAAATATAATAGTACAAAATTTATAATATTCCAAATAATAATAGCATAATCGAATATCATTTTTAAACTAAATAACTAGTATTACCGAATATAATAATTAAAACCAAAAAAGTATTATACCTAAGTGCACCTTTAATTACTTGGTATGTGTCAGATTTGAAACATGCAGTTCTTAGTGAACTACTCGTCCATGAATGAACGAGCTTCAATTTTTAATTGAAAACGTTTAGGCAATGCACTCTGACGAGTGGTTTCCGCATAGGAAATCGTTGGATATATCGCACTTGTTTTGCACACTCAAAGTGATACGCACATATCCGCCCTCAAAGCCTTTCAAGACGACAAGGTTCTGTTTCGCCTATTTTAAAACTAATTTATTGCAATCAGACTACTTGGCTTAATCGCTGGGTAGTCTTTTAATTTGATGTGTTTTTCTGGGTCTAAGCCCCATGCCAAAATGTTCTTTGAAGCGTTTAAATCTCGTGAAATCATGTTACCAGTGTATTTTGAGATCCAATCACGTACGGCCACGGGGTGCTTTTCTGCAAATTCGGTGCCATATTCAACTTGTGATGTTTTATAACTATCAACGCGAATCAACGTTTTACCAGTTTTATTAGCGGTCATTTCAATTAATGCCATGAGCCGATACGGTTTGATTTTGGCGAGTTTCCGGTTTAACCCCGTATTGGTTCGTTTTACGGCACGCATTTCTTTACTATCTAATTGTTCAACAACAACTAAATCGGTAGCTTGGAACAGTGCCCGTGCTAATTTTTTATAAGCTTCATTCAAGATATTGGTCCGTTTAATATTTAAATATTTAATCTGCTGATTTAGCTTACTTAACCGTTGACTATTAAATTGTAGCCAAATCAGTTTGTCGCGTCTGGATTTTAAAGTATTAATTTGGGTTTCTAAATAATCTGCTTGGTCTGCAATCGCAGTAGCAAGGTAATGTGTTTGATCCGCTGAAGTATGAAAAATTTTATTATCTTTCATATTCCAATCAACGCCGATTTTATTGTCAGGTTGCTTACGTGCAACTTGTTCACGGATTACTAATTGTAATTCGTAGTGTCCATTGCCTTTTAGCTTTAATTTAGAAATCACAATCGTTTTATTAGCAAGGTTTTTAATATTTTCAACAACTTGTAGTACCCCAAAATCTTATATCTTAATACCGTGATTTGAAACTACTTGAATTTGCTTGTTATCAGGCAATGAAATCGTTTTGTAGGAGTTGTTTTTACGTAAGAAGTTGAGTGAACCTTTACGATACCACGACCTATGCTTTGCGTTGTTACCATGTTCATTATTTTTGTAGGCCATTTTTTCCTGACTACTCATTTTAAAAGCTTTAAACAAGGTTTTGCGATATTGACCGAAATTAGTTAGTAATGTCAGCAAAAACAACCGGGCTCCTTGCGAGTGCAAGCCGATTTTATTAGCTTGCCAACGATCTAAATCATAGCAATCTTTAGCAAATTTGCCGGCAATTTCTGCAACTAAAAACTTTTTAGCCGCCAATGATTGGGGAAATGGCCGTGAAACATGTTTGCGGCCATACGTTTTTTCCAAATATTTAACGGCATAGTTATGCAATTCATTTTGGACATGTAACCCCCGTTGATGTTTTAACATCAACGCTGGGGTAGTTACGATAGTGACGGACGTAGACATATTCCGTTGTTGATGTTAAGTTAAGCATGATTTCGTCAATTCCTTTACTTTGAATAGGCAGATTATAACATATTTAATCAGAACTATAAGGAAAAATAATTTGAAGATATGGGCTTTCATCATGGCTTTGAAAACCTGTGTCTTTCGCCCTTAAAGCAATAAAATAAGAACCAGCCACCAAAATTTTAATTAGTGACTGGTTATAAACAAGTTATGTTAAGTTGACTAGCTTTATTTTTGTGCTTTTTTGCTATGTTTACTTGAACGACGGAAGTTAAAGGCGGCCAGAATAACGTCTTTTAAATCACCGGGCGTATCAAGCTCTCCTGCTTCAAGGGCTTGTGCAACAGCCATCCCCATTGAATTAGTAAAGGTATATGCCACCGTGGCGTTAATCGCACCACCAGTAATCGTCCCAATTCCAGGGATAAATTTAACCAAATTTCCGACAACTCCACGAGCGACTGTAGTTGTTGCTAATGAACTTAAAATCCCTTTGATAGCCCCTTCCGTAATTGAACGACCATACAATCGGTATAATTCAATAATCATTGCCGTTTGACCAGGAATTAAAATAGCTGCATCCGTAAACGGAATTGGTGACACTGCCACCCCTGCTGCAGCCACAGATGCCCCTTTAATAGTGGCTAATGCCCGTTGATTTGAAATTCCTGCCTTATTATTACTTGGTAAAAGCCGGTTTTTAATTTCATCTAACATGTATTCATCCCCCTTAATTACTTACTTATTATTCTACCAAATATCATAGTGCGACACCAACTGGGAGGCTTCGCGGATTAAGGTTTAATTGATGTACTCATTGATCGTGCGTACCAATTCTTCTGGCTGCTCCACACCCAAAACTAGCCGTGTAAATTCAGCATTCTTTAATTGAATTACCACTGGTTGGCTACTACTTTTAACATTAAAGAACGTTTTTTCACCATCTTTGTGAAATGTACCGGCCCAATAACCTGGTAAAGCGGTTCCCGGTGCCCTTAATCCTTTACTTTCGTGTAAAATACCAGCATCAATTGAGGCCCCGGCTACTTGTGCTAGCGGAAATTCAAGTTTATCTTTTAAAGCAGCTAGTTTGTTAACCCCTTGTGGCATAACAATTAAGGTTTGATTTTCAATTTTAACAACATTTTCCATGATTTATTCTCCTTTAGTAATAATACCGCTGTGTCTCAACAATGCATGGCCAATTTGGGCTTCAATATCAGGTGTTTGATTAGTGGCATACCACGTTTGAATCATTTGGGCCACTTTAGTGCTTTGTGGAGCTACTTCAAGCATAGCAATCAGTAACAACCCCCACTTCAATTGCGGATCCTCCTCATGTAAACTTAGCTCAAATGCCGCGATAAACATCCCTAATTTACTACCGAAAGTACTGTATAGACTACCACGTAGAATCCCTGTTACCTTAACAATATCATCAAGCGATGTCCCATTATAACCATTCTTAATAAACAACCAGCCAATATCATGTAACACGACTGTTGGATCAAATTTTTTATTTCTTCCCATGCCCTTATTATGATTATTTTTGACTGAATAGTCAATAATAATTCATTAATAAATTTCAAGCTTTGAGAGTGTCTTTTTTTAACAATAATGTTTATTATAATGATTAAAAAGTAATTCAATTATTATTTATTTTTATCATTACATATTAGCTATCGGTAAAGGAGGCACTACAATGACTCAATTTACGTTTATCATCATTGCGATTATCTTAATCTTACTCGAAGAATTTGTGCTCGCTAATAATCGCTATTTCTGGCTTGGGGCGATTTTGCCCGGCATTGGTGTCCTGGGTTTATTTTTGATTTGGCTTAATAGCCCCACACTCACATGGTATGACTATGTAATGATTCCACTGTGCCTGCTTTTCATCATCTATGCGTGGGGCTATGGCCGTAGCTTCTATCATAAACGTAAGAACCGCAAACTTCGGGCACTACAAATCCACAACCAATACCAACAAAAAACCGGTCTACGCTAATGCGCAGATCGGTTTTTAATCACTTATTTTTATTTTTTCGATTTTGGAGGTGAATAATTACCCAAAATAACACCAATAATATAAATAAACCACCACCAAAGAGTAAGCGACCATTTTTGGTATCAAATACTAATCTTTCAATCTCATCAAAGCGCATTAGAATACCTAAGCCACCATTTACAAGCTCAAATAGATAAATTGGTAAATAAATTAATTTAGTCTCCTTATTAGTGAAAACAACATACCAAATCGTCAACGCTAGTAAAACCAGGACGATGACGACAATACTTAACCAGCCATTAAATATAAACCGCCATGGCGTCTTTAAGTAAAATAATCCCCAAACCGGTAGTCCGACCACCACGAAGGCAATTAATTGTAATAACAATTGCAAAAATTTATTCGTAATTTTTTGTTTAGCTTGATAAAACATTGTCGCTAAGTACTTAATACCTATGACAATTAGGCCAATTATGTAGACCGCTATCAATAAAAATTGACCAACATCGAGAGTTGCTCGTGGATTAACCAACGCTGGTAAGAAAGCAAATGCAAGCAAATTTTCCACCACTAGGCCAATTAATTTAATAATTTCACGCCATGACATTGGTTCAACCTTTAATAACTCATCAGCCACTTGCATCGGATTTTTACCAAAATATTGCGCTGCACTGATTCCTTCATCTTGGGCATCGAGGATATCATTAAGAATTTCGAGTAACAGCGTTTCACTTTTAAACTCGTTTTGTTTAAATGATTTTAATCGCATATAAACTAAAAAATCACTGTAAAACTGTTCATTTTCAGGATTTAATAACTTCCGTAATTCATTATTTTTTTCAATTAATTCACTGGTTCTCATCGGTTTGTTCTCCCTTAGTTAAAAATAAGTATTACTAGCATATTTATAAACGTAGTAAAATTCCCAAGATACCCAATCCCATACCAGTTACATAAATTGGTAACATCTTTGGTTTACCAATTTTGAAATACCAAATTGTTAAAGCGGCCATGATTATCATAACGATTCCCATGCTAACCTGTGAACTTATTAAAAATCGTAATGGCGTTTTCAATAGACCGATTCCGCCACCTAAAGCAACAATCATAGTAAATGACAATATCATCAATAATATTCTTAAAATATTTGATTTGATGGTCCGTTTTACTTGATATACCAAATTACCTAAATATTTTAATATAAACCACACGATGATAAATCCAGAAATAATGAACAATAGTATCTGTCCTAAATCGATCATCCCGGTTGGCATCGCTAACATTAATAAAATGGTATATAGTCCATAACAACCAAAAATAATCCCACCAAAATATAGCATCGCTTGCCAAGAATTCGATAGCGTTACCAACAGTTCATCGGCGACTTGCTTAGGATTTTTACCAAAATATTGAACCGCATTTGTTCCTTCATCTTGGGCATCGAGAATATCATTAAGAATTTCGAGTAACAGAATTTCTACTGTGAACGAATCTTTAATCACGGTCTTAAAACGCATATAAACTAAAAAATCACTATAAAATTGCTTGTTTTCAGGATTTAATAACTGCCGTAATTCATTATTTTTTTCAATTAATTCACTGGTTCTCATAGTACTACTCTCCCTTCACAACGCCATCGACAATCCCAACTAATTCATGCCATTCACTAATAAATTTCTTTTTTTCGGCTAACCCAGCTGCGGTAATATAATAATATTTGCGATCACGACCACTTGCAGCCGTGTGCATTTCGGTTGATAACAACCCTTTATTGGTCATACTGGTTAATAATGGATAAATCGTACCTTTGGGAATTGCTAGTAAACCATAGTCATTCATCGCTTTGGTAATCCCATAACCATAGTTGGGTTCTTTAGCTAAAATGACGAGCATAATTCCTTGGAGCACCCCTTTTAACAATTGACTTGAAACATTTTCTGCCATGTCATCCTCCTGCTACGGTATGTAATACATACTACTATACAAACTAATAGTATGCAATACATACCATTAAGAAAATATTAAGCAACGTTTGACAGCGACTAGGATTATTGAAATAATTTAATTATTAACTTAAAGGAGCTTATATGATGATTCCAAAAGAATACTGGATTGAAAAACTCGGCTTAATTCCCCATCCTGAAGGTGGTTACTACAAAGAATTACCGGCGGCAGACGTTTGGTTAGCTGAGCAAGAGCGCCCATTATACACAAATATTTACTTTTTACTCACTGCGGATAGCCCTTCACATTTACATGCGTTAACGGCTGATGAAGTCTGGTACTTCCACTATGGTTCATCACTGCAAGTCCATGAAATTTTACCTTACCGGATGGAGACTACCAAAAAACCACGGTTGGCTTAGACTTGACCGCTGGCGACGTCTTACAATACACTGTTAAACATGGGCATATTTTTGGTTCATCGGTTGCCGCTGGTGATGATTATGCGCTAGTCAGTTGCATGGTCGCTCCTGGCTTCACGTTTGCTGATTTCAAACTATTTAGCCAAGCTGAATTACATGCAAGCTTCCCACAACATCGCGAACTCATTAATGAACTCGCAGTTGAAAATGTCGACTAACTTATTTGCATACTAAAAAACCGTCGAGCATGATGCTCGACGGTTTTTAATTTAGCAATAATTGTGTTGGTGGAGTGCCAAGGCAGTAGAGCCAAGACGTGCTCAAAGCCGCAAGACGTTCTAGGCAGTAGAGCCAAGACGTGCTCAAATGACCAGACAATTCCGCCAAGGCAGCTGAGCCAAGACGTGCTCAAAGCCGCAAGACGTTCTAGGCAGTAGAGCCAAGACGTGCTCGAATGACCAGACAATTCCGCCAAGGCAGCTGAGCTAAGACGTGCTCAAAGCCCCAAAAACCTCCGTCTAACTTACCTTGCGCTGATGCCAAGAACGCATCATTTGCAAGGCCACGTTAGTACTCGGTTTTTCCCAGGGGCTTTTCGCACTCTATTTTACCGCTGCCAACACTTCCGCCACCGTCCGGCTCTTACCCAAACGAGGGAAGATCACTTCAGTCACGAATTCGTGGGCGCGTAAGCTTAAGTCAGTCATGGCTTCAGGTACAAAAACCACGTTGTAACCAGCTTGCGCAGCTTCACGAGCCGTTGTATCAACCCCAATTGATGAGGCGATCCCAGTTAAGACCACCGTGTCAATTCCACGACGACGCAATTGGGTATCTAAATCCGTGCCGTAAAAGGCGCCCCAGTTGTGCTTGTCAACAATCACCACATCAGCATCTTGGTTATCCTTAACATCAAGGGCCAATTCAGTAAAGCTTTCATCAGTTGGCTTAGCAGCTGCATGCGGTGCATCCGTCAATGGGTTGAAGCCTTCACGACCAGTATTACGTACCCGAACTAACACCACGGTTGCCCCAGCCGCTGCAAAAGCGTCGGCTAATTCGTTGTTTCGGGCAACCAATGTTTGACCATCGATTGGTGCAATATTATCGTAACCCACGATTCCTTTTTGAACGTCAACAACAACCAACGCTGTTTTGGCTAAATCTAAGTTTAATGCTTGTGTCATAAGTAAGTCTCCTTTAAAATTCTGACTTAATTATAACCATGAAACAAAATTCTGCGATATTATCTAGCTCAAATGTAAGAAATTTATAATAAATAACATTACTTTTTTGAGCAGCCAATTTTAACCATTCGCAACCGTCAACCGCCCCCGCGTTGTCGTTGGTTGTTCCAGTTCAGCTAAAATTGCTATTGCCATTGTACCGGAAGTTGTGACTGATTCACCATTGGTATTAAAAAGCACATCGTCAGTCCCATGGAGTGGCTTGTCACTCGCTGGTCCTGCGGTAAATAATTGTGCAGGCGAGAATCCAACCCAATTAACATTATCAACTGATCGTAATAAGTCTAATTCGACCAATTGGGCTTGTGGTACCGCCCGCCATGGTAGAGTACTTTCGTCAGCTAAAATTTCATCAACTACCAAATGATCACCGTGTTTTAAACTACCGGCCCCCAAGATAAAGGCTACTCGTGGCATATTCTCCCCCCGAAGTTCATGCACTAAGTGTGCCGCTAAATCAATGTGTAAATATGCGGTTGTTGGTGCGGTCGCAAAAGCATTAATCACGACATCATATGCCATTAACTGGTCTTTAGTTAACGTAAATGCATCTTGGGCTAACAATTCAATCCCAGGATTTTCGTGTGCTAATTGTGCTAACTTTGCTTCATCCCGGCCGTTAGCAACCACCATATGTCCGTGTTCGTGTGCTAATTTAGTTAAGGCACTTCCGGCCATACCAGTTGCACCAATAATTAAAATCTTCATAAGTATCCCCCCTATATGTTTATGCTTGTTTCTTCGTCGCTCCCCGTTGTTACAAATCTAATATAACTTTTTACTTACTAATTGTCAACATATGTATGAAATTTAATACATTTCACTTTTCTTTAGGCATAGAAAAAGGCTTGGATCTAATCCAAGCCTTTTGTACCTAGTGAACTAGGCTACTAAACTTCTCTCTTATGCGTCAAGTTAGTTTTTAAACCTTCTAATTCAATGCGCTCTCTTACAATCGCAATGACGCTTACTTCTACTCTAGCAGAATTCTAAGCGTATACTGTAATTATTAGGAAAATTAAGCAGAATTTAAAAAATAACACTTAACTCTTTTTGCGGTACTAAATCACTGCAAAAAACGCACTCCAACAGGCCGATATATTGTTGATTACTTTACATTAGCTGATTTGCGCCACAAGGCTTGTGGCATCCCTAAGACACGATATAGATATGGCCAGATAAAATTAGTAACGGCTTCCGCGATGAGAGTTAACGCCAAACTAAGGCCAAATACTACGATCCCAATCACTAAGACATACGGAATTGTGGCTTTCCCACTGCCCAAAAGATGAATGAAAAATGGGTAGACGTACATATCAACGATAAATGACATCAAGTACACGGGTAAGGTGTATTTACTCAACCAACTAACCCATTTAGTCGGCCGTTGTGCCAAAACGTTGATAAGCATAAACAATGCAATTGATTGCACCATGACTAGTAATGATGGGTAATTACCTTCCGCCCCACCGACAAAGGGATTACGGCGTAGCATATTAATACCAATACCGGCTAATGTTGTCAAGATTTCAATACTCAACAACCACTGCCAATTAATTTTAAGCGTGAACTTACGTAAATAGGCGCCAATTAAATAGTAAACATATGGATATAGTTGATAAATTACATGATAATTAATCGGTAAATTAATCCCAAAGCCCGTTGATAGTGGTGTTGGTAATCCAACCACAAGCATTAAGACGCCAATCAACGCCAACAACCAATATTTATTAGCTTCATTAAATCGCGCAATTACCAAATTAACAAAAGGGATCAATAAGTATAATGTCGCGTAAATTTTAACATACCAGGCATAACCAATTAATTGATATGTCCGAATGCCATCCCAAATTTGATGTACTGCTAAGGTCTGGTGCTTGATAGCCACTAAAATAGCATATGTTAACAAGCTACACATTAAATACAGTAACAAAACTTTTCCAAGTTTAATATAGTAATCATAGCTGAACTTTTTATTCAACATTAGATATCCAGTACACATGAAAAATAATGGCACACTAGTAATAAATAATTCATAATCCGTCGCCATAAATAAAGCTACGAAGCGGCCAAAAGTATTGGCTGGAATTGTATACTGGATGTTCAAGCGAAAATGAACGAGTAAAACTGAAAAACAAGCGATTACTTTGATGTAATCAATGCCGGCAAAATGCGGCGGTTGGAGCTTGTGTAAATTAGGCATATTTCCATTTTCTTTCTTTAATTAATAATTACTTAATTTATTTTACTGGTCATTAGTTATAAGTCAATTAGTTATATCAAAAAAGAACACGCTCGTAAGCATGTTCTTTCATTTAATATCATATTTAATTTTGGTATGCTAATTTACTACTTTAAAGCCATCTTACCAACGGTTTGACTGGCCTTTTGATTCGCTTGATTACTACTAATCAAAGCTCGTCGTTGGCTAAAAATAATGCCTAAATTAACAATCAATAACAAAGCCGTCGCCACAAAGACAAATGAATAGCCAAGTACACCAGAAATTCCGGCCCCTAGCAATGGTCCAATAACCCCACCAATTGATTGGAAGCCCTGGTTGTAACTAAAAATACGCCCAAATGATTCGCGTGGCACATCAAGGGTCAAGATTGTTTGCACCGCGGGCAATAAACCGGCATTGGCCATCCCCAAGACAAAGCGCCAACTGGCTAAGCTCCACGGTGAACTAACAAAAATCATCGGTACAAATGATAGAATTGCTAAAATCAAGCCTCCCACCAGAATTTTTTCGGGCCCAATTCGATCCATTTTACGGCCAATATAACCAGCTACCAGTAAGGTACCAAACCCTGGCATGGCCGCTACGACACCACTAACTAACGAAACATTGCCATGACCGTGCATTAATTGATTAACAAACAAGGCAATAATTGGACTAATTGACATCAAAGCCGATTGAACAATCATGGTGGTAGCAAACATCGTAAAAATTAATTTAGGTTGCTTGATTTCCCGCATTAATTCCTTAAATGGCTTCATCGCTTGTTTTTCAATTGGTGTGAAGTGTTCTTTGACGTTCACAATCGTCAACACAAAGGCCATCGCCATTAAAATCCCCGTTACAAAAAATGGTACACGGTAACCAAATAAATCAGCTAAAACACCACCAAATAATGGCCCTAATAAGTTACCAGTAACATTAGCCGTCATCATTTTGGCCATCACAGAACCAGAGTGATGACGACTAGTCTCACCAGCCATTAGAGCCGTGGCATTGTTAATATATCCTGAAAACAAGCCTTGAATAGTTCGCAAAATAATCACTATCCAAACATTAGTCGCCAGACCAGTTGCAAAAATAGTAAATGCCATGACACCTGATGCACGCAAACACATTAGCTTTCGTCCTTTTAAATCAGCTAAATTCCCCCACAATGGCGAGATAAGTGCTTGTGCTAAAAAAGTAATTGAAAATGCAATTCCTGCATATAAGTTTAATTCAAAGCGACTAAATCTCCCCAATGTGCCAATAAATAATGGTAAAAATGGCATCGTCATTGAAAAACCCATCCCCGTAATAAAACACCCGAGCCAACAGGTTATAAACGTTCGATGCCATCCCTTGGAGTTCTCTGGATCCCCTTGCATATACTAAACCTCCTCAATGATTATTAATTATTTACTACTATAACATGTTTATATAATCATAATCATTTATTTATTAAATTTTATGTTTAACTTTCTAATTCCTAATTTATTTGTTATAATTAGGATATTATATTTTCGGTTGAAGTGGTCTTCAAGAATTAACTAGTCGGGGAGCTAGTTGGTACTTGGGGACCTTTTTTTATGTGGAGGAATTTATGCTGGTAGTTATTTGTTTAGTTTTAGTCGCCTTACTAGTTGGCTGGTTAGTTGAAAAAATTCATTTACCCGCCGTCATAGGCCAAATCTTAGCTGGCCTATTATTTGGCCCAAGTCTATTAAATCTTGATTTGCCAACTGACTGGCTTCATTGGGCTGGTGAATTAGGGGTCTGGGTTTTGATGTATGAGGCTGGTATTGCTGTTGATGCACAACTGCTTAAGGCTAATTTCAAAATTGCAAATCGAGTGGCTTGGCTTGGTGCCCTTGTGCCATTTACCGTCTTTTTAATAATTGAACTTAGCTTACAACAATCACTTTTAATAGCTAGTTTTAGTGGTTTAGTCTTTGCAGCAACTTCAATTTCAATTACCTTAGCGGTTTTAGGAAGCCACCATCAACTAGGATCGCGTTTAGGTAGTATTATTCTTGGGGCTGCAATTATTGATGATATCATTGCCATTATTGGTTTGAGCGGTTTAACTTTATTAACAAGTGGTGGTAATGTTAATCCCGCTAACTTATTACCATTAGTTTGTTTTATTCTTGGCTTTATTAGTCGGCGTTTTGCTCCATTTGAAGCCTTTAATCATGGTCTAGTTAGCATAGCTACTTGGACTGTAATTCCTATTTTCTTTGCTGGCATTGGCTTACAAATTAATTTATTAACCTTAAAATCTAACCTCGGTCCGTTAGTAATTTGGACAATCATTGCCATTATTACTAAAATGCTGGGTGCTTTAGTTGCTAGTAAATGGAGTGGGTTGCCAACGATTGAAGCCGCGGCAATTGGTAGTGGTATGATTGCTCGTGGTGAAATGGCCCTAGTCATTTTAAGTGCTGGCTTAGCTAGTCACTTAATCACATCTAACCAATTTGGTTTTTATACCGCAGTTGTCACGCTAACAACTGTAATCGCTCCATTTATCATGGAACCTTTATTTAAACGCTTACACTAACTCCAAAAAACGCGTACTAACTGGTTCCTAAATATAAAAATCCCGACTGAACTTTTTTTAAATTCAGTCGGGATTTTTCGTATTTTATACTAGTATCGGCCTTCTAATAGTTACGACACCGTTGCGGCTTACTTAAGCTTTAATAAAAGTAAAACACCCAAAAGCATAAATACTATTGGAACTAATTTGTCAGTATATTTAGTTAAAACCCACTTGATTGGCGGAATTTGCGCAATTAGGACTGATAGATAAATCCACCCGACCGTCAATGGCATAAACACCCCGATCATTAACATTGCCTGAGCTAAAGTTTGCTGTTGAAGAACTGGAATATAAATCGCCAAATTATCGGCACCACCAGCTAACGTTAATGCTGTAATTGCTAAAACATTGCGCCATGGCTTAGTTTGAATATTAACAGCTGGATCAGTCGTTTTTGCTGCATGTAGATTAGTTATTAACATTTTTAAGCCCATTAAAATCGGCACAATCCCCAGCCATTGCATTAAACTTGGGGCAACATAGCTTAATCCCATACTAAGCAACCAACTTGTCAACACAAGAATTGCCATTCCAATCAGTTGGCCATAGACTAATTCTTGCACACGTAAACGATGTTTGATAATTTCTTCATTTAATAGAAGTAAAATTACTAAATCATCTAAGTTGGTGCTAATGAAAATTCCAATTGTTACGACTACTAACTGAAGCATTCATGCATCCTCACTTATTTAATAATTCGTAACCAACGGTAGTTAATATACCACAAAATATTAGTCCATAAATATGCTAATGTTGCGCCACCAATTACATCGGTTAAATAATGATTACGTAAATATACGCGTGACGCAGCGACCATTACAATCCATAATACCCCAACGAGTGCAAACAAATAATATTTAACATTGTGGGTTTTAAATAATGCTAGAAACATTAACACACAGATCGTGGCAGTTAACGTATGAATACTTGGAAATGAATAGCCATGATCTAATACTAATTGATGAATTGGCCGCGGCCGCCCCACAATGGTTTTGACCACAGTTGCAATAATTATTGCCCCATCAAGCCACAATGCTAGGTAAAGTGCCCGCCCTTGCCGCTTAGCAACAAAAAATAGATATAGTATTATTATATTTATCAAGCCTAACCACAGTGCTGGAGAAGCGGCATAAGTTACCTCTAACATCCACGGTGTATCGGGGCCAAGTAAATGTCCATGAATTGTAGCAAAACCAAAATTATCAATGCTCTGCGTATGCTTGCTGATTACTAGTACTATTAGGATACTAAAAATAACTGCACTGATTCCAATTTTTAACCCTATTTTTTTCATAAAATCCTCGTATCTAAGAAAGTTCAATAGAAGCACTTTACCAAATATTTACATTGGTGACCATTAAATGAATTTTAAAATACCTAATTTTTAACATTTTAGCTCACTTTATTAAACAATTATAATAACTGAACAGTTATAAGCAGATTATTAGGTATATTTTTAATAAGTGCTATTATGGGAGTATGGAAGCTAGTAGTCATCCCAAGCTACTACTTCCTGACTAGTTTTACCCCAATTTACACTAGTTCATCATACGTCTGTCAAGCATGCGATTTTTAATTGCATGCTTTTTTTATTTTTTTGTCTTAATTTTTTCTTAATAAACTTAATGATAAATCTAATATTATTAATTAACAAAATATTAATTGACGAATTTTTACCAATTAAATTGTCTATTATTGATTAATTATCGAACTATGTAATATACCTGTAACTTTAATAGCACTTAACAGTAACAATAACGCGTTAGAATATACCTATATTAATTATTAAAAAGACATTAAATAAGTCAGCGGTTTAACCGTTGCACACATTAAACTAAAAAATTAACATGTCTATCTGGGGAGATAAAAATATGCATAATTCCATTAAAAAAACCGTTTTAACTACCATTGCTACTGCCGCAACTTTAGGTGTAACTGCTATTGCTGCTAACGCAGACACTGTTACTGTTAAATCAGGTGACTCACTTTCAGCAATTGCTTACCGTAGCCACACAACTGTTGCTGACTTGATTAAGTTAAACAACATTTCAAATCCTAACTTGATCTTTGTTGGTCAACGTTTGAACACAACTGCAAACAACACACCAGCTGCACCTGTACATAACAACGTTCCAACAGCTGCACCTGTACATTCTTCACAACCAAACAACAACACCGCAGCTACTGTAACTGTTCAACCTGGTGATTACCTTTCATTGATTGCCGTTCGTAACCACACTACGGTTTCTTCATTAATGCAATTAAACCACCTTTCAAACCCTAACTTTATCTATGTAGGTCAAAAACTTATCGTCCGTGCAGGTGCCAACAACGTACCTGGTTATGCCGGTGCATCTTCTGACCAAAATAACGCCCCAGCAAGTACTCCTGCACCACAACCTGTTTCAGCACCTGCACCACAAAACAACAACCAATCTGCTAGCCAACGTGCGGCAGCGGCTGCACAATATGCACTTAACTTTGTAGGTACTCCTTATGTTTGGGGTGGCTCAACACCTTCTGCTTTTGATTGCTCAGGTTTAGTTACTTATGTAATGTCACACTTTGGTATTAACTTGCCTCACCAATCAGGCATGCAAGCTGCTGCAACCACTCGAATTGCAACTTCACAAGCCCAAGCCGGTGACCTATTATTCTGGACTTTATCTAATGGTAAAGTTTACCACGTAGCCATCTCTCTTGGTAACGGTCGCTACATTAGCGCCCTTGAACCAGGTGTTGGTACTCAAATTGGTGGTATGGCCCGTCAAGCTAACTTTGCTGGTCGTGTACGTTAATTTTTAAATTTTAATAATAAAGTGGCTATTAGATGCATATGCTTTAGCAGGGATTTATAGCTAACTCGTGTTTCAAAGCCCGCTATATTCGAAATAAATCAAAAAACCAGGAAAATTCATTTTCCTGGTTTTTTTGATTTTAGCTACGACTAGTATTTCTCAATATCGTCGCCCTTTTATGGCTTAATCCTTTACTTAGCTTGGCATACTGCACATTTACCAATCAATTCAAAATGCTCTTGTTCAATTATATAACCTGGTAGTTGTGCTAAAATTGGCGAAATATCGGGCTGTTGAATTTCAATAATCCGTCCACACGTTTCACAAATAAAATGTGCATGTTTAGTATTATTAAAATCACATTGAAACTTAGCACGGATACCATTGTCAAACAAACGCGTTTCAACAATCTGGAGTTGTTCTAACTCTTTTATATTCCGATAAACAGTTTCATTACTCATTTTAGCAAATTGAACTCGCATTTGTTTAGTCAAATCAGCTAACGTTTGATAAAAATCTTTATTCACAAACAAAAGTTCAAGTAAAGCCAATCGCTGCTTAGTTGCCTTTAAACCACCCTTTTTCATAATTTGGACAGCCTGATCTACATCGATTTCATTATTTAAATTCATTAAAAATCTCCTAAACGGTAATTTTTACTATTTACAAACTGATATTCTGTGGTAAAGTTAAATAGTACTAATTACCATTTACTATATCATAGTTTTGGTAATTTTAAAATTGTATATTACGTACTAAGAGGAGATATTTATGTTTCGTTCAAAAAAATCATCATGGCACTTATTAGCAGTTGGGGCTCTTGCGGTAACTGCTGCCTTCACATTAGCTGCATGTAGCTCAAATAAGAGCGCAACTTCTGACAACAATCACGATATTAAAGTTGTTGCTACCGTTGACTTCTATGGTGAAGTTGCTAAAGCTGTCCTTGGTAACCAAGGTAGCGTAACATCAATTATTAACAACCCTGATGTTGACCCCCATGATTATGAACCAACTACTAAAGTTGCACAACAAGTAGCTGGTGCTAACGTCTTATTATCAAATGGAATTGGCTATGATACTTGGATGGATAAGTTAGCTAAAAACAATTCTAAAGCCACTAATATTCATGTTGGTGAAGATATTGTTAATAAGAAAAACGGTGATAATCCCCACCTTTGGTACCGTCTTCAAACTATGCCAGCCTTAGCAAATTACTTAGCTAATAAATTTGCTAAGATGGATCCAAAGAAAGCCGATTATTTTAAAGCCAATGCCCAAAAGTATGTTGCCTCATTACAACCACTTAACCAATTAGTTGCCAAACTTAAAGCTGGTAGCAATGGCAAAGGTGTTGATGTTAGTGAACCAGTCTTTACCTATGCTTTAGATGAGATGAACTATAAGGTTAATAACCAAAGCTTTGCTGATTCCGTTGAAAATGGAACTGACCCAGCTCCAAAAGATGTTGCAGCAATGGAAAAAGATATTACCGATCACAAAATTGATTTCTTCGTTCAAAATACCCAAGCATCTGATAAAACAGTTGTTCAATTAGTTAAATTAGCTCATGCACACAATGTCCCAGTGGTTAATGTTACTGAAACTATGCCGGCTGGTAAAGACTACATTCAATGGATGACTAGTCAATTTAAACAAGTTGAAAAGATTCAAGCCAAATCAGCAAAATAGTTTGACTATTTATCATTTCTATGTAAATTTATAAAGATAGATATTTTTGTGGTGATGGCCACATTAATTCGGATGGTGATTTTCATCGTCCGAATTTTTATTAGCATAATCGCCATTGCCATATATAGGAGGAATTATTTTGTTTGCACTTGAATTTATGAAAAATGCCTACTTAGCCGGTACAACGGTTGCCATTTTATGTGGTGTATTAGGGGTTTTTGTAATTGCCCGTCGCTTAGCCTTTTTAGGGCATGCACTATCTGAAATCGGCTTTTCTGGGGCTACTTTTGGCCTTTTAATGAATTTCTCACCCTTAAACGGTATGCTATTAGCAACTGTTTTAAGTGCTTTTGCTGCTCATGGCCTTGGTGTACAACGTGAACGTAGCGAAGTTGCTACCAGTGCCGTATCAGCGGCTTTTATGGGGGCTGGAGTCTTATTTTTATCTCTTTCAAATAAAAATGCCTCATTTGCAACTAGTATCTTATTTGGAAGTATTGTAGGAATTAGTATTGAAAATGTAATTCAAATTTGTTCTATTTCAATTATTGTTTTACTAATTATGTTTCTTATTTATCGACGGTTAAAGTTTGATTCATTCGATGCCGTTGGTGCTTCAATTCAATATACTAACACTAATTTAATTTCGTTATTATTCTTAGTAATTATGGCAGTTAGTGTTAGTGTGGCTGCGCAAATCGTTGGTTCACTTTTAATCTTTGTTTTGCTTACCTTACCAGCCGCTACTGCCCAAATCTATTGTAAATCAGTGAATAAAATGATTTTATTCGCTGTCATCCAAGCCATTTTAGGTGTTTGGTTAGGTTTGGCCCTTGGTTATTATACTAGTTGGCCGGTAAGTTTCTTCATTGCTATTTTTGAAGCTGGGGTTTACTTACTTTCACGTGTTATTACACGTAACAAATGATTTATAATTAATAAATAAAAGCCGTTGGAAATTCCAACGGCTTTTTGTTATCAATAAAGTTTAATTTATTTTAATTTAACTTTATTCTAAAAACGAGTGCTATTTAATTGTATTCGTTGTATCATATACTTGGATTATAGATTTTATCTTTAATAACATCACATCCATGGGGGGGCTAAATGAACATAATCGAGGAATTTACCGCATCTAAGCGTAACAATCAAGCTTTAAATGAAGATGCCATTTTTCACAACGATAATTATGTTGCTGTGATCGATGGTGTAACTAACAAATCAACACAAGGTATTTGGTCGCCATCACCTGGTGTTGAGGCACAACAAACAATCACCTTTGCTTTACGACATGCAAATAAAAACTTCGATGCATATGAGATGTATGCCTTTTTAAATGAATGTTTAAAAACGCGTTATCAAGATATTACATATTTCCGCCAACATCCAAATGATCGTTTACAAGCTAATTGCATCATTTATAGTGTTGTTAGACAAGAAGTTTGGTTCTTTGGTGATTGTCACTGCCTAATTGATGGCGTTTATTATCATAACACCAAAAAGATTGATACCCTACTGGCAAATTTACGTAGTTTTGTCCACGAAGCTAATCATTTCAACAAAGTTTCACCGCTTGAAGCAGACCATAGCCGTAAAGCAATTTTACCTTTTCTTGAATTACAAGCTAATCTTGCTAACACTGATAGTGAGTTTGGTTACCTCGTCTTAGATGGTATTGGTGCATTGCCAGAACAAATTAAGATTATCCCAACTGACAATGCGAAAACGATTACCCTAGCATCAGATGGCTATCCTATCTTGAAAGCTACACTAACTGAATCTGAGGCGGCCTTAACTAAACTCCGCCATGAAGATCCACTCCTAGTAACTAATTTTAAGGCTACCAAAGGTTTCTCTAACCGCTTTGCTTCATTTGATGATCGCACTTATATTCAATTTAATTGTTAACCTAAAACCACTTATTAATTTAAGTGGTTTTTATGTTTCTAGACTAAATGCTTGGTATAATTGATTAATAACTAATCTTGATTGGAGGATATTCGTATCAAATACTCTACCCTACCCCACTTTACATTGAATAAATATCTTAATGATGATTTTTGGGCAACCGTTAAAAAATACTATAAGGAATTTATTGGTGTTTGGGCGTTATTTGCTTTTTTCATCATCTTAAATAGCGTTATTTCATTTAATGATACTAACAAGGAACAAGTTAATATTTATCAAACAACTGAAGTCAAAATTCTTGATATGTATCGTGATGGCCAATTAATGAAAAATGATAAGGCACCAGTTTTTTATCACGTTGCCCTACCAACTGGTAAAAATTTACGGATTCATATTGAAAATGCACCAACCCACAATCAGATTAAAACTGGTAAAGGTTCCAAACTTGCTGTAACAGAAAGTAATCCATGGCTGCGTGTTGGTCAAAAAATTACTTTATACGAGGTTTCTGTTCTTCAGGCTGGTAAACGAACTACTTCTGTATATGCAACTAATTTGGCAACTGCTAAGGCTCAGCAAACTCGTTTAACCAATACCCGCAAGCAAGCATTATGGACAATTGTGATTAATACTATTCAATATCTATTATTAACAGCTTTAATCGTTGCTGGTGGCGGCCTTTTAGCTAACCAAATTCGCAAGAATAATTCATCAGATGACGATAGTGATGGCTCAGGCTCAGCCCCGCTCGTAGCTAATACAACGAGTGCATATGTTCAATTACCTAAAAATTAATTAATCGTCAGTAACCCTTTTTCTCATTTAAAACGGGTTACTTTTTATTTTGCGGCTAAAATAGTAGATCATACCTAGTAACACTCAAAAAGTTTAATTAAAATAAAAATAGTTTTTTAACTAAAAAAACTCTATTTATGAGAAAAGATGCACCATGCTAAATACTAATATATCAACGTTTGTAGCACTTAAATCCTACAAATAAATTTAGTGACCTTTTTGTTTAAGCGGATTGATGAGGTAATTATTAAAATAAAAATGTTTATATTAAAATTGACTTAATACTGCAAATTATTATAAAATAGTGATATTCATTTTAATATTTATCTGCTCTATTAAAACGAAACACATTTGCATCAATATAGATTTTTGCAACAAAGGAGATTTACCTATGCAATATTCACGCGAAGAAATGCTAAAGAGCGTTCCTCAGACGGGATTCTTCGGACATCCCCGCGGACTTGGGGTTCAGTTCTTTATGGAATTTTGGGAACGTTTTAGTTACTATGGGATGCGTGCCATCCTTCTTTACTTCTTATATGACAGTGTAAGTCATGGTGGTCTTGGTTTTGACCAAACTGTCGCACAATCAATCATGTCACTTTACGGTGCTTTGATCTTTATGACTTGTATTGTTGGTGGTTGGGTTGCTGACCGTTTAGTTGGTTCACGAACTGCTATGCTTATTGGGGCCGTACTTATCATGTTTGGTCACATTGCCTTATCAAGTCCGGTGGGTGGTCGTGTTACCTTCTTACTTTCAATGTTCTTAATTATTGTCGGTACTGGGATGTTGAAACCAAATATTTCAGCTGTTGTTGGTGGTTTATACGACAAAAAAGATCCTCGAATGGATAGTGGTTTTGTTATCTTCTACATGGCCGTTAACATGGGAGCTTTCGTTGCACCATTTATCGTTGGAACGCTACAATCATCATTTAGTTACCATGCTGGATTTGGAGCAGCAGCCATTGGGATGTTCATCGCCTTAATGGTTTATGTAGCCTTTAACAAGAACAGTCTTGGTTTAGTTGGTAAAGATATCCCTAACCCATTTTCACCAGAAGAATTCAAGAAATTCAAGGTACATTTGGGTATCGGTATCGTTGCTTTAATCGCCGTACTTGTTATCACATATGTCACTGGTACTTTAACTTTCAATAACTTCTCAATCTTTGTGACGGTTCTTGGAGTGGTATTACCAATTGCTTACTTTGCAACAATGTACAAGAGTGCTAAGACAGATAAAGTTGAGAAATCACGTTTGCTTGCATATGTACCAATGTTCTTAGCAGCCGTAATGTTTTGGTCAATTCAAGAACAAGGTTCATCAATCTTGGGGGCCTTTGTTGATACAAATACTCAACGTGATTTAAGTGGCATTATTGGTATTAATTACACAATTCCTGCAGCTTTCTTCCAATCAGTTAACCCATTGTTGATTGTTATCTTTGCACCAATTATTTCAGGTATCTGGACTAAGTTAGGTAAAAAAGGTCCTTCAACACCAATCAAATTTGCAATCGGTCTTTTCCTTGCTGGAGTTTCATTCTTACTTATGGTTATTCCAACAATGGGCATGACTGGTAAGACTTTGATCAACCCATTTTGGATTATCATTAGTTTTGCAATTTGTGTTATCGGTGAACTTTGCTTATCACCTACTGGTTCATCAGTATCTGTTAAGCTTGCACCAAAAGCCTTTGAAGCACAAATGCTTTCATTATGGTTATTAACTGACGCAACTGCACAAGCCGTTAATGCACAATTAGTACGCTTATACAACATTTGGCCAAAATCAACTTACTTTGGTTTCCTTGGAGCCTTAGCAATTGTTCTTGCCGCGATCCTCGTTATCTTGAGCCCATGGGCTGTTCGTAAGATGCAAGGTGTTAAATAATTAATAATAAAAAACTCGTAAGCCGTAGCTTACGAGTTTTTTTATTGCATTCATTAAGAAAAATGTTGGTACTTGTTGCTGCATGGGTGATTAGTTCACTATCGTCCTATTGAAGCTAATAACCGATTAGTATCAGCATACCGATCACGTGAATGCATCACAACCGTGACAATTCGATGATGTCCAGGTAAATTACTTGTGCCAACAAATACTTGCCCGGCTGCAGGCGTGGTCCCAGTCTTTAGGCCATCAATTCCATGCTTAGGATTATAATAACTACCAAATCTTAAGTACTTATTGGTTGCCCTACGCCAGCCACCATTAAACCATTCATAACTCATTGATGTTAGATTTAATATTTGTGGAAATTCTGTCAATAATGCTTGTGATAGCATTACCAAGTCATAAGCTGATGTCGTATTACGACCATAATATGGTGCCCCTGCTAACTGTAAATGAAACCGTGCAACGTCAGCAACATCGAGTCCCGAAGTTGTATAGTAATAGGTTTGTGATAACCCTAAGCGCCGAGCATTCCAATTCATTGCTTGAATCATTGCTTGGTTAGTTCCAAAAGCCCAGCGACCCAAGGCTGTGATACTTTCATTTGAAGATAAGACCATCGCATTTTGAGCTAGTTGTTGGGCACTATATGTATGCCCTAAGATAAGCCGTGTCTCACCTAAACCTGGTGTGGTGCTCATACTACTAATACCCCAATAATCAATCTTAACTGGACTTGACCATTTTAACCATGGTTTAGCTCGCATTTGCCGATAAATTGCATACATGGCCATCAATTTACTTGTTGAAGCACTATATTGCCAACTAAATGGTGCATGAGAATATAGAAAAGTCCGTGATGTATAATCATACATCGCACTACTAGGGGCCGTTAAATTCGGAACATTATGCACACGCCCATACTCAGGTTTTGGAATTGCCATAGCATGAACTTGATTATCAACTTGGCCAGTAATTGCATCGCCAACCAAATTAACAGGAATAATTGCAATACTAGCTACCACTAATATTGACTGTGTCAAAGATTTGATTTTCATCATTATGCCTTCGCTTCTTTTTAAATTTACCTTACGAAATCTAATGTTACCATAATAATGTTTCAATATTGTTACACAAAATCAATTCCACCTAATTAAACCATTTCAAGGTACTTATTTAGAAGTACAAGATAGTAAAACAAGCTTGGGGCATAACTAAAACTTAGTAGTAAGTTACTTATAGGTTGTCTCTCCCAAAAGCAGATTCTAGCATAAAATACAAAAAAACGACCGAATTTTCACATTCAGTCGAGCTTTTCTAGTTGTAGAGCGTGTCTATACGCCTTTTTTCATAGCACCATTGGTTGTTGTGATATTTTAACGGTTAATTGCTGCTAGTAGTTTATTATTATCAGTAAAGCGATCCGTTGAATGCATCACAACCGTAATGATGCGATGTTTACCAGGTAAAATGCTTGTGCCAACAAAAACTTGGCCAGCTGCAGGCGTTGTGCCAGTTTTCAAACCATCAATACCATGCTTTGGATCAAAAAATTCAAAGCCCTTTAAATACCGATTAGTTGATTGATGGATAATATTATCGACAATCACTTGCGGTACCTGCGTTAATTGGAGAATTTGTGGAAATTCAGTAATCAATGCTTGACTTAACATCGTTAAATCATAAGCTGATGATGTATTACGGCCATCATTAGGTGCACCTTTTAATTGGAGGCCAAAAGATGCGACATCATCTACGTCGAGCCCAGAAGTTGTATAAAAGTGTGTTTGCTGTAAATGCATTTCTTGAGCTTCAGTATTCATAGCCGTTACCATCGCATCATTAGACCCAAATGCCCAAATACCTAAGGCGGTAATACTCTCATTTGAGGAAACAACCATTGCATTTTCTGCTAAAGATTGTGCAGAATAACTTTTATTTAACACTAATGGAATTTCACCTAAACCAGGAGCAATACTCATTTTAGCAACTCCTGGATTGGTAATTTTAACTTGATCAGACCACTGTAAACTTGGATCAATTTGCATACGCTTGTAAATAACATACATTGCCATTAATTTTGACGTCGAAGCATTAAACTTTTGGACATACGCATTTTTCTTAAAAACAAAACTATGCGCATTTAAATCATAAATTGATGCACTTTCAGCCGTTAAATTGGGGATATTCGCTATTGGTTGATATTCTGGTTGGGGATATGCTGATTTAACTGTTGGAGTATACTTTACAGTTTTTTCAACTGGACTAGCCAAACTAGTGTCATTTGAAGTGTTAATATTTACTGATATGATTGCAGCTCCGATAAATACGAATCCTGCTGTAATCCAATGTTTTCGATGCATTATTAAGTTCCCTAATATTTATTTTGTTAAATATACTTTCACAATCATGATATTTTAACATAAAGATATTACACATATGTAACATTAGCTTAGTAATTTAATTGCAATCTTCAAGTGGAAACACTAGCTATTTCTTATTTAACTTGCTTGCCGCTATCACGTATTATTAATTTTGAAGGTACTTTAATCCGTAAAGTACCTTCCGCTAAACCACGAATATGTTCATCTGCTAAATTAATCGCACTCTGCCCTAGCATGGTAGCATCTGGGTGCACGGTAGTTAGCGGTGGTACTAGAAAGCGGGTTACTTCAATATCATCAAAGCTAACAACTGCCATTTGATTAGGAATTGATATGTTATTAGCTTGGCACGCATGATAAAGGCCTAATGCAATCGGATCTGAAGCAGCTATCATTGCACTTGGTAGGTGTACTTTACTTGCAATTAATGTATTCAGTGCTTCAATTGCAGCTTGTGTATCCCAATCTGGTAAAATAATTGGCGCCAAAGGGATTGGCAAATGCTGTTTAGCCATCCACGCCATATATGCTGTGTACCGCACATCATCGACAAATTGACTAGGCTGCCCTTCACGATCAAAAAGTGGCATTGCTGCGCCAATAAAGCCAATATCACGGTAACCTTGTTCAAATAAGTAATCTAATAAATGCTTAGTTTGATTAGCAAAATCATTATGTACAGTATCATAAGGTTGCCCTGGTCGTTGTTCGTCAATCACAATTAAATTAGCATTATGCTGCATAATATAATCACATAGTGCTTGGTCGATGCACCCAATCACAATAATTGCCCCACATTGTTTAACCAATTTCCAATTAGGATTAGTATCATGTAAGGAAAACAAAAATTCTAGCTTACGCTGCTTTAAATACGCCCCTTTTTTTAGCCCATTGCGAATTGCCAGAAAATAAGGATCATCAATTTCACGTAAATCATTATATGTTGTAATCACCCCAATTGTAGTACCATTAACTCGGCGATTTTTACGTGAACGTTGCTTTTTTATTGCTTGGCTATAATTTAATTTTGTCGCCGCCGTTAAAATCTTTTGGCGTGTTGTCTCAGCAACCTTAAAAGTTGTATCATCATTTAAAACCCGTGAAACTGTCGCTGGTGAAACCTCAGCTTCGCGGGCAACATCACGAATTGTCGTCATCTTATTTCTCCTCCACGCTAATTTAAATCAATTACACTATGTCGTTCAATAAGCTGAGAAGCTACCTCAACACTAATACCTGGTTGGCGTTGATCATTAAGTTGTTCCATAATCAAACGTAATGCCACCTTACTCATAGTTGCTGTATTGGGTTGAATTGTTGTTAAACTAGGTATTAAAAAGCGACTATATTCAATATCATCAAAACTAACAACACTGACTTGTTCAGGAATCTGCCAACCGTTTTCATTTAACACGTTATACAAAATAATTGCAATCGGATCTGAACTAGTAATGATTGCTGTTGGTGGCGTTGGTAAATTCATTAGTCGGTGTGTACTTTTAATTACAGCTTGGATCTCCCACGTTGTTAAGATTTCACAATACCCTGCTTGGGGCATCTTTTTTTGTTCCATCCACTGATCGTAGGCTACCTGTCGGACATCTTTAATCCATTCCGTAACGTTGCCATTACAATCATACAATGGTATTTGAACCCCTAGAAAAGCAATCTTACGATGCCCTTGGTGATATAAATGTTCTAACAAGCATATTGTTTGATAGTAAAAATCATTATGTACCACATCATAATTAGGTAATTCACGATGATCATCGATTATGACTAAATGCTTATTATATGTACTTATTGTAGCTAGCAATTGTTCTGAAAAAGTACCAATCAAGATAACTGCATCGTAGCGTGTTAATTCATCCCATGGCTTTTTATCTGAATGTAGTGTAAAAAGATAATCCAAATGGATTTGCTGATTTTGAGCTCCCTCAGCCAATCCATTACGCAAAGCTAAAAAGTATGGATCAGAAACTTCATGGCGCTGCTCATAACTAGTAATCACCGCCACATATATTTGTTTTTCCCTACTTGTTTTACTTCCACGTTGTAGCTTCCGTGGCTTATGCCGGAAGCCTAATGTTTGGGCTGTTGTCAATACTCGTTGCCGTGTTGCGATGGTTATCTTTAACGTTGGATCTTGATTAAAAACTCGTGATACTATGCCAACTGAAACTCCGGCATGCTGTGCAACATCGCGCATACTAACCATTTTATCACTCCAATCATATAGTAGCTAAACTTACAAAAAGTGAAATCGACTTAGCCAATCGATCTCACTTTAAAAGTATTGTTTTTTCAATTAATTTTAATGTATCTATAAATAATATCATAGCGTTTTGTCTCACCGACTGCAATTGAAATCGACCCAAATTCTGGAATATTAACGCTATTAGGTAAATTCTGTGGCATAATTACCACGGCTTGTGGCTTAAGATGCTGTTTTGAAGCTAGTAATTGCCCTCTAGCCAACTTGGCACCTTCAAGATACAAACCGTTGTGATTTGAAAAAACCTGTACCATCCGCTTAGTTACCGAATTAGTTAATGTTACCGCCACTTGTTTTAAATCAGGTGGCATAATATAATTAGCTGCTACTCCAGCACTAGGAATACTTAATGATTGTACGTTTAAACAATTAAAACCATCCTTACTAACCGCAGTGACTTCACCAGTTGGAACATTATCTGCATCCACAAGTAAGCGTTGTTGGGCATTGATAGCCAATTTTGAATTTGTAATATCAGCAACTGACTTACCAAGATCAAAATACGTCTTAATCGTTGGATTAAATATGCCTGGGCGTTCCTTTTGATGACCGGTAAATGTTATATGAACAGCATCATCTTCCGTCAATTGATAAACTATTGCTACATCTAGTGTACCTGGAAACCCATCAAATTGCTCACTAGCTTGATAATGTAAGGTAATTGTGCCGGCTTCACCATCTGTTGTAACATTAAAAAATTGTGTGCTAAACCCATGTGGGCCACCATTGATAGTATGCGTATAATAATTAGTTGGTAAATTCCAAACATCCCCTTCATATACAAATCGGCTTGCTTGAATAATACCAGCCACCCGCCCCAAGAGGCAATTAATATTACGACCATTATTACGTGATACTGTTAAATCCTCTACTGGTGTAAGTAAATTAATTCGTTCATTACCATCAATGACTGAAAATTCTTGGATAATACCACCATAATTTAAAATTGCTAAGCGGGTATGCCGCTGATTTTCCAATTGAAAGCACATCACTTGATGGCCATGAAGTTGATTAACATAAGTTACAGTTAATTTCATGCTTTTTCCTCGTTAGTTGGCAACCCTTGTTCACTACGTAAATTTTGCTCAAGTTGGTTAACAATTTGGGCATGCTGCTTTTCAAATAAAGTTACTTTCCAAGCAAAGATAATCCCAGCAAATACCATTAACCCCGCTGGTAGTGCAAATGCAAAGATGATGAATGTGCCAATGTTAGTTGCTGTAATATCTTGGTAAGTTGCTGTCCCGCTCATACCAGCTGCTACCGCAATGAAGCCGACAATTCCATTAGATAATGCCCCGGCTATTTTATCTAATAGTGGGCGAATTGATAACGTAACAGCCTCATTACGAACCCCGTTTTTTAATTATCCGTATTCGACTGAATCAGTAATTGTCATTAATGCTGATAAGAAAATCAATTGTTGTGGGAAATAAAAGCAAACCGTTGCGATTTGTACAACCAAAAGATTACTATGGGCAAAATGAATAAGCCATATGCGATTAAATTTAATAATAAGCCGGCTAAATAAATAATACGGCGCGACATATATTTGGTAAGCACAGGGAATAAAGGGACGGCAATTAAGCCTGTCACCGTTGCAATAATTCCGACAATTACAAATAAATCAGCCCGACCTAAAACAAATTTGTAAAATAATAACAATACTCCCGTTGTGGCAACGTTAGCAATTGCATAGGCAATGTATGATAATCCTAACCACAAAAGTTGATCATTACGTGTTAGTGCGCGAAAAATATCGCCAAGCTTGGCCTTTTGGGTTTGTTGGCGAATAATTGAGGTGTTTTCATGCGTGGTGATAGCTGTAATAACCGCTGTCCCTGCCGAGATGATTGCTACAATCACAGCAAACCAAAACCATCCAACTGCTCCTTGTTCGTTCTTACCAGTTAACCACCAAGTAATCGTTGTTGTAATTGGGACAACTAGCATCGTCGTTCCATTAGCTCCTAAAGATGACCCAAAACGAGCAAAGGTACCTAGTTTTTCACGCTCTTTAGTATCTGTACTTAATGCTGGAATCATTGACCAAAACGTAATATCTTTAAATGAGTAAAATGAATCTAGGATAATAAAGATTAATGTAAACAAAATAATAAATAACGTCTGATTAGTTAAAGCTAACCCAAATAAATTTGTAAAAATCATAATTAAGGTCAACCCAGAAACAATTCCCCCTACTACTAACCATGGTTTAAACTTACCGTACTTAGTGTCGGTATTATCAATAACACTCCCAATTAAGGGATCAAACGCAATTTCAATTAAACGAATGGTGACAACTAAAGTCGTAATTAAACCAATTAAAGCAGTCATGTTTTTACCACTCCCCGCAAACATGACACTAGTAACAAAAATCATAAAATACGTATTTAAAGCAACATAATACGTATCATGTCCAAAGGCCCCCAATGCATAGCCGACTCGCTGTAGTAATTGTTTATTATTCATAGTCTCCCCCGATTCTTGTATGACCCAATAACCACTATTAACTAGTCTTTTACCGGTCCAATCCATTGAGCTCCCGGACCGATTTCCACGTCATAAAAACTAGCATCATAGCCCACAACTTGATGGAACCGTGCTCCTACTTGTTGCTCAAAACGAGCCCGGCTTTTTTTAGGTACTAAGGCAATCGCACACCCACCAAAGCCCGCTCCAGTCATCCGGGCCCCTAAAACACCTGGAAATTCTTGTGCCGCGGTAACTAATGTATCTAATTCAATGCCTGTCACATCATAATCATCACGTAATGACGCATGCGATTGATTTAGTAACATACCAAATTCAATTAAATCACCTTGAGCTAATTGCTTCACCGCTTTAATTGTGCGTTGATTCTCACTGACTGCATGTCGAGCACGCTTTAAAAGAAGCGGATCTTTTATAAGCTTTTGATGGCTTGTAAAAGTTGTCATATCAATATCACCCAAACTCTCAATCGGTAATTCTGTTTGTAAAGCTTGTAAGGCCTGCTGGGTTTCCCTAACTCGTTCATTATATTTTGACGTTACCAAACTTCGTGGTTTATTTGTATTCATAATAATGATTTCATAATCATGTAATATTACCGGAACTAATCGGTAACCTAAAGTATTTGTATCTAGAAAGATGGCTGTATTAGGTGCACCAAAGCCAACGGAAAATTGATCCATCAAGCCAGTATTAACCCCAATAAAATCATTTTCTGCTTGGTGGCCTGCCATTACTAATTGTAATCGTGGAATTTTAAAGTCAAATAATCGTTGAATGACAACCCCAATTAGTAGTTCAAGCGAGGCTGATGAAGAAAGCCCAGCTGCAATAGGAATATCGCCATCAATAGCCAAATCAAAGCCATAATCAATCACATAACCTAACTCCGTTAACGATTTGATTACTCCCTTAACAAAATTAGCCCAATTATGCTCTGGTAATTTAGTAGTATCGCTAATTTCAAAACTAATCACGCCTAATTCTGGAAAATTAAGTGAATACAAACGTACTAACTGATCTTTACGCCGTCGAGCAACCCCATATGTGCCTAAAGTTAAGGTAATTGGAAAAACATGACCACCATTATAATCTGTATGTTCACCAATCAAATTAACCCGCCCAGGTGAAAAAAACATATCACTTGGTCTTGTATTAAATTGTGTTTGGAATGCTGTAATAATTTGACTTAAATCTTGTTTTTTCATAATGCCCCCCATTTTAACAAATCAGCGCCAATTAATTTCTTGATTACGCCTTCAGTTTAGGCGGAAAAGACGATAACGTCAATCTAATTTAGTAATTGGTATAGCTTTTATTATTACTAGCAAAACCTTAATATTACTTATATTTGCTAATACCAAACAACAACTTTATTATCTTTATCATCAAAATGGTCAACTAATTTTAAGACAAATTTGAAATCACTTAGATAAAAAAATATCGTAACTTCAGACCAATATTAAAATTTAAAGGACCCCCATTAATTTTTCAATCAGATATATGCACAATACAACAAATGCCTCCCTGAAGAAAAATTCTTCAAGGAGGCATCTTAATGGTCTTCTAGATTATTATTTTAGAGAATCTTAGCTAAAAAGTCTTTAGCACGTTCTGTCTTAGGTGCTGCAAAGAAATCTTCAGGGGCCGCATTTTCTTGAATAAATCCGTCAGCCATAAACCAAACTTTTGTAGCGACTTCGCGGGCAAAGCCCATTTCATGCGTGACAACTACCATTGTCATCCCTTCATCTGCTAAATCTTGCATAACCTTCAAAACCTCACCCACCATTTCAGGATCTAAGGCTGAGGTTGGTTCATCAAATAGCATTACTTCTGGTTTCATTGCTAAAGCCCGTGCAATTGCCACTCGTTGTTGTTGACCACCAGAAAGACTACTTGGAAAAACATCTGCTTTATCAGCTAAGCCAACCTTTGCTAACAATTCCCTTGCTACCTTAGTTGCTTCATCATTACTTACTTTTTTAATCTTCATTGGTGCTAATTTAATATTTTCTAAGACTGACATATTAGGAAAGAGATTAAATGATTGAAATACCATTCCCATGTTCATACGTAATTTATCAAGCTGTTTATCATTTAGCTTTGTTAAATCTTGACCTTCAAAAATAATCTCACCTGCTGAAGGAGCTTCAAGCATATTTAAAGCCCGCAAGAAAGTTGACTTTCCTGCTCCAGAAGGTCCTAAAACGGCGATTACTTCACCTTTGTTAACTGTTTCAGTAATATTTTTTATTACGGCGGTATCACCAAAATGCTTCTCTACATTTTTAATTTCTAGTACTGCACTCATCGCTGTTCACCTCTTCGTATTTTAATATCTGTTAGTCTATCAATTATTTTGCATAAGAACAAACATAATTCTAATTTATGTCAATTTTATACAATTTAAATATGAATATGCTTAAAATGAAGTATATTCATGCATAATAGCTCATTGCCAATTTTACTTACTTATAGTATATAAGTACTAGCGATTTTATTCAATCGGCTCAAGTAAATTAGTAATTTTGAGTAAAAGAAATGGCTTAATTTTAGCGTAGTGCCAAAATTAAACCATATTAGATTATTAAATATTTTATTTTTCGCTTGTTTTAACTTGCATGCGTTGATTAATAACTAAAAAGATTAGCGTTACTAACCAAATAACTACCGTCGAAACAATAAATAAGTCAGTATATGACGCAAAATCAATAATTAAAGCTCCTAAGAATGGGCCGATAGCTCGACCTAAAGCTCCTGCTCCAGCAACCAATCCCTGAAACTTACCCTTCTGTGAATCAGGGGCCAACATATTGACAAAAGTAGCTACCGCAGGTAAACATGCAATTTCACCAACCGTCAATAATGCCATTGATGCCATAAATAAGACATACGTGTGTTGTGCAAATGGCAAAATTAAAAATGAAGCCCCAATTAAGAAAAAGCCAACATACAAACGGAAGTTAATATGGCGCAATAAGAAATCATCAAAGTATGTCATAATTGGTTGAATTAAGACAATTAACAACGCATTAACCGTCCACATATAACTATAATCCTTAACCGTATAGCCATGTGACACCATGTACGCTGATATATTACTTTGCCATTGTTCATAAAAGACCCAAATGATTGCTAATAAGAATAACAGTGTCATGATACGAATCATGCTTGAGCGTTCAATATACTCACCACCACCATGATAATTACGAGCAATATTACTTTCTTGTTCATGCCCACGATAGGCAATAATAACAATTCCTAATAGAATAATATATAAAACTGCTGCCGCTCCAAACACGATACTAATCCCTAGATGGAGTAAAAAACCAACCATTAAAGTTCCAACAACAAGCCCCAAATTACTCATAAAATATAAGACATTATAGACATAACTAGGGGTTTTACCTTCAACCATCGTTGCAAACGAATTAACCGCAGTCACAATCAAACCATTCCCAAAACCTAATAAAATTAGCCAAAACGCATAATTAGGCCATTGATGATTAAAAATCAACATTGCACTAGAAAAAGTTACTAATAACGTTCCTATTAAGACTGTTTTAAAATGGCTCCAATTATCGTATAAATAACCTCCGATATTTGTTCCAAGCATTGTAAATAGTGAATTTATAAATAAAACTAATCCTGCCACTGTTAGGCTTTTGCCTAAATAATCGTGCATATAAATCGTTGTTAACGGCCAAATAAAGCTAATTCCTGTATTACTAAGGAATGAGCCAACAAACAAAGCATATGCAGAAATCCCTTTTTGTGATTGTTCCATTCTAAGCTCCTCTCTTATTCTTTTATTATCTTCATTTGGTAGAAGAAAACCATATTGTTTAGATTATAGCGAATATATAGTGTTATATCAAAGCTATTCTTTAAACTTTCTTTAATTTTCATCTGATTATCAGACCTTGCTTACACAATTTTAATGAAGGTTGCCACTATCCTGTCATACTAGTATCTTGAAAATCGCCAACATTACCAACACATATTAAAAGGCAGATCGCAAAAAGACTTAGATAATAAAATACGAAAAAAAAGACCAAATTTTTACAAATTCAGTCTTTTTTGATGCGTTATCTAGGCGCCTTTTATACGGCTCGCATTTTTAATATTTATCAAAATAACGCCTTATGAAAAGGGGGCACTAACTTTCGCTGCCGATACATCATAATTCCACAGGCAATTAATCCACTAAGTGACATAGCCCACAACCAAATATAGCGTAATGGTGTTTGAAATCCTAAATCGATTTGACCTTGATAATGTGCAGGTAATCGTACAGCTACTAAGCCATCAGTATTATGGGTCGCTTGAATATTTTT
This sequence comes from Periweissella fabalis, assembly GCF_012396505.1. Classification (GTDB taxonomy): domain Bacteria; phylum Bacillota; class Bacilli; order Lactobacillales; family Lactobacillaceae; genus Periweissella; species Periweissella fabalis. The sequence continues at coordinate 137,245 of NZ_JAAXPN010000001.1, read as the reverse complement.
ATGCTTGCCACTAGCTAAATGTACATAGTAACCTGGATAGTAAATCTTCTTAAAAATTAAATAATTATCGGGTGCGGTCACTTTAACATGGGCACTAATAAATTTCCCTGCCTTTAATGGCTGGGTCTTAATTGCTTTTGTATCGATGTGATGATTGGCCAAAATAGGTGCCGGATCACTAATGAGGGCTTGGTGTAAATAAACCCCCGTACTAGCATATTCAAAATACCAGGCATCATTTTTACTATGCGGATTAAACTGTTTATACCCATTGGCAAGTACTGCCACATGGCGATCTAACTTAACTGCATGTCGCACTGAATGCGCATATTGCCAAGTTTGTCCTAAGGCTAAAACTATCGTGAGGCTTAACCCAATGAGAACTGGCCAGGCTAATCTACGTGTGTATCCATTAGTATTACCTTGACGGACAAATGCTTCAATTAGTACGGCAAGTAATATTGCGATAAAGAAATAGCCGATATACATAAAGCGCCATAAAAATTGTAGATTATAAAAAACACTTGGTAAGTAACGCCAATTTAGTGGTGCATAACTTAAAAATGTAAATCCAAAAGCAATTCCTAGACTTAATTTAAACAAACTAAATTGTAATTGCGTAGTTCGAGCTTTGACAGACCGCCACTTAATAATCAAAAACAAAGTTCCAAGTACAACTAAGGCATTGACGACCTTAATTAAAATACTATATGGTTGCCAACTATTTGATCTTGTCAAGAAAGCCGCTGTACGGTCCATAACATAAATATCTTTAAAGAAGGCGTTGTAAAGGTTTAGCGACTTTAATTCAATTAAAGGCACCCAGAAAAAGGCACTAAGCACTAAAGCTAATAAGCCGGCATAAATGAAGTTAAGGATAATTCGGCCATTAAAGCGACGCCAATTTGTCAACAGAACAATTATGACTGCAATAAATGCCAAAAACGTACTTAATAAATGACTTGATAATAATAATGCACTACCAATAGCTAAGTAACCAATTCCATTAGCTTGTTGCTGCAATATTCGAAACACACCAATAAAAATCATCGGTAATAAGGCAATTCCCATAATAGCCCCTTGATCTTGTGTAACAAATAAATTATGCACCATAAAGGGCGACAACATATAAAAACTACTTGCAATGATTACCGCATCAGATTGAAAAAATTGTCGTAACAATTTATCCATTAATATCCCTGCTACAAATGTCGCAACAATATTAAAAAGTGTAAACGTAAATGCGACTGAATGTGTCAAACCATATATTGGCGCTAAAATGAAAGCTTGCCAGGTTCCATAAAAATAATTTGATCCTAAGCCAAGCCCATGAAGTGCCCATGGATTTAAGTATGGTAGAATTTGACCACTTTTCCAGCCGCCCCATGCACCAACCACTCGATTGATATGAAACGGCACATCAAAACTATTTAAAATCCTTGGTAAAATAATAATACTGACCGCATTTATGACGAGTGCGGCAATTAAATAATATATATAACGTGTTTTAAATCGGCTTAAAATATGCTGACCCTACTTTCCTAATTTTAAAATATGAACGTATCTTTATTATCCATTTTTAAATCAAATTTAACTACTAAATTATTATAAAGATTACGTAAATAAAATTTACTTATCACTAATTTTTTTCATAAATTTATCGGCATCAACTAACACTCGTTCATGGTACCCTTGCGCAACTACTTGCTGAGCATCGATGGCTTCGATGGCGAATTGAAATTTTCTATCTTTATGTGCAATTAGTGTGCACGTAACGGTTACAGTTTGCCCAATTGGTGAGGCTGCTAAGTGTTGAACATTAATTAATGTTCCCACCGTTGTTTGCTGATTTTCCAAGGTTGACTCAATCAATTGGCAAGCAGCCTCTTCGCATAGAGCAATTAATCGAGGTGTTGCTAGAACTGGTAAACTACCACTTTTAAATGTTACTGCAGTATCAGCTAACGTGACGGTTAGTGATAATTTGTTTTGTGTCCCAATTGCAATCATTTTGTACCTCCTTTTTGTGAATAAGTATAATTCAGCTATTCCTTAATTACCAGAATATTACGTTTAAAAACTAAATTATACGTCTTTTCAAGTTTGAAACAAAACTTCTAACCGCTAATAAATGTGCTCTTGCAATAAGAAAATGCGGCTGAAATAACAATTTCAACCGCATTTCTTATATTACATTTGTGATTTATTTGTAGCATTAGCCTTAATTTGAGTAGTAAATTTATTATGAATGCCAATTATAGCATACCCTTCATTAAGATAACATTAAATAACTACCTTTTTATCAATTCCCCGAGTTATTTTGATTTTTGAAATAGTCTTTAACTTTATTTGACGTTTCATGCCATGTCATCGTTTTAGTTAATTCACCGCGTAATACTACTCGGCCATCATTATGTGTATAGTTGCATGTAAATAATGTAATTACTTTTTTCCCAGGAACAGGATTAGTAATTTGGACTGCCGTCGATGGCACAACTTTATACTCAGTTGTTGTATATTCATAAACATGCTTCAAATCAGTTAAATAAATTTTTTGTCCTTTAGCTCCTTGAGCTTTATGGTAATACAAAGGTGAAAATAATAAATTCTTACCAATATAGACCATATGACTGGCTAATACATAATTCCCTGTTCCCATTTCTTGTTGTGGTAAAACCGTTGCTGCCCCCAAAGCTAAGTTATCACCACCCGTTCCTGCAGAAATTGGCAAAGCAATCCCCATTGAGGGCACCGCCACATATCCTATGAAATTAGCATCATTTGTTTTAAACCGTGCTTGAATAATTTGCGTTGATGAAACACTGTCAACTTTTTGCCAATCAAAGCTAGCTGGCTTTTGCTTAGCAGCCTGAATTGACTTACTAGTAACATGTGGATGGTAAGTTTCAAGTGCAAACTTAGCAATCTGCTGATTAAAAATTAATCCTAATGAAATAATCAAAACAATTGTTAACCCAACATATGCTAGTACTCGTGGTATTTTTTTCATAAACAATCCCCCCTATTTGTTAAATATAACTATTATAAACTATTCGGGAATATTAATTTAAACCAAACACTTTAACTTTGGTTAAACATTGCGCTTTTTAAAGATATAATAACCAATTAATAAGAAAATTAATGTATATACAATACTACCGGTTGTAATTGCTGTTAATGATAATTTTGTAAAACTATGCAATGTAGAATCCTTAATCTGCGCCCCTGCATTAAGCATATTCAACGGATTCCATTTTAGCCAGTTCCATTTTTGGATAGCAAATGATTGCACAACTTGTAATATTGACGCTGCAAAGTAACTTAAAATACCAATCGTAATCGCGGCTGAACTTGTTTTAAATAAATTAGCAATTAATAATACTAACGCCAAGATTAACCAAAGACCTACAAATGATCCTAACAAATTCAATCCTAACTGCCCAATAATGGTTGTCTTACCGATTTTAGCAGTTAAATCAACATTTCCAAAAAGGATTAATTTTAAAACCATAGTGTATCCAAAAATAATTATATAGTTAATAATTGAATACACTAATAAGGTTACTACCTTACTTGCAAAGACTTGTCCACGATAATATTTTCGATATAATAACGCTTTAATTGTGCCATATTGAAATTCTGCCGCTACAATAGTTGAAGCCACACCAATCAAGAAAAATACTAAAAATAAGGTGCCGCTAAATCCCATAGCAACCTCATTATTTGCATCAAACCATGTAGGTTTTAGCTTTGTAAGTACCGCAAATAATGTCATCACAATTAAATTAAACCCAACTGTAATCCATGTAATATTTTGGTGTCGTAACTTAAACATTTCTTGTCGTAATAAGGTCGTCATGTCTAACCCTCCTTAGTTTCATTGTGTAAAATTGACAATAATGAGGCTTCTAAGTCTTCACCTTGGTGTAAAACATCAAATACGTCAATATTAGCTTGAATTAATGTTTTTAAAACAACTGCTAAAGTTACCGTTGCTGTTTGATTAAAGACTACCCCGGGAGCTTTCATAACGGCAATCCCAGCTTGTTGTAAAATTATTTGTGCTTGCTCATCATCACTTGTTTTCAAGATAATATAATCCGCTTGATCTTGATTCAAATTAGCAATTGTTGCTTGCTTAATTACTTCTCCATGATCGATAATTACGACTTCACTAACAAGTTTTTCTAATTCGCTTAAGATATGACTTGAGATTAAAAAGGCGGTTCCTGCAGCTGCTTGCTCAATAATTACATCTCGTAAATCCTTAGTGGCTTGTGGATCTAAGCCATTCATTGGTTCATCCAAAATAACTAATTCTGGTTGATTGATCAAAGCTAAGGCAATCCCTAGCTTTTGCTTCATCCCAAGAGAATAATTTTTAGCTTTCCGTGTAATATAGCTATCCATTTTCATTTGCTTTACTAATCGATCAATCCGATTAGTAACATCATCACCCGTTGCATTTAACTTTAAATGATCTAATCCACTCAAATATGGATAGATAGCAGGATATTCAATTAATGCGCCGACTTTAGCTAAGGCTTGATGACTCGTTTCAGATACCGGTTGATTATCAATCTTAATTTGACCATCTTCATATGAGAACAAACCTAAAATGGCTTTCATGATTGTTGTTTTTCCGGCCCCATTTGGCCCAATTAACCCAACAATGCGACCTTTTCCAACCGTAAATTCAACATTAGATAAGGCTTGTTTCTTACCAAATCGTTTACTTAATTGGCTAACTTGTAAAATATTTTCCATAATGTGCTCCTTTGCTCATTGTTATTCAATTATCTTAACAAATTCTTAAATAACAAGCAATTACATTATTAATTAAAAATAATAGTAATTTTAGAAATAAACCATTGATATTACCTATGTCCACACTATTAATTAATATTTAATGTTAGTTTACTTTCAAAAAATACGCCAGATGTCCTACTGAAAAATTCTTCAGGTTGGCATCTAGCGTATTTCAAATATATTAGCTACTAGGCTTTCACTTATATATGATAAATATTAACCGCTGAAAGATTAACATTCCCAGTAATAATCAATTCGGCCGTAGTAATCTCATCAGCCGGGGTCTTTTCTTCTACATCACTTAATAATGGGTTAACTTGGTTTACAACATGCCAATCGCGTGGAACATAAATTGAAACATCTGACAGATTGACATCCAAGTTTAATGTTGCTGTGGTATTAATATGGGCCTTGTCAAAGTAGATTTTCACACTTGCCATTTTAGCAGTAACTTGACCATTTTGAAAATCCTGTGACTTAACATAGCGAAATGTTGATGTCATATTAGCATTTAAGTTTAAATCACTCGCAACACTATCTTGTACATCATCAGGACCATACACATATTTTTTCTTAAATTTATTATGCTCAGTCCCTTGATTAAAAATATAATACCTACGACTTTTAGTCTTAAAGATTAACTCTAAACCAATTATCATTAAAATAGCCACTGCAATAATTGTCCATGGAACTAATTTTTCAATGCCTAATGGATTAGCATATAGCATTGTTAAAATTGCTAAACTAGCCACTGGCACAACAATGCCACCTTTAAGTAAGTTTTTTACCATAAAGAAAACTAAAATCACTGTAAAAATTAAAGTCCACATACCAACATGGAAGTTTAACCATCCAAGTTCATACACAACTAAGAATACACCAGCTGCTAGAAAACCTAAACCGGGAACAATTGTATTTTTATTCATAAATTACGCTCCTCTTCTAAACGTTCTTTTAAATCTTTGAAATAACGGCGGGAAACGAAAGCAACTTTAGGACTATTTTGAAATCCGACCGTTGCACCAGTAACTGTGCGTGTTAAACCATAGACCGCATGAACATTTAATAGTGCTGATTTTGAAATCCGCATAAATCCAGGCATTAGCCGTTGTTCTAACTCATAAAGACGCTGTTTTACAATGTAAGCATCGTTAATGGTATGTGCATATACATCCCGATCATCTGTTTCAAAAAATAAGACCTCTGCATTATTAAAGTAATATTCCGTATCATCTTTAATGTATGTAATTGGGGCTATTAATTCAGGCACTTGATTTGCATCAAAAGCCTGTAAGATATTTTGAAGTTCGCTAACTTGTTCATTAAATTGGGGTGTCCGCAACACAACTTCTAGATCTGGGATTGATGGATCAATTTCAATTGTTATTTTCATATTTCCCTCTCCGTATATACAGTATTCCACATCCATATGAATCAGTAAATGGCTCTAGCTTAAGCGGTCAGAAAATTGGCCCAAGCGGTTATTTTTTGAATACAAAAGAAGCTGGGACACAACTATTTTTAGCAGCTATATTCCAAATAATACGATACCCCTGAAGAAAAATTCTTCAGGGGTATCGTATTATTCCTCAATATCGCCCGCCTTTAGTAACACTTCTGCCTTGCCTTTTAGATGTAAGTTAAGCCTTACCGCCGCCGATACAATGCATGAACAATTGCATTTAATATTCGAAAAAATATGTAAAAGCCAAATGTAAACATCACTATCAGCCAAACACCAACAATAATTGGCAAGAACCAATACCCACTAGCACCGAGAACATTAATTGTCTGAATAAATTTACTTGTCATTGATGTATGATCAAAATTATTGATAAATACTTTAATAACAAGACACACCATCGCTAATAGAAAACTAACTTTTAGTTGATTTTTATTAATCATAGTCACTATCTTCCTATCTTATTAGCGTTAACTTTTTAACACTATCCTTATTTCTTAGTTTATTATAAAGATTCTACCAACGCAACTGCAACTAAAAAAGGTTGCTATTATCAATAATGACACACCAAAAGGCCAGTAAAAATAAATTTTACCAGCCTTGTTTCACAATTAACCTAAGTTGAAACGTTTTTCAAATAAGTTTAAGATTCGTGTCAAACCAAACGTCAAAATGAAGTAAATTAATGCGGTAATAACAAGCGGTAAGAACGGGTTAAATGAGGCCCCTTGAACAGTTGCTGTTTTAAACATTAATTCTCCAACTCCGATAACAGATACAACCGAAGATTCTTTAATAACTGTCACAAACTCATTTCCTAGTGCAGGTAAAATATTCTTAACCGCTTGTGGAAGAATAACATAGCGCATCGTTTGTCCAGCTGACAAACCTAAGGAACGTGCAGCTTCATTTTGACCATTAGCTACTGAATTAATTCCAGAACGAATAATTTCAGCTACATAAGCCGCTGAATTCAAACTAACAGCAATTGCCCCCGATGCAAAAGCACTAATATTTAAATGAAATAACCATGTGGCGCCAAAAAAGATAATATAAACTTGCACCATCAACGGTGTTCCACGTACAAACTCAATGTAAACATTGGAAATAATTTTACCAATTAGCTTCCCAAAACGAACTAGCCATGAATTAGATGTATCGAGTTTAGCACGTTTTAATAATGCCAAGATAACTCCTAAAATAGCTCCAAAGAAAACCCCAATAATTGCCAATACAACTGTCAAACCAGTCCCTGAGATAAAGTAACTACCGTATTGAGCAAAGAAACTTTTTGAAACAAATAATTGCTCATTAGCTAAATGTTGCCATTTTTTAAACGAACCATCATGACTAACGCGATCAATTACCGTATTAACTTGTGCCGTTAAAGCATTCGCACCTTTAGGCATTGCAATAACTGTCGTACCAATATCATTGGGAAAATTCATTGGTACTAAAGCCAATTGCTTATCGTGTTGTACATATGCTTCACCAACCGGACTTTCAACTACAATTGCCCCCACTTTACCTGATTGCAATTGTAAGATTGCATCTGTAAATTTAGTTAACAGCACTGGCTTAGCACCAGGTAAAGCTTGCGTTGCTAAATCAGCTTGCGTCGTACTCTTTTGTGCAGCCACACTAACATTAGAGAAATCTGTAACATCTTTATATTTGTTTTTATCAGCTGCCCGAACTAACACTTGTTGCTTAACATGTAAGTATGGTTTAGAAAAATTGACTTCTTTGGCCCGTTCAGGAGTTGGACTCATCCCTGAAATAATCATATCAATTTTACCAGTTTTTAAAGCTCCCAATAAAGCATCATACGCCATTTCTTTAATTTGCAATTTAACCCCTAATTGCTTAGCAACTGCTCGAGCCATTGAAATATCAAAACCAACAATTTCATCTTGACCCTTAATTGTTTGATGAAATTCATATGGCGCATAGTCAGCTGATAGCCCAACGACTAGTAACCCACTTTGCTTAATTTGTTTTAAGGTTGCATCAGACTTTGGAGTATCTGTTGCTGCCATAGTAGTTCCAATATTGCTAAAAATAAAAATAAATGCTAAACATGCTAAAAATAATTTATACACTGGTTTTTTCATCATATTCCCTCACTTCAATTTCTTAATACAAATTAATATACGTTTTTCAATAATAATATGCAACATTTTTCACTTTAAACGGCATAAATATACTCAATAACTATGAATATGCTAATTTTTAAGCATTATCATTAAAAATATGCAAATGGAAATCTTTTAATTAAGGTTTAAAAGTGAAACTAAAAAATCCCAACTGAATTTAGAAAATTCAGCTGGGATTTTTGTATTTTATGCTACTATCTGCCTTTTATCATAAGACAACATCATTGCTTATGCACTTTACCGTTATCTATCTTTGATAACTTTACTTTTAAATCACTTGATCAGTATTTAAAACCGAATGACTTCTACTAAATCAAAGACCCAAAACATTAAACATAATGTTACGACTATATTTAAAATACGTGCTTGCTTCATTTTACTCCTACTCCTATTATCTGAACTAATCATCAATATCAACGGTTAAGGCCGCTGGTTCTGGATCAATTACTGCCTCACCGGTGAACTCATTAATCTTTTCAAACAAAATGCCTTCACGAATTCCAGCTTGTGAAAAAGTAATTTTATTCGCATCAACATACCGTAATAAAGCCATTAATGGCATCAAGCCGCCCACGATAATATCACCACGTTCTTTAGCTAAACCCGCAATTTTACGGCGTTCTTCCAAATCTTTACTCAAAATATCCGTATAAATACCAAAAGCTTCGTCACTTGATATCCGATAGCCATGCAACGGTGTATCTTGAATATGCTTAGCACGTCGTGATATTTTACCTAAGGTACGATTAGACCCGCCTAAGACTACTAGTGGAAATTCATGGGCTTGCCGAAGCCAGGAAATGCTATTTAAACGTTCATCAACTGCAGTAAATGCTTGAAATAATGCTGCCGCACTAATCTTATCTTTTTCTAAGAATTTCTCAGAAATATTAACTGCCCCAACTGGAATACTAACTTCATGGCGTGATTCTTTATCAACGACAAAAATCAATTCTGATGATGCGCCACCCGTATCCAAAATCAGCGTATTGCTAACATTTAATGTATTAATTACCCCTAAATAGTCATAGTGTGCTTCTTGTTCACCGGTTAAAACTTCAAGTGTTAAACCAACCTTAGTTTGCACTAATTCTAGAAACTTAGCCTGATTGGTTGCTTGTCGTACTGCCGCAGTTGCAACTGCTCGAACCGTAATATCATCATATTTGTGAATTGCTTGGTTAAATCCATCAAGTGCTTTAAGTGTCCGCTCAATTTCTGGTTTTTGTAAAACCTTTTTAGGCCCCATATTATTCGACAAGCGCACCATTTCTTGCATTCGTTCAAGCACCGTGTATGAACCATCTGGATGAATTTCACTAATTGTCATCCGCGCTGAGTTTGACCCTAAGTCAATAATCGCAAATTTCTTCATAAATCCCTTTATTCCCCTTCCAATCAATCCTTGAAAAGTATTATTCTTCAAAAGGATTATTTAATGGTGTAAACCGTTCTGTAAGTTCAGCTTCTTTTTCGGCATGCTTTTGCGCCTTAATCTTTTGTGTGGCTTCTGCCATAAAGGCCCCTTGAGCATCAAGTGAATCTTGTACTCCACGGCGATCAATCTTTTGGTAACTACCATCTGATTGTAACACACGTGTTTTAATATTATCCATCCACATAGTATTATAAATTGATAAGACTCGTTGCTTTAAGTTATCAGCATGTACTGGGAATAGTAATTCAACTCGCCGGTTTAAGTTGCGTGTCATCAAATCCGCACTTGAAAGGTAAACTTCTGATTGGCCATTGTTTGCAAAAATATAAATTCGACTATGCTCCAAGAAGCGGCCAACAATTGAATGTAGTTCAATATTTTCACTAACGGCTGGAATGCCGACCCGTAAGATAGCAATTCCGCGAACAATTAATTCAACCTTAACGCCAGCATTACTTGCTGCATATAATTTTCGAACAAGGCCAGCATCTGAAACTGAATTGACTTTAATTTGAATCTTAGCTGGTTTACCTGCTTGGGCGTTCTTAATTTCTTGATCAATTTTAGCTTCAATAAACTCACGAATTCCATCTGGTGACATGTGTAATTCATGAAAATATTGCTGCTCTGAATATCCAGATAAAATATTAAATACATTGGCAGCATCAATACCAATATTAGTATCAGCAGTTAAAAGACCTAAATCAGTATAAAAATGAGCTGTAACATCATTATAGTTACCTGTTCCTAAATGAAGGTATCGTCTAATTTCATCCCCTTCACGGCGAATAACCATCGCAATTTTGGAGTGGGTCTTAAGCCCCTTTAAACCATAAATTACATGAACCCCCATTCGTTCGAGTTCCTTGGCCCAATGCACATTATTTTCCTCATCAAAACGGGCCTTAACTTCAACTAATACGGTAACTTGCTTACCATTTTTAGCAGCTTGACCCAAAGCTTTAATAATTGGAGAATCTCCAGATACACGATAGAGTGTCATTTTAATTGCTAAAACGTCTGCATCAATTGCAGCTTGTTGTATTAAGCGTACGACAGGCTTAAAAGTGTCATATGGATGATGTAATAATTGATCATTTTTACGAATGACATCAAAAATATTTCCTGTCATTAATTCAGTTGGTTCGTAAGCTGTAAAATTAGGGTAGCTTAATGCTGGCACATCAGTAACTTGTTTCGCAACATCAGATAAGAAAGTTAAATCTATTGGGCCATTGACGTCATAAGTGCGCACATTAGCTACTTGAAGCGCTGCTTGGAGGCGCTTTTTTATATGTTGACTCATTGTGCTCTCACATTCTAAGCGAATCACATCCCCACGTTCACGTTCTGCTAAACGTGCTTGAACTTCTTTTAATAAATTAGGTGTTTCATCCTCATTTTCAGCCACATCTAGTTCCATGTCTCGTAAAACGCGATATGTTGCCGTTTCTTTAACCGTATAACCAAGAAAAAGACATTCAACAAATTGTTTAATAATATCCTCTAATAATACGAAATGTTTATCTTGGTTAGGAACTGCTATCACCCGCTTAAAGACATTATCTGGAACTTGCAATGTTGCAAATAACTTAGTTTTGCCAGCTTGATTTTCTTTTGATAAACGAACAGCAATGTTTAAACTATCGTTAGCTAGAAATGGGAATGGCCGTGTTTGGTCATCAGCCATCGGCGTTAACACTGGAAAAATTTCGCGGTTAAAATAATTTTCAAAATAATCTAAAGTTGCCGCATCCAAGTCGCTTGGTTTAACAATTTTAATTCCATGTTCCTTTAATGCTGGTACAAGCACTCGCGTATAAGTTTGATATTGTAGCTTAACATGTTCGCTTGCTGCGGCACTAATTAGTTCCAATTGTTCTTTTGGTGTGTAACCAGCAGCATCTTTTTTCTTAACCTCTGCATGGGCCATTTGTGCCAAAGAAGCTACTCGAACCATGAACCATTCATCCAGATTATTTTGGCTGATAGCAAGAAAGCGAATCCGATCAAGCAATGGATTTTGTCGATCACGTGCCTCTTCAATAACCCGTTCGTTAAATTGTAACCAACTTAATTCACGATTTACAAAGTATTCTGGTTTATCAAAAATATTGTTTTCACTCATTATTTACGACTCACTCTCTTCTTTAATGTTGGTTGAATTCCAAAGACATCCATAAAAAAGGCTGCCTTTTGTTCAAAAGTCCAAGTTTCTAATAAGATATTAGCATTGGTTGTAGCAGTAATAACTACTTCATTTTCACGTAAAGATACGGAAATCGTCTGAATTTTTTGTAAACGTGAATCATCCAAAGCATCAGCAATTCGTAAAATAGCCGTTAGCTTAGCAATTAATAACCGTTCTTTTTTGTTAAAACGTTCCGCCTCAGCTTGATATTCACCTGCTACAGGTGTCTTAGAACTATGGAATTGGGAAACCATTGCTACAATAGCTTGTTCTTTATCGGATAGGCCATGAAAATCTAAACTTTGAATCAATTTAGCTGAATGAATATAGTGGGCATAACTATTCACAAAGTTCCCAATATCATGCACAATACAGACCACATGCAATAACAAGCGTTCGCGATGCCCCAAATGATGGATTGGTTTTAATTGATCAAAAATATGTAATGCAAATGTTTCAACTTGTTTACGATGGTGATATTCAACTCGATATTGATCAGCGATATTTTCAGCTGAAGCGACTATCTCACCTTCACCTGGTAATTTTAAACCCGGTTGGGCAAAAATTAGACCATCAATAGCCGTCAAACGTGAAAGTGTAATTGTTTGTGCATTAATAATGCTAAACGCGCGTTCCAAAATAAAAATTTCGGGCATGATATATCGAACAACTTCCGGTTGAATATTAAACTGTTCAATCAATGCTTGGCGTGATAAATGCTGAATTTTTAGTTTGAGTGCTTTAAATTCAGCGACTGTAATCGTTGTACTTTTGGCATTAACGGGGATAAAAACCTTATTAAGAATATCTGAACCAACTACCAATAGATTCTTACAAGATTCAAGATGCGGTAATACTTGGGCAAAGTCTGCAATTTTACTACCAATAAAGTCAGTTAAAAACTGTGGATAATCAACAATTTGACTTTCAATCTCTTCAAGTGATTCAGCAATTCGAATTGGTCCTAATAAGACACTACGTGAAAATTTAAATTCACTATCTGAATAATAGCCGATATCTAGTCGACCGGAATTAATCCCAATAATATATAAGTTTTCGGCTGCCATTTGAGCAAACTCAGGAAAGTACGTTCTAATCGCTTGATTTCGATAGAATTCTTCTTGACTACTATTTAAACTTTTAACAAGATAACCCGTGACTTGTTTTATTTGATCTGCAATAAATTCTGAGTTTGATGCTTGCATAAATAATTCACTGGCCCATACTTGGACGTTTTCAACATCATAATCAGCCATTAATTGTCGATAACCTTGCATAATTACAAGTAAACGGCGGGCGACCGAGAAAGGAATTGAACCAGAACTATAAATTTCAGATCCACCTTGCATATTTTTGTGGACACTCTCTATCACCGTATTTGAGCTATTATTATAAATAATTAATTCAACAGTGGTTGTATTTATTAGGATTTCACCAACTAAATTTTTCGCCATAAAGCACCCCTTTTATCGTTATCTATACTAATATTATACGGCAAATTCATAATTTCAAATAGTAAATTAATCTTTATCTAAATTTAACACAATATAAATATTACCAATACATATTCTTTACATAACCCTGATTGATAGCCAAAAAAAGCGTCCGTTCAACAACTTGAACCGACGCATAATTTATATAATACAATTTTAAATTTACATAATTACTACGTTAATTTAGAATTTAGCCCTATTTTTATAATTAAGAGGCTGCACTTTATTGTTAAAGTTCATCCGTTAAAGCATTAACTTGATCTAACATATCGTAATCTTCCGGTTGTAATTTAATATATTGATTCCCCAATGCCAATGCCCATTGCCAATCAGCATCTTCTTTGGCAAAGCTAAAGGCTTCATATAAATAATCATAATTATCCATAAAGCTATCTGCCGCAGCATGCCAGTATTTACGAGCAAGTTCCCACTGATCGACGCGTGTCAATGACTTGGCAACATTCCAATAAACTTGCGGATCAACTTCATCATTTTGCACATATGCACTTAATAATTCAATATTATCAGTATCATTTTCAGCTTGTAAGTATAGATTTGACAAGCCCAGTACTAAGGTTACATCATCTGGTTCAATGGCTAGTCCTTCTTCATAGTACTTAGTTGCCAATGCAAAGTCACCGAGTTTAATCGCAGTTTCAGCGGCAATTTTGAATAGGGTTTCATTAAATTCATCAACTGCTAAACCTTGTTGGAAGATTCGTAATGCATCTTCCAATTGATTAGTTTCAACCAAGGCTTGCCCTAGATATGGGTAAACACTAGCAAACTGATTATCCATTTCAACCACTTTTTCTAACGCTGGAATCGCTTTTTCATATTCTTTTAATTGGAAATATGTAAATCCAAGTTGGAACTGAGTAGCCGGAGTCATATCGGCTTCGTGAATTTGTTCTAAATAACCAATTGCATTATCAAAATTACCGGCTTGCGCGTACGCAACTCCAATCCGAGAGACTAAATCAACTCGTGAGAAAGTTTTAACCCCTTGGATTAGGAGCTCTTTATAATACTTGATGGCAGCTTTAAATTGGCGCATATTAAAGTAAAATTCCGCCATAGCAAATAATATAACCGGTTCATTTGGAGCTAATGCATGAGCTTCAATCAACTTTTGTTCACTCGCTTCAAATAGTTCTTCCGTTTGATATAAATCAGCCATAACCAATAAACTTTCTAGATAAGCTGCTGAATTTGGTGTAATTTGACTTAAATAATTGATTGCTTCGTCAATCTCACCTTCATCAATCAAGACATCTGCCAAGCCGGTTCGTAATTCATCAGCATCTGGATAAGCATCAAGAAGTTTTAAATAAACCCGTTTTGCTTGCTTCAAAAAGCCTAATCCATATAATTCTTCTGCCAAACTAAATAACATATCGTCGTCGTCATGGCGTAAAGCAGATGCAAATAATTTCTTAGCTACCTCTAATTGGCCTCCGCTAAGTGCATCTAACATTTGTTCTGAATATGATTCTTGCATGATATTCTCCTTTAGACTGTAAAACTTTTAGATAATAAAACCCACACAGCTGCTTTTGCATTTGTGCGGGTTCGGGCCTTAATCTAATTGGTCTTACTTACGTTCCCGAATGATTAAGTGAATTGGCGTTCCCGTGAAATCAAATGCTTTACGAATTTGGTTTTCAAGGAAGCGTTGGTATGAGAAGTGCATTAATTCAGGGTCGTTAACAAAGACCACAAATGTTGGTGGTTGAATAGCCACTTGAGTTCCGTAATAAATCCGCAGACGCTTTCCATGCACCGTTGGCGTTGGTGTGGTTGCTACCGCATCCAAGATAACTTCATTCAAGACTGAACTAGTAATTCGTTTCTTATGATTTTCGTTAACTTGCTTGATTAAAGCTGGTAACTTTTCCAATCGTTGTTTAGTTTTAGCTGAAACAAAAACAATCGGTGCATAATCTAAATACTTAAATTCGTTACGAATGTGGTCTTCAAATTCTTGCATCGTCTTGTTATCTTTTTCAATCGCATCCCACTTGTTAACGACTAGAATAATAGCCCGGCCAGCTTCATGGGCGTAACCAGCCACGTGTTTATCTTGTTCACGGATACCTTCTTCAGCATTAATAACCATCAAGATAACATTTGAGTCATCGATCGCACGCATGGCCCGCATAACTGAATATTTTTCGGTACTTTCATAAACTTTACCACGCTTACGAATCCCAGCCGTATCAACCATCACAAATTCATCACCAGCATCAGTGGTAAATTTTGTATCGACGGCATCTCGCGTAGTTCCTTCAATTGGTGACACAATAACGCGGTCTTCACCAAGCAAAGCATTAACCAATGAAGATTTACCAACATTAGGTCGCCCAATAAATGAGAAGCGAATTGCATCATCTTCAACTTCTTCTTCAGCTTCTGGGAAGTTTTTAACAACTTCATCCAATAAGTCTCCTAACCCAATTCCATGTGAACCAGAAATTGGGTAAACTTCACCAAAGCCTAATGCATAGAAATCATATATTTCTGAGCGCATTTCAAAGTTATCAACCTTGTTAACTGCCACAATAACTGGCTTATCAGCCCGGTATAAAATTTTAGCTACGTGTTCATCTGCATCAGTTAATCCTTCTTGAGCACTAACCATGAAGACAATTACATCTGCTTCATCAATAGCTACTTCAGCTTGTTCTGTGATTTGACGCATAAATGGTTGATCATCAATATCAATTCCTCCAGTATCAATCAAGCGGAATTCATGTCCTAACCATTCACCACGTGCGTAAATCCGGTCACGAGTAACCCCAGGTGTATCTTCAACAATTGAAATACGATCACCGACAACCCGGTTAAAAATTGTTGACTTCCCAACGTTTGGTCGACCAACAATTGCAACTAATGGATATCCCATAGTGATTCTCCTTTTCGAATATCTTTTTCTTATATAAAATAAAAGAGAAGATCGGTTCACCACCGATCCTCTCTTTTAATGACAATTACTTGTTCAAGTCACCAAGAATATCGCCAATAGTGAAGCCTTCTTCATCATCAGAAGTGTAGTTCTTGATATCTGATGATGATGCAGAAGAGTTATCTTCTGACTTTTCAGCTTTTTGAGCAGCTGGGCGTTCTTCTAAAGCCTTGATTGAAAGGCTCAAACGTTGAGCAGCTGGGTCAACTGACAATACCTTAACCTTAACTGATTCACCTGACTTCAATACGTCAGAAGGTGCATCAATGTGGTTGTGTGAGATTTGTGAAATGTGAACCAAACCTTCAACACCGGCAGCAACTTCAACGAAAGCACCAAAGTCAGTCAAACGCTTAACAGTTCCTTCAAGGATTGAACCTTCAGGAGCGTCTTGCGCAATCTTTTCCCATGGGCCAGGTTGAGTTTGCTTGATTGACAATGAAATACGTTGCTTTTCAGCGTCCATTGCAAGTACTTTAACCTTAACAGTTTCACCAACTGAAAGTACATCAGATGGTTTTGAAACACGGTCGTATGAAATTTCTGATACGTGGACAAGTCCATCTACACCGCCAAGGTCGATGAAAGCACCAAAGTCAGTCATACGAGCAACTTTACCTTCAACAACATCGTTCACGCTGATTTCGCCAAATACTTTTTCAATAGCAGCTGAGTGTTCAGCTGAAAGTACGGCACGACGTGAAAGAATCAAACGGTTGTCAGCTGGATCGATTTCTACGATTTCAGCACGGACAGTTTGACCTTTGTATTGGTTTAAATCTGAAACGAAACGGTTTTCGATCATTGAAGCAGGAATGAAACCACGAACACCAGCATCAACTACCAAGCCACCACGGACAACTTGGATAACAGGTACTTCAAGGATATCACCAGGCTTGTGATCTTTTTCAAGATTTTCCCAAGCCTTACGTACTTCAAGGCGCTTCTTAGAAAGGAGGTATGAACCACCTTCCTTATCGCTACCGATTTTACGAGTAACAACAAGGTCTAAAACGTCACCGATTTTTAATTCTGCAGTCATATCTGCATCTGGGTTGTTTGAGTATTCACGACCTGGAATCACACCTTCAACACCAGTACCTTGAATTCCCACAATAGCTTGACGTTGATCGTCAAATGCTAAAACTTCACCCTTAACAATGTCACCAACATTAATTTCTGCTGCTGCATCAAGGGCTGCTAATAATTCGTTGTTTTCTTCATTCATGAAAAACAATCCTCCAATAAAACGACTCTATAGGATATTGTACCCTACTTAGTTGTTTTTGACTATATTTTTATCTCAATTATTACAAAAAAATTATTTAACCAATTTTTTGCTTAATCAAGTCAGTGATTTTTGCCACAACCTGATCAATGCTTAAGCCAGTTGTATCAACCAATACGGCATCATCAGCTTGCTTTAATGGTGATACTTCACGGCGTGAATCAAGATAATCCCGACGCGCAATTGATTCCTTAATTTCATCCAATGTTAAATCAGTATCAATCCCCTTCGCTTGGTTTTCAGCAAATCGCCGTTGACCGCGTTCGGCTACACTAGCAACTAAGAAAATTTTAACTTGCGCATTTGGTAGCACTGTTGTACCAATATCACGTCCATCCATGATGACACTACTAGTTGCTGCCAATTGGCGTTGCCGTTCAACCAATTCTGTACGGACCGCTGGAATAGCAGCAATTACTGAAACTAAACTATTTACATTAGCCTGACGAATATCTTCTGTCACATCAACTTGATTTAAAAATACCAACTGGCCTTGTTCACTTGGTGCAAAGCTAATTTGAACGTTAGCTAATAAATTACTGATGCTTGTCTCATCAACTGCTGTTTGGCCAACTTGAATCAAGTTAGCTTGCATGGCAGCTAGTGTGATTGCCCGATACATAGCACCAGTATCTACATATATGTATCCCATTTGAGCTGCAATAATTTTAGCGATGGTTGATTTACCAGCTGAGGCCGGGCCATCAATTGCGACTTGTGTTTTTGTTGTCATAAATTATTCAATGTTCCAATCTATATTTATTTAACGCGCAGTGATTCCCCAACGTGGACATTGTTCAAGTCAACACCTGGATTTAAGGCTTGTAATTCACCTAATGACAAGCCATGTGCTAATGCGAGCCGGTATCCATTAACTTTAACGGTATCATATTGGCCCCCATCTTGAGATGAACTTGAACTACTATCAGTACTACTTGATGAACTGCTTTGTTGTGCGGCTTGTTCTTGGGCGGCTTTCATTGATGATTGTTGTGCGGCAGCTTGTTGTGCCGCTTGACGACTAGCAGCGGCTGCACCTACAGCAGCTTGACTACTTGCGACAGCAGCACTACTTGCGGCGGCTTGACTACTTGCAGCAGCTTCACTACTTGCATCTGCTTTACTTTGACTGTCTTTAGCGGCATCATTTGATTTTTTAGCACTACTCTTACTTGGGACTGATGTTGAAATTTGAGTTTGTGCAGGTTCATCAGCTGATGAGCCTGGTGAATTAATAGATTCAACATAGCGAACTACCGGGTAAGCCGCTAAGACTACCACAGCTAAAATTAATAAACTTACAATCCACGCAGTCCGGGAACTGCGCTTACGAAATTGCGTACGTGAGGGGGCAGCTGATTCATCTGGACTAGTTTCTTCAGTAAATGAGGCCTCCCATGGTTTTTTCTTTTGTTCGTCGTTATTTTGAGTCATGTAACTCCTCCTAAAAATTATCAGTGAATATTGTACCATAAATGCTTAAAATCAACTTACTGATTGAATAACTTTTTTATTCGTTTTTGCCAATCAATATTACCTATGTTAGGCATTACTTTAGTCGTTGGTAGCGCTAAACTAGCAATATCTAATGTTTCTGCTTGTGTTGACCAATTTTGAGCTGCCACCCCCACTAATTGTTCTTCACCAAATACTCGTAATAAATAGTTGCGTTTATCAGTTGTGATTTCAATATACTGCACCATTTGTTGTAATGCCAATCTTTTGACTAGCAGTCGGCGTCGAAATAACTCAGTAACCGCCTTTTCATCTAGGCCTTGGCTAGCATAATACTGCAATAAGCGTAATTGCTGCCTATCAAATGGATAATGTGGGGTTTGCAAATAAAAATGTTTAATTGTTAAATCATCTGGTATTCCACTAATTAATAGATTATTAACTAAATAATCGTCAGTTTCCGTGTACAACAAGATTGCAATTGCAGGCTGTTGATCACGACCTGCCCGCCCGATTTCTTGTAAATAGCTTTCTAAATCACCAGCCAGATGATAATGAATTACCCAACGAACATCTGCTTTATCAATGCCCATTCCAAATGCAGATGTTGCCACAATTACATCCAGTTGATTATGCATAAATTGCTGTTGAATAGCAAAACGTTGTTCATTTTCAATATCACCATGGTATGTAGCAACTTTTCGAGCTGTCTTTTGCTGTAAATCAGTTCGTAACTGATTAGCCTGCTTTTTACTTGATAAATAGATGATTCCCGCCCCTGGTAACTCACGAACTAATTCCAAAAGACGAGCATGCTTTTCTTGCTCGTTAGCAATTTTTTCAGTCCGTAAATGAATATTCGGGCGATTAACTGAATATACGACTTGCGTCATGGGTTTAGGTAATTTAAATTGCCTTTGAATCTCAGTTCGAACTTGGGCACTGGCCGTGGCTGTTAATAACAATAACCGTGGTTGAGCAAACAGTTGATATGCCCGCCCAATTTCTAAATAATCCGGGCGAAAATCAGGCCCCCATTGCGCAATACTATGGGCCTCATCAACAACTAATAAATTAATTTTTTGCTGAGCTAAAGCTTCCAAGACACTATTTTGCGTTAGTGTTTCTGGTGCAATGAATACATAATCAAACTTTGCTAAATTTTGTAAAATAAAAAATTTTGTTCGCGGATGTTGCATTGAATTTAATGCAACTGTCCGACGGATACCATGGGCATTTAGACGAGCTACTTGATCTTGCATTAATGATAATAGTGGTGAAACAATTACTGTTAAACCACCTAAGTAGCGCCCCGCAAGTTCATAAATTAAACTCTTACCCGTCCCCGTTGGCAAGACTGCTAATACATCTTCACGTCGCTCTAGTAGAGCTGTTAGCACCTCAGCTTGGCCTGGACGAAATGTATTAAAGTTATAATATCTTTTTAAATAAGCATGTAATCGATTATCAAACGTTGACATCCATGTCCTCCCGCTTTTTTGCTAACTGTAGCAGTTGGTATAGCCTAAAATAGGTAAAATATCGTGGATCTTTGCCCGCCGCATAAATTTTAAAATCCCAATTTATTAAATCTGCATCCCTATATATGTCTGCCAATACACTTTGCTCGTTATCAGGAATTAACTCTTCAATTGCAGCTACTGACCAACGCTGTAAGATAGCAGCTTGTAAAATATGTTCGCGAACTGTATTAGGCTTAATTTGGCGTTGTTGAGCAATTTGTTTTAACGAATGATTTTCTTGCCACATTGCTACACTTATATTAGCACTATTAGAAAGTAATGACCGCCGCGTCAATAGTATTAGACTTTTAATTAGTGTATCGGTGGTTAAACTAACTGTCATCAAAGCCGCTATTTGATCTAGCTGCCATAATTGCCAATCAAATTCAGTCCATGTATCGGGTATTGGTAACTCACTAAATAAGGCATTGCTAACATCATGTCCAAATAACATCTGTGCAAATAATTGAGCATCTTCATTAGATAAGGTTGCAAGCCAAGTTTGTAATTCTTGTGACCACTGCGTAATCAATACTTCACGAGGATGCATTTTCAACCAATGTTTTAGTTGCCACTGAGCCTGTAAATCAATTTGATACGGATAAAATCGGGCATTATGATAAGCCAATTCTGAAATAGTTTGATTAGCTAATAAAAAAAGATCACGAAATAACTTTAAATCGAAATTTTGATTAATTGCTAAATGCTTAGGTATATAATGTGTCTCTTGATATTGTGCTTGTGTTGTAGCACCCTTAGATGTTAATTGAATTAAACCGTGAGCATCATGTTTTATCAAGCCATGTCGCTGTAATTCTTTAAGCACTTTTTCAATATTAGTATTTTCAAACAATCCCGTTTCAGGCAAGACATCATATACTAAGCCCCAAAAACTAGTTGAAACTGTCTGTGCTCCACCTTGCCAAATATTACCAAAAACTTTTGCACGCCGTGATTCGGTCAGATTTAATTTTGTTAACATATATCCCGTTATCATCGGCTCGCTCCTTTTGATATTATTTAATACGCTTTAAATTGGCAATGAAGAAACCATCTGATTGGTAATCATCTGGGTAAATTGTCAATGTTTGGTCGTCATTAGTTGGAAAATTATTACTTGTTACGACTGGTGCTAATGCAAAGTCTGGATGATTTGCTAAGAATTGTTGAACAACTTGTTGGTTTTCAATATCTAAAATAGTACAAGTTGAATACGTCAACAAGCCATCAATCTTAACTAAGTTGGCGACACTATCTAAGATAGCTAATTGAATCTTTTGTAAGTTTTGACTATCAGCTAATTGCTTTTCGTAACGAATTTCTGGTTTGCGACGTAATAATCCAAATCCTGAACATGGGGCATCGACTAACACTCGGTCAAAACTAGCTGCCGTAAATTCAGCACTTAATTCGCGTGCATCAATTGCTTTGGCCACAATTCGGTCATCAACGTGTAAGCGTTGTGCGTTGGCATTAATTAACTTAACTTTGTGATCGTGAATATCTAAGGCATTCACTTGCCCACCATCATCAGCTTCTAAATAACTAGCAATTTGCGTCGTTTTCCCACCAGGGGCTGCACATGCATCAAGGACTTTGTAACTTGGTTGATCAAGTTGCATCACTTCGGCCACTAACATCGCAGATTCATCTTGAAGGGTAATATAACCATCTAAGAATGGTTGACTACCCGCCACAAAGCCACCATGCACAAGTAAACCATCTTCAGCAACTTGTGACTTTTCAACTTCAAAACCTTCTGCTGCTAATGCGGTTAACATTTCATCAACATTGGTTACTGCCCGGTTAACCCGTACTGATTGGGCTGGGGCTTCGTTAATTGACGCGGCAATCGCTTCCGTTTTGGTTAAACCAACTTGATCATTTAACTTTTCTAGCAACCACACTGGTAAGCTCGCCGTTACTGATAAACGTTCAACTGGATCGGTAATGCTATCAAATGATGGTAAGCCTTCGCGATCAATTTGATGTAAAACCCCAGTAATAAAGCGCCGTTGTCCATCATGGCCACGTTGCTTAGCAATTTCAATCGTTTCATCAAAAATTGAGTGCTTAGGAATTTTATCCAAGAATTGCATTTGAAAAATAGCGGTATACAGTAATTCACGTAACCATGGTTGCATTTTTTGCGGTTGCTTAACAAATGGTTTTAACCAAAATTCAAGGGTTAAACGGTGTTGAATGACCCCGTAAACAATTGTCGTGTAAAGGTTCTTGTCTTTTGGATCCATTTCAAACTTTTTGATAGTTGCATTTAATTGTAAGTTTGAGTATGCTCCATTTTTGATACTTTCCAGTGTGTATACTGCTAGGGCACGTGCCGTTTTCAATTGTGGTTTGGTTGGTTTAGCCATTAAAAATTACCTGTTGTCCTTCTGTAAAGTTTGCTAAGTTGCCGTTTAAATAATCGGTGATACTCATTTTAGGTTTACCCGCTGGTTGTAAGTTAACTAAGCTAATAATCGTGCCTGCACCAGCCGCAATCCATAAAGCATGTTTAGTCTTTTTAACAACAACTCCCGCGGATTGCGTAGTCATCTCATTAACTACTTGCACGCCTTGAATTTTAGTCCGGACGCCGTTAATGACCGTATATGCCGTTGGGAATGGGTATAAACCACGGACATGGTTATCAATTACTTGGGCCGGTTGATTAAAGTCCAGTTGTTCTTGTTCGGGACTGATGTTTGGTGAGAAAGTTACTAACGCTTCGTCTTGGGTGACCGGCGTTACGTTACCCGCAATTAAATCTGGTAAGGTTTTGATTAATAAATCACGGCCAAGGACACTTAATTTATCAAACATTGTACCAACATTATCCGTGCTTGTAATTGGTTCTTCAGCCACGGCAATCACATCCCCGGCATCCATTTTCTTTACCATATACATGATTGAAACTCCGGTTTTTTCATCGCCGTTCATAATTGCGTAGTGAACTGGGGCCCCACCACGATACTTTGGTAATAACGAAGCATGAACATTAATTGCCCCAATTTTAGCAGCATTTAATAATTTAGTTGGTAAAAATTGCCCAAAGGCAGCCGTGATAATTAAATCTGGGTTGATATCAATCACGCGTTGCATTTCATCAGAACCACTAATTTTTTCGGGTTGTAATACTTCAATTTCGTGTGCTAAAGCAACTTCTTTAACTGGCGTTGGTGTCAACACGCGTTTGCGACCAACTGGCCGATCAGGTTGCGTTACCACGGCTTTAACGTCATAACCATTAGCAATCACGGCTTCTAAGATAGGTGCTGAGAACGCTGGGGTTCCCATAAATACTACAGATGTCATATATTTATTTCTCCTTTTACATAAAACTAACGGGCTCACGGTCAATTGATAATTGAAAAGCATTGTGCCCGGCATTTTGGGCCCGTTCTAACAGTTCATTTAATACTTGATCCAATTGATTTTGGTGTCGATATTTGATTACAATTTGGTAATAATAACGCTGTTTAATTCGCGCAATTGATCGCGGCGTTGGCCCCAAGAAAATGGTATCAGCTGGTAAACGTTTCTTTAACCATCGGCCAATTTGACTCATATTTTGCGCTGCAATTCGTTCATCTAAATCACTGCCTTGTAATTTAATCGTGAAATAATATGGTGGATACTTAGCTAAATGTCGTAATTGCATTTCTTGTTGATAAAAGTGCTCATAATCGTGTGCTTTAGCCAATTGAATTGCATAATGATCAGGGTTATACGTTTGAACATAGACTTCACCGGGTAAATCAGCTCGGCCCGCCCGTCCAGCAACTTGGGTCAATAATTGGAACGTGCGCTCAGCAGCATGAAAATCCGGTAGTCCAAGTCCAGTATCGGCATTCAAGACCCCAACTAATGTGACTAATGGAAAATCAAGCCCTTTGGCAATCATTTGGGTACCAAGTAAAATATCGGCTTCATGCGCTCCAAAGGCCGTCAACATCTTCTCATGGGCACCTTTTTTACGAGTGGTATCTAAATCCATTCTTAAAATCCGTGCTTCAGGTAACAATGCATGTAATTCTTGTTCAACTTTTTGCGTTCCTGTACCATAATAGCGAATCGCTGTTGATTGGCAATTTGGACATACTTTAGGAATCCCTTCTTCATGACCACAATAGTGACATTTCATCGAATGCGTATCCATATGTAATGTTAAACCAATATCACAATTAGGGCATTGTAAGACATGTCCACAATCCCGACACATCATAAAACTCGAAAAACCACGTCGATTGAGCATCAAGACACTTTGTTCACCTTTAACCAAGCGATCTTTCAAAGCATCTAATAAAGGTTCAGAAAACGTTGATTCCGGCCCCTTTTTAATTTCTTCACGCATATCAACAACTTGCACCGTCGGCATAATTTGATTATTAATCCGCTCAGGCATCATTAATAATTGATAGACGCCTTTTTGGGCACGGGCACGGGTTTCAAGCGATGGCGTTGCCGAGCCCAAGACTAAAGGTGCTTGGTAGTATTGACTGCGCCACATGGCCACATCACGGGCATGGTAGCGCGGATTTTCATCTTGCTTATAGGTTGTTTCATGCTCTTCATCCATAATAATTAAACCAATATTATCCAATGGTGCAAATACGGCTGAGCGGGCCCCAACAACTACTTTGGCTTCACCCCGCTCAATTCGCCGCCATTCATCATAACGCTCACCAATTGATAACCCAGAGTGTAAAACTGCTACTTGACGACCAAAGCGTGACCGAACTCGAATCATCATTTGTGGAGTGAGGGCGATTTCAGGCACTAACATCAAAGCACTGCGACCTTGCGCTAATGTATGCTGCATTGCTTGTAGATATACTTCCGTTTTACCCGAACCAGTTACTCCTTCTAAAAGAAAGGTTTGTGCTTCACCAGCAGCTGCATTGATTGCGTTTAAGGCTGCTTGTTGATGCGGCTGAAGCGTTAATGGTTGACTAGGCTCAATTGCATGGTGCGCCATTGGGTCACGATAAACTTCCATCGGCACTTTAGCGAGCCACCCTTTTTTTGCCCCCGTCGTAATCACTGCCTCACTAAGCTCATACTCGGCCAAGACACGATCTTTAGCCACGACTTGCCCTGATTTTAGAGTTTGTAAAAATGACAATAACACACTTTGCTTATGCGCAGCTTTAGTTAATCCACTACGAGCTTCTTCAAGTTGTTCAAAATCAAGTAACGGTTTAATGCCAAGTTTAGTCTTGGCTTTAGCTTGGTTATTGACCTCATAATAAAATTCCAAACTACCTTCACGTTGCAGTTTCGTTAATTTACTGACTTGTTCAGGAGTAAATTTGGTTTCATCATATTCAATGAAATCTCGACCAGCAAACATTTGCTTAATTTCTGGATCATTTATTTCATCAATTGAGCGTAAAAATTTTTTATATTTTGCACGAAACATACTTGGTAGCATTGCTTGGAGTACTGTAATTTGAAATGCATAGGCTTGATGGGCTAACCAACCTGACAGACTAATTAATTCTTGATTTAATACTGGTTTTAAATCCAAAACCGTCTGAATCATTTTTAAATGTGTATAAGTCTCATCTTGCCTGTCAATTTCACTAAAGCCGACTACAAAGCCTTGAATTAAACGGTTGCCACGACCAAATGGCACAACTACTCGCATTCCTAGTGTCACAGTATGGGCTAGTGGAACTGGAATTAAATAACTATATGGTTGGTTAGTTTGCATTGCAGGTACATCAACAATCACACTGGCCACCCGTTCCATTTCCTCACCTCCCTTTTTATCTGACAATTTTGTTATTTCTGCAAATAAAGTGCTAGTAATAATCATACTAGTTGTCCTTGCAAATTGATAGTAATTAATATTCATTATACCGTGATTTTAACTAAAATAGCAGACTTCAAATCGATATTAATTATAATTAAGGGCTAATTTGGATGAGTAGCAAATAGTTAGATTTTCTTAATCAATAGCGGTATACTTTAATAGTTGTTATAACTAATTAATGATTTAATAATACGTAATTATTAAGGAGATGCTTAATGAAAATCAAGAAAGCAACGTTGCATGATATTTTAGCTATTGCTGAGCTTAATTTTGATGGCTTTAAAGATTATGAATTATTCAATATCTCAGTTTCTGAAGCTAAACATACTAAGGCATTGTATGAAATATTAAAATTAAATGCCGTTGCAAGCATCCAAAAAGGTTATGGTTATTTATGCTATGATGCTGATAAGTTAATAGGTTATTTTAGTCTCATTCCGGCTGGTCAAGAACTTGATGGTTTAGCCTTTTTAAAAGCCGGTGCTTGGAAAATTCCGTTGCTGACATCTTTTAAAACTTCGCGGCAATTATTGAGCCAAGTTTTAAAAGCCGAAGCGATTTTAAAACCCTTTCCCAAAGACTATTGGTACCTCGATACATTAGTCGTGGTACCAGGTAATCAAGGTAGTGGCTATGGTTCACGTATTTTACAGGCAGCTAAAGATCTGGTTATCAAAAATCATGGACGTAAACTACGCTTAATCACTAATGCCACGCGTAATCGTGATTTCTATACTAAAAACGCTTTTATTAACGATGCCATCATCTTGCCCACTGATAACAACAGTAATTTCACCACTTGGTCGTTTTATTTTGATGTTAAGTAGCCCACACTATGGAGGAAGATTTAATGAGTAATGTTAACTGGTTTGCTGGTGGTTCTGAGCGTGATATCACCGCCTTGGATTTAATTAATGCCTTATTACCAACTTTAGCGGTCGATAGTCAATTAGCCCATGTGTTAACTGATTATCAAGCCCAATTAACCAAACCAACTACTGCGGTGCCCTTTATCTTGAGCCAACTCAATTTGGCAATTGCTAATGCGGCTAAAGAAGATACTACGCAACTAACCGCTGAACAAACAAGTTTAATTAAACAAATTGCTGAATTAAGCAACATTCGGTATGGTTACTAAAAAAGTCGCCCCTTGAGGCGACTTTTTTCTATTTACAATACTTACTTCTTAGCTTTCCATTTTAAATTAAAATGCTCAATTAATGAAACAATTCCAAAAAACGCAATGGTCCCAAAGACACTGCGAATGCTCGTACTAAATCAACTCGATGGCCATTACATAACTCGCCCAAATTTTTATCTAACCCCTCAACAGCCCTATTTAGTTGTTATTTTAACATACATCCTGGCAAAGTAATGGTCATCGCCCCTTAGATCAGTATAATACAAAAAACTAGTTGGCAAGGTCTCGTCTTGACAACTAGTTTTAATTTTTCATTAGTGCTTGGTATTTACCAGTTACGGTTGCACTCTACCTAAACGTGCTTCAAGCCGCAAGTACCTATGCATATACGGACAACCCTACTGACTCAAAGACCAAGTCATTGGTTTGTCCTAGTATGCCACGGGACTTAACGCGCCTTGGCGCACTCTGTTAATTGCCCGCTTCAAAGCCACTATCAACAATATTTTTATAATGTTCTTCACCTTCATCTTCAACGTTAACCGCCCAAGAATTAAAGTGGGCGACTACTGATAACGCCAAGTAAGTCAACGCCAAGAAGTAAGCATATTGGTGTTCATTGGTCTTCAAAAGGAACGTATCTAATGCAAAAACACCTGGAAAGATTAACAATGTCCACCAAGGGGTGTATGTTCGCTTGATATACCAACCGATTCCAAACGCCCCAATGAAGTTGATTGTAATCAATAACCAAATTATCTTACTGTTTGCGCTAATCCCAGCGACATTAAATACGTTCGGAAGCACCGCTCCTAATACTAAGCCCACTATTACAATTACTACATAACTCCATCGTTTCGATGCAAACATTCTTTTCCCTACCTAAATCTAATTTTTTATTCTTAATGTTGTGGTTGGGCTAATTCAAGTGCAAAGCTAATGGCACTCAACCAATACAATGGTGCCGTCTCCGCCCGTAAAATTCGCGGACCAAGTGCTGCCACTGTAAAACCATTCGCTGTTAATGTTTCAATTTCTTGCGGTGCAATACCACCTTCTGGTCCAAAGACCGCACAAATTGATTGTTGGGGTTCAATGGCTGCTAATGTTTGGGCCAGTTGGGCTTGTTCACCAGTCTTAGCAGCTTCTTCATAGGCAATCATTTTGTGATCAAAAGGCATCACTGCCACTTCCGTTAAACTTGCCAAGTACTTAATTGCTGGTACGCGCGTGCGATGTGATTGTTCAGCGGCCCCAGCGGCAATCTTTTGTAAGCGGGCAATCTTTTTAGCCGCTTTATCATTCCATTTGGCAACACTCCAAGCAGTTTGTACAAAAATCACTTGGTTAACGCCTAATTCGGTCGCTTTTTGAACGATTAATTCAGCTTTATCACCCTTTGGCAAGCCACAGACAATTGTCGTATCAATCGGTAATTCGACATTACTCGTTAAGGTATCAACAACATTCATTGTTGCTATGCCATCGGCAACCGTTGCTAAACTCGCAATCACTACACTTTGATTGGGTTGCACAAACTCAGCTTTCGTACCTTCCTTTGCACGCAATACCGTTACAAAGTGATGATATGTTTCTTCATCTAAGGTAAAATTTGCCTCAACGTTTGCTTTTAAAAAATACCGTTGCATTTGGTCACCTTACCCTTGTGCTGTAAATTCGTTAACATCATCAGGATTAGGTTTGTACGCAATAATCCCATACCAATCACCAATTTGTAAACTTTGTTCAATTTTAAAACCAGCTGCAATTTGAGCATCCCGAATTTCAGTAAATTTATCTTTAATAATCCCACTAGTTAAGAAATAACCCCCTAATCGCAACTTATCCCATGCTTGTGGAATTAAAGGATGAATCACTTCAGCTAAAATATTGGCAACAATAATATCAACATTGTCTGCAGCGACATCTTTAAGTAAATCTGATACATGCACATCAATATCTTTAGCAACTGGATTAAGTGCTAAATTCTCTTGTGCTTTAGCTACTGCAACATCATCAATATCAGTTGCAGTGATTGTACCAACACCTAAATGCTTAGCTGCAATACTTAATACTCCTGAACCTGTTCCAACATCAAGTAAACGTTCGCCTCCACGTATAACAATCGTCAAAGCTTCTAACATTAAACGCGTCGTTGGATGTGTTCCTGTACCAAAAGCCATCCCTGGATCAAGTACAATCAATTTTTCATCACTTTGTGCTGGTTGATAATCCAACCAAGATGGGACAATCGTTAAATTGCGCGTTACTCGCACTGGATGATAGTATTTTTTCCATGCTGTTGCCCATTTTTGATTATCGATATCTTTAACAACTACTTCACCAGGTAGATACTCTAAACCAAATTCACCAAGTTGAACTACCTTAGCTTTAATTTGTGGTAATACCGCTGGATCAAAATCATCTTCATCAAAATAGCCACTTACAATCGCCCCAACTTGAGGTAAGTTTAATTCTTCCCAATCAATATAGACGGTTTCATCAGCTCGTTGGTAATTTAAGTTCTCGTTGGCATCTTCAATTTGAATACCAGCAGCACCAAGTTCCATCAAAATACTTGATACCGCTTCAACCGCTTCACTAGCAGTTTTCACGCTGACTTCTGTCCAATTCATCGTTAGTTCTCCATTGTCTTTTTAATAATATTATGTCATTACTACCCACATAAATTTGGTGCTTATTACATTTAATACCTTAATTTTAAAGCATTAATAGGGTTTATGGCAAATTTATCAATATAAATGGCAATAATAGCTTTGTTTACTATACTTGACACCTTAACTAAGGTCAATTCAATCAGCCACCTTTTAATTTAAATTAAGCTATTTTTTCGATATACTTAAGGAGCAGTAAATATTAAAGGAGGTCAGGTATATGCATAAACGTCTTTTTAGAAGTAATCGAGATCGCGTATGGTTAGGAGTTCTTGGCGGCTTTGGTGAATATTTAAACGTTGATCCGACTTTACTACGGGTTATCTTTGTAATTTTTGGGGTCTTTGCTAATGTAGGAGCCTTAATTATTTACGTATTATGTGCATGGCTTATGCCTAAACAATTCGATTAACAAGGCAACAAATACAAAAACCGAAGGGCCAAGTGCCCTTCGGTTTTTATTTATATTTGGCTGTTATCAAGGCGGTAGCGTCTAAACGTGTTTATGCAATCAAAGGCCTACACCTACCACCAATTAGCTAAGATACATAGCCCGCGTCCTAGGCAGCTGAGTCTAAACGTGCTCGAAGCCCCAGACAGTTGTGCCTAACTTTAAAACGATTAAAATACCAAACCCGTATTTTATCGTTTTTCGTTAGTGCTCACTGTCTCCCAGGGGCTTCTCGCACTCTGCACTCTAGCGCTTTTTCCGATTGCTAAGCCAGCCAATCATTCCAATAATTACACCCGTAATAACTGCACCAATGATAAATGGCACAATCATAATATTATCAGTTAAAATCCCCATTGATTAAGTCCCTCCTATTGAGGTCTATTCAAAACCTACTGTTGTCATTGACTTACGGTATAAGTCTACCACATCAGCAGAATTTAATGGTACATAGGCTGTTTGAGTTAAATTTTTCAAACTAACAGCATGTTCAGCCATTGCCTCAAAGTTTGTTTCTTCGTTAATATCGACGCCACTAAGAGTGGTTGGTAAGCCAAGTTCTTTAATCCAGTTATATGTTGCTTGAATAGCATCATGTGCTACTTGGCTATCTTCACCTGCTAAATGCCAAACATTGCGGCCAAAAGCTGCAAATTTAGCTTCAGTATCAGCATTCAAACAAAATTCCATCCAACGTGGTGTCAAAATAGCTAATCCTGCTCCATGAGTAATGTCATAGTAAGCTGATAATTCGTGTTCCATTGGGTGAACGGACCAACCATTAACATTACCAAGATCAACTAAACCATTTAAGGCCATCGTTGAAGCCCACATTAAATTAGCCCGGGCATCATAATTCATTGGTTGTTCAATTGCTACTGGCGCCCATTTAATTACCGTGCGCATAATTCCTTCAATCATGCTTGCTGTAACATCATTGTTTGGTTCACGGTCAAAGTATTGTTCAACTAAGTGACTGAAAATATCAAATGAACCAGCAGCGGTTTGCCAAGTTGACACACTATAAGTTAATGTTGGATCTAAGAATGAAACGGCTGGTGTATTAGGCCCATACGTACCAATTTTTTGCTTTGTAGAAAGATTTGAAATAACTGAACCTGCATTCATTTCAGTCCCTGTTGCCGCTAATGTCAAGATATCAACAACTGGTAATTGTTGAATTTCATGACGGATGCTAGGCTTGATTACTAAGTCCCAAGCATCACCATCATAGTACTTGGCAGATGCAATTACTTTAGCAGCATCAATAACTGAACCACCACCAACAGCTAAAATCACATCAATATCATGTTCTTTAGTAAGTTTTTGTCCTGCAGTAACTGATTCAACTCGTGGATTAGGATCAATTCCCGCTAATTCAACAACATTTAAATCAGCCAATAATTCCTTTATTTGATCATACAAGCCACTGCGCTTAATTGAGCCACCACCATAAACAAGTAATACATTCTCACCAAACTGGCTAACTGCAGCCTGTAATTTGCTAGCAATTTGATCTTTACCAAATACGATTTCAGTTGCATTTTTGAAATTAAAATTTTGCATGTATATTCCTCTTTCTTTTCCCTTTTAAAAAGTTAGTTAGTACTTTAATTATATATTTTTTCTAATTCATTTAGCAAGTGGTGACTAAGCTAACTAGTTTTTTTATTAATTAATTAACTTTCATCAACTTTTTTAATAAAAAAACTAGTCAATGATTGCACTCATCGGCTAGTTTGCTAAAATAATAATAGATGTATTACTTTTCATTTTTGTAGATGTATGAACGGCTCATTGGTAGATTAGTACCTGAAGGACCTTTAGTCATCAAGAATTGGATTACATCAATGTTACCACTTTCAAATGAAGCGGCACAACCTTGTAAGTATAAGTCCCACATACGTGCAAATGGTTCACCATATGCAGCAACAGTCTCATCAAAGACTGGCATGTAATTCTTGTACCATTCTTCAAGTGTCCGTTGATAGTGGCGACGCAATGGTTCTAAATCGTCCAATTGTAAATGGGCGTCCATGATATGTTTCATGTTTTCTGCTACATTTGGAATGTACCCACCTGGGAAGATATATTTAGCAATAAACGGATCAACTCCGGCACCTTCGTGTTGGCCAGTAATACCGTGAATTAAAGCACGACCACGAGGTTTCAAATATTGGTAGACCTTCTTGAAATAAAGTCCTAGATTTTCTTTACCGACGTGTTCAAACATCCCCACTGAGGTAACAAAATCAAATTCAAGATCACCAAGTTCACGATAATCAACTAATTTAATTGTAACTAAATCTTCTAAATGAAGTTCTTTAATCCGATTTACAACAAAGGCATATTGTTCTTCTGATAAAGTTACCCCAGTTGATTTCAAACCATACTCTTGAGCAGCAGTAATAATTAAAGTCCCCCAACCACAGCCAATATCTAGCAATGATTGACCTGGTTTTGAATTAAGCTTATCAAGAATATGGTGAACTTTTGCAATTTGAGCTTCTTCAAGTGTCATATCTTCACGAGTCCAATATGCACATGAGTAAGTCATAGTACTATCGAGCCACTTTTCATAGAAATCATTTCCAATATCATAGTGAGAATGGATGTCTTCTTTAGATTCTTTTTCACCGTGTGAGTGAACAAATTTAGCTAACATCCCCTTAAAGCCATCTTGATTGGTTAAGAAGCTATCATGTTTACGATAGGCAGAAGTGATTAATTCTTGAATACTCCCATCAATCTCGATATCTTTATTCATATATGCTTCAGCCAATACTAATGTCGGAGTTTTAGTTAGATCCTTCATATTAAGTTTCTTATTCAATTTAATATGAATAGTTGGCAACCCTTCACCATAATTCTCTGATGTTTCATCCCAGTATGTCACCATAACTGGTACATCAAAAGCATTTGCTAAGAGTTTCTTTAAAACTTGTTTTTCGAGCATCTATCTCTTCTCCTTCAATTCAAAAACTTAATACGCTATTAACCACCCATTGTTATTTTTTGAGTAACTATAACTAATTGATGATTAATAGCGTAGTGAACGTTTATACAAACCAATATACTCCTATGAAACCTAATTTTGCAAATTTTTTAACAATCCTTAATCTTCTTTATAACTTCTAATGATTATTGAAGACAAGTTTGTAAAGTCCTTTTTTGCCAACACTTTTAGCTTTAAATTATTGTTAAAATAATCACATAATTAATATTATGAGTACTTTGATTGATAAAAGATTCACAAAATTAAGATAAAGTAGTGGAAAACATACAAATATCATGTATAATAACTTGTGTAATAACAAACAAACATCTAAGGAGATAATATATATCATGACTAAAATTTTTGCTTACGGCATCCGCGAAGATGAAAAACCAGCTTTACAAGAATGGGCAACTGCACATCCTGAAATTGAAATTGATTTCACCAGCGAATTACTCACTCCTGAAACTGCGGCCCTAGCCCAAGGTGCTGATGGTGCAGTTGTTTATCAACAATTAGATTATACTCGTGATACTCTTGCAGCTTTAGCTAACGTAGGTGTTAAGAGCATTTCACTTCGAAATGTTGGAACTGACAATATTGATTTTGACGCCGCTCGTGAATTTGGTTTTAAAATTTCAAATGTTCCTGTTTATTCACCAAATGCCATTGCAGAACACTCAATCATTCAAATGAGTCGTTTGCTTCGTCGTACTAAGCCACTTGATGCTAAGATTGCCAAGCATGACTTACGTTGGGCTCCAACAATTGGTCGCGAAGTACGTATGCAAACTGTTGGGGTGATTGGAACTGGTCACATTGGTCAAGTTGCTATTAATATTCTTAAAGGTTTCGGTGCCAAGGTAATTGCCTTTGATCCATACCAAAATGATAAATTAGCAGCGGAAGGTTTATATGTTAACTCACTTGATGAACTTTATGCTCAAGCAGATGTTATTTCTTTATATGTACCTGGTGTACCGGCTAACCACCATATGATTAATGATGAATCAATTGCCAAGATGAAAGATGGTGTCGTAATTGTTAACTGTTCACGTGGTAACTTAGTTGATATCGATGCCATAATTGCTGGTTTAGATAATGGTAAAATCAGTGATTTCGCAATGGATGTTTATGAAAATGAAGTTGGCCTCTTTAACGAAGACTGGTCAGGCAAGGAATTTCCTGATGCCAAGATTGCCGATTTAATTGCTCGGCCAAATGTCTTAGTTACGCCACACACTGCATTTTACACTACAAAAGCTGTTGAAGAAATGGTTCACCAATCATTTGATGCAGCTGTAGCATTTGCAGGTGGTCAAACACCTGAAACTGCTGTTGAATACTAATCCCGAATATTGTATTAGTTCAGCGAGTTATCATTAACTGCATTAATTTCATTAAGAGGAAAAAGAGAATATGATTAAAGCACAAGGCAAAAAATGGTTCAGTAAAGAATCACAAGAGGTTCGTAACGAAGAATATGCGCGTAAAGCTGAAGAGATTGCGCCACAAGTTTTTGATGGCACAACAGAATTACACATCAAGGATTTTTTCTTTAAGGTTCTTTCCGGATCTGCACAAGGCATTTTAATTGGGGTCCTTCCAAGCGCCGTTATGAAATATATTTTAAAATATTCCGGCTTGATGACAACTGGATTTGGGCAAGACTTAAGTGCCATTTTAAATCTATTTACTATTTTAATCCCATTTTTAATTGGGATGGCAGTAGCAATGCAATTTAAAATGAAATCACTTGATGCCGGTGTTGTAGCCATTGCTACTGCAGCTGCTTCTGGTTCAATTAAATGGACAGCGGTTGGTGCGCATGCTGTTAATCCCATTACCAACACTCCTTGGATACCAAAATCAGTGGTATATGTTGCTAATGGTGCTGGGGACGTAATTAACGCTATGATTGTGGCTGGACTTGCTGTCTTTGTGACTTGGTTAGTTGCTAAATATCTCAAAGGTTTTGGTTCAGTAGCCATCATTTTAAGCCCTATTTTAGTTGGTAGTTTAGTTGGCCTCGTAGGTCTTGAAATTGCCCCTTATGTGGCCCAAGTAACCGCTGCGATTGGAAATGCCGTTGAGACATTTACCAAATTGGCGCCAGTACCCATGGCAATGCTAATTGCGATGGCTTACTCAGTCATTATCATTACTCCAGTTTCAACGGTGGGAGTTTCCCTTGCAATTGGCCTTGCTGGCCTTGGTTCTGGAGCTGCTGCTATGGGAGTCGTTGCCACCACGATTGTACTTATCATCAATTCATTAAAGGTTAACAAACCTGGGGTAACCGTAGCGATTTTCTTGGGGGCCATGAAAGGTATGATGCCATCAATCTTTAAAAAGCCAGTTACCATGTTAGCATTTATGTTAAGTGCTGCGATTGCCAGTTTGCCGGTAGCAATTTTTGGCATTGAAGGTACCCCAACGACGGCCGGTTTCGGTTGGATTGGGATGGTTTCCCCTATCCAATCTATCGTAATGGATCCAGCTGATAAGATATTCATGAGTCATACCGTTAATCCACTTAT
Source organism: Periweissella fabalis (assembly GCF_012396505.1). Taxonomy (GTDB): domain Bacteria; phylum Bacillota; class Bacilli; order Lactobacillales; family Lactobacillaceae; genus Periweissella; species Periweissella fabalis. Next base: position 100,842 of record NZ_JAAXPN010000001.1, on the reverse strand, counting down.
TGGTTTACTTGCTTGGTTTGTGATTCCTGCCATTGCTGCCTTTGTTGCTAATTTCCTCTTTACTAAAGTATTTAAATTATATACAGCCAAAGATTTCCAACAAGACCTATACATAGTAATTAAAACGGTAAATAATTGCATAAAATACGAAAAAGAGACTGAATTTGTAAAAATTCAGTCTCTTTTTTTAGTTCTACTCGTTATCTGTTGGCACACTATTTTTTGTTTACATATCTCAGATAAAGTTTCCACTTGGTAAGAAAACTTCATACATATCACGAATAATTTCCATTTTTAGTGGGAGTTGTGGTCCCAAATTACCATCAAGCATTACTCGAACAATCTCAGGATCACTTTGTGTTGATATTGATAAAGTCGTTTGTGCTTGTTTATGGCTGATACCATTAGACAATGAGTGAGTCAACATCATTCGTGATACGGCCCACATTTGCATTAGTGGTTGGCTATTAAGGTAGCGAATCGTAAAATTACGTTGCCAGCTATGCCGATATTTTTGTCCCTTAGTAATGACATATGGATTAACTTTAAAAATACGTGTCACAATCGCCTGCCCATCTTCACTGCCAAATTGATAATTCAAATTAAGTTTTGGTGATTTCTTTAAGTACTTTAACCACCATAGTAGTTGCTTCCAGCCACGAAATGGTGTTTCTTGTTCAAGCTCATGATAAGTTGCTGACGGATCGGTTCCAATTGTTAAAGTTGTGTGACATACATATTGATGATTGACGACACTTACATTAATTTTTTTTAGTCGACCACTAATAATTATTTGACACGCTTTTTCAACATCTTTAGAAATTTGCCACCGCTTAGCAAATAAATTTTCCCGGCCACTTGGAATAAGCCCTACCGGCACAAAACAACCACTCTCAAACATTGCTGTCATTGCCGTGTTAAGTGTTCCATCACCTCCTACCACTACTAAACCATCGAATCCTTCTAAATGTTGCTTCAACAATGTCCGTGCAGACTTAGCACTTGTTGCAGATAGTAACTGGCATGTATATCCTACTGCCATCAGCCGTGATTTAACTGTTTGAGCTTGATTAGCCGCAATCTGACTGCCAGCGGTATCATTATAAAAAATACCAAAATTCGGCGCAGTCGTTGTTTCCTTCATATTATCCTCCTTACATAATTTCAATACTTATTTAGTGACGATTTTTATTTATTATTTGCACTTCTATCTCCTTAAAGATACCGAGCGTAGTGGCCTTTTGCAAGTAATGCGGTCGCTTTTAACCCAATGGTAATGTTTGATATTGTTTCAATAAGCTAACCCTACACTTGACTATAATAACCTTATATCTGCAAAAAAATAGCCAACAAGCTAGTTTAGCTCATCGACATTAATTTTATTTATAAATTTCAATTTTAGTTACGTTCATTGCGTTTTAATAACATCAAAGCACCTAATGCTCCTAACAAAACAATAATTGTACCGGTCATCAAAGTTGTTGCTAAGCCCCGGTTATAAGCCTCAACTACAGCCACTTGCAATTGCTTCACACCAGGTATTTGACCTAATTGATGATTAAAGGCAATAGCATGCCCACCAAATGGTCCGGCATCAATCAATGCAGCATGCAAATGATTAAGTATTGTTTTGGGCATTGGTACATTGGTTAACTTAATAGCTAGTTGATTCTCATACGTATTAGCTTGAACCAAACCAAGAATCACAATCCCAAATGATACTCCAAATTGCCGAAATACATTTAATAGTCCTGATGCCATCCCCATTTCAGGTAAGGGTACTCCATCGAGGCCGACTGTGTTTAACAGTGGATTAACAATGGCATTCCCAATCCCCATTAAAATCATCATTGGTAAAATTTGTGGATAACCTGTCGTTAATGACAAACCATTTATCAATAGTACAAATCCCAAACCTACTAAAACTAAACCACCAGCAACTAACCCTTTTCGCGAATATTTTTGACCTAATAGGCCTGTAATTGGCCCTAATATTAATGACCAAACTGAAATTGCTAATTGGCGAATACCAGTATCAAAAGCTGACCAACCAATATAGTTTTGCATTAAGATGGTGATGAATGTATTCATTGAATATACCCCCGCTCCTAACGCAAACGCGACAATCACTGCTCCAATGAAGTTACGTTGTTTAAACATTCGTAAATTCATCATAGGATGTGCTATTTTCATTTCAACATAAATAAAGATAGCTAATAAAATAATCGCTGCTAATAGCCACATACCAATCTTTGGATTAGTCCATGCCATATGCACGTTATCTTCTTTTTGAATCAAACCAAAAATAGCACAAAATAAAGTAGCAGCTGATAATAACATACCTAAAATATCAATTCGTTGGTCCTTACCATAGCTTGGTGTTTCTTTCACAAACAAAAAAGTCATAACTACAGCTATGATTCCTACTGGCACGTTAATATAAAAAATTGATTGCCAACCAAATTTTTCAACTAATAATCCACCAACTAAAGGCCCCGAAGCTGATGATAATCCAATCACAGAACCCACAATTCCTAAGGCAATCCCACGTTTGGCACCATCAAAGTTAGAAGCAACAAGCGCCATTGATAAAGACATCATCCCCGCACCACCTACAGCTTGAACCGCTCGACTAATATCAAGTGCTAATAAAGTCGGTGCTAACCCATTCGCTGCTGAAGCGATAATAAATAAAATAATACTACCCAAAAAAATCTTCTTACGTCCAAACATATCACCCAATTTTGAGATAATCAAAATCATAACAGCAAACACAATTGTATATGAGCTTAAAACCCATTGTAAATTATTAAATGGTTCATTAAATGATTTTTGCATGGTTGGCAATGCAACATTAACAACTGTTACATCAAGTAATCCCATGAACACTCCAATTGATAATGCCGCTAGGGCTAACCACTTTTGATATGGTTTTTCTTCCATTGCTATTCTCCTTCAAGCACTGATAATTGTTGCTTAACCCAAGTTAATTTAGTTTGGGCTAATGTCTTGTCCAATTCAGAACTAGCTAAGACATAATGATACTTCTCACGCTGTTTATCATTACGATTGATATGTTCACCCATATGTAACGCTAATGCTTCGTACGCCTCAATATCAGCCATTAAGTATGTTTGATATTCTTTTAAAATCTGTTGCCGAACTGACACATTAACAGAACCTAAGAAACGACATTTAAAATGTAATAATTCTTCACGCTTAGAATCATAGGCCACTGGTTGTTCCATCAATTGCAAAAAATGCGCTTGGCCACTAGTCGTTAAATGAGCAAACCGTGCTGAGCGTGGATCAGTTGGATCTTCATACATACTAATCCAACCATATTGGGTAAATTCTTCTAGTCGTGGATACAAGACACCACTTGAAATTTTGCGACGTGTTGTAAAAATATTTTCTAAAATATTGCGTAAAGCGTAACCTGATTTGTCACCACTAGTCAGAATACCTAAAATAATTAACTCGTACATACCCCCTCCTTGTATCAATATATCTAAACGACATATCAAATTATAACCTTAACTAATTTAATGTCAAGTAAAGCTACAGTGCTATACTTACTAAAATAACCATATCAAAAAGCTGTTAAAATATTGAGCACTTTAATTATAAAGAATAGCAAAAATCCCAAGGAAAAATGAATTTTTCCCTGGGATTTTGTATATGTTTACAATATATTGGACTTTTGAAACACATTTGAGCTACAGATTACTGCTAACAAATAGTTATCACACAGTCCCAAATAACATTACTCTAAAATTTTACTTTTTGTATCATCGTTAGCCTAGATTTCTTCAATCATTGGAGCTGCAACTTTAGATTGTAGCCATTTGATAAAACGAGTTACTAATGGACGTACGACGAAAAAGAAAATTGGAATTGCAACCACAAAGGCTCGAATCCAGTTTCGCAAATAATCAAATAAGTAATGAGATGGCATATAGTTTTTAAACATCAATGTTGTCACCGCAATTACAATTAATGTATTAAATGAGATGATTAAAAATGGAAAACTAATGTGACGTGGTCGTGTACCCAACCATTGTGAACGTTTATGTAAATGTGCAACAATTGGTGCTGAGATAAACTTTTTGGTTAAAAATACCAAAATTAATGCAACTGGGTAGATCACCATTTCACGTCGAAAATGATGATTTCCAAATCCATAGCGCCATACTAAATTGTAATTTGACATGCAAAATACCATCGTAGCCATTACTGCTAAACCGCTAGCTTCCGGATGGTGAATAATCTTTCGTAACATACGTACTCCCTTTATAATTTTTTTCAATAAAATAAACTATATCACAATATTAGCTCAAACTGCAATTATATTTTTATTTAATCTTAGCAAACTTTCAAGTTAGGTAGTGTAAATAGTTGGTAAATTAATCTATCTTTTGTTTTTTAGTCCTTATCCGTTGAAATAACAGCATACTTAAAACAATCAACCAAGCACAGCTTGAAATAATGATTCCTATACCCAACCCTGGCGTGTGATACTGTAATACTATTTTCCTTTGTTCACCTGCTGGTACTTTGACACCAACAAACCCACCATTGATACGTTTAACCGGTACACTTTGACCATTAATCTTTGCCTTCCAACCGGTTGAATAGGGAATATTTGAACCTAACCATGTTGCTTGGCTAGCTGAATAATATCCACTTAATCCATGATAATTTAACTTAATTCCTTGGATAGCATGTTTTTGGACTGTTTTTAAGCCTGCGATTACCTGTTTGTTTACGGCATGTGAATAAACTTGCACATCAAACGAGTATTTACCTGGCTGATCGAAATTAAAAGTTAAACTATGCGGTACCTGATTAGTAATACCAAAATTTAAAACACCCGCTTTACGTAATTGATAAAATGCACCCGATGCTATTGATTCCTGACTAAAGCTAACTTCCCGATTCCCACCACGAACCTTCAAATTAAAACCGTCAAGGCGATTAAGCATTAAACGTTGGGTCATGCTAGCAGTTAATTTAGTGCCTTGTTGCTTTAATTGTCGAGCTGAAAATGCTTGAAATTTAATATTAGACAAATATAATACTACTTCACCAAGTGGTAAGTTAGGCTTAATTTGTAATACCATACTTTGTCCCGGATTATTATTAGTATACGTAATTCGATCAGCCTTAACACTAACTGTATTATCAGGTGCTTGTTTAAGGGCTTGCTTTTTATCCAAACGACGTGCTATATGTGCTCGTAAATATTTAGCTTGGGTTAATTGGGAAATATTAGGGTGTTGCTTACTATTTTCTGGTATTGCTAGCATTCCAGAACCTAGAAGACTTTCCTTTTCAACAGGGTTAGCGTTCGTATAATATTGATCACTATATGTTCCTACAGCTGTCCACATAATTGGAAATGCTAATGGGTTTTGGTATAAATTAACATGCTGCTTATTAGTAGCTTGTTTATTTAAATTAGGTAACCCTGCTAATTTTGTCATTGCTGAACCAACCAATTGAGTTGCTCCAAAATATTCTGTCAGTAAGAAACGATTATCTAAGTTTCGCAATGGATTTACCGTACGGCCACTTGCAATCGCTAACTGATTACTAACATCAATCATAGCCGGCGATACTGTAGATAAATACAACCCAGTTGCATGGGCTGGAGTCAAGAAACTATTAATAAAAGCTTGCTTATTTGGGGTTTGAATACCGTTAGCATATTCTGTGCGAGCACTTAATAATCGACTATACTGGTCATTAAACGTTGTTGGCGTATAAATTAATTCATTGACTTGTTCTTTAGTTAATAAATTAAAACCGTCTCGCTGACCAAGGCGGGCATTAAATTGTCCCAAAACGGTCACCGTAATGCCAACTATAATTGCCCATCGCAATATAAGTGACGAAACCCATTTAACACTTGGAGATAACCATAAATAGAGTATTAATAGTACTAGCGTTAAACTATACGTTAATATTTGCCAATTATTTACTTGCACAACTTTAGTTAACGCAAAATAAACCAGCCAAGCTATAATAATCATTCCACTTAATAGACGCTTAGATTCTAAAGTGATTTGATTACGCCGCATTAATAGATTGACCCCCGCAAAAGCCGTCATTAAATAATAACAAAACATCCATCGATTAGTTGGAGTATTCCCAACGGTTAATAGAACTGCTGCGGCCGGTAAACTTAATAAGCCAACAATTAACAATAGACAAGTAAAGGCCATCTTAGCTTCACGTCGGTTAACAATAATCCAAAAAAAGCCTAGTGTGTTAATAGCAGCAGCAGATCCTTGTAGCCAAAACGAACTAGGTGCAATTACCCCTTGAACACCAAAGGGTAACATTAACAATTTTAAATAATATTCAACTGGATATAAACTAACCAATTGGACAATGCCAGAGCCACTTCGCGGAGAGGCTGTTAAATAAATAACCGTTGGAATTAACACAATACTTGCTAAAGCAATCCCTAAGACAACATATACAACTAATGGCAACCAATCACGCCACCATTTATTTTGTCGATAATTATATAAATACGTGATAACCGCATAAATAGCCAGCATTTCGGCTAGTATTAATCCCCAATAAAAATTACTCGCAACAGACAAGCCAACTAGCAACACTAACATTAGATATTGACGACTTGCAAAAAAACGTTCAACAGCAACAATTAATAACGGTAAATAAATAAATGCATTTAAAAATAATGATTGGTTTGTAACCCCATAAATTCCAAACATACTAGCTAAATAACTAACAATGACCAAGCCAAGCCATTGTCGAGTTATTCCAAATTTTGTCGCACAATATCCAACAGCTAAACCAGCTAAAATATAGCGTAATAGAATAATTAGTTGATAGCCTAAGATTGTATGATGCTGATCAAAAAAAATCATGAAATAAGCTAATGGATCACCCAATATGTAATAACTAAATGCATTAAACCAATCCGTACCATTACTCAATGTCCAATCCCACGTACCAAATAACTTGGGATGCTGAATAAAAGTCGTTAAATAATCATGAAATTGACCAAAAACTTGAATATGCTGATTAACCGCATCACTATTTGAAATTAATGTTTTGCCTTGCAAAAGTACAATCCCAAATGTACCACCTGCAAAAACTAAAATACTTAATAGGCTAGACCAAAATGTTCGCCATTGATAGCGATTATCGTTATTAAATCTCAACATACATTATTATTTCCCCTTTTTACTCTCAATATTATCTTCTTATAATATGCTTTCAAGTATAGCATTTAACTTTAAATCCTCGAAATAGTATTTTCATCCTTTAACATAACAAAAAAACAAAGAGCGTAGTTACACTCTTTGCCTAAAATTCATTATTTTTAAGATGTTATTTCACATCAGCAAACTCATCTTTGTAATCTTCAATAATTTGCTTAGCTGTTTCTAAGGTTAAACGATTATCCTCAACCATATGCATCACCTTAGCTTCAAATGAAGGTGTGTTTTGCTCATCTAACATTTGAATCCGGTAGATTACTTGATTTAATCGTAAACGAACAGTTGGATAACTGACCCCATAAATCTCAGCTAACCGCTTTAGTGAACCAGATGACACCATGAAATTTTTGATAAATAATTGTGTTTCAGCATCTAAATTTAAAAACCAATCCATTATAATTCCCCCATGAATTCTTTTGTTTAGATCGCGATATTATTTAAAATGATTAAAAGTCAACGTACTCTCTTTAACATTGATAAATTAATATCGGAATCTTTTTATCTTTGTCTACGTATTATTTATATCAAATCAATTAAACAGTAATATTTCAAATATTTTACACCAATAATACAAAGCACGTATTTATTGAGTTTTATATTGTTTAAAATAATAATTCGCAGATCATAAAAATATATACCCTGATCATTGTATAGCTATGCACAAATAACCCCCATGGGTACTATACTAATGATAACTCAATTTATGAAAAAAAACTTTAATTTCGTCTTACAATTCATTAATTAATATATATAAATTCGCTGAAGAACGTTATTTGAACACTTTATCATTATTTTATACTAGATTAATTTTTCAAATTACTGGGTGCACACTTTATAATTTAACATTAACTGTAAATTCAAAACTTCCATCTGGTAAATCACGCTTATGAATTGCTTTAGAACCATAGAATGAAGCGTTATTTGCAATCATCCATTCATCAATTTCCTTAATCACTTTCTCGATATCGTTACCACTAAAAATTTTAATCATAGGCTCTCTTCTTATCAATATTATTTATTTAAAAAACTTAGTTATTATACTTGATAAAGTATTTATATATCAACACTTATCAATAATTTTTTCCAAATTTAAATATAATTTTCTTGTAAAATTCAACGTTATTTAACTTTATTAAACTTTTTTGTTCTTAGGTCACAAAAAAATCCACTTGAACAATCGTCAAGTGGAAACTTTTAAATATTAATAGTCCTCTTCTGAATAACCATAAGACTGTAATGCTTGTGGTTTATCTAGCCATCGGTCTTCAACCTTAACCCACAATTGTAAGTTAACTCGATCACCAAGCAAGCGTTCAATATCTTTACGTGCTCGGATACCAACTTGCTTAATAACTGCACCTTGTTTACCGATAATAATACTCTTTTGCCCTGGACGCTCAACAACAATTGTTGCCTGAATTTGAACTTTTTGTTCAGTTTCACGTTCAATCTTTTCAATCACAACTGCGACTGAATGGGGAACTTCTTGGCTTGTTAACTGTAAGATCTTTTCTCGAATTAATTCACCAATCACGAACCGTTCAGGGTGATCAGTAATTTGATCAGCTGGGAAATATTGTGGACCTGCACTCAATTCTTTAGCTACTGTGGTCAACAATTCAGGCACATTGGCACCTGAACGAGCAGAAATTGGGAAAATTTCATTCCAATCTAAGGCTTCACGATAACTTTCCATAATTGGGAGTAAATCATTAGGATGCACTAGGTCAATTTTATTAATAACTAAGTAAATTGGTGTTCCCGAAACTTCTTTTAAGCGTTCAATTATGAAATCATCTCCACGCCCACGTTCTTCATCTGCATTTACAACAAACCAAATCGCATCAGCTTCATGTAAAGCAGATAATGCTGATTTAACCATGAAATCACCTAAGCTATTATGTGGTTTGTGAATTCCTGGTGTGTCAATGAAGACAATTTGTTCGTCATCTGTAGTGTAAATTCCTTGGATCTTATTCCGTGTTGTTTGTGCTTTGTTTGACATAATAGCTACTTTTTCACCGACTATGTGATTAAGTAACGTTGATTTACCAACATTAGGTCGACCCACGATAGCTACAAATCCTGATTTAAATTCTTTTCCGCTCATTTATCCCTCTCATCCCCGTACTCTGACGGACATCTAGTGTTTTGACAATATAAACCGTATATATGGTTCAAAAATTATTAAGCCAATAACCACCGCAAACAACGCAGCAACTAATGTACTGGCCGCGGCAACGTCTTTAGCAGTCTTAGCTAATCTATGATAACTTTTTCCGACTACTAAATCAACAATAGACTCCACAATCGTGTTTAAAAATTCGGCGGTAATTACTGAAAAAATTGCAACTGCAATCCATAACCAATCTGAGCGCCCAATTCCTAGCCACAAACCAACTACAATTACAATTACTGCTACCAAAATATGAAACCGCATATTGCGTTCCTTTTTAACAACCAACCACACCCCACTAATGGCATGCCCAATTGATTGATGGAAACTTTGGTTTTTATTGATTTGTAGTTGCTCTGTAGGTGTTTGCTTATCGTGTGAGTCCAAATGCATCTAAAATCTCCTTTTGCAAGGTAAACATTTCTTGCTCCTCGTCAGCTTCCATATGATCATAACCATTAAGGTGTAAAAAACCATGGACCGCTAAAAAACCCAGTTCACGTTCAAAGCTATGTCCTAAATAGGTCGCTTGTTCAGCAACTTTATCCATCGAAATTAAAATATCACCGATGTTATGCCCTAAATCGGCTGTCATTTCGTCATCCATAATCAGCGCAAATTCATCTTCATCCTCTTCTTCAATAGCAAAACTAATAACATCAGTTGGTTTATCAACTCCCCGATATTCAAGATTATACTTTTGAATTTCAGCATTATTCATAAAAGTTACTGACATTTCAGTATCAGCTGGTAATTTTAAGTAATCGCCTGCAAACATCAAAATATCATGGACAAGTTTTTGATGTACATCGCTAACGTGTTCTTGTGTATTGTCAATTAATGCTAAATCCATTAGTTATTTCCTGTACTTTCTGTTTCATACTGATCATAAGCATTGATAATGAGTCCAACCACAGGGTGGCGGACAACATCAGCCGCGGCAAACTCTACAAATTCAATTCGGCGGACATTTTGTAAAACTGCTTGGGCTTGCTTTAAACCTGATTTAGCACCTTTAGGTAAGTCAATTTGTGAAATATCACCATTGACGAGCATCTTAGCACCAAAACCAAGTCGTGTAAGAAACATCTTCATTTGCATTGTTGTTGTATTTTGCGCTTCATCTAAAATAATGAAGGCGTTATCTAACGTTCGACCACGCATATAGGCTAATGGTGCTATTTCAATCGTACCACGATCCATTAAACGTTCAGTATGCTCTTTACCTAAAATGGCATGTAGTGCATCATAAATTGGCCGTAAATAAGGATCAACCTTTTCTTTTAAATCACCTGGTAAGAATCCAAGTGATTCCCCTGCTTCTACGGCCGGACGAGTGATAATAATACGTTCAACATCGCCACGTTTTAATGCACTAACTGCCATTACAACTGCCAAATAGGTTTTCCCCGTTCCGGCTGGTCCAATTCCAAATGTAATATCATTATTACGAATAGCTTGAACATATTGGCGTTGACCAAAATTCTTCACCCGAACTGGTCGCCCTTTAGCATCACGAATCAATGTTTCTGAATATAAGTCTTGGAAATATTCCAAAGTCCCACGTTCAGCCATCTTCATTGCGCTGACGACATCAGTTGCATTAATCTTCACACCGGACTTAATTAAGTGTGCTAATTGGCGCAAAATATCATACGCCGTATCAACTTGATCATCTTGACCATTTACCTTAATTTCATCACCAAAGGCATGTAATTTAGCACCAATACCATCTTCTAATAGTGTTAAAAAACTATCTTGGGCCCCTAGTAAGCCAACTTGTTGCTCGGCATTTTCAATTTTGAATATCTTCTCTTTCAAAATAGCTAGCTCTCCTTATGTAAGCACATTTTCTAACATTATATCATAATCAACTACAGCATTCTTACTTTTTAATACTTCAGGGCTTTAAATTGTAAGTGATATATTACGCTAATAGCTAACAAAGAAAGCGTAGAAAAGTAGCTGTGACAGAACTCGGGCGATATCGAGAAATACACTAAAAATCCTCTATGAAGAGTTTTCTTCATAGAGGATTTTGTCGTATTTCGAATATATCGGACTTCTGGAGCACGTTTTGGTAGCAATTTAGTGCTCGAAAAGAGTTATGTCACAATCCCTTTTAAAACCATCTATTTTATCAACGGCCCTTTTTTAAAACATTTGTTGTTAATAAAAAGAATAAAACCGTTGGTACCCCACAAATTGTGAAGGCCGATTGATCAATTGGCCATGTATACGCACCAAAAGCAATTAAAGCAACTGAAATGATGGTTAATAAGATACCAACAAAGACATCAACATCTAAGCAAGCAAACAAAAATTGCAAAATTAAACATGCAATTAAAGCAATTCCAACATAGACAAATGCTTGTTCATCAAAGCTTGCCATCAATAATGGTACTCCACCTGTTGCCGTTAAGACATTCAATCCTAACCATAAAAAGCATAAAATATCACATGCTAATAAAGTCAAAATAATACAATAATAAATCCCGCGAATTACGCCCTTAGATTGCATATAATTCCTCCAGCGTACTTAAATAGTTAAATACATTTTTATTAAAATCTCTACTAATACCTTTAATAATTTTAGTATACCTTTTATTTAAAGTAAAAGCTTAATTTTTATCTGAACAATCCATTATAGCAAAAAATTGAGATAGCACCAAATTACTACTAAAAAGAATTATGTCACACCTTACTAGATAAAACTAATTTTTAAATACTAATTCACCATTAAAGAAAGTTGCTACCACTTTAACATCTAAGAGTTCGGTTGCTGGAATAGCTAAGATATTAGTATCTAAGACGGCTAAATCAGCGTAATTGCCAACTTTAATGGCACCAACATCATTACGTTGAATAGCCTTAGCCGCATTTAAAGTATGTGCAACTAATGCGTTAGCAACATCAATTGCTTGTGTTGGCCGGAAACTATCATCTGCTTGATTAGCTAATGTTCGCCGCGTTGTCGCATTAAATATTGACTGTAAAGGAGTGGTATCAAGGACAACTGGTGCATCAGTTCCAAAAGCAAGTGTAGCACCTGCATCTAAGAAATCTTTGGTTGGAAACATGTTCTGACTACGTTCAAACCCAACTTCAGCATCCAATGTGTCATAATCAATCAAAGCGTGACTTGGTTGTACTGAAACAATCGCCTTCGTATCACGAATTAAGTTAATATCAGTTGGATCAAAGACTTCTAAATGTTCAATCGTATTAACTTTTCCAGCTGGCAAAGGATATTTAGCATTAGCAGCTGCAAAGTAAATTAGCGTATTTTGAACTGCTTGATCACCAATGGCATGAACACGAATTGGCAAGCCTATTTGATTAGCTTTAAAAATTAAGTCATGTAACATTTCATTTGGTAATAAAGGTGCCCCACAATGTTCCTCAGATTCCGGATAAGGTGCTTTTAAATAAGCTGTTTGGGTACTTGTAACCCCATCATAAAATTGTTTACCACCACCTAGAATGATTCGATCATTATCAGCAAACATCTGCTTAATTTTATTGATACGAGTATGTTTCATTTGCATCGCTGGAAAAATACTAATCCGAGCCGTAACATCATTAGCAATCATAGCATGGACATCTTCATAAATAAAATCATCATCAGAAGCCCCGGTGCTTGCCATATCCGCTAAACCAGTTATTCCCATTGAATTCATATATTTTACATAATTTAAATAAAGTTGTGGCCGTTCAATATTCATCGCTGCAAAGACTTGTGCAACGACATGCACCGCAATGCCTTCCTCAAAGAAACCTGTAAAATCATTTCCACTCTTATAAGCAGTACCACCAAATTGTTGGGCATCAGCATCATCAACATGAATATGAGCTAAGGCTGCTGAGTTTAGCCATGCGGTATGACCATCACCGGATAATAACACTGCTGGATTGGTTGGTTCAACGAGAGCGATATCCGCTTTAGTTGGGGTCGGAATATTTCCAAATTCACTTGGATAAAAACCAGAAGCAATTTTCCAGCCATGATATGCCTGCAGCTGAGCTAACTTACTAGTTACTTCAGCAACCGATGCACCGTTAACAAAATTCATAATGCCTGCATTAAATAATACCGCTTTATTTAAATGTTGATGTGGGTCAATAAATCCTGGAATAAGCATTTGATTGGTATAATCAACGATGCTACTTGTTGCCACACCAATTGGCATTTCATCCAGAATCGCTGTAATTTTTTGATTTTCAATTACTATCACGCCGGCAAACGTTGTTTTTGTGTCAACATCAAAGATATACTTTGATTTTAAATATTTAATTGTCATTTAAGGCCTCCACTTAGAGATACTTTAGTTTTCGCTTCTAGATATACTTCGTTATATTCATTGAAGTAGCGCAGTGGTTGATTATTATAGTGCTGTGCATGTTTTAACTGACTTGCTGCTGGGTATAACACAGAGTTTTGTGTAATACTCTTTGGTAAGTATTTCAATGCTGCTTGGTTAGGTGAACTATATGCAACATATTCTGCATTTTGTGCCGCATTTTTAGGATTCAGCATAAAATTAATGAAGGCATAGGCAGCCTTTTTATTATTTGAATTTTTAGGGATTGCCATATTATCAGTCCAAATTGGGCCCCCTTCTTTGGGAATCAAAAACTTCACATGTGGATTGGCATCAATTACGACTTGTGCATCCCCATTGTAAGTAACCGCTACATTAGCATCACCATTAATCAACAATTGTTTCTTTTCGTCCGTCACAATACCACGAATATTGGGCCCCAAAGCAACAAATTTATTGAAAATCTGTTTAATTTGCGCTTGGTTTTCAGTATTTAATGAATACCCTAACGCTTGTATAGCTGGTTGTAGCATTTCTCGGGGACCATCTATTAGAAGTAATTGATCTTTAAATTCCGGATTCCATAGCTTCCCCCAAGCATTCAACTGACTAGCATGAAAGACTTGATCATTGTACATAATTCCAGTCGTTCCCCAGAAATAAGGTAGTGAATGTTCATTATGTGGATCGTACTTTTGATTTAATAGATGTTTTGCTAAATTGTCAACGCCGTGAATCTTTGAATAATCTAATTTAGCTAAGAGACCTTCTTGGGTCATCTTGCTAACAAGATATTCACTTGGAAAAATAACATCATAATGTGTTCCGCCTTGCTTAACTTTAGTTTCTAATGCTTGATTAGAATCAAACGTATCATAATTAACTTGATATCCAGTTTCTTTTGTAAACTTTGCCAACAATGCGGGATCAATGTAATCACCCCAATTATAAATGTTCAAGACTTGGTTGGTATTGGCGGCTTTAATTGGTGGTTTATTAATTTGTGCTAACCAATTTTGACCCAATACTAAAACAGCCATTATCACTATCATCATTGATAGAAATGGAATAATTTTTTTCATATTATTTACCCTTCCCCTATTTCGTTAACCGAGCCTTTTTATCGCTATATGTCGTATATAAATAATACGCAAGAACTAATAACAACGAAACAGCAAACATTAATGCGGATAAGGCATTAATTTCAAGGCTAACTCCTTGGCGAGCTCGTGAGTAGATTTCAACTGATAATGTGCTAAAACCATTCCCAGTAACAAAAAACGTCACCGCAAAATCATCTAATGAGTATGTTAATGCTAATAAAAAGCCGGCCATAATACTTGGCCAAATTTCAGGAATCACAATTTGTGATAAAATGGTCCCCCGATTAGCACCCAAATCTCGGGCAGCTATTATCAAAGTATTATCCATTTCCCGTAATCTCGGTAACACCATCAATAAAACGATAGGAATCGAAAAGGCAATATGGGAAATTAAGACACTCACAAAGCCTAATGAGAAACCTAAAATTGTAAATAAAATTAAGAAACTAACTCCAATTGTCACATCAGGCGAGACTAATAATACATTATTCAATGATGAAAAAACATTAAGGTTTTTTTTATTATGGAAACTATCTAAAAATAATGCTCCTATTGTACCAATAAATGCTGCAATGGTTGCTGAAGAAATTGCTAAAATAAATGTATCTAGCAAAATCTTTAATAAACGGGTATCTGCAAAAAGTTGTTGATAGTGAATGAATGAAAAGCCACTCCAACCACTCATAATCGTGCCACTATTAAATGAATAGGCCACTAAAAAAATAATTGGTATATACAGTAAAACCATTATCAGTAAGACATAGCTATTGCCTAATATTTTCTTTTGCATTATTTTTGTTTACCTCGTTCCCGTGTAAAGTACATGGTCACCGCCATTGCCAAAATTAAGATAATCGCAATTGTCGATCCCATGTGCCAATTTTGCGTAACAATAAAATGTAACTCAATAGCTGATCCAAGTGTCATTACCTTATTACCACCAATCAAGGTCGTTAACATAAATAAACTCAAGCTAGGAATAAACACCGCTTGAATTCCTGATTTAATTCCATTGATTGATAATGGCAATACTAACTGTCTCAATGTATTAATTGGCTTAGCACCTAAATCCCGACTGGCTTTTAGGATATCGGTATCAATTTCATTAATTGAGTTATAGATTGGTAATAACATAAATGGTAATTCTAAATATACAGCAACAAAAATAAAGCTTACATGGTTAAACAATAAATTATGCGTTCCAAAGCCAAGTGTTAGCAATAATTGATTAATTAAGCCGCTTTTGCTCAGAAGGCCTAAAAAAGCATATGTTTTTAATAAAACATTAATCCACGTTGGTAAAATAATTAACATCAACCACAACTGGCGGTGCTTCAAACGACTTAATACGTACGCAGCCGGAAAACTAATAATAAATGTAATCGTAGTAATAATTAGTGCATAAAAGACAGAATTAAAAGCCATTGGTAAATACACTGATGAGGTAATAAATTCATGAAAATTAGCTAACGTAAAATGGCCCTGCGCATTAGTTAAACTTTGATAGATTAACAAACCAATCGGAACAATTACAAAAACAGCAAGCCAACTAATATATGGAATGGCGAAAAACGCCTTTGCTCGAATATTATTCTTCATTATTCACCCTCGTAACTTTCAATTCGGGCATCAAAATCATCTTCTGATTCATTAAAACGCATCACATGAATATCTTCTGGGCCAAAATCCAATCCTACGCGAGCTCCAACTGAACTTGGATTAGTCGCTTGAACTTTCCATTCATTGCCATCATCATCAATCGCTGTAATTTCATAAAAATCCCCACGAAATGACTGGTCTGCAATAGTAACAATCAATTTACCTTGGTCAACTGGTACTAAATCTAAGTCTTCTGGACGTAAAACTACTTCAACAGGTTCATTTAACTGCATCCCTGCATCTAAATTTTCAAAATCTTTACCAACGAAATTAACTAAATAATCTTGTTTCATAACACCATTGATAATATTACTTTCACCAATAAAATCAGCTACAAAATGATTAATTGGTTCATCGTATATATCAACTGGTGTACCATTTTGTTGGATTTTGCCATCATTCATAATGAAAATCCAATCTGACATCGCTAAAGCTTCTTCTTGATCGTGTGTCACGAAAATAAATGTAATCCCTAAACGCTTTTGAATCGCACGTAGTTCTGATTGCATTTGTTTACGGAGCTTGTAATCAAGGGCAGATAAAGGTTCGTCAAGTAACAGAACTTCAGGCTCATTAGCAAGAGCGCGGGCGATTGCAACGCGCTGTTTTTGACCTCCTGACAATTCCTGAATTGCACGATTTTCAAATGCCTCTAGCTTAACTAGAGCTAGCATTTCACGCACCTTCGCTTTGATTTTGTCCTTGGGCATCTTCTTTAATTTAGGCCCAAAGGCAACATTATCAAAAACGGTCATATTTGGAAAAAGAGCATAGTTTTGGAAAACTGTATTCACTCTCCGATTTTCAGCTGGAATATTATTAATAACTTTTCCATCAAACAATATTTCACCTGCATCAGCAGATAATTGACCGGAAATTAAGTTCAAAATAGTTGATTTACCGGATCCCGAAGGACCCAACAAGGTATAAAATTGACCTGTTGCAATTTCAAAGCTAATATTCTTTAAAATCTGATTATTATCAAATGACAATCCAACATTTTTAAACTCAATCACGGGCAAAACCTTTTTATCCAATATAACATACCTGTTCTTTCTTAAATTTTGTCACGGCTTTTATATTACACAATAATTTTCGTTTTTACTATATAAATTTACTTAACAATGTACAAATAATTGATTAACCTAAGCTATTTTCATTCTTAAACTTAACAATAATTAACTTTGCTTAGCTAATCATTTGGTTTTATGTATACAAAAAAAGATGGGCATTATTTAAATATAATGTCCATCTTTTATTAAAAATTATTTAAATGTATTTACATCATTGTTAATAGGATCAAAATTGTTCCAATCATGTGATATAAAATGATTATTTAAATGATACATTGGAGCTGGTTGCTTGTGTTCAAGGAATGGTGCTACACCTTGATCAAAAGCTAACCATCCACGCCAACCTAAATGAATAGTATCTTCCATAAAGTATGGTTCATTTCCACGACGTGATAAATCAACAATATTCTTGAAGCCTTGTGAAGTTAATTGATACTTAATCTTGCGAACCGATGCTTGATACATATTCTCATTTAATCCCGTATACTTGGCCCATTTAGAATTAACTGGTGGAATAACAAAAATGACATTTGTATGTGTTTTTGCTAACTGCGTTAGATCAAGTTGAAAATCACTATATTCCGCCGATTGAGTATAATTAAAGTGGGCTTGAGCATTTCTTAATGAAGGGAAACTACTACCAATACGGTTAGTAAAGAAATTATCTAAAATTCCAAATCGGTTATTACGCGTTTGTGCTTGACCGAGTTGCACTGCTTTAGCATCTAACCTTTCCGCATTATATGGCTGTGGTAATTCCTTAACCTTTGGGATAACGCGTTTCTTCAAATTATCACCAACATTAATCCGTGAGAAAAAGGCATCCTCGTTCCTATGAACGGTAGTATTAAATCGAATATAATTTAAATCTGTAGCTGATAATTTATTACCATCAGCAACCTTTTGAATTAAATCAGCATATGGTACGTTAGGATATGTTGCTAACAAACGCTTAGCAGCATATCGATCAGCGTACGTTCCAGTTTGATTTTGTAAAAAAGCTAAAGCCTGATCTTTACTAAAATAAAATTGGAAAGCTGCACTTTGTTGATCAGCTTTAGTAAACCACTGAGGTGAAACAAAGAAAACCGCTTGCTTATGATGCATATTTTTCATAATTTGTTGCATCCCAAAATATTGGGTTAGTGCTTCAGCCCCTTTTTGTCCCAATAAAAAAGGTTGGTAATTACGGTGATAAGCACGTGCTAACACAGCTGGGTGAAACGCATCCATCCGATTCCATTCACTTGACCCAAAGAACGGTACAAATCGATGATCTTCATCAGATAAAGCCATATTCTTTAAATAAGACTGGCGAAAGACAGTTGGTGATAATGAAACAGCCGCTTGTTCTTCAAGAGGTAAATTATGCTTGTGCTTATCAAGTGGGCCAATAAATAACACCACAAGCACTAATGCAAGCGCTGCAATGACTGGCCCAAAAATCAAAGCTAATCGCTTAAGCATTCTTTAACCCCTTGATTCCGGCAACAATTTTGTTACCAGTATTCCAATCATCACGACCTAATTCAGAAACAGGTACCTTAATGCCAAACTTTTCTTCCATAGCAACAATTAATTCAACTGTCCCCATTGAATCTAAAATCCCTGCATTATACAAATCTTCATCCATGATATCTGAAATATCTTCCATGAACAAATCGTCAATCATTTCAATTAATTCTGCTTGAATATCCATTATTTAAACCTCTTTCGTTTTTAACTATTTAATGTTGTGAAACCATAACTGATCTAAGAAACCAGAGAATAATAAGAACGTAATCATAACAAATTGGAAGGTTACAACAATCCCTAAAGCCTTAGTCCATTTGTTACTTGGTAGTGGTCCTTTACCAGCTAAACGGCGTTCTTTATTAACTTTCTTCTTTTTACGAATCCAAGCATCGTTAACAACCATTGCTAACCCATGCAATAGACCATAGGCGATATAATACCAATACTCTCCGTGCCAGAATCCCATGATTAACATGTTAAGGATATATGCCACACTAGATGTTACATTACGATTTTTAAAAATTTTATTCTTAACTAATACAAAGACAATTCGCATGAAAACAAAGTCTCGGAACCAAAAACTCAAACTAATGTGCCACCGATTCCAGAAATCTTTGATATTTGGTGATTTAAATGGTTGATTAAAGTTCATTGGAATTTTAATCCCCATTAAGTATGAGATTGCGACAGCAAACATTGAATAACCCGCAAAATCAAAGAACAAATCAAACCCGTAAGCATACATTACTCCAATCGTTGGCCAGTTAAGAAAACCACCAATTGCTAATGCTTGTGCTTTTAATGGCACTAATAGTATCGTCCCAAAGAAGTATGCTAAGACATACTTATAAAAGAATCCTAACATTAAATACCAAACTGCTTTTTCAATCAAATTAAGATATTCTTCCCGATCAGGAACATTATCATAATCCTCTTCAAATCGCCGATAGCGATCAATTGGGCCTGATGAAATTGTTGGCATAAATAACATAAACCGTAGAAAAGTACTGAGCTTAATTTCTTTTAAGACTCCATCACGCATTTCCATAATCATAGCTACTGATCGAAATGTTAAATATGAAATTCCTAAGAAACCTAATAACGAGTTGTTGCCATCATTAATTGCAGGGGTTACTTTAACAAAAATCAACGGCAAAATTGCTAAGAAAACAGCTCCCGCGAAGACCGGAAATGTGTCATGTTCCTTACGGTAAGCATGATAAGCAAAGACAATAATTGTTTGCCATACAACATACGCCACTAAGGCAAATAGTTGATGATAACTAGCTCCAGTGTACATCACAACAATAAAGCCTAGCGACACCAAGGATTGATAAATTTTTAAGCGGCGGCCAAAAAACATTGCAACCACAATTGGAATTAAAAATGCGAGTAACCATGCAAAGTATTTTGGTTCACCATATGGTTGCCAATTAGGAATCGACTGCAGCCATTGTATTAAACCTTGCATCATCGATTATTTACCTCGGCAATCAAACTCTTAATATTGATTTTCCCATTTGGCGTAATTGGTAAGTCTTCACGATAAATGAAACGTGAAGGCATCATGTAAGGCATCATTAAGTCTTTAAGACTTTCTTTGATGGCCTTAGTCAAAGCTAAGTTGTCACTAGCATCAACATCTTCTTTAACCACTACATATGCTAACAACTGTTGAACTTTATGTTCTTTATTGTACCGTGGTACTGCTACGGCTGCTTTAACATATGGTGATAAGTTTAGGACATGTGAAACTTCCTCCAATTCAATTCGGAAACCATTAAATTTGATTTGGAAGTCCATTCGACCGCCATATTGAAGCACACCATCAGCATCAAAGCTACCTAAGTCACCGGTATGATAAGCTGGTTGGCCTTCATATTCAAAAAAGACCGCAGCTGTTTTTTCTGGGTTATTAAGGTATCCTTTGGAAACGTTTGGACCGGCAATAATAATTTCACCTTGTTCACCGGCTGGTAAAACATTTCCATCTTCATCAAGTACGACTGTTGTTGAACCTGGTTTTGGTAACCCAATTGGCAAGCGTTCTCCACTTGTTAACATTGCTTCAGTGATAGCGATTGCTGATAAAGCAACTGTCGCTTCCGTAGGACCATATGAATTAATAATCCGAGCTTTTGGAAAACGGGCGTGCAACTTTTGTGCTGTTTTTACAGTTAATTCTTCACCACAGAAGTAGAAATGCGTTAAGGTTGGCATTTTTTCAGCACAGAAGTCCTCTGACAGCATTGCCATTTCAGCAAATGATGGTGTTGAAGTCCACACTTGAATTGGTAATTTTGGTAAATAGGCAAACAACTTTTGGAAATCACTAATGATATCCTTTGGTAACGCAAATAATGTTCCACCCTTAGCCAAAGTTGGTGCCCAATACATTACTGATAAATCAAATGAATATGGTGGTTGCGCCAACATTTGTGGTTGGTCAGGAACCATAAATTCATTATCAGTAATCATCCAATTAGTGAATGAAAGTAAGTTAGTGTGTGAAATTTGAACACCCTTAGGCTTACCAGTTGTACCAGAAGTAAAGATAATATAATAAGTATCATCTGCCATAACTGGGTGTGTTAATTCGTAAGTATTATTAGCTTGCATTTGCACTGTTAGCTCTTCAAAGTTAACAACAGGCAAGTCGGTAACTTCAATTTGAGATGGTAAAGCATCAATGGCTAAAATTGCTGCTGGCTTACCTATTTCCAAAATTGCATTAATACGATCTGCTGCTGATTCAACATCTACGGGCATATAAGCATGCCCAGATTTTGAAAGTGCTAAGAAACTAACTAACATTTCAAATTGTTGGCCACCGTAAACTAATACGGGACTTTTTTCAGGTAATGCAAGTGTTTCAATGTATGCTGCCAAACTATCTGATTGAGCTTTTAAATCGGCATATGTGTGCGTATCTCCTAAGAAATCATATACAACTTGATTTGGTTGTGTATTAGCGTACATATCGATTGTCTTAATAATATTTTCGACCATTGGATATTCCTTTTATTTATTTTTTAAAAGTTAGAATTCGTTGTAAATGAAGCCACCTTGACCATGTTCAGCATATCCATACATATAAAGTAGGAACATAAAAACAATAAAATAAAAGATGGTTTGCGCTATAAAGCGGATTGCTTTGTTTGAGAGTAGCTGCTCAATAGAATTAAACATTGCTGACCTCCTTAATTCAATTTAAAGCCGAAATGTTATCATTTGCAATCAAATGGTAACATTTTTGAAATATTTCAACTTATTTATCATACGTTATCCACTAACATGTGACAAGTCCTTGCCATTAATTTAACGCAGCTTTAAAATTTTCTAAGTCAAATTTTAAAACCATAGCGTTATTTTAACATATAAATGAATATATAGGTGTACTATACCACATAGGACACGATCCGCCAAATAAATTAATTAAAAACACACATGATTTTAAAGATATTTTTTAACTGGCGCAAATGTTTTTCGATGAATCGGACTTACACCATGTGCTGCCAAACCAGCTAAATGTGCTACAGTTCCATACCCTGCATTACTAGCAAAATCATAACCTGGATATTTAATATCATAATCGGCCATAATCTCATCACGTTTAACTTTTGCAATAATACTAGCCGCACCAATCGATGCTGATTTAGCATCCCCTTTAATTAACTTATCTTGTTGTATGTTAACATCCACAACCATCGCATCAACTAAAAGATAATCCGGAGTTGGTTGTAATTGTTCAATTGCTTGCTTCATTGCAACTCGGCTAGCTTCATAAATATTAATTTGATCAATTTGTTGGGCATCGACAATTCCAAAACCAACGGCACTAGCTTGATTGATTATTTGTGGTGCTAATTCACGACGTTTTTTATCAGATAATTGCTTTGAATCATTTACTCCCAGCAATTCAAAATTGGCCGGCAAAATTACAGCAGCAGCAACAACTGGCCCGGCTAATGGTCCACGACCAACCTCATCAACCCCAGCAATCATCTGATACCCTTGTTTTCTAAGTGTACGTTCAAAGCTGAGATGTTCTTGAAAAGCTATCTTTGCAGTCATTAACTTGGCATATTTACGTTGCCACTGTGTCAATGCTGTTTGTACACCTTGTCGCTGATCATCCGCCAAAATAGCTAGTAGTGGACTATCAGGTGACGTAATTGTTGCTAGTTGTGCCTTAATTTCTTTAATCGTTTGTTTGGGCATCACTTTCAACTACTTCCTCTTTACTGTCATCTTCGTTTACTAATGGTGCTTTTTCGAGAGTATATTGGCAAATACGACCGCGCCGTAAATCAAGTAAGAGGCGTTCTGAAGCACGATCATAGTCATCTTTAAAACCAAGCTTTTTAGTGATTAATAATAAGATATCAACATCTGTTAATTTATCAAAAATATCTTCGTCTAGATGGTAGCGTTCAATTAAAGCTGGCTGATTATCTTCACGAAAGAAGCCAATTAAACTCAAAGCTACATCATCTTTGGCAATTAAAGTGTCTTTAATAGCACCTGTAATGGCTAAGCGCTTGCCAACTTCAGGATCCTCAAATTTGGGCCAAAGTACTCCTGGTGTATCTAACAATTGTAAGTTAGTTGGTGTTTTAAGCCATTGTTGTTTTTTTGTAACACCTGGTCGATCACCTGTAATGGCTACATTTCTTGTAACTAAGTGATTTAACAAAGTTGATTTACCAACATTTGGAATTCCAGCAACAATTGCTCGTAGTGGCTGATCTTTAATTCCTTTTTCAGCATCTCGTGTTAATTTAGCCGCCAAAACTCGCTTAGCTGCCTTAGTAATAATTTGTGGGGTCATATGGTCACGTGAATCAAGTCCTACCGCAGCAATTCCTTGTTGACGGTAATAAGCTAACCACTTTTTAGTCTCACCTGGATCTGCTAAATCAGTCTTAGTCATTACAAGTAGACGGGGTTTATCCCCAATTAGTTCATCTAATTGCGGATTACGTGATGCATTCGGGATACGTGCATCGACAAGTTCAAAAACAATATCAACTAAATGTAGGTTCTCACGCATTTGTCGAAATGCTTTTGCCATGTGTCCTGGGTACCATTGAATAATTTGTGCCATATTTATCCTTCACTTTCTTGATAACGCTGCCAAGTAGTATCAAAAATATCCATACTTGGTAAATAACCAGCGTTTAATTCTAAATATTCTGAAATTTCATGATAATCAATTGCTTGCTTTGGGAATGCTTGATCTAAAAATGCATTCTGTGCAAAATTACTGATTTCATCATATGCTAAATGATTTCGTTGTGTCATCAGAAATTGATAAAATGATTGATGCATTACTTTACCTGTCCTTCAAATACGAATTTATTATTAGGAATATCAATTGCTTGTGCTTTAAATTTAAAACCATTAGCTGTTTTTAATTGATTTAATTGTAGGACAATTTCGTTCTTGTTAGGCTTTATTGCAACCCAATCTGGAACATTATAAGTCCGAGCAAAAATCCCCAATACTAAGCGTGTGGGTAATTGTAGTTGTCCCACATTGATTGCATGTGCTTTTAAAATAATATTACCGTCATTTGTTACTTGCGGAACCATCGCAATCCCTGCGTCCAAACTTTGACCTAAGACGTTTACTTTACCATAAATATTTACGTAATCATTAATGACAAAGGCAATTTTTTGTCCCTGCCCCACTTGCTTATTTGTTAGATAATGTGTTGCTAGTTTATTAATCTGATTCTTATTCAATACAATGTTAAATGAACTATCATCCGATCTAATTGTTTTACCAGTATCTGCTGAATTGATAGCTGGAGTGTTGGCTAAGGTTATACCAACGCCTAATCCTAGCATAATAAGTAAAACTAAGATCCAAAAACCAATAAACCAACCATTTTTTCGCTTCTTTGTTTGTGTATTGCGCATATGTACATCCTCCTTATTTATTCTTGATATTGCCATTTATCATGTAAAAGCATTTGTTTTGCCAATATTTTTGTCATCGCATCATATCCCTTGGCATTAGGATGAAAATGATCCGCTGGTGAAAGAAAAGCATTTTTTTCATTGGCTTGATCACGAGTATTTGAAAGTGCTGCTAAAAAATTGGCTCCAGTTTGATTTGCTTGCGCTACTAAAGCCTGACGAGCATGCTTATTTTGATATTGACCATACGTTAATTGATTAAAAATTGATACATAATGGCCATGATATTTATTAACTATTGTAGCATTTACTTGATTATAGGTCTCAACACTTGTATTGATTGCCGTAAAATTGGGAAAATATACATATAATGGG
Organism: Periweissella fabalis; assembly: GCF_012396505.1. Classification (GTDB taxonomy): domain Bacteria; phylum Bacillota; class Bacilli; order Lactobacillales; family Lactobacillaceae; genus Periweissella; species Periweissella fabalis. Next base: position 75,436 of record NZ_JAAXPN010000001.1, on the reverse strand, counting down.
TTGTAATTGCCAAACAAAAAAATCGATGCATGCTCGTTATAACTACGGACAGTTGTTAAAAGTTGCATTAAATTTTTTTGATAATTAGCCACTGATGCTGCCACCAATTTATTAACTTGTGTCGCTGAATGGTCAACAATTGTTCCTTGCAAAATCTTTAATAAATCATTCCCACCTACAGTCAAAACAATTACATTGGCCTGTTTTACGGCCTGTTGTTGCATTGTACTATCTTTGAGACGCGCTAAAATTTGATCAGAACGATCACCTTCCTTACCTAAATTAATCGCTGTTGTTGGAATTTTGGTCTGTTGCTGAATAACTTTAGCAATTCGGGTTGGATAACCCATTTGCTCAGTTGTATCACCAACGCCTTGAGTTAATGAGTCTCCGAGTGCTACGATTTTTAAATTTTTAACAGTCTTTGGCTTAACTACTGTGTTATGTATGGGTTTATGCATCTGTTGACTAACCCAATAACCACCACCCAATAAGATAATTATGCCAAAAATTATGGCAAACCATTTTTTATTTTTCATTGCCAATCACTCCCTTATTACGCGATAGATAACCTAATGAAAAGTTCGCATGATTCAATAACTGAACCATGCGAACTTTTGAGTATTAACATTGTAATTCTGTAATTACAAATAAACTACTACATCAATGTGCTGACACGTTAGTCAGTGAATTATTCACCAAATTCGTAAATTACAGCAAGTGCCCCAACTCCAGTATGTGTGGCAATAATTGGTGACGTTTGATCAACGAAGATTTCAGCTGCTGGGAAACGCTTGCTAATTTCTTCTTTAACTGCTAAAGCATCTTCTAAATTGCCCGCATGTGATAAGCCAACACGTTTGATTGAGCCATGCGTTGCCATTTCAGCATAGCAATCTTGATAGGCCTTGTTAATGACTTTCATTCCGCGGCCCTTAGCAGCAATCGTTATTTTACCATCGATTAATTCAATAACGACTTTAATATTTAAGAAACCACCGATAAAACCAACTGCTTTATTAAGCCGACCACCAGCAACCAAGTTATCTAAAGTTGGTACCGTTAAGTATAATTTCGTATGATCACGAACATTATTGATTGCAGCAATAATTTCTTCACGTGAAGCACCTTCTTTAGCCATCTTGGCGGCAGTTACAACTTGAAAACCTAAAGCACGGTCAGTCATTTGTGAATCAATCGCTACAACGTCACCTTTAGAAATTTGTCCAGCTTGTTCGGCTGAGTGGACAGTTCCTGAAAGAGCATCCGTCATATGAATACTTAAAATTTGAACATCTTCACCAGCTTCGGTTAACTGGTCATAAGTATCAACAAACGCACCTAATGCCGGTTGACTGGTTTTAGGTAGTGCTTGGGCTTTACTCATTTTATCCATAAATTCAGTCCCAGTGATTGTAACACCATCACTATAGACGGTACCGTCAATCATTACTGTTAGTGGTACAACGGTAATATCAAAATCTTTAATTTCATCTGTTGATAATCGTGCTGAAGAATCAGTTACAATTTTAACTTGGGTCATGTTATTTTCTCCCATATCCTGTTTAGCTTTTCACTATTTCCTATAATTATATCAAAGTCATGCACGTGTGTTAAGTTTTTCAATATCGTGGGTATATTCTAGCGTCACTTGATTAATAATGTAGGTAATGTCAATATGCCACTTATGATCATCTAATGCTTGCCAAAAATCAGTAACTTTAAAGGGCTTTTTTAAACCTCGATAGCCATTTAAATCGTTTTTACACGCATAATCATTTAATATATTCTCTAATTCAATCATTGTGATTACTTGGTTAGTTATTCGTAGATCGTCAAAGATAAATTCAAAAGTCATCACGCCATGCCCCCATACATTAGCGACCAGTGTTGAACTAATTGGTTGCTTTTGTCTGAAAACTTCTGGCAAATTATCCTGAGCATAGCGCATTGCCTGATTAGTTGGCAACTGACTAGCCATTATCAGTTGATTAGTGGTTGTTTTAGCCGCATGTCGTCGAATAACTGAAATAATAATTAGCACCAAAATCAGTACCGCAATTATTAGAATAAAAAACATACACTCCTCCTTATCATCTGAATACTTAAAATTAATTGAAAATTATTGTACAATGACAATATACATGATTTTTGGTACAATATAAACAAGTCTATGTCGTGAAAATTTTTTTAATTAAGGAGTACGAAATTTAATGGTATTCAAGATTTACTACCAAGAAACAAAAGCACAAAACCCTAAGCGGGAAAACACACGGGTAATGTACGTAGAAGGCGCTAGCTTAGCTGAGGTTCGTCATAACGTTGAAACTAAAACTACCCACAACATCGAATTCATTGAAGAATTGTCGACGGCGGCACTCGAATATGAACAAGAAAGCGTTAACTTCTCCTTAACGGAGATCTAACTTAATGGGCAAACAATTGGATATTCGTCCAGATGAGACTGCGATTTATGCTGTCGGTGGCCTCGGCGAAATTGGGAAGAATACTTATGGTATTCAGTTTGGTGATGAAATCATTGTCATCGATGCTGGTATAAAGTTCCCAGAAGATGAATTACTTGGAATTGATTATGTGATTCCTGACTATTCATACTTAAAAGAAAACGTCGAAAAAATCAAAGCTCTCGTAATCACTCATGGACACGAAGATCATATCGGAGCAATTCATTATTTTTTAAACGCCGTCAATGTTCCGGTGTATGCTGGTCCCCTAGCTTTAGCTTTAATTAAAGGTAAACTTGAGGAACACGGATTATTGAATTCAACTGAGTTACATGAAATCAATGAAGACTCAATCTTACAATTTGAAAATATGAAGGTTGAATTTTTCCGCACAACTCACTCAATTCCAGATACATTTGGGGTTGCTATTACTACACCAAGTGGTGTTATTGTCGAAACGGGGGATTTCAAATTCGATCTAACGCCTACGACAAAGCAGCCACCTAACTTGCAAAAAATGGCTCGAATTGGTTCTGAAGGCGTATTAGCCTTAATGTCTGATTCAACTAATGCTGAACGACCTGAGTTTACTAAATCGGAACAATTTGTAGCCAAATCAATCAAAAAGATATTCAAGAATGTCAATGGCCGGATTATTTTTGCAACTTTTGCTTCAAACCTTTCGCGGGTTAAAGTCGCTGCTGAAGTTGCAATTGCTGAAGGTCGTAAGATTGCAGTCTTTGGTCGTTCAATGGAAACGGCTATCAATAATGGTCGTGAACTAGGTTACCTCGATATTCCTGATTCTTCCTTAGTTGATGCTTATGAAATCAACCACCTTCCAGCCGAAGAAGTGATGATTTTATGTACCGGCTCACAGGGTGAACCCATGGCTGCCTTGGCACGAATTGCTAATGGTACTCACCGACAAGTTTCAATTCAACCAAATGATACGGTTATTTTCAGTTCATCACCTATTCCAGGTAATACCCAATCTGTTAACCGTGTTATTAATGAATTGGAAGAAGCTGGTGCGACAGTCATTCATGGTAAGATTAATAATATTCACACTTCTGGTCACGGTGGTCAAGAAGAACAAAAATTAATGTTGGCGTTAATGAAACCTAAATATTTCATGCCAATTCATGGTGAATACCGGATGCTAAAGGTGCATGCTGGTTTAGCTGAGGAAATCGGTGTACCACTTGAAAATAGTTTTGTCCTTGATAATGGTGATGTGCTTGCATTAACTAGTGATTCAGCACGCGTTGCCGGTCATTTTAATGCAGAAGATGTCTATGTTGATGGTAACGGAATTGGCGATATTGGTAATGTTGTGTTACGTGATCGCCAAATGTTGTCACAAGATGGTTTAGTAGTAGTTGTTGCTACTATTAATCTTGCAAACAAAGAAATTACGGCTGGCCCAGATTTACTTTCACGTGGTTTCGTTTATATGCGTGAGTCTGGTGACATGATTAACGAAGGTCGCCGCCGTGTTTTTGCTACTATTCGCCGGGCAATGGAAAATCCCAACGCTAATGAAAACACAATTCGTAATGCAGTGATTGAGGACTTACAATCATTCCTTTATGAAAAGACTGAACGAAAACCTATGATTTTACCTATGTTTATCATGATTTAATCATATAAAAACTGTGTTTCAAAAGGCAGATAATTTTATCAAATACGAAAAAGACTGAATTTTTATAAAAAATTCAGTCTTTTTTGATTTCATTCGTTAACTGGATACTTTTTATTTAAAGTTAGATTTCATTTACAATCATCATTAAAAATCGTTATAATTAAATAACATTAACTTTAATCAATTGAGGTAAGTAACTATGAAGAAATTTATTATTTTCGATGTCGATGGCACCCTCCTTGATACCGAAAAAATGTACATGAAATCACTCCAATTAACACTTGCCAATCATGGCATTGAAAAAACATATGCCGAGGTTTATAAAATATTTGGACTACCATCAAAAGAAGCTCTTGAATATTTTAACATTGATGATGTTGGGACTATCCAAGCCGAGTGGCAAAGTCATTACCATGATTTTTGGTCAGATGTTGCTTTATTTAATGGTATCACAACAACCTTAGCCAACTTAAAACGTAATAATACTAACCTAGCGATTGTTACATCAAATACTAAGGCTGAGTTTACTGATCATATTGATGGCTTTGATATTGTTGATTATTTTGATGCATTTGTTTTTGCAGGTGAAACGCGTCGTATGAAACCGTTCCCTGATCCGATTTTAGCAGCACTTGAAAAGCTTGATGCTAATGCCGAGCAATCAGTTTACATTGGCGACTCAATTCATGATATGAAAGCTGCCCATGCAGCCGGAATTGATTTTGCATTAGCAAGTTGGAGTATTCCTAGCTTAGAACCTTTTAATGATTTGCAAGAATATACACTTACTAAACCTAGTGATATCCTCAACTTATTGACAGATACTACTGACTAAGTTCAAAAGTATCATTAATTTAACTATGCCGCCTATATTAAATAAAGCACTGTGCTAACAAACGAGTAATACCGATAAATACAACACCGCCGCCTTGCAGAAAAATTCTACAAGGCGGCGGTGTCGTATTTTATCAAATTTTTATAACGTATTTTAATAACTAATTTTTAAATGCTTGTGCTGCCTTAACGGCCATTTGCCAGCCTGCGTATTTACGTGCACGTACAGTCGGAGGCATTTGACTTGTAAAAGTATCTCTTAGTTGCCACATTTGCTTGAGTTCTGCTTGATCTTGCCAGAAGCCAACTGCTAAGCCTGCTAAGAAAGCTACACCTAGAGCTGTTGTTTCAGTGATAATTGGACGTTTAATATCGCATGCCAAGATATCTGCTTGAAATTGCATCAAATAATCATTATTAGATGCACCACCATCAACAGCCAATGCAGTAATTGGTAAATCAGTATCTGCAACCATCGTCGTTATCACATCACGAGTTTGATAGGCCAATGACTCAACTGTTGCCCGCACAAATTGTTCCTTTGTTGTTGCTCGAGTTAAGCCAAAGACTGCCCCTCGCATATCTTGATCCCAATATGGAGCTCCTAGACCCGTAAATGCTGGAATAACATATACATTATCATCTGAATTTGCTTTTGTTGCCAATTCATCAGTATCACTTGCACGTTCAACTAGCTGCATGCCATCACGTAACCATTGAATTGCTGCACCGGCCGCAAAAACACTTCCTTCAAGGGCATATGTTACTTCGCCATCCAAACCATAAGCAATTGTGGTTAATAACCCATTATCTGAATATTTTGGACTTTTACCAGTATTTAGCATAATGAATGCCCCAGTCCCATAGGTATTTTTAACCATACCAGGTTCAAAGGCTGCTTGCCCAAATAATGCAGCATGCTGGTCACCTGCAATACCAGTAATAGGGACTTTAATTCCATAAAAACCATAATCTTGTGTGTATCCAAACTGTCCTGATGATGGCTTAACTTCCGGCAATAAACTTCGTGGAATATTAAATAATTCCAGGAGCTCATCATCCCACTCAAGAGTGTTAATGTTAAATAACATAGTACGACTAGCATTTGAGTAATCCGTAGCATGTTTGTGCCCATTGGTTAATTTATATAAAATCCAAGTATCAATCGTCCCAAACATTAACTCGCCACGTTCAGCTCGTTGTCGAACACCTGGAATATTATCTAAAATCCACATTATTTTGGTAGCACTAAAATATGAATCAATAACTAACCCTGTTTTTTGATGAATAACTTTTGTGTATCCAGCTGCTTTTAAGTTGTCCGCAATCTCAGCTGTTTGCTTTGATTGCCAAACAATAGCATTATAGACCGGTTCTCCAGTTACACGATCCCATATCACCGTTGTTTCACGTTGATTAGTAATACCTATACTCGCAATCTTAAAAGGCTTGATATTTGCTTGAATTAGCACATCGGCGATAACTTGCTGAACAGTTGCCCAGATTATATTAGCATCATGTTCAACCCATCCAGAATGTGGAAATATTTGAGGTAATTCGTGTTGGGCAATTTTGACAATTTCTCCTCGCTTATTAAAAATAATCGCACGGGTACTTGTGGTCCCTTGATCAATTGCCATAATAAATTGTTCATCTGTCATTTACTATATCCTCTACTTTGTATTCAATTAAAAGATAAAAAAGACGTGGCTAATGACCACGTCTTTTTTTAGTTTTCATCGCTCTTTAAGACGCCGCCAACTGCGTAACGCTCTTTAGCCATTTCATTAACAACAACATGTACGTGTGCAGCAGGCGCCCCAGTATTTTGAGCAACTGCATTCGTCACATCTTGAACCATTTTCTTAATAGCTTCTTGTGAACGACCTTCAATTAATTCAATATGCACAATTGGCATTTGCGCTACCTCGCATTAAAATATATTTTATTTATACTGTGATTATACTCGTTTTATTTAAGACTTCCAACCGTTGATTGTTGGCGAATCAGCTTTTGTGCATCTTCATCCCAGAAATTACCAGATAAGTCAACGGTGCTAACCAAGTTAATAAATGCATCGTTATCAGCACGTTTGATAATATGTTCCATCTCGTATAATTCATAACGTGAGATGACAATCATCAATGTTTTTGATTCTTGTCGGGTATATGCTCCTTGTGAATTCAAAATAGTAATACCACGAACTAACTCTGCATGTAAAGCTGCAACTACTTCATCAGCATGCGTTGTAACAATGAAGGCCGTTAAGCGTTGATGACGAGTATGCAATGTATCTATGATGCGTGAAGAAGCGTAAATACCTATGATGGTATACATTGCATTTTTCCAGCCAATATTAAGTCCTGCAATTGCCACAATCACTGAGTTAATCGTCATACTAATTGTACCAATTGACTTTCCGGTGGTCTTTTGAACAACCATTGCTACAATATCCATCCCAGCAGTTGAGAAACCATAACGAAACGTTAATCCTGTCCCTGCACCAACTAAGAGCCCACCAAATAATGATGCCAGAAGTGGATTAGTTGTTAACCGTGCTACAGGCAATATCACAATTAAAAATGACGTTAAAAATGAATTAATAAAACTTAGTACTGTAAATTGCGGTCCAATTTTTAGCCAACCGATAATTGCAATTGGAATATTAAAAAGTAATACGAAGACCCCAGCAGAAACTGTAACTCCAAATGAAGTATGTAATACCCATGAAAGTAATTGCGAAACCCCGGTAAAACCACCTGCAAAAATATTATTAGGTGTCAAAAATTGATTGAGGGCTACTGCTTCAATAATCCCGGTAAACACCAAGACTAAAGCTTTCATGCCGTATTCATAAAATCGACGTTTGTTCATAATGCCACCACAAATCCTTTATTCTTAATTTAATAATTATTGCATATCTAGCAAATTATTCCTATTAAAAAAATTCAATTTGAATGTTAATTCAGTATTTATTTTTTCACTTTATAAATGGTATGTGATTTGGCATCAACAAGTAGCTAAAAAGTTTGGTATCTTCGAAATACTAAAATGCCTCTCAAAAGAAAAATTCTTCAGAGAGGCATTTATTATTATCTAATTTAAAAACCAATAAATTTGGCAAAAATTGGTACAACAATATCAACAACTAATCCAACAACAACCACGGAAATGGCGGCCATAGCACCTTGTACTGAACCGTATTCCATCGCCTTGGCAGATCCAATTGTGTGCCCAGCTGTCCCAAAGCCAAGTCCAATCCCAATTGGATTATTTTCAAGTTTGAACCATTTAACCAATTTATCACCTAAGGCCATGATCAAGACGGCGTTCAAAATTGCTGTCATCGCTGTAATTGCAGCAGCTGTAACTCCTGCTTGACCACCAACTATGTTAGCAGAAATTTGGATGGCAATTGCAGTTGTAGCTGCTTGTGGCAACATCGCACCAAGAGACGTTTGACTAAGGCCAAGTACTTTACTAATTCCAAAAATTAGGAGCAATGAAATAACCATCCCAATAATCAATGAAAGGAAAATTTGCATCCAATATTTGTGTAAAATATCACGTCGCTTATATAGTGGTACCGCAAAAGCTACAGTGGCAGGGTTTAAGAACCAAAAGATAATATCGCCCCCCAGCTTATAATTTGCATAAGACTGAGCAGGTGTAATATGGGCTAAACGGCTAACAATCAATAAGATTATCACACCTAGAACCATCACAACAAATAATGGCTGAAATAAGAAAAAACCTTTAGATTTCTTAAATAAAAATTGTCCAAATACGAATGTTACAATTGATAGAAAGATTCCCCAAAATGGAGTTTGTAAAAATAATGCCATGTACTTAGTCCTCCCCATTTACATTTTCTAAATGTAAATCTCCATGTTCTTTAGTTAAATATTTAAAGACTAATTTTGTTGTCCAAGCCACACTTAAAAGCATAATGATTGTTGACAAGACAATAATTGTAATTAATTGTGCCCCTTCAGCCTTCAAAATATCTAATGAAACCATGATTGATACTCCTGATGGCACGAATAAGAACCCGATTAATCCAATTAATACTGATGAAAAGTCATCAATATCATCAACTTTAACAATTTTAAATTCTAAAGCTGCATACAAAAGTACTAAACCGACTAATGGTGTTGGAACTGGAAATTTTGGAAATGATAATTTCAAAACATATGAAACTGTATAAGAAATGAATAAAACAATGGCATAAATAAAGAATGCCTTTAAAATTTTAGGAATGTTGATATCTTTCATCCTATAACTCCTCCGTTATTTATAAAAATTTATGTAAAACATTAACAACTTAAAGTATACCAAAGATTTATAAATAGCGATAGATATAATATGTAAGCGCTTAACCTTTTTTGTAACTTTTTATTATTAAGAAATTAATAATAATAGTAGTTGCATTAATAGCATTTTTTTGTATATAATTATGTACATAGATATAAAAATATCGTACAGATAACACTTTATGTGTCGAAGAACAGAGGCGATTCCTATTCAATGGGAGTTATCTCTGTTTTTTTGTGTTTAGGAGGAATTATGACTCACAAGCTTCATCTTTTGCCAGCTGTAATTGCAACTGGCCTTTTATCTTTTAGTGGTGTACTAATTGAGACTGCAATGAATGTTACTTTTCCAATTTTAATTGATCAATTCAACATTAATCCAAGCACTGTCCAATGGGTAACTACTATGTATCTACTAGTAATTGCAATTATGGTACCGTTAACTAATTTTTTACTAAAAAGATTTGCTCTTAAGCCCCTTTTTATCATTGCTAATTTGTTATTTATATTAGGTTTAAGTCTAGATTTATTAGCATCTAATTTTGTAATGCTTCTTATTGGCCGCTTCTTTCAAGGGTTTGGTACTGGAATTGGCTTACCATTAATGTTTCACATCATTTTAACCTTTGCACCTTTAGCTAAACGTGGCTTAATGATGGGTATTGGAACATTAACAACATCAATTGCTCCAGCGATTGGTCCAACTTATGGGGGATTGTTGACAACAAATTATTCGTGGCACTACATCTTTTTATTTTTAATTCCTATCTTAATAATTTCTTTAGTAATAGGTATTTACGCGATTCCATATATAAAACCTAACAGTACTAGTTCACTTGATACAATCCATTTAGTTAGTTTAGCAATTTTCTTTACCGGTATGTTAATTTTTTTAAATGAACCCACTAAACTAGCAAACATTGGCTTATGCTTTTTGGGACTTGTTGCCGGTGGTTTTAGCATTTATCGTGCCAAAACAAGTCCTTATCCATTGCTACGTTTGCATGTCATTACAAACCGTCCTTATAGAACCTTTTTATTGAGCTTTTTGGCCATTCAAGCATTGTTTCTTGGTGGTTCATTTGTAATTCCAACATTTATTCAAGTCAGCCTTGGTTACAACGCATTTATTGCCGGTGCGGCAATGATTCCTGGTGCTCTAATTAGTGCCTTATTAGCTCCCATTGCTGGTCGTTTACTTGATCAGGTTGGACCACAAAAACCAATTATTGGTGGCTTAAGTATCGCTTGTTTGGGATTGCTAATTTTAATTGTTAGTTTCTGGCAACATACAATTTTATTTTTAATAATTGGTCACGCAATATACTCAATTGGGACAGGATTAGCGTACAGTAATCTAATGACAGCTGGTATGAACACCCTCTCTTCTAAGGAATATGGTGATGGATCAACAATCTTTAACACCCTCCAACAGTTTATAGGTGCGGTTGCAACTACAGTAGTTGCTACAATTATGACGATTGCACAAGCTAGTCAATCTAATCAGATTATTGGAACAAATTTAGGTGCTATTATCGGTCTTGTTTTCCTATTCATTTTATTATTTATCGCCTTATTGAGTTGCATAAACTACTTTAAAAGATATCATGTTTTAACAAACTAATATTTGCGAAAATGAATAAGGAGTCTAACAAAAGGCGCCCACATAATGAATAAAATTTAAAAAGGCTGAATTTGTAAAAAATTCGGCCTTTTTTGTAGTTTATGAACTTATCTGTCTTTGGGTATAACATTATTTTTACGACATCGTCTTCATTTCGGTTGCATCTTCAAATAATGTATGGGTTGCTTGCCAAATTAATTTAGCATTGTCAGCATTATTCATAGTATATAAATGAATCCCGTCAACGCCTGATGAAATTAAATCAACAATTTGATCAACCGCAAACGCAATGCCAGCGTCACGCATAGCCAATGGCTTATTTTCATAACGTGATAAGATAGATACAAATTTTTTAGGTAATTTAATTCCAGTTATTTGCGCAATACGTTCCATTTGTTTTTTATTGGTACATGGCATAATACCAGCTTCAACCGGGACGTCAATATCTGCCAATTCAAGACGCTCTTTAAAATTATAAAAATGCTTATTATCAAAGAAAACTTGCGTAATTAAATGACTAACCCCTGCGGCTACTTTTCTTTTCAAATACCGAATATCACTAACAGTTGAAGTTGATTCTAAATGAACTTGTGGGTAACATGCCCCGGCAATGTCAAAAGTTCCATATTCTTTAATAAAAGCCGCCAGATCATCGGCATGTTTAAATTCACCAATAGGAATTTGGTCTTTAATAGCATCCCCACGCAGAACTAAGACATTTTTAACATCATGGGCCACTAAAGCATCTAATAATCTACGAACCTCATCTTTTGATTGATATAATCCTGGAACATGGGCAACCGCAGGAATTTTTAAATCATTTTGAATGAAATCAGCCACTTTAATTGTATCTTCACTCTTAGTTATCCCACTAGCTCCTAATGTTACGGAGATAAAATCTGGTTTAATTTGCTCTAAATCAACCAATGTTTTTTGTAAATGCTCGATGCCGACTGCCGTATGTGGTGGAAATACTTCTAATGAGAAAACTAGTTTTTTATCGAATAATTCAGTCAATCCCATTTAACTTCCCCCGCACTTCAGAAGTTGCTGCTACTAAGTTTACTAGACTTGCTATAACTTCCTTATCACCACGTGTTTTTAAGCCACAATCAGGATTAATCCAGACCTTTTGAGCTGGCAACTTAGCCAAAATCTCGTTGATAATATCAACAAGTTCATCCTTACTTGGAATCCGTGGTGAGTGAATATCGTAAACTCCAGGACCAACTTCGGTTTCAAAATTATTAGCTCTTAAATCTTCAATCAATGATAAATCAGACCGAGAAGCTTCAAATGAAATCACATCGGCATCCATATCATCAATGGCTTTAACGATGTCGTTAAATTCGCTATAGCACATGTGGGTATGAATTTGCGTGGTTGGTTCAACCTTACTGTGTACTAAGCGAAAGGCTGGCACAGCCCAGTCAAGGTATTCCTTGAACCAATCACTCTTACGAAGTGGTAATTTTTCACGTAAGGCGGCTTCATCAATTTGAATAATCTTAATCCCATGTGCTTCAAGATCAAGGACTTCATCTTGGATGGCTAACGCAATTTGCGTTACCGATTCTTCAGGCGTGATATCTTCACGTGGAAATGACCAGTTAAAGATGGTCACTGGTCCTGTGAGCATTCCCTTCATCCATTTATCAGTTAAACTTTGCGCGTAAGCTGACGTTTCAACCGTGATGGCTTCTTTACGACTAACATCCCCCCAGATAATTGGGGGCTTAACGGCCCGTGAACCATATGATTGCACCCAAGCATTTTTGGTAAATTCAAACCCAGCTAAGTGTTCCCCAAAGTACTCCACCATGTCGTTACGTTCAAATTCACCATGGACTAAAACATCTAACCCAATTTCTTCTTGGAATTTAACGATATCAGCAATCTTTTCGCGGTTGAAGGCATCATATTCTGCCCGCGTAATTTCACCTTTCCGGAACTTGGCACGGTTACTACGCACATCCGCCGTTTGTGGGAATGAACCAATCGTCGTCGTTGGTAATTCTGGTAAGTTAAATTCAGCTTTTTGAATCTTCGCCCGTTCTTCACGAGATGGTTGCCGGTGGTAGTCCGCTTCAGTCAATTGATCAATCCGGGCATGCACATTGGCATCAAATGGGTGATTAACACTGGCAAACAATTCTTCGTTTGCCGCTAAATCCTTATCACCGTTACCAGCTAAAATAGTATCAAGTTCTTTTAGTTCCGTTAACTTTTGGACGGCAAAGGCTAAGTGTTGTAATAAATCTGGATGCAAGTTAGGTTCATTAGCTGTGGTAAAAGGGGCGTGGAGTAATGAACATGAAGTTGAAAGAATATAATTTTCAACGGAAAGACTCTTGATTAACGTAATTGTTTTCCGATATTCATTCCGCCAAATATTCTTACCGTTAACAACCCCCGCAAACAAAATTTTGTCATTTGGGAAACCTAGTTCTTTAATTAATTCACGGTTGTATTTACCTTCAAGTAAGTCCAACCCAAGCCCTTCAACTGGCAGTGCTACTAAAGTACTGTAGATATCACGAACATCGCCAAAGTAAGTTTGGATATTAACTTTGAAACCGTGTTCTTGCGCTAATAATTGGGTGTAGATATCTTGGAAAAAGGCTTTATCTTCATCCGTTAAATCAAACACTAAAGCAGGTTCATCAATTTGTAACCATGCAATGCGCGTTTCGTTTAAATTAGCAAAGATTTCTTGGTAAGCAGCAATCGTATCAGCAGCAAAATCAGCGGCTTGCTTAGTACCAATGTAACGCGCTAATTTGAGTAACGTAAACGGTCCGACAATTGAAGCTTTAACATTAGCGTGTTTACTAGTTGCAAGTGCTACATCATCAAATAACCGGTTGCCAGTCACTTTAATTTCAGTGGTATCGTTAATTTCAGGCACGATGTAGTGATAGTTAGTGTTAAACCACTTCTTCATTGGGAGGGCCTTAACTGATTTTTCACCTTCTTGGTAACCACGAGCTAAAGCAAAGTATTGATCCAAATCACTTAGCCCTAATGCACGGTATCGATTAGGAATAATGTTAAGTAAGTATGCTGTGTCCAAAACGTTATCAAAAAATGAAAAATCACCAACACTGACAAAATCAATTCCTGCTTGAGCTTGGATATCCCAGTGTTTTTCTTTAATAACAGTTGCTGCTTCAAGTAATTCAGGCTGTGTTGCACTATTTTTCCAATACTTTTCAGTAATACGTTTTAATTCACGGTGTTCACCAATTCGTGGAAATCCTACTATTATTGTTGTCATACTTATATCCTCCAAAATGCCATTCATTATTTTTATTTTCAATTCACGTTGCTTTTTAGTCAAAAAAAATCCCGTAGCCTATTACTAGACTACGGGACGAAAAAATTCCGTGTTACCACCCATTTTCCAAAGAATATCACTATCCTTTGCTCACAAGGTACATCTATTAAGAGATACCTACACGCGATAACGGGCGTTTTGCCGAATAAAGTTTACTACTAAGTTCACCTTATTACGATTCAGAGACCATCTTCAATACCATTATGATACTAACTTTCACCACTACGTTAGCTCTCTATGCAATCACTTTAATATTTACTCATCTCATCAACATCATTGAATGACCAGATTATAAAACGATTAATTTAAAGTGTCAATGTTAAATCATAAATTAATTTTTCTAATTTAAATCGATATATCATTGTGCGATAATTGATTATTTTTAATGTTGCTTAACTTAATTTATAAATAGCCATCAATTATTGCTTTAATTAGATCTAATTTCAGATCATTTCTTTAATTAATGCGTACATTATTACCATCTAAAATTTTTTAAGGAGCGTATCTAATGGCATTATCAAATATCCAAAAAGCGAAAATTATCTTACAGGGTGATCTTTTAGCCCAAACCATTGCTAAAAGAGTTCATATCAGCGTTAGCCTAATTCATCAAATTCGTAACATTCAAACACCTTTTGAACAGCTCACCTTAACTGATATCGAGCAATTGGCCATGTACTACGATATTTATGGGCCAAGTACCGAAAGTTTTACCGAGCAACGCTTATTTTTAATCACATATATGATGTCGCGGGCATATTTTTATAACGGGGAACTCGAAATTATCGTGCGTGATAGCAATCACCGCCCACGCATTTTTGCGGTAATTATCACTAATCCCACCGAATTTATCGATAGTATCATTACCCACCACCCATTTTATCAACTCCTATCCGAGTTTGCCGAATTACCCCAATTAGCTTTTCATCGGCAAATTAAACGCTATTTTATTTGTAATATCCACCTACTACTCCAAGGAACATGCCAAGGTTATCAATTACGCCATCAAACGCTATTAAAACAATAAAAAACCAGCACCCAACTAACTACTAACTGTAATTAGCCAGATCCCGGTTCAAAGGTTAATTATGATAATTTTTGACGATATTTTTTAACTTGTGGAACCACTACTAAGGCCACAATTGCCCCCACAATCCCTTGGATTAAATTAGTTGGAATACCTAACGCGCCAACAATTGGCGTGTATAAAATCGCATCAGCCGCAAAATAACATGCGACCATCACAATAATAGCCGCCCCTAAGGCCAATGATTGCCGGTGATATCTCTTAAATAACCAACCAGCAATAAAACCTTCCAAGCCGTGCGCAATTAGTGAAAAGAACATGTATTGGCTGTAACCAGAAATTAAATCTAGTAATAATCCACCCAAACCACCCACAATCGCTCCAGGAACTGGGCCTAAGACAAGGGCACAAATTAAGATACACGCATCACATAAGTTAATATTCCCATGCGTCCAAGGAATAGGAATATTAAAGACACGTCCTAAAACAACGGTTAAGGCCATCATTAACGCACCAAAAATTAATTGGCGGAGGTGATTTTTTGAAGTCATCCGTTATTCCTCCAAATTAGCGGCGGTAAATTGATATTGAGCCCGCATCCCACCAATCTTTTTGGGCCGACTTGTCAAGGCAACAACCCGTGCGGCTCCGACATCACGATGCTGCAAAGGTACTGGAATCTGCACAAACTTCACATGCATTCCAATCTCGGTGCCCCCAATATCAATACCACCTTGCGCGACGATATGTTCAACTTCAACGGGATCGTCCATCCGTTGATAGGCCGCAACTTGGGTTCCACCACCAGCGTGCATTGCGGGTACAACATCCACGATTTCAAAATTATTAGCTTCTGCAACCACTCTTTCCACTAATAACGCACGATTTAAATGTTCACAACCTTGAATTGCAATGGCAATCCCACGTGGTTCCAAATATTCTTGAATGGTTTTATAAACCACTTGACCAACATCTAAACTGGAATTCGTACCTTTCCAATCACCACGAATTTCGCTCGTACTACAACCAACAACAAATAATTTCCCTGGTTGCGCCACTTGGGCAAAATAATCATCTAACACATTTTTCAAATCCGCTTGAATTTGTTCAATTGTAAGCATTCTTGGCACCTCACATATATATTATTTATTATTGTTGTTGGGCAATTTTAGCTAGGACTGGTGCTAATTGTAAACCAAATTTACGATCGGCCACGGGTAAGGCCGCCGTTGCGGTAATTGCGAGATATACCCCTTCAGCGGCTGCTTGTAGGGCCACTTTAAATGGTAAGTCCCGTTGTAAATAACCACACAACAAAGCACTAAACGTATCCCCAGCCCCATAAAAATGGCCCGTAAATTTTGGCTGCTCAATGTAGCAAACTTGCCCCGTAGCATCTTGATAAGCAATTGCAACCGTCTCATCAAAGTTAATTCCGGTTACAACCACGCGTGCTAAAATGCCGTGTTGCGGTAATTCATTTAATAATGCAGCCACTTTACTCGGCGTTGGTTTTTGTCCCAATGGCTGATCAGTTAATAACTGTAATTCTGTCCAATTGGGCGTCAAAATCGTCGCACTCTGCGCCAACTGCTTAATCGCGGCCACATAACGATTACCCAACCCTGGATATAGTTGACCTTGATCACCCATTACCGGATCAATTACAACTAAGGCGGGGTTAACCTCCGCTAATTCAGTTATTAATTGGTGTACCGACACCACGTCACCGACATAACCGACTAAGGCACTATTAATTTCCATATCGGGTATCGTTTGCCAATGGGCACTGGCAGTGGTCCGCCATGATAAAGTCGGCAAGGTTGCTGGTAGCCCGAAAGCTTCAGTTTGTGTTGATAAAATCGTAGTCGGCATAGCAATCGTTGTAATGCCAAAAGCACTTAAAATATTTAAGGCCGCGACCATCGATATTTGACCAACTGCTGATAAATCCTCAGCAATTAATGTCACTTGCATTGATTGCACCCTTTCTAATTATTCTCTAATGTATTGTTTATCATACGCTACTCATATGGTTGTGTAAATACTTCTTTAGCACAAAAAAGCCGACATTAATCGTCGACTTGGCCATCATTATTCACCATAGTGGGCTTGCTTATTGATGAATTCTTTTAAAGCGGCTTCAATTTTAACTTTTGTCTCCGCAAAATCAGGATCTTCGATACTATTTAAAATCATCGTTAAATCACTAACCTTAGCCGAAACACGCGCTTTATTCATCAATAACTCAAGTTGGGCTTCAATACTATTATCCACAGTTATTTACCTCATTAATATTATTAATCTAAGTATACCATAGTATAAAACCTTGCAAAATTGCTATTAACTTTAAAAGTATATTTTACAGTATCCATACTGCCTTAAACCAGTTTATCAATTGGATATTTATCATGTTTAGACTAAAAACGACCGTAATCCCTAAAGCACACGGGTTACGGTCGTTTTGATATTCTTGGTACTTACGTAATACCTTCATTTAAGGAGATAACAGGATTTGAACCTGCGCACCCGTTCAACACGGGTTCGGCGGATTTCGAGTCCGCTGCATTACCACTCTGCCATATCTCCATCAATAAAGAATATTGTACCAAAAATTTAGACACATTAAAAGTAATGTTTTAATTAGTTTATTTAATCAGGTGCATCGCTACACCCATTTCAAATTGGGTTGAATCTAATTCGCCGGCTGGTTGGAGATGTTGGAAGAAGTCAGTATCATTACCGACCATTTCCGCAACTTGATACTTGAAATTAACATCCGGTAATCGGGCTAACAAAACCTTGTCAGCATCGGTTGAACAGCCTAAAATACTACGCACCATTAAGCGCACCCAATTAATACCGGTCACTTTATTTAAAAAAGCGATTTGACCAAATGGCACGGGGCGTAAAATATAGTCCCCTAAATCAGTACTCAATGGTAATTGCTTTGTAATTAACTGGTACAAGCCTGGTGAAGTATCCCGTAATTGTAACTTAGGAATTTTTTGTTGATAAATTTGCGTGTAGACATTTTTATCAAGCATCAACTTACCAATTACATGCTCTGTGATGGTTATTGGATGCACATCCGTACCATCAAAATAATAATTGATCGCAAATTCATGTTCTTCCGTGGCGGGACCATGTGCCATGTACTTATCTTTGGGAATTACACACACATTAACATTGCGTTCACGTAAGGCGGCAATTAATTTAATCCGATTACCTGGCACGAGCACAAAGGCCGGTTGTTCTAATTCAACAACGTTCATAATATCAGAGATTTCCAATGGTTCAATGTACTGTTTATCGGCAAATTGAATCATCAACGATAAATCATTGGGATTATTGTTGATGATAATTGATTGAAAGCCATTAGCGCGGATTTCAGCCAAAATAGTTGCCGTCACATACGCCCCACTAGCACCATCCCCCAAACGAAATGCCCCCGTTCCAACAACTAAGACCGATTTATCGCCCAGACGTTCCGATTCATTTTCTTGTTCAAAGGTACTGTAATACACTGTTACATCTTCAGGAAATTCCCCCGCCGATGGTTCAATGGCTTTAAACGTTGGTTGTAAGTCATTATTTTTAGCCAGTTGGCGGACATCATCAAAGTCTTGATGCCATAATTTGGCAATTAAGCCATCTGAGAGGCCATAATACTTGGCTTGTTGGAGTAATGCTAGATCCCCCGGATTACGCTTAACGGCTTGCTCTAATTGCATAATATGTTGGAATTTGTAGAAGTAGTATTCATCAATCTTGGTTAATTCAGCTAATTCATCAATTGTATACCCGCGACGGAGGGCTTCAATTAACAATAAAATCCGATTATCACGGGGATGAATCAGTTGCTGAATTAAATCATTTTCTGGTAAAGCACTCATTAAATCTGGCGAGAAAACCCGATTACTAAAGTGCGCCGCCCGAATGGCTTTTTCTAGGGCTTCTTCAATTGAACGACCAATCCCAATTGTTGAGCCAACTGATTTTTGCATGGTATTCAAACGCCGATTGACTTTAATCCCAGCCGTTTCAATTTCACCAAACGCAAACACCGGAAACTTAACAACAATACGATCCATCACTGGTTCAATCATCGCCATTTTCTTGGCAAAATTACTTGGTAACACAATCCGCGTTAAGTTAACATTAGCACAGACATGCGCGGCAACAATGGCTAGTGGATAACCAGTTGAGCGAGATACCAACGTACTCGTTGAATCAAAATACGGACTAACTTTAATAACATAGTATTCATCAGTGCGTGGATCTAAGGCAAATTGAATATGAGCCGTCCCGATAATATCAAGGCCCCGCATAATCCGAAAGGCTGCCATCCGTAATCGTTGAAATTCACGGTCAGTTAACGTTTGTACTGGTGTGACTAAAATTGAATCGGCCGCATGAATCCCGACTGGATCAATATCTTCAACGGCTCCGATGAGCATATTAACATCATGGTGGTCCCGCATAACTTGGACACCTACTTCACGTAAGCCGTTAATGCCTTGTGAAATCACCACTTGTTTAATCCGACTTTGCTTCAAAGCAATTTTTAAGACTAAATCAAGGGTCTCAGAATCATTGGCCGTATGCCGGCTAGCTTCAAATTTTGGGGCCATCGGTTTGATGTTAACCGGAAAACCAATTTCGCGAGCAATATCAAAAGCCGCTTCAACACTATTAACAACTTGTGATGAAATGACTGGTTCGCCAATTTGACGTAAGCGTTTAGCCAATAATGCCGGATTATTAACCATGTTAACTGTATCTAGGCTCATCCCCAAAATTTGTAAGTTTGGAAAATCATATTGGGCAAATAAATCCCCCAACACTTGAAAAGCTGTCGTTCCACCCACTGCGGGATAAACCGCATCAGGTTGTTCAACTTCAATAATATTGCGGACATTTTCAACCGTAATTGCTTGCGGATATGCTTTGACTTTAGGATGTTCTAAACTCAGTGAGTATGGATTATCATCAATTAAAATCGTGACAATCCCTAATCCAGCAAGGGTTTCAATAACTTGGTGTGTTGCAACATCAAGTTCTGACTCACGACCAAAATCATTAGCACCACCACCAATTAAGAGAACCTTTTTAAGCTCTGTTTTCGTCATAATTAAAACCTATCCTTTGTCTCCATCATATCAAAAAATTCGTCAATCACAGTTGTCCCTTCTAATGGTCCAGGCGCTGAATCGGGGAAAAATGCAACTGAAAAGGCCGGATAATCGCGATGACGTAAGCCTTGTACTGAATCATCGATTAAATCTAAATGAGTAACAATCAATTGATCATGATTAATTGTTGCTGGATCAACGGCATATCCTGCTCCTTGTGGCACATATAAAACTGCATTGGTTATTACTTCTTTAACTGGATGATTAGTCCCGTGGTGTTCAAATGGTAATTGAATTAATTGTGCATTATTTGCTAAGGCAAAAATTTCATGCCCTAATCCAATCCCAAGTAAGGGCACCCGAGTTTGTAAAGTACGCATTAACTCAAAAACCGAGGCTGGTAGGTCGCGTGGATCCCCTGGACCAGTTGAAAAAATCACGCCATCCGGATCCAGACTTAGTACTGCTTCAGCATCTGTTTTATACGGCAATACCGTTACATCAGCATCACGTTGACTTAATTGGCGTAAAATTCCGTGCTTTAAGCCAAAATCAATCACCACGACGGTACTTCCAGTTCCCGGATTAGGATAAGCTCGGGGTGTCGCAACTGCTGCTACTTGTTGATTAGTTAACACGGTCGCGTTAAGTTGGTCAAAAGCGTGTTCATCTGGAAAATCAACAATGCTAGCTTTTTGTGGCCCTGTCTTACGTAAATGCCGAATTAACGCCCGTGTGTCTAAGCCAGCAATCCCTGGAATATTATGATAGTCCAAATATTCATTCAGATTCATCCGCTTTTGCCGATTTGTTGAGACTTCCGCCACATCGCGGACAATGACCCCTTTAGCCGTTGGCATAATTGATTCGTAAGCATCGTGATTAATCCCACCAGCCCCAATCGTTGGTGCCCCAAAAACGATAATTTGATTATGATAGATTTGATTCGTGATAATTTCTTGGTAGCCAGTCATAGCCGTATTAAAGACAATATGGCCAAATGTAGTTGCTCTGGAGCCAAAACCCTCACCTTCAAAAATACTGCCATCAGCTAAAATTAAATAGCGCTTACTCATCTTGTAACACTCCTTTCAAGAATCGATTACGCTCTTTACCCAATACTTACTTCATCAATTCCATCAACTTCTTCAACATTAACGCGAATACGTTCATTTTGGGCCGTTGGAATATTTTTACCAACAAAATCCGCCCGAATTGGTAATTCACGATGACCACGATCAACTAAAACAGCTAAATTGATACTTGCAGGCCGCCCATTATCCATAATCGCATCCATCGCTGCCCGAATAGTCCGGCCAGTGTAAAGCACGTCATCCACTAAAACAACACGCTTGTTAGTAACGTCAATACCGATATTGATTTTTTCACGGTCTTTGATATCTGCATCATCGCGATACCATGAAATATCTAATTCTCCAACTGGAATCGTGGTATTTTCAAGTTGTTGTAAACGATCTGCAATCCGACGGGCTAAGTATACTCCCCGCGTTTTAATTCCGACCAATACTAATTCATTTATACCCCGATTACGTTCAATAATTTCATATGTGATCCGAGTCAATGCGCGTTGCATTGCCATTGCATCAATAATTTCTTTTGTCATTTTAATTTCCTCATCATCTAGTCTTAAACACTTATTAATTAAGTGTTTAGCAATTATTAACGTCAAATTCTAAACCATCTTCAAGTGGTGTTAATTTATTGAGCATATCTTTAAAATAGCCTGGTAGTTGGGTATCAAAAACTAATTCTTGGCCGGTTGATGGTTGTGTAAGGCCTAATGTCTTAGCATGTAGATACTGTCCGTTGCCCGCTAGTGTCTTGCGAGGCCCATATAACGGATCTCCTGCAACTGGATGACCAATATAAGCCATATGAACCCGAATTTGGTGTGTCCGCCCAGTTTCTAAGACAGCTTTTACTAATGTAAAACCATCAAAATGTTTAAGCACCGTAAAATGAGTTACCGCATCACGACCGTCTTTAACCGCTGCTTGCTTTTTACGATCACTCATTGAACGGCCTAAAGGTACGTTAATTGTCCCTTTTTGCTCATTAATTGTGCCATGTACTAAAGCATAATATTCACGTAAGTTTTTCTTAGCTTTTAATTGTGCTTGTAATGCTTGATGAGCATGATCATTTTTGGCAACCATCAACAATCCAGACGTATCTTTATCAATACGGTGAACAATTCCAGGACGAAATGTCCCATTGATTGTTGAAAGTGGTGAGTGATGTAATAAGGCGTTCACCAACGTCCCATTACTGTGGCCAGCCGCAGGATGTACGACCATGCCTTGCGGTTTATTAACTATAATTACATCATCATCTTCATATACGATATCCAATGGAATATCTTCTGGAATTAAATCCAATTCAACTGGTGCTGGTGGATTAATCTCCACTTCATCACCTGTTTTAACACTGTACTTAGCCTTAACGGTTTTACCATTAACGGTAACCAAATCCTTTTTGATCCAATCATTTAATTGTGACCGTGTATATTCACTAAAATGATCACCTAAGACTTTATCCAAACGGCCAGTTTCTTCTGTAACTGTAAATGTTTCTGTCATTAATTTAAATCCTTATCTCTTAAAATTGCTACAAAGAGGAAAATTACCCCAAACGTAAGCGCCATATCGGCAATGTTAAAAATTGGGAAATTAATAAATTTTAAATCAAACATATCGACAACGTATCCTTGACGAGCTCGATCAAAAAAATTCCCTAATGCTCCGGCAAAAATCAATGCCAATGAAGATTGCAATAATTTATGACCGTTAAATTTTATATACGCATATATAATAGCTATCACTGCGATAATTGTTACAATCCAAAAGAACCATTGCTGACCTTTTAAAAAGCTCCAAGCCGCACCATCATTATATAACTTAGTAATACTTAATATGCCTGGAATCAGTGTGTGTTCAATCAAATTATTGCCATGAATACCTAAATTTGTGCCTTGAATAAGTGCTTTTACTACTTGATCGGCAACAAGGACACTTAAAACCATCCCTGCGTCGAGCGGTAATTGTTTTTTCATACGTAGTTTAATTCCTTTCAAGGTCAAACCCATCAATAGTGGTTTTGACTTGTTCTAAAAATTTATTTTGGAGCAAATAACTATGTTCGTGGCCATTTTTGGTAAAAGTAAAGCGGTGTTGCTTACCAAATGAATACGCTTCTAGGTTACGTAAATCAATGCTATCATAGTGATAGAAAATTCGACCTATATACATGCGTTCATCAATCAGGTAAACACGACGACGAAGAATACTTAGAACTAAAGCAACAATAAAGATAATTAATGTTACTCCAGTCCAGAAATTAAAGTGGGTAATTTCAAGTTGAATAATTAATGATAGTAAGCCGATTGCTGCGACCCAACTCCAAGAAATTATCCACATTAAGCCACTAGGTTGGTAAAATGATTTTACAGGTTTCAAATAAATCACCTCGAGGTTAAAATTTTTATGATTAAGTTATATACTGATGCAGCTACTAAAGGCAACCCCGGTCCAAGTGCCGCCGGAGTTTTGCTTGTTATTGATGGCCAGCAAATCCAATTAAAACATTTCTTAGGTACGCTTTCAAACCATGAAGCTGAGTTTGCAGCAACACTATTTGCTTTCCAGCAAATACCAAAATATGCACGCTCTAATGAAACAATTTTTTTCTTTACTGATAGTAAAATTGTCGATCAAAGTTTAGCAACAAATTATGCCAAACATTTCCAAGCATATGTTGATCAAATTAATGCAATTCAAGATCAATTTCCACTTGTGGTGAGCCAATGGCTACCAGAACGTATGAATCATGGCGCACATAACTTAGCCTTACAAGCTTTGCATGCTGATAATCAATGAATATAATCAGTTACTGGCTTAGTATACTCACTGATATTTAAATTAGGATTAATAAATAATTCAGCTAATAATTTAGCAATTGCTGGCCCTGTCGTTAAACCAGATGAACCTAAACCGCTAGCAACATAAATATGCGCATATCCTGGTAGCTGGCCAAAAAATGGTGCAAAATCAGGTGTATATGCACGCGTGCCAACCCGAACGTTTGCCAGTTGTTCATTACCCAAAGCAGGATTAATCTTATGTGCACTTACCATTAAATCATTAACTATAGTCTGATCAATTGTTAAATCAAATCCTTGTGCATCTTCATGACTTGCACCAACGATAACACCTTGATTAGACGGGAGATAATCATATTCACCTTCAGGCATTAAAACAGGTGTATCATGTGGCAAAGGGCTTGTCTGATAATTTATTAATTGCCCCTTTTGTGGGCGTACCGTCGCCGTAAGTCCTAATGGCGTAATAGTCTGTGCTAACCATGCCCCAGTTGCTAAAATCAACCGATCAAAGTTAGCTTCACCAATAATTTGACCATCTGGAGTCAACTTGACTTGTTGATGCACGATATTAACATCTAAGAAAGCTGTTAATTCATATAAAAAAGCTGTCCCATCAATTTGTGCACCACCAGCTACAAAGATACCATCATCAGTTATCCTTACCCCCGGTAGACGTTTATTAATCTCTGAAGCACTTAGCAATTCAATTTGTTGCATTGCCGGTGTTGTTTTTAAACGCTCCATTGCCAATTCATATAATTCAGTTAACTTGTTAGCCTCTCGACGTGTCACAATCGTACCATTTTGGCGATAAGCTGCAGATGTTAATTGTGCAGTGGCGACAATTTCTGGATACAATTTGGCACCGAGTTTAGCCAGTTCATACCAACGTTTATTACGACGTTTTGATAGCCATGGTGAAATAATACCTGCGGCGGCTTTAGTTGCTTGACCTGTACCTTCATCAAAGATTGTGATATTTTCAAAGCCAGCTTGTTTGAGATAATACGCAGTTGTTAGACCAACAATTCCACCGCCAATGATAGCGATTCGTGTATCTCTTGTCATCCAATTACTCCCTTTCAAACGTTTTTAACCATTACCTTTAATTATACCAAAATATAAGATGCTTTTATGTAATAAAAAAGAGAGTATGATAAAATTCAAACGATATTAATAAATACGACAGATGCCTTCCTAAAGAAAATTTTTCTTCAAGAAGGCATCTGTCGTATTTCAAATATATTAGGCTTTTGAAACACATTTTAACGCTAAATTAGCGCTAAAAAATATTTATAACAAAATCCTTTTTTTACTAATGTATTAATTACTTACCAAGAACACGGAAACGTTCGTCTTCAGCAACGAATTCTTTTTCACCAGCTGGTGCTTCAATTGATCCAAGAACCAATTGTGAGCGTAAACGCCATTCAGCCGGAATGTCAAATTCAGCAGCAACTTCAGCATCAACGATTGGGTTGTAGTGTTGTAATGAAGCACCAAGGCCAGCTTCAGTCAATGCTAACCAAGTAGCGTAGTTGGCAATACCCATACCTTGTTCTGACCAGTCATAGAAGTTATCAGCATAAAGTGGTGCCATTTCTTCAAATTGCTTAACAACGGCAGTTTCAGTAAAGAACAAGACAGTTGCATAACCAGCTTTAAAACTATCAATCTTAGCCTTAGTAGCGGCAAGCGCTTCTTCACCTTCAACAATTGTGCTTAACTTGTTAAATACGATGTCCCAGAAAGCATCATGCTTGTCGTTAAATAAAATAACGGCACGTGGAGTTTGGTTGTTAAATGCAGTTGGCGCTTGCTTAACAGCTTCCTTAATAAGTGCTTCTAATTGATCATTTGAAAGGTTAACGTTCTTTCCAAGTGCGTAAATAGTACGACGTTGTGCTGCTAATTTTAAGAATGATTCTGTCATAATTTAATTTCTCCAATAATTTTTAATTTAAATCTCTTAACAAAAAGTAAGTATACACGCTATCAAAAAGTAAGTAAAGACTTTTGTGCAAAATTTTTAAATTTATTTTTTGACTTTAACATCAATTGCAAACTAAAAACTTACGTAATTCTAATTATATTCCTATCCAATTCACAGGCAAACCATTGCGATTCTCGGTATACTTATTATAGTTAATAAATTCAGATATCGGTCTTAAGAAAGGAATAAAAATAATCATGTTCAACAACAAATTACAAGTAAACGGTCCAAAAATGTCAGTTGGTTCAATCGTCGATCCATCACAATTTGCTCGCGTTAGTGCCGAAAAGAACTTCCTTTACCACAATTCAGTCGTTAAACCAGCTCCTCGCAACGGTTTCTTCAAGTTTTTCTCAAAATAAAGTACTGTAACAAACAGTTAGTCTCCACCAAGAATAAAAGCCAGGAAATTAATTTTTCTTGGCTTTTTTTGTATATATTTGAATATATTAAATTTTTGCAATGTGCCAATGTGCATTAATAGCAAATTACTACCGTGAAATAGTTCTGGTATTCTTTTTTATTCTCCTGCACCTCCTTCGTTATCTGCCGCCCCTGTTGCCCAAACCCGGCTTGCATAGACAGCATTAAACAATAAGGCTAACTGCAACGTTACTTGTGAAATATTGGCCCCTAATGATCCAACATCATTGTGCCCCACAATCGTTTGAATTGTTAAAATCAGCCAGTAAATAAAATTAGCAATATTAACAACAATCCACAATGACCAATTTTCTTGAAATTTTAAAATATAGAGAATTTGGGCGATGAAACTCACAACAAAATTGATTGAATCCAAATATGGTAATTGTCCATGTAGCATTGCTAAAATAAACCAGCCAATCCCCCATGCAACAAAGGCTCCACCAAAAATTAATTGTCGCTTTGCTTTGTTAAATGAATGGGTTGCTGCGTCGTTTCCCCATAAATACCAACCAATCGGTTGTGAAATTATGTAGAAAATATCAATGGCAAACGAACCATAAGCATGTGAAATCCAGGCCACATAAGTCATTGCAACACATTGGATAAAACCAAAAATAAATGATATTTTTCGCCCCTTCATTCCATAAACTAGACAAATAACCCCCGCAACACCTGAAATCATTCCAATTAAAGAATCTGGCACAATTACATAAGCAATAATTTGTAGCAAAATTAGCGCACTGATGTAAAGCACTTCAAATTTTTTCCAGTTCGTAAACAATTGGTTATACCACCAACCATGGTTACTTGTTGTTTGCATAAAAAGCCTCCTTTTTTATAATAAATTGTTAATCATTCCAATCAAAATCAGCTTCATTATAAACTATTTTAGTATTTAAATTTGCAAAAAAAGCCTGTCAAAAATGAATTTCATTTTTGACAGGCTTTTTAATTGTAAAATTTAAGCTAAACTAACTAAAGTTAAAATTAACCTTGAGTTTTCTTACGCTTAGCGGCCTTTTCACGTTCACCAGTGTTCAAGATTTGCTTACGCAAACGAACATTTTCTGGTGTTACTTCTACATATTCATCATCATTCAAGAATTCAAGTGAATCTTCAAGAGTCATCACACGAGGAGTCTTAATTGATGCAGTTTGGTCCTTGTTTGATGAACGAACGTTTGATTGTGGCTTAGCTTTAGTAACGTTAACAGAAATGTCATTATCACGAGAGTTCATACCAACGATCATACCTTCATATACTTCAACACCGGCACCAGTAAACATGATACCACGGTCTTCAACACCCATGATAGCATAGTTAGTAGTTGAACCTTGGTTAATTGAAACCAAAGCACCGTTGTGACGACCAGGTGCCCAGTTCTTGATAACTGGACCATATGAATCGTAAGTGTGGTTAAAGATACCGTAACCACGAGTCAATGAAAGGAATTCAGTTGAGTAACCAATCAAACCACGTGAAGGTGCAAGGAAAGTCAAACGAGTTTGACCGTTTCCTACAGATTCCATGTTTTGCATTTCACCCTTACGTTGTGAAAGTGAATCAATAACTGATCCAGTGTATTCATCAGGAGTATCAATTTGAACTGCTTCAAATGGTTCTGACATTACACCGTCAACTTCACGGAAGATAACTTGTGGACGTGATGCTTGTAATTCGAAACCTTCACGACGAAGAGTTTCAATCAAGATTGACAAGTGCAATTCACCACGACCAGAAACAAGCCATGTACCAGCTTCGTTAGTGTCTTCAACACGTAATGAAACGTCAGTGTGCAATTCGCGACGCAAACGATCTTCTAATTGACGCGCAGTAACAAACTTACCTTCACGACCAGCAAATGGTGAGTTGTTAGTACGGAAAGTCATTTGAAGAGTTGGTTCGTCAATCCGCAAGATTGGTAATGCTTCAAGGTTTGAAGGTGCAACAACTGTTTCACCAACATTGATTTCATCCATACCAGCAACGGCAATCAAGTCACCGGCTTTAGCTGATTCAATTTCAACACGGTCTAAACCAATGAAACCAAACAACTTAGTAACACGGAAAGTTGGTGTTGAACCATCAAGTTTCATAACAGAAACGTTGTCCCCGATGTTAATAGAACCACGAACAACACGACCGATACCGATACGACCAACGAAATCGTTGTAATCAAGCATTGAAACTTGGAATTGTAAAGGTTCTGAAGCATTGTCTTCAGGAGCTGGAATTGTTTCAAAAACTTTGTCGAAGATTGGCTTCATAGTGTGTTCTTGAGTATCTAACTCAGGATCCAATGATGAAGTTCCGTTCATTGCTGAAGCAAAGATAACTGGGAAGTCAAGTTGATCTTCTTCGGCACCCAATTCGATGAACAAGTCAAGCACTTCGTCAACTACTTCTTCAGGACGTGAACCAGGACGGTCAATTTTGTTAACAACCACGATAGGTGTCAAGTTTTGTTCAAAGGCTTTCTTCAAAACAAAACGAGTTTGTGGCATTGTACCTTCAAAGGCATCAACAACCAAAAGCACACCGTCAACCATTGACATGATACGTTCAACTTCACCACCGAAGTCCGCGTGTCCAGGTGTATCTAAGATGTTAATTTGACGGTCCCCAACCTTAACGGCTGTGTTCTTTGAAAGGATAGTGATACCACGTTCCTTTTCAATGTCGTTTGTATCCATGGCACGGTCTGAGATTTCAGTCCGACCATCAAGTGTATCTGATTGCTTCAATAATTCGTTAACCAAAGTTGTTTTACCATGGTCAACGTGGGCAATAATAGCAATGTTACGAATGTCTTCACGTTTTGCCAAAATTCTGTTCTCCTTAAGATAAATGTTCCTTTTAATTTGTTGACGTGTTTAATCAATGATTCAAACCATTAAAAAATCGGGTTATTAGCCCGATCGTCAACTACGGCTGTTGCAGCTGCACAATTTGTTTGTGCGCACTCGCAGTCGCCGATAAAACTGTACTTGATAATAACATATCAATTTCCTTGCCGTCAATTGTTGTAACCAGTATTTTATTAGTTTCTAATAAAACTTTTGCTGCTGCAAAGTCCCACGGCTTCATTTTAGAGGCATAACCAACCATTTTTCCTTCTAAAACTTTAATAAATGAAATCCCTGCAGAACCGTTTATACGCACGCCTGAGGACATTTTAGCAATTTCCATAAAATGCATCTCATTAGTTAGTAAACGGCTAGCACTGAGCTCAATAAGGCCCTCATTTAACGTAATATCAGCTGGCACTGGGATTTTTTTCGTATCACACCAGACCCCTAGCTGGGGACCACCATGATAAATTTTATTTTTAGCAACATCCATAATCCAGCCTAAAATTGGTTGATTATCAATATATAATGCTAACATGATTGCAAAATCATCATGTTGCTTAATAAAATTCATCGTTCCATCAATTGGATCAATAAACCAAACCGCTCCGGCCATCGATTTTACTTGACCATGATCGTTTTCCTCACCAATTATTTTAGCAGCTGGCATTAGCGAACTAATTTTTTTGCGTAGTAGTTGTTCTACTTGTTTATCGACATTAGTTACTAGATCAAGACGACTAGTTTTTTGTTCAACGGTCAAATCAGTTTGCAAGCATTGATAAACTAATGTGTGTGCTTCTTTAAGCCACTGATTAACCGTTTTATCAATATTTTTTAACGTTGCCGTATCCATTATTTTCCCTCGATTACTATTACAAACTTAATTTTAATTTAGCTTGCGTTGCTTCACGTGCTGCTTTCATCGTTTGATAAATACTATAGCCTGATGCTGCCGTAAATTCACGATCGAGTTGTTTTTCTTCAAATTTCATTGGTACAACTTCTTTAAAATCACGGTAGGCCATTAATAGGCTTTCTCGGTTAACACCAGTTTCATAAGCATCTGCCACTAATGCATAAAATTTGGTCACTTTAATAATATCACTAGTACTCCATGCTGCATCTAATGGCAAACTAAAATTTTCATTACTCACAAACGTTCACTCCCTTACTTCTAATAACTTTAAGTATACTTTATCTACATACCAATTACACAAAATAAAATAAAAAAAGACGAACCAAAGTTCGTCTTTTTTTATTATTCTGCTGAGTGGTATACAGCTGAAACATCATCGTTATCTTCAAGTTCTTCGATCATAGCTGCAAAAGTAGCTGCTTTATCTTCTGGAACTTCAACTGTATTTTGTGGAAGCATTGTAACTTCATCTTGAGAAACTTCATAACCTTGTTCAACAAGGGCGTCACGAACTGTTTCAAAGTCTGCAGGTTCTGTAATTACTTCAAACCCATCTTCAGTTGCTTTCATATCTTCAGCACCAGCTTCAATAGCTGCTTCAAAGACAGTATCTTCATCCAAGTTTAAGTCTTCATCGTTGGCAATAAAGATATAACCCTTACGGTCAAACATAAAGGCCACTGAACCGGTAGTTCCAAGTGAACCACCATGGTGTGTAAATGCTGAACGAACTGAAGCTGCGGTACGGTTACGGTTATCAGTCAAAGCTTGTACTAAAACCGCAGTTCCGGCAGGACCATATCCTTCATACGTAATTTCTTCATAGTTAGCACCACCAGCACCAGTTGCTTTATCCAATGCACGTTGCACATTGTCTTTAGGCATGTTAGCTGCTTTGGCTTTTTCCATTACTAAACGAAGAGCTGGGTTACCATCTGGATCGGCACCACCGATTTTTGCTGCGGTATAAAGGTCACGTGAGATCTTTTGGAAGACCTTACCACGTTTTGCATCTTGGGCGTTTTTACGGCCTTGAATGTTGTGCCATTTTGAGTGTCCTGACATCTTCAGTACTCCTTTTTAATTTTTATTTGTTTATTAGAAATCAACTTCCTTAACAGAGATAGTATACTCGTCTGATGTAGTGATATCAATATATCTGCGGTATTTTTTTAATATTTATCGCGTTGTTTGTCGGCTAATAATCCCATATGGTAGTGATAACCGACCGTTTTCAATATTTTCTTTGCCCATTAATTTAGTTAGCATCCGCATTGCAACTGCTCCCATATCATACATTGGAATACTAATTGTTGTTAACTGTGGCCGAGTAATCTGTGTCAATTTTGTATTGATTGCCGTAATGATTTCAAAATCATTTGGCACACTAACTCCTCGATCAGTTAGACCATTAAGGACCCCAGCTGCCAATTCATCAGCACCAACAAAAGCTGCAGTAGCACTAGTACCATATAGTTCATTTGCTAATTCAAAACCAGCATTATACGTATAATTAGTTGCAAAAATTAAGGTTTCATCAAAGGCAATATCTGCTTCTGCAAGTGCTTCTTTATAACCTTTTAATCGGTATTCTTTATTAATTGCTTGTTCCAAGCTACCAGAAATAAATGCAATCTTTTTATGGCCGTTACTGATTAGCTTTGCTACAGCATCTTTAGTTGCCGCAGTATAATCAATATTAACCGTCGGAGTTTGATTTTTTTCATCAACACCACCTGCTAAGACAATTGGTACATTTGTATGACTAAATTGTTCACGTAATTTATCCCGTAAACCATTCCCCATATAAATAATCCCATCAACTTGTTTTGCTAGTAAATTTTCTAAAACCTGTAATTCTTTTGTACCTGAATCATCAGAATTGGCCAAAATGATATTGTAATGATACATTGACGCTACATCATCTACTCCACGGGCTAGTTCAGAAAAAAACATATCGGTTACATCTGGAATGATGACGCCAACGGTTGTAGTTTTCTTTGATGCCAGACCGCGAGCAACTGCATTGGGACGGTAATCAAGCCGATCAATTACTGCCAAAACCTTGTCTTTTGTCGCTTGTTTCACATTACTGTTGCCATTAACAACTCGTGAAACTGTCGCCATTGAAACCCCCGCTTCGCGAGCAACATCATAAATTGTAACATTTTCTTTTTCCATACTCGTGCACCAAACCTCACATCACTTTTATTCCAAAAGCCTATTATAGCAAGTTTTCATTTCATTTTCATTGTTAAATATAGTTTAACAAACAAATAATCTAATATGCAAGCGTTTACATTTTTATTTTTGTTAATATCTTTAATTATAAGTGTTATCATTGTAAACAAATATTACCTTTAGAATCGAGGACTCATATGGAATATACGCAATTAAATCAAATTCGTGATTGGCTTGGCCAAAATAAGGCAGAAGTCGCTTACTTTTCTAACTTCGAATCAGTCCAATACTTAACTGGTTTTGGTTCTGATCCTATTGAACGGGTTTTAGCCCTCTTCGTATTCCCCGAAGCAGAACCTTTTATCTTTTGTCCAGCACTTGAAGTCGAAGTAGTTAAAGCAACTGGCTGGCCATATGGTGTGTATGGTTATCAAGACCATGAACAACCATTTGCCATGATTGCACAACATATTAAAGAACGTGTTGCTAATCCTATTAATTGGGCAATTGAAAAGCAAACTTTAACAGTTGAACGCTTTGAAGCTATCCATGCATTTTTCCCAAATGCCCAATTTAACTTGGATATGACACCTTATATGCAAACAATGCGTTTGATTAAAACACCAGCTGAGATTGCCCTATTACAACAAGCTGGTCGTGATGCTGACTTTGCAATGGAAGTTGGATTTAAGGCAATTGCAGAAGGTAAGACAGAACTACAAGTTACTGCAGAATTAGAATACCAATCAAAACTTCGTGGTGTTACAGGTATGAGTTTTGATACGTTGGTTCAAGCAGGAGCACATGCAGCTGATCCACATGGTGCTACTTCTGAAATTCAAATGCACCGCAATGAGTTAATCCTTTTTGACCTTGGTACTTTATATAAAGGTTATATCTCAGATACTTCAAGAACTTTTGCCTTTGGGAAACCAAATCAAAAGGCACTTGAAGTACACAAAGTAGTATTAGAAGCTCAATTAACCGCGCAAGCAGCTGTTAAACCCGGTATAACAGCTGCACAGCTTGATAAAATAGCACGTGATGTCATTACAAAAGCTGGATACGGTGAATACTTTATCCATCGTCTTGGCCATGGTATGGGGACAAGTGAACATGAATACCCATCAATCATGGAAGGTAACAACCTTGAATTACAGCCGGGAATGACTTTCTCAATTGAACCAGGAATTTACATTCCAGGTGAAGTTGGCGTTCGAATTGAAGATTGTGTCGTGGTTACTGAAACTGGCGCTGACGCTTTCACTCACTCACCAAAAGAATTACGTTACATTGACTAACAATACTTATTACATCTAGATAGGCGCACATTTTTGTCAGTGATAATTTACTGCCAAACGTGTTCTAAAAGCAGATACTAGCATACAACGACAAACAGGCTGAAGAAAAAATCTTCAGCCTGTTTTAGTGTCGTATTCTGTATCTAAGTGCCTTTGAGAACACTTGCTTTATTTTGAACGTCGATAAATTTTAAACGTATGCGGAATCGTATTGCGTTCATCCAACACACCGATTCGTTGTTCAACTAATTGCCACATTGTTAAGTCAACTGGTGGCACGTGTGCATCCCCACCAGGAACATCCAAATCAACTTCTGTCACTGCTAATTCATCAGCATGAGGCATAAATGAAGCATAAATTGCCACTCCACCGATTACGGATAAATCCAAGCCTTTTTCAACAGTTGCAGCTAAAACCTCAGCAACCGAATGCATAACTTCAAATCCAGCTGGAGCGACAAACGTTTCATCATGGGTTAATACAATATTTGTCCGTTGCGGTAACGGGCGGTTATTAAACGTTTTAAAAGTATTACGACCCATTACAATTGGATGGCCAATCGTTTCTTGCTTAAAAAAAGCTAAATCAGCCGGTAACCGCCAAGGAATATTCCCATCCTTAGCAATTACGTGATCATGAGCTTCCGCCCATACCATATTAATCATCGGAAGTCTCCTTTTATTAAATCGCTAATTCAAATTTCAATTGAGGTTTAACTGGTTGATAATCCTCTAGTACAAAATCTTCTGGCTTAATATCAAAGAAATTAGTACCATCTGGGACGTTTAATACCAATTTAGGGGCCACCTCACTTGGTGTTCGGTTTAAAAGCTCATTGGCTTGTGCGAATTGATTATCATAAATGTGCAGATTGTTGATAAAGTAGAAAAACTTACCAACTTTCCAGCCAAAGTGCTTGGCAATCATCATTTGTAACGCCACGTATTGCATTGCGTTAATGTGGTGGGCCACTAGCATATCATTTGAACGTTGAATCAAAGTAGCATCAAGGTAAATATCATCGCCAACACGACGGACATCATACATACTTTGGAAAGCACACGGCTTTAACCCATCCGTTGCAGCCAAATCTTCATATTGCCACAAGTCAATAATATTACGGCGATTCCATGGATTATCCGCCAATGCTGTCAATAAATTACTGATAATATCGTGTTTGCGGACAGTCGCTCCGTAGCGTTGCCCAATGGTCTGCCCATCATCAATCACCCAATCACGCCAGTATTTAACACCGTATTTTTCTTCTAAAACATCAATGCGATTAGTTTGATCTTGATAAATCCAAAAAATTTCTTTAATCGCGGCCTTAATTGGAATTGGGCGTAATGTTGTAATCGGAAATTCACCTTTACTAATATCATATTCGGCAAATGACCCAGTAATATATTTACTGTTCGCCGTTTTACCATCTTTATAATGTGGTCGGGCTTGTTCTGACATTACCCCATTATCTAAAATATTTTTAATATTTTGCTTAAAAATCTCATCGGCTTTAGTCATTGCCCATTCTCCTAAGGTTTTTTGTTTAATTTGCTAATTCTGATAAATATTCCCAACGATCCATCATCGTTTCAAGTTGGGTGCTAACTGTTTCAAGTTGGCGTTGAAGTTCTGATAATTTAGTAAAATCAGCACCATTTGCTTCCATTTGTGTTTCAATCTCAGCTTGTTGATTTTCTAATTTTTCAATATCGTTTTCAATCGTTGCCCATTCTTGTTTTTCTTTATAGGTCATTTTTTTCTTGGCTGGTACTGCTGCATCTACTTTAGCCATGTGTTTTTCTGCTTTTGTAACATGTTTTGTAACAGGATGAGCTTGTGCTAATTGCGTTTCTAAATAACTACTAAATAACCCAGTATATTGTTCAATTTCACCATTACCATCAAAAATAAGTAACTTATCGGCTACCTTATCTAAGAAATAGCGATCATGAGAAACCGTGATAACTGTCCCTTGGAAACTAGCCAAATAGTCCTCTAGCACTGTTAAAGTACCAATATCTA
This sequence comes from Periweissella fabalis, assembly GCF_012396505.1. Classification (GTDB taxonomy): domain Bacteria; phylum Bacillota; class Bacilli; order Lactobacillales; family Lactobacillaceae; genus Periweissella; species Periweissella fabalis. The sequence goes on along the minus strand of NZ_JAAXPN010000001.1, from coordinate 39,459 downwards.
AATCATTAGTTGGTTCATCTAAGAATAAAACATTAGGCCGCGACATTAATAGTTTCAACAAGTATAGCCGACGCTTCTCACCACCTGATAACTTACGAATTAATGTTCCATGCATAAAGCGCGGAAATAAAAACTGTTCTAACAACTCAGTCACACTAACATCATTGCCGTTGTTATCTTTGATTGTCTCAGCAACCTCACTCAAATACGCAATCATACGTTTGTCATCTGGAATAGGCTCCATTTGTTGCGTGTAAAAGGCTAATTTAACCGTTTCACCAATCTCAATGACTCCACTATCTAATGGTACCCGTTGTGCTAAGGCATTCAAAAAAGTTGATTTACCAGCTCCATTAGCACCTGTAATTCCAATTCTTTGTTGCGCCTGAATTAGGTAATTAAAGTCATGTAAAATAACTTTATCGCCAAAAGCTAAATTAGCATTTTCAACCGTAATAACCTTTTTACCCAATCGTTGTTGTCCTAAGTTAACTTCAACATCTTGATCAATTTGTAATGTATTACGATTAGCTTCAATCTCAGCAAAAGCATTTTGGCGAGCTGTTTGCTTAGTTGAACGTGCCCGTGCAGAGGTCTTCATCCAAGCCAATTCTTTTTTATAAAGCTGTTCTTGCTTGTGATCAGCAACTACTGCCGCTGCTACACGTTCTGCTTTTTGTGCCACAAAGTCAGCATAGTTTCCTTGGTATTCATAAATTTCACCAAATGACAATTCAAAAATGCGTGTTGCTACTTGGTCAAGGAAATAACGATCATGGGTTACTGTTAAAACTGCCCCCTTGTAGTTAGCTAAGTACTTTTCTAACCAGGCAATTGAATCAAAATCCAAATGGTTAGTTGGTTCATCAAGGATTAATAAATCAGGTTTTTGAATTAAAACTTGTGCTAACCCAACCCGCTTCTTTTGACCACCAGATAATTTGCCAACAACTTGATTCAAGTCTGGTACATGTAGTTGCGTCAAGATAGTTTTAACTTCAGCTTCTGCTAACCATGCATCTTCTTGATTCATAGCATCCTCAGCCTTAGTATAGCGTGCCAATAATTTCGTATCATCGGGATTAGCGCTATAAGCACTTAAGGCAGCCTCATAATTACGAATTGTTTGAAAAACTGGTTGACTACCAGCAAAAGCAGCTTCCATAACTGTCAAGCTTTCATCTAGCTCAGGTTGTTGTTTTAAATAGCTAACTCGATAATCATTAGGCTTAATAATTTGACCTTGATCAGCTGAATTTAAATCAGCAATCACATTCAATAATGATGTTTTACCTGATCCATTGACTCCAATTAACCCAATTCGATCATTTTCGTTAATTAAAAACGAGATATCTTTAAATAAAGTCTTTTCACCATACACACTGGTAAGGCCTTCAACCCGTAATTGTTGCATGTTATTCTCCCTTACTTTGCAGCATTTCAGCGTATGCGAGTAAATCTGATAAATGATTTTTTAACTGACCAATGACAACCGCATGTTCAATTTTGCCTAAAATTTCCCCCATTTTAGGGCCTGGCTTGACAATCCCTGTAGCAATCAATTGTTGTCCATCAATTGCTAATTGGCGTTTATTAGTAATTGCTAAGTTATGCAATGCTGCCATGTATTCTTCACCTTCAAATGAACTGAAATTGAGTTTCAATACAGCTAATGCAATTGGTAATACACTTCCAACTTGATATAATTCCCAATTAGTTATCTCAACTTGTTGACGATACAATTGAATGAAATGGTATGCTGTTTTTACTTGCTTAATAAAGTCATTACTATGCTTCCAAGCTTTCAAAAAGCGACCCGCATCAGCTTCATTTAAACCTAATTGATCAATCAAATACGTCCAAGCGGTTGCTTCATCTGGTAAGGTTTTTCCTTGTAACTTTAGTCCAGCTGCAACGATATCTAATTCACGTCCCATATCTATATTGGGAACGTAATTAAATAAACCACTTTGGGCAAAATTCATTAAACCCTCCGCCGCGGCTTTCCCAAGCATTAATTTACTTAACTCGACATTAATTCGTTCTACAGCGATATTAGTAAGCAAATGCGCTTCAGCTTTAATCGCCTCATTAGTTGTCTTTTCTATTACAAAGCCCAATTGTGCGCTAAAACGTAATGCCCGCATCATCCGTAAAGCATCTTCATGGAATCGTTCAATTGGATTCCCAACCGCACGAATAATATGGTTATCAAGATCTACTAAACCATTAAATAAATCCACAATTTCACCATTTGCGCGCATCGCTAATGCATTGATTGTGAAATCTCGTCGTTTTAAATCTTCAGCTAAATCACGGACAAAGTTGACAGAATCCGGCCGTCGAAAATCTGTATATCCGGTTTCAGTTCGAAAAGTTGTTGTTTCGTAGCCATTGCCGTGATCTAAAATCATAACTGTTCCGTGTTCAATACCCGTATCAACAGTTTTTTCAAATAAAGCTTTTATTTCTGATGGATAAGCACTTGTGGCAATATCAACATCATGAATGGCTTTGCCCAATAACATATCGCGGACGCTGCCACCAACAAAATAAGCCTCAAAGCCAGCGTTAGTTATCGTTTCTAAAATCGGTAACGCTGCCATAAATTCTTGTGGTAAATTCGCAATTTTCACTGCATTCTCCATTCTTTGTGTACAATTTATTACTTAATATCATACCAATTCTAACACTAAAAATAAATGCAGAAGCGTGCTGATTTATTTATTGATTATAATAGTAAAATATTGTTTATGTATTTAACGACTTTAATTATTAAAAATGCTAGAATTAGAATTATACATAATAAATTTTTTAGGAGGCGTTCAATGGTCCAAGAAAACGAAAAAATTCGCCTTGTCGACTTACTAATGTTCACCATCGGAACGGCAATCTATGCTTGGGGATTGGTTAATATTAACATTCCTAACCGCCTTGCTGAAGGTGGTGTTACTGGGATTACTTTAATCTTACGAGCATTGACTGGTTTTGATCCAGCGATTGCCACGTTAGTCTTAAATATTCCACTAGTTTTAATTGGGTGGCGGATTTTAGGGCGTAAATCATTAGTTTATACTTTATATGGTATTTTTGCATTATCATTTTGGATTTACGTCTGGCAAACTTTCCCATTCCAGTTGAATTTACATCACGATATGTTCATTTCCGGAATTATCGCGGGGTTAATTGCCGGAGCTGGGCTAGGAATAGTATATAAATTCGGTGGTACAACTGGTGGAACTGATGTTATTGCGCGAATTTTAGAAAAAAAATATGGCATTCCTATGGGAAAAAGTTTGCTATTGCTTGATATCACCGTCATGATTTTATCATTGGTCTACATCGATATTCTACACATGATGTATACCATTCTGGCATCTTACGTTTACTCACGTATTGTAGCGATTACCCAAGAAGGTGCCTATACTGCACGAGGGGTATTAATTATGACTGATAAGCCCGAAGAAATTGTGAGTGCCGTTTATAGTGAGATGAATCGCGGAGCTAGTTATTTTAATACTGAAGGATCATATACTCGCGAGCCTCGGTTAACTGTTTATGTCGTCGTTTCCCCAAGTGAATTACATCAATTACGTCAACTAATCGCTCGCATCGACCAACGGGCCTTTACAACCATCCTTAATGTTCAAGAAACGCTAGGTGAAGGGTTCACTTATAATCGACCACGTAAACCACTATTACCAAAAGTTAAGCCTAATTCAAAGCGCTAAGGAGTTATATGTTAAATTTTGATTTAGCGGATCTATCACATTTAGTACAAGATAGCCACCTAACTTTAGAGACGCGTATGGCTTTAATTCTCTTACATCATGGTTTATCAATTGATGAACTATATTCACAGTCAACCTTACCTAATTATGATTGGGTTGCATTTGAAAAACCATTTGTAAAAATCTTTAAAAAAAGTCATCCCGCAGCACCTTTTGCAACCATCACTGAACGTCAATTATTGGCTAATCTAGCACCTTTCATTAAAAAAAGCTTGTGATATAACTAGTTTTTAGTAATAATTTATTGTCAAAGCGTACTCCAAAAGTCTGATACATTAAAAAATACCCCTCTTAAAGAATCTTTCTTCAAGAGGGGTATTTTAATAGTTGTCGCTATAGACTAGCTTCTGGTACATTTTTTAGATGATTCCCTTAATAATTAAGACACCAACTAACATAATTATAATACCAAATACTTGTAATCGTTTTACTGGGCTCTTAATTGATCGCCATAGTCCTAATTGTGTTACTAATACTGAACCAAATATTTGCCCAATTAATGAGGTTGTTACTGTTAAGCCAGCCCCGATAATTGGTACTAAAATAACTGTCATTAATACAAATGTCGCTCCTAAAATACCACCAATCCAGCCCCACTTTGGCATTTTCTTAAAGGCAGTTAAGGGAATATGTATCTTATGATCAATAACTAGTGTAACTACTAGAATTACTAACCACGATATTAAAAAAGAAATAAATGTCGCTTGGACGGGACTGTCAACAACCTGACCTAATCGACCGTTAATTGCTTGTTGGATAGCAGAAAGCATGCCCGCAACAACTCCCCAAAGACGCCACAAGGCTAGATTAGCTGGTGTATCTTGCTTTTTTAATTCATTTTTATAAATTTGCTCTGCTTTAGTTTTATTAGCCAAAACAACTGCTACAAACATCCCAATTAAAAGAATTCCTACACCTAATAATCGGGTGCCTGTAATTGGAATATGTTTAGCACCAAATAAGCCAAATGAATCAATCACTGTCCCCATTAATACCTGACCCAAAATTGGTAAAATAACTGTTTGAACAGCTCCAAGTTTGGGAAATAATAGAATATTTGACGTTAAATAAATTGCTGCAATTACTCCACCAAGCCAAAGCCACCACGGATTACTAGCAATCTGCGTTCCCGTTGGTAAAAGTTGATGCCCAGCTAGTAAAGTTACAATTCCAATATAAAACGTTCCAATTGAAAAAGAAATTAAAGATGCAACATATGGTGAAATAACAAAAACTCGTAAATATGCGTTAACGGGATTTTGATTAGCCAATACAACCCCTGCTAATATCCCAAATACCATAAACAACAAAATCATTACATGAGCCTACTTTCATAAGATAATTTTTTGCTATCTCAACTATAATCTTTTTGAGAAAAAAAGCAAAAAAATTACTATTTGTTAAAAAAGATACTAGCAATTTTTGCTAGTATCTTTTTTACTCATGATTAATTATCATCCTATTCAGTTACTTCCAAGCGTTCGGGATGCTTGTAAGCATCTAATTTAATTTTGTCTAAATGTTGCTCAAGATATTCGATAAAATCCGCTTCGCTAGCAAAGACGCGCGGGTTATGTTGACCGTGAATGTGCAAATCTAATTCAGTAATTTTTAGCTTACCAAAAAAAGTGTATCGGTATTTTACAATTACCCGCGAGTTTTTCTTACTATCTCGGCCAAACTTCAAAACATATGTCCGCTCAGTGCCTAGCAAGGGACGAATGAAGTCTTGATGATATTCGAAATCATGTTGCCGCAACCAGTTTTTTGTTTGTTTTAACATGCTATTAACTCACTTTCATAAAAAATCTATCATTACATGATAGCCTATTTATGTCCATATTACAAGCAATTGAATCTTTACAATGACAAAAAAGGAAGATCCTAATAAATTAGACTCTTCCTTTTTCGTATTAGTGTTCTTTGTCTTTCGACGCAGCGTACACTTTCTATTAATAGATAGCTCTATTAGAAACGGCTCTTCTTGTTTTTACGCTTACGAGCTGCTTCAGACTTAAGCTTCTTCTTAACAGATGGCTTTTCGTAGAATTCACGCTTACGGTATTCTTGTAAAGTACCATCCTTAGAAACGCCACGCTTGAAACGACGAAGTGCATCATCAAGAGATTCGTTTTTACGAACGACTGTCTTTGCCATGAAATACACCCCCTCTCAGTTATATGTAACATCCATAACCTAAGTTCCAAATGCTCGATTATTATTATCGCAAATATTAAAGTTCAAGTCAATTCAAAAAATAATTATTTTAAAGTTCTGTCACAAGCGGACCTTCTTGCCAACCTGGAACTAACTTTTCCCGGAATTGACGGTCAAATTCTCCGGATTTAAGCATAGCAATTTCAGCACCATATGGTGCTACTGCAGTTTTTTTGTCCTCCCCAACATACGGAGTTTCCATAATTTTAGTTAAATTCTCCAATTGCGGATGAAAAACAACATCATGCAAGGCTTGATAACCAATGTACCCAAAGCCAATATTTTCATGGCGATCTTTATGGGCCCCTTGTGGATTTTTAGAGTCATTAACGTGAATTACACCTAATTTATCAAGCCCGACAATTTTATCAAACTGATTCAAAACTCCATCAAAATCTTCACGAACATTGTATCCAGCATCATGAATATGACAGGTGTCCATTGTGACACTTACCTTATCGTTGTAGGCTACTTTATCTAAGATAGCTGCAATTTCTTCAAATGTTCGTCCAACCTCAGTCCCTTTACCAGCCATAGTTTCAATGGCAATACTAATCTTTTGCTCAGAAGTAATAACCTCATTTAAGCCTTTAGCAATTGAAGCTATAGCGGCATCAGCCCCAGCTCCAACATGGGCACCTGGATGAAGTGTCATTTGTAATGCACCTAATGCTTCAGCACGTTGGACTTCAGCTTTAAGAAAATCAACCCCAAAAGTAAATTTTTCAGGTGCAATCGTATTTCCCAAATTAATAATATATGGTGCATGCACAACTATTTCTGCTAAATCATGTTCCGCCATATAAGCTTGACCAGCCGGGATATTCATCTCACTAATATCCTTGCGACGGGTATTTTGTGGTGCTCCTGTGTAAATCATAAATGTGTTGGCACCGTAACTTGCGGCCTCTTTAGCTGATCCGAGTAGCATTTCTTTACCACTCATCCCTACATGTGAACCTAAACGAACAACCATATTTTTCACCTATACTTTCTACAATGTCTACGGTGTATTATACCAAAAATCGTTTGAATAATAAAAGCTAGGTCCCTTTTTAGCGACCTAGCTTGACAATCGTTTTATTATAATTTTGGTTCGTAGAAGTTTCCTTGAATCTTATCAACCCGCCACATTGACATAAAGGCGTGGGCATCAGATTCTGCCAAAGCTTCGGTAACTTCATACTGCTCATATTGCGAAATAACCGTAAACAAGACATCTTTATTATCATGCTTATAAGCACCCTCTGCACCATGGATAATCGTAATTCCACGACGCAAATGATTTTGAATTGAATCAACTACAGTTTTAGGACGATCAGTAATAATCATAATTTGCATCTTTTGCTGACGCGTATAAACCGTATCTATTACCCTAGCATTAACAAAAACTCCGATAGCTGAATAAAAAGCAAATTGCCAACCAAAAACGACACCTGCAGCCACCATAATGAAGGCGTTAAAAGTCATATTCACAAGTCCCATGCGCATCCCGGTCCGTTTACGAATTAAAATACCTATAATATCCAAGCCACCAGTTGAAATACCATTACGTAATGCTAAACCGGTAGCAAATCCATTTACTAAGCCACCAAATATAGCATCTATTAACGGATCGTGTGTAAGTGTTACTGGTTTATCAATTACCCGAATCATAATCGATGCAAGTACGACAGCGATAGTGGTAAAAATAGCAAAGCGTCGACCAATAGAACGCCATGCTGCAACAATCAAAGGAACGTTGAAGACAAATAAGAAAATATATACTGGAATATTAAAGCCAAATAGGCCTTGTGATAAAGAATCAAATAGTTGTGCTAATCCAGTAATCCCAGATGAATAAATATGACCAGGCGTCCAAAAATAATTTAAAGCTACGGAAACCATCACGGCATAAATAAATGCCGTTCCAATTCGGCCAATATATAAGTGTCTATCAAAATAATTCTGTATATCGCGCATACTGCAATCCTTTTAACAATTTATAGTAGTATCAATTCGTTAATTATACAATATCCCGCTACTCCCTGAAACGTTACATTCAAAATTAATTAATAAATCTTGATATTTCAGCTTATTTATCGCACCAACAATTATTTTGTGGTAATCTTGTTTTTTAAAGTATGTTAAATAATTGGAGAATCTCGGATGCAGACATATATCAAAAAAAACTTTATCCCTCTCACGATTGTGGCGGTATTTAGCATTTTCACCTTTGTAATTGCTTTTATTTTATTAAATAAGAATCAAGAAACTGTTGCCCTCAATAAAATCCCCATCCATGCGGGCCCTTCACGAACTTCTAAAACAATTGGCTTTGTTACTAAAGGAACTAAATTAAAAGTTGTTAAGCAAACGAACAATTGGGCGCTTGTTCGGCAACCAAACGAAAAAATTGCCTGGTTACCAGTCTGGTTATTGCATCGAAAAACCCCATTAAAAGCTCTCACGCCATTAGCCGAGACAACTATCATGCTTGATGCTGGTCATGGTGGCAATGACACTGGAGCTCTTTCTAATACAGGTCAATTTGAAAAAACTTACACTCTAAAAACAGCTAAATTAGTCCGTGATGCACTCGAACCTTACGGTGTTAATGTTATAATGACACGGACAAGCGATCATATTGTTTATCTTGATAAAATTCCCAAAATTGCTGAAGCTCACCATGCTGATGCCTCAATCTCATTTCATTTTGATTCATCCCCAGCTGCCAATACTGCTAATGGCCTAACGGCTTATTACTATCATCACAATAACGGGTCATTCAATCTAGCATCAGCAATTAATGGCCAAATGCATAATTTGCCGGTTGTAAGTCGTGGCGTTGAATTTGGTAACTTTTTAGTAATTCGACAAAATACCTTACCAGCAATTTTACTTGAAAATGGTTACATTAATAGTGATCATGATTTCAAATACATTCAACAAGCTAGTTATCGTCAAGCAATTGCTGATGATGTCCTATTAGGTTTAGAGCAATATTTTAAAACCCATTAACAATGTTCGTTTAAAAAATTGGACACATTAAAAAAGCCCCTGAAGATTTTTCTTCAAGGGACTTTTTAATATATTTTTACAATTCGGTACCGTTAGTTTTGATTACATTTTGATACCAAGCAAAGCTATCTTTCTTATAGCGTTTACCAGAACCTTTACCAAAATCATCTAAATCAACATATACAAAGCCGTAGCGTTTCTTCATTTCACCTGTTGACGCAGAGATAATGTCAATTCCAGACCATGGCATGTAACCAAAGACTGGTAGCCCATCAAGTACAATTGCTTCTTCGACGGATTTAATATGGTTTTTGAAGTAGTCAATTCGATATGGATCATGGATCATACCATCTTCGAGCTTATCAAAAGCCCCAAAACCATTTTCAACGACAATCATTTTTTTGTGCCAACGATCCCACATCCAGTTAATCGCATACCGAATCCCAACAGGGTCAATTTGCCAACCCCAATCTGATTGAGCAAGGAATGGATTATCACCGTGATTCTTTTCCTCATCATATTCATATAATGGATTTTCAGGATCTGAAACCGTCCATGACATGTAGTATGAGAATGAAACAAAATCAACGGTGTTTTCTTTAAGAATCTTTTTATCTGCTTCAGTAATATCAATATTGATATTTTTTTGTTCAAAGTATTTCAATAACCATGTTGGATATTCACCAAGTGCATGGACATCACCCCAGTAGTAACGCGTTTGCATTGCTCGTTGTGACATCATAATGTCTTTAGGATTTGATGTGGCTGGATAAACTGGATTCATGGCAATCATGCAACCTACTTCTAAGGCTGAATTAATCTCATGCGCAGCTTTAGTAACTAAGGCTGAAGCCACCAATTCGTGGTGGGAAGCCAAGTACATTAATTCTTGGGCTTGCTCTTCTGGACAGTCCTTCAAACCTGAGTCTTGTAGTAAATGATGAGGATTCATCCAAGAAGTTTGGTTATTAATTTCATTAAACGTCAACCAGTACTTAACCCGGTCGCCATATCGAGTCATCACGGTTTTGGCATATTTAACGAAGAAATCAATCACCTTGCGATTACGCCAACCACCATATTCTTTAACAAGGTGCAATGGCATTTCAAAATGACTTAATGTAATCACTGGTTCTAAGCCATGTTCAATCATTGAATCAATCATCTGATCGTAAAACACCAACCCAGCTTCATTGGGCTCATCTTCATCCCCATTTGGGAAAATTCGCGTCCAAGCAATTGATGTCCGAAATGCATTCATCCCAAGTTCTTTGAATAAATCAAAGTCTTGTGTATAAGTATGATAAAAATCAATGCCGCGGTGATTTGGATAATTACCATCTGGCAACACTGTGTCTGTTACTTGACGGGCAACGTGATTTTCACCGGCTAACATAACATCCGCAATTGACACACCTTTACCATCAACATTCCAAGCACCCTCAAGTTGATGAGCAGCTACAGCTGACCCCCAAAGGAAATCATCTGGTAATTTATATCCTGAATCATTTTGCATTATAATAAGCCTCCTCAGATTACATTAGTTTTACTAAGAACAATTTAATTATAATTTATCTTCCTAACAAAAGAAAGCGTTTTCATATTTTTTACAATAATCTTTTATCCCTTCTCAAACTGGCACTTAACGCCACTACAAATGCACATCACTTTACATATACTAAAATAAGTTCTATTATTAAGTAAAAACTAATGTATTTTTGAAAGAAGGACAATTAATGTTATTAACTAATACCGCTGAAGAACCTGTCTCCCCGATTATCGAAGCACCACAATTGCTAAATCCATTAGCAATGACTGGACCAACCATGCCCATTCAAGTTGTGCGTGCTTTACTCCATACTAAACGGGCAGCTGCACGTTGCAATATTGATGCCCGTGCCCTTGATGCTAATGTCGGTGCACTAATTATTCAAGCATGTGAACAGCTATTATCACAAAATAATATTACTATCGCCAAATTATTCCCCGTACACATCTATCATGATGATGCCGATTCACAAATCAACACGCGTGTTGATCAGTTAATTGTAGCTACTTGTACTCAAATCAATCCATTTGTTGCCGTTAAAGCAACTGATATTGAATGTTCACAAGTTATAGCAGCCACTTTCCCAACCATTACTAATGTGGTAGCAGCAGCTGCAGTTAATCATTTAATCTATCAGATTCGTCAATTAGTAACAGATCTTCATCAGCTTGAAAGTTCCGGCATGACAGCTCCATTATTGCAACATATTGCGCCCAAACATCGGGCTCTTAAGTTAGCAACTTGGCTTAAAACAATCGAAAATGACTTACAAAGTATTAGTACCGCTTATCCGCAATTACTTGAATTACCAATCAATCATGCACCACTTCCTATCCAACGTGATATACCTGTTAATTTCGAAGATAATTTAGCTAAAAATATTAGCTTGGCCTATAACATCACCTTTAATGCTGGTAATAAATTTTTCACTAAACCCGCTCACCTTGGCATTGCTGATGTTCATAATACTATTCATATCATGGTAACTGATTTACGAACGATTATTAACGAAATTACCGCAGCAGGCTATGGCTCAACACCAGATGCATTAGCCGTTACAGCTGTTAAAATCATGGGCAATGATGCTAGTATTGCAATGGCGATTGCTCAATCACAACAAACATCGGCATCGCTTAAACCAATTGTCATCACTAATTTCTTAGAGTCATGTACATTATTAAGTAGCTTGCTTGTTCAAATACAAGTTAATATGCAACGTTAAGCCGATTAAATGCAATAGAATTTATATAAAAGGTGCTACGATATAACTATTTTTAGTAATAATTTGCAACTAAAATATGTTCCAAAAGCTCGATATATTCAAAATACGACAGCAGCCTCTCTGAAGAATTCTTCAGAGAGGCTGCTGTCGTATTTATTAGCATCGCCCGACTTCTGTCACGTGTGCTTTTTAGTTTTATTTAACAATCAAATCAGTCAAGTTACCAAACTTGTTGGCAATTGCTGCGATTTGAGCAACTTGATTCAAGCGATTTTGACGCACAGCGGCATCTTCACTCATAATCATCGTTGCTTCAAAGTACGTTGCAATGGTTGGTACAAGACTTTGGGCTTCAACAAAGCTGTCAGCTAATGAACTGGTTGCCAAAATTGGTTCAAGGGCAGCCACAGCATTGTGCAAGACACCTTCTGAATCATTATCAAACAAGCTTGCATCAACTGTGTATGGTGCTTCAATCGGGTTTTGCTTGTTCAAGCGAACGGCCCGCGTGAAGGCTTCGACAAAGTCACGGAAGTTAGCATCATCTTTATGTGCTTCTAAGACATGGGCTTGCGCAAACATCGTTAAGATATCGTTGCTGTCACCGTTAATCACCGCTTCAATGATATCGTGACGCGTATTTTGACCGTTAAGTAATTGTTTTACCCGGTCAACCATAAATGAAGCAACATCAGTATTAACATCGCTTAAAGCCGTTTGAACAGCAGCTGGTAAGCCGGTGTTATCACTAGCAAGGCTTGCAATCAAACCGGCGTTAATCGCTGCTAAATCAAGCTTCCATTGCTTATCACGTAAAATCCGCACAAATCCAAGGGCTTGACGACGAAGCGCATATGGGTCATTGGCTCCAGAAGGAATCATACCGGCGGCGAAGAATGAAAGAATCGCATCGTATTTATCAGCTAAGGCAAGGACGGCCCCAACGGTTGAGACTGGTAAATCACCTTCAGCGGAAATTGGCATGTAGTGTTCGCGAATGGCTGTGGCTACTGCGGCATCCTCACCAAAGATTGTGGCGTATTTTTCACCCATAACCCCTTGAAGTTCTGAGAATTCACCAACCATGCCGGTTACTAAGTCAAACTTGTAAATTTCACTGGCGCGGGCTAATTGTGTCAACTCAGTCGCTGACATTTGTAATTGCTTACCAATGATTTGCGTAATTAACTTAACGCGTTGCATGTGTTGGGCAACCGAACCAATTTTATCGTGGAATGAAAGTTTTTCAACGCGACCCATGTAATCAGCAATGGTTTGCTTTTGGTCTTCGTTGTAGAAGAATTTGGCATCTTCAAGCCGGGCAGTCAATACTTTTTCGTTACCAGCAATCACGTTATCGATGTGTTCGCTGTTACCATTACGCACCCCGATAAAGAATGGCAATAACTTACCAGCCGCATCAGTTACGTAGAAGAACCGTTGGTGTTCTTTCATTGAAGTGATTAAAACTTCATCTGGGACCGCTAAGTATTCTTCTTTGAATGAGCCGGCAAACGCGGTTGGCCATTCAACCAAGTTATTTACTTCTTCAAGTAAGTCGGCATCGATATCAATGGTCCAAGCTTTGCGAGTAGCAATCGCTTCAATTTGGCCTTTAATAAGCGCTTTACGTACACTGGCATCAGCAATTACAAATTGATCTTTTAATGCTTTTTCATAACTTAATGCATCTGTAAATTCAACTTCTTGACCTAAGAAACGATGACCACGTGAAGTCCGGCCAACGCTTGTTTCAAGAATTGAGAACGGAATTAATTCGTTATCTAACAACGCTACTAACCACTTGATTGGACGGACGTATTCAAATGAGTTGTTGGCCCACTTCATCGTTGTTGGGAACGTCATGGCCATAATCACATCTTTTAAACCAGGAAGAACTTCTTCAACCGGCTTACCCGCAATATGCTTCGTAACATAGACGTATTCAACCCCTTTTAATTCCTTAAAAGTGATGTCATCAGTTGTCAACCCTTGGCCACGAACAAAGCCTTGAGCGGCTTTTGACCAGTTACCTTCAGCATCCAATGCAATCTTTTTGGCGGGACCTTTAGCTTCTTCATCAATATCTGGTTGATTAGCTGCAATGTCTAACACTTGCACAGCTAACCGACGAGGAGTTGAGAATGGTTTAATTTCACCATAAGTAATCCGATTATCATCAAGAAATTTACCCACCCGCTTAACCAATTGTTCAATACTTGGTGTTACCACGTGGGCCGGAATTTCTTCTAAGCCAATTTCTAATAAAAAGTTTGCCATAATTACTTAGCCTCCTTGTTTGTTTCTTCATCGTCGGCCAAGTATTTGGCACGTAATTCTTCATCTTTTAACAATGGGAAACCAAGCTTTTTACGTTCAGCAACAAAGGCCTTCGCCACGGCGCGGGCCATGTTCCGAATCCGACTTAAGTAACCAGCGCGTTCCGTAACTGAGACACTACCACGGGCATCCAATAAGTTAAAAGTATGTGATGATTTTAAAATGTAGTCGTAAGCTGGGTGCACAAGCCCTAAATCAAGCAAGCGCTTAGCTTCGGCTTCAAAATTATCAAACATGCTCAAAAGCATTTCTTGGTTTGATTCTTCAAATGAGTATTTTGAGTGTTCAAATTCAGGTTCTTTGAAGATGTCACCATAAAGAACCCCATCAGCCCATTCAAGATCGTAAACAGTTGGTACATCTTGAATGTATGATGCAAGCCGTTCAAGACCATAAGTAACTTCTGAAGTCACCGAATCAACTTGAAGCCCCCCCACTTGTTGGAAGTACGTAAATTGGGTAACTTCCATTCCGTCTAACCAAACTTCCCAACCAACACCGGCCGCACCCATTGAAGGGTTTTCCCAGTTATCTTCAACGAACCGAATATCGTGTTCTAATGGTTCAATACCAAGTTCACGTAATGAACCCAAGTATAATTCTTGAATGTTATCAGGTGATGGCTTCATAACCACTTGGAATTGGTGGTGTTGGTATAACCGATTAGGGTTATCACCGTATCGACCATCCGCTGGCCGCCGTGAAGGTTCCACGTAAGCGGCGTTCCATGGTTCAGGACCGATGGCGCGCAAGAAAGTGTAAGGACTCATTGTTCCCGCCCCTTTCTCAGTATCGTAGGCTTGCATCAACATTGCACCTTGTTCAGCCCAGTATTGTTGCAACTTCAAAATAATTTGTTGCATTGACAATTTATGTTCCATCAGTCTTTCCTCCTAAGTTTTTGACAATAAAAAAATCCCTACGCCAACAGAATTGACATAGGGACGTTGAATTAACGCGGTTCCACCCTACTTCCTAACATCAATCAATGCTAGACAGCTTTTTGTGAATAACTAAAAAAGTGCCCGAGTTAACTAATCAACATCTGGCTCACACTATCCCAAATTCGCTGGCTTGATCAAAGAAAACTCGCTCTTTTCTCATCGTTATTAAAATATTAAGTTCATTGAATAATTATCGTACGCCAACCGAAACTTGTCAACATTTTCGCAATGATAATACAAAAAAAACCTGCAAATAAATTTGCAGGTTTTTATTCGATGGGGGAAGTAGGATTCGAACCTACGAACCCGAAGGAACGGTTTTACAGACCGGCGCGTTTAGCCACTTCGCTATTCCCCCGAAAGATTTAACAATCAATCGATAAATAATATATTACCAACATCACCTCCTTTCGTCAACACTTTTTGCAAAAAAAAATTAAAATTCTTTTTGACTTTGTTTCAAAAGGATAATTATTAAATCAGGACAATTCTCTCTATCCAATCACTTATACTTCAAAAGAGTTAATATTTTTATGCAAAATAACTAGCGGTATGAATAGCATAACTGTCAATACCGCATATATGCCCCACGAAATTTGCAGACCCACAGTTGCCGCAACGAAGCCAAAAAAAGCAATCATCACAACCGGTAATGTTAATGAAACCGAATTGATTAATCCTAATACTAAGCCAATTTGTGCATTTCCCAAATTGCGCATTAAATTACCATAAAATCTTGGTGTTATTTTAGCTAATGTGTATCCTAACGCCGCAACGGCAACTAAAATCAGTACGCCATTACCAATTAAAAACGTGACCGCCATCGTCCCTTGAACTAACAAATGCACCAATAATAAATGTGTTAAATTCAAGCGTTTAAAGATATCCGTTGTCCATAATGAACTCACAAACATCGCAATTGAGAAAGCTGATGTAACCAAGAAAAACATTTGACTAAAACCAAGGTTCCATAATGTAACATGATGCCGCAACGATAACACAAATAATACATTCGTTGACGCTGCTAACCCATTGATTACAATCAAATAAGTTAAAACCGATTTGATTCCAGGTAACTTGCGTAATTCTTGGATACCTAGGCGCACACGTCGAATAAAACTTGATGATTTTTGGTTTTGTTGCTTCTTCTCCTGATTTACTGCAGGTTCTTTAATATGTTTGCGGGCCAAAAATACAACTAAACCAGATAAAGCAAACGTGACGGCATTTAAAATTGCAAAAACGGAAAAATTATTATGCACTAACGTTAGTAATGCCAAGCCAACCGCCCCACCAATTAGGTCAATTAAAACGTTCATACTTTGAGAAAATTCGGACGCTTCCTGGAACTCATCACTCGCCAAGTTAACCTTCAATAGATGGCTATAAATCCCTGAACGAATTCCACCCAAAAGATCTGACAAAACATTCAAAAATAGAATCACCGTAATAACTAGCATCGTTGGTTGTTGAATAATTAAAGCCACAATCACATACATAATTGTTTGCACCCAACGAATCATCGCAAACGTTTTGATCTTATGCCTTGTACGATCCGCCATATCGCCAGTTACCGCTCCTAAGATAATCGGTACCCAATTCAAGATTGAGATAACTGTAATCCAAATTGCGGCATGCGCACCTTTATTAATATAAACAATAACTGCATCTTAAAAATTCCTTCTCTCAAATTCAATTAACATCATAGCGCTCATTACTCATTCCACATCAACTTTTTATTACAAAAAGATTATAAAACAATGAAAAAATATCATCATTATTTTTCAGAACACAGTTAATTTTATTTTAAAGCACAAAAAACCTGCAAATAAATTTGCAGGTTTTTTATCGGATGGGGGAGAGTGGATTCGAACCACCGAACCCGAAGGAGCGGAGTTACAGTCCGCCGCGTTTAGCCACTTCGCTACTCCCCCGAAGCAATCAACAAATAATATAATATCAAGAATTACATCTTTCGTCAATTGTTTTTTGTAACTTTTTTTGTTTTTGGCTAACTTTTTCACTTACTAGCAAAAAACGCTCGTACATCAACTTCATCTTGATGTAATTGATCAACTAATGCTTCTAGTCCGTTAAACTTTTCCATCCCGCGAACATAGTGACACCATTGAACTTCAACATTTTCACCATAAATTTCTTCATGAAAATCAAAAATAAAAATTTCAAGCGTCTTAGGTCGTCCTTCACCTATGGTTTGGTTATAACCAACTGAAGCGTCACCATCATACCACTTGTCGGCGATTTTAATCCGTACACCATAAACCCCCACGCCAGGAATTTTTTCATCAGCGGGGGTTAAGACGTTTGCCGTTGGGAAGCCAAGCGTCCGGCCAAGGGCTTCCCCATGAACAATCACCCCAGTTGTTTGGTACGTGTACCCTAGCATTTCATTTGCTAAATCAACATTTCCTGCTTCCAACACTTCATGAATGGTCCTTGAACCGATTTTCTCGTGATGAAAGTCTGCTTTGGGCACGCTAACAACTTCAAATCGGCCCGCAACAAATTCGGGTAAATGTTCCATATTTGCAACTTTGACGTCCCCACCGTACGTATGGTCAAAACCCGCCACTACTGCCAATGGATGGAGTGTCATTAGCACTTCATCCACAAACGCTTGTGGGCTCAATTTAGCGAGTTTTGAAGTAAAACTAACGCGATAGACCACATCAACCCCTGTGGCAGCAAACAGCTCATTTTGGCGCTTAATAGGACTTAAATATTGATATTGATTAGGCAATTTTTGAAAGACAATGTGAGGATGATGATCATAAGTCATCACCGCTAATGGGACTCCCTTAGCCGTTGCTAATTCACGTGCTTTAGCCAAAACCGCTTGGTGCCCTAAGTGAACACCATCAAAAAAACCCATCGCCAAGACAACGGAATTTGGGGCCGCAGCTGGTCGTGTAAATGGATATCTTAAATCAAAAGTTTCCATACTGTTACCTAATTATCTTTCTTAATCTTGATTATTGAAAATTTTCAATGGGCGATACAAATATTTCTCATCATCCCAATGATAAAGTGCTTTGGTATCATCTTGATAGCGCATCCGCACAACTGGTACTTGTACATCGAGCTCACCGCGCCCAAACCATGCGCCATTTTTCATTTTGGCCCAATGGGCATCAGTCATATCAACAGCTGGAATATCACCTAAAGCACGGTCAATTGGGAACATGATTGATTCAACTGTGCCTGCTTCCATTTTTTCAGCAATTTCACTTAACTTAACTGCTTGTGTTAAATCAAATCCGCCAGATTTAATTCGTGTTAAGTCCGTCATTGTCGCTGGTAAATCAAGTAATTTACCAAAATCAACCGCTAATGTCCGGACATATGTCCCTTTAGATGCATGAACTTCAAAATAAATAGTTTGTTGTTGCTTTTGGGCATCGTATTCACTTGCTTTAATTTGGGTAAACGCGCCAATTGTAACATGCCGCTCTGGACGTTCAACGCTTTCACCAGCCCGCGCATATTCATATAATTTCCGGCCATTGACTTTAACAGCTGAAAACATTGGTGGAATTTGCGTAATTTCCCCAGTTAATTGTGCTAA
Organism: Periweissella fabalis; assembly: GCF_012396505.1. Taxonomy (GTDB): domain Bacteria; phylum Bacillota; class Bacilli; order Lactobacillales; family Lactobacillaceae; genus Periweissella; species Periweissella fabalis. The sequence goes on along the minus strand of NZ_JAAXPN010000001.1, from coordinate 20,810 downwards.
AGTTGCATCAATTGTGGCATCATCAAATGGTGTTACTACTGGTGCACTGGCAATCACTTCACCATCGAGATCTTCTGTCGTGGTCGCAAATCCCAACGTAATAGCACCGCGGTAAATTTTACCGGAATTAACTAAATACTCCACCGCTTTGGTAGCATGCCCAACTGCGACTGGTAATACCCCATCAACATTTGGATCTAAAGTTCCTGAATGACCTATTTTCTTAGTATGTAAAATTTTACGTAATTTAAATACTACATCGTGGCTCGTCATCCCACGTTCTTTGTAAACTGGAATAATTCCATCCATAATTTATCCTCACTTTTTAAAACATTCGCTATTAAGTATAGCGTATTTTGCCACAAAACGTGCTCGAAAAGATAGATAATCGTATAAAACACAAAAAAACGTGTACGAAATGTTTAATTTCATGCACGTTTTTTATTTTATTCGTTACCCAAATACCTCTTATGGCATTCTGTTTAACTAATCTTTGTTTAAGCCTCGCAATAATGCTTCAATATGATCACCATATTGAACTGACTTATCGCGTTCAAAGAATAATTCTGGAATTTTGTAAGTACTCAAACGAGCACCTAATTCACGACGAATTAACCCACTTGAAGCTTCAAGCCCAGCCTGAGCTTTCTTCCCATCAGACGCTAAATCTGAATAGATACTGTAGTAAATTGTCGCTTGTTGCAAGTCACCAGTAACTTCAACTCCCGTGACGGTCACGTCTTGAACACGTGGGTCACGGACACGCTTTAAAAGAATATCGTTTACTTCGCGTTGTACTTCTTGTGATAAACGTCCTACTCGATAATGTCCTTGTGGCATATGCAATCTCCTTTACTGTTAATAATCCAAAGTGATTACGCTTAAAATTAATCGCGTGGTACTTCAACCATTTCAAAGACTTCGATAATATCGCCGACTTTTTCATCGTTATAGTTTTCAATTGTTAATCCAAGGTCGTAACCCTTCTTAACTTCTTTAACATCATCCTTAAAGCGTTTCAATGATCCTAATGTACCTTCGTAAATTACGACACTGTCACGAATTAAGCGGATACTTGAGTCACGTTTAATAACCCCACTCATAACCATACCACCGACAATTGTTCCAACCTTAGAAACCTTGAACAATTCACGAATTTCAACGTTACCGATGATTTTTTCTTCAAATTCAGGTTCAAGTTGACCCTTCATCGCTGCTTCAATTTCATCAATAGCGTTATAGATAATATTGTGAAGACGAATATCAACTTCTTCATTATCAGCTTGTTGACGTGCCTGTGGTGTTGGGCGAACGTTAAATCCAATAATAATCGCACCTGATGCTTCAGCCAATGTGATATCTGACTCGTTAATCGCACCAACCGCCGTGTGGACGATATCTACCTTAACACCATCAACATCAATCTTACGGAATGATCCAGCCAAGGCTTCAACAGAACCTTGCACGTCAGCCTTAATAATAACTGGTACTGACTTGATTTCTTTATCAGCCATCTTGCTAAACAAGTCTGACACTGAAACCACGTTGTTACGGTGACGGTTAGCTAATAAAGCACGTTTAGCACGTTCTTCACCAGCGGCACGGGCAGTTTTTTCATCATCAAAGACGATGAATAAATCACCTGAATCAGGTACATCATTCAAACCAGTAATTTCAACTGGTGTTGATGGACCAGCTTCTTTAATCCGACGACCACGATCATTAGTCATTGTCCGAACACGACCGTATGTGTTACCCACAACAATAGGGTCTCCAACACGCAATGTACCTTGTTGAACAAGCAATGTAGCAATTGGTCCACGACCCTTATCAAGTCGTGCTTCAATAACTGAACCAGCCCCATTTTGCTTAGGGTTAGCTGTAAGTTCAAGCACATCAGATTGAAGTAAAATCATTTCAAGTAATTCGTCAACGTTTTGACCAAATTTAGCTGAGATCTTAACAAAGATTGTGTCACCACCGAATTCTTCTGGAATCAATTCATATTGCATTAATTGATTCATTACGTTTTCAGGGTTGGCACCAGGCTTATCAATCTTGTTAACTGCGACAATAATTGGGGTCTTAGCAGCCTTGGCGTGATTAATAGCTTCAATTGTTTGTGGCATAACACCATCATCAGCTGCAACAACTAAGATGGTAATATCAGTCACATCAGCTCCACGAGCACGCATAGCAGTAAAGGCCGCGTGTCCAGGAGTATCAAGGAAAGTAATGATGCGATCATCAGCTTTAACTTGGTAGGCCCCAATGTGTTGTGTGATTCCACCAGCTTCACCTTCAGTAACGTGTGAGTTACGAAGGTAGTCAAGCAATGTAGTTTTACCGTGGTCAACGTGTCCCATGATGGTAACTACTGGTGGGCGTGGTGTAGAGTTTTCAGTATTGTTTTGGGCTTCCTTGAAGAATTTATCAGTATCAGCCACGTCAACTTCGATTTTTTCTTCAGCCGCAATACCATAATCAGCAGCCAAAATTTCGATAGTTTCTGCATCTAAGCTTTGGTTTTGGTTAACCATTACTCCAAGCATAAATAACTTCTTAATGATTTCAGCAGTATCACGGTGAATTAACTTCGCAATATCTTGCACATTCATTCCAATTGAGTAAACTAATACTTCTGGAAGTGGTTGGTCTTTACGTTGTGGCAATACCTTAGCTGGGCCATGGTTATTATTGAAGCTACGTTTACCCTTCTTACCATGGCGGTTGTTACGGTTGTTCCCACCATTGTTATTCCAATCGTTGCGGCCACCACGGTTATTGCTACGATTGTTGTTGCTATTATTATTATTTCCGCGACTTGGGCGGTTTTCATTTGTTGATTTTGTGTCCATATTATCCACATTAACATTACGCTTTGAGGCGGCTTTTGCAGGCCGGTCAGCTGACTTTTGCATAGGTTTTGAAGGTTTCGTATTTGTGGCACTTACTTTAGCAGGCTTAGTTGACGCCTTTTTAGGGGCGCCTCCTTGATTACCTTTGTTACCAAAATATTCGCGTAAATAACGTTCTTCATTAGCTCCCATCGTTGACATATGGTTTTTGACGCTAAAACCTTTAGTTTCAGCAGCATTAACCATGTCTTTAGATGAGACATTCAATTCCTTAGCTAATTCATAGATCCGTTTTGCCATATATTGCTCACTCTCCTTTTTCTGTATTGTTAACTTCCTTTATCTTCTTTGCGAATCCTGCATTATCGATGGCATAGATTGATCGTGCCATTCCAGTTGCATCACTTAACGTTGCACGATCATAATCGGCAATGACTGCAACATTGTAATAGCTTGCTTTATCAGTAATTTTTTTAAACGTACTCTTTCCAGTATCGCTTGCAATTAATACTAATCGAGCTTTTTGGTTACGAATAGCTTTTAACACCATTTCTTCACCTGTAATCAATGCACCAGCGCGGCGTGCAAGACCTAATAGTTGTAGAACCTTTATTGCATTACTTGGCATCGCCAAACAATTCCTTTCGTGCTTGTTGATGATCAACATATGCAATTAGTTCTTCATAAAACTCATCAGTAATTTTAATACCAAGAGTCTTATCAAGAATACGCTTTTTGAAAGCTTGTTGTGCAATTGTTACGTCTAAACCAATGTAAGCACCACGACCATTAGCCTTGCCAGTCGCATCAATACTTACATTATTTTCATTATCTTTAACTACCCGTACTAAGTCCTTTTTAGGGAACATTTCACCGGTAACAACATCTTTACGCATGGGAATTTTCCGAGGTTTCACTGTTCTTTTCCTCCTCTTTCACTTTAGCTTATTGCTTATTCGGCATCAAATAAATCACTTGCAAAATCAGCATCAACACTTTCAGCTTCAACTGATTCTTCTACAGGTGCTTGCGGTGCAGCTGCAGCCTGAGCTACCTTTGCTTCATGTTCAGCGTAAAAGTTTTCAGCTTCTGATTCAGGCTTAATATCGATTTTGAAGTTAGTTAAACGAGCTGCTAAACGAGCATTTTGACCACGTTTACCAATCGCTAATGATAATTGGTTATCAGGAACAATAACTGTTACCGCACGATCATTTAATGGATCAACAATTACGTTTAGCACTTCTGCTGGATTCAAAGCATTAATAATAAATGTTGCTGAATCTTCAGACCATTCAACAATATCCATGTTTTCACCAGATAATTCAGTAACAACGGCTTGCACACGAACCCCACGTTGACCAACCATTGTTCCAACTGGATCCAAATCAGGATTGTTAGATTTTACCGCAATTTTACTACGGTCACCGGCTTCACGCGCAATACTCTTAATCTCAACAGTACCATCATATACTTCCGGTACTTCTTGTTCAAATAAACGCTTAACTAAGTCAGCATGAGTCCGTGAAACAAACACTTGTGGACCCTTAGCATTATTTTCAACTTTTGAAACCAAGACCTTAATACGATCATGCATTTGGTAACTTTCATTTGGCATTTGGTCTTGCTTAGTCATTACAGCTTCTTGATTTCCTGGAAGGGTAACAAATAAATAGCGTGCATCTTGTCGTTCAACTTCACCACTGATGATTTCATTTTCATATTGAGCAAATTTATCATATACAATGGCCCGTTCAGCTTCACGAACGCGTTGGATAATTACTTGTTTAGCAGTTTGAGCTGCAATACGACCAAAGTCTTTTGGAGTAACCTTAAAGCGGATTTCATCCCCGACTTCGTAGGCACGATTCATTTCCAAAGCTTCCTTTAAAGAAACTTGTGTGTTTTCATCCCAAATTTCTTCATCTTCAACGACTTCCTTAACGGCAATAACACTAATATCACCCTTCTTTTGGTCGAAACTCACTTCAACGTTTTGTGCTTGGTCATAGTTACGCTTGTAAGCTGCTTCAAGAGCTGCTTCCAATGATTCGATTACGATTGCTTTTTTTACGCCTTTTTCTTCTTCAAGGGCATCAAGAGCTGCAAGTAATTCTTTACTCATGATTTTTTACCTTCCGTTTTTCTACATTAAAATTTAATTGCTAAACGCGCTTTTGCAATCATGTCACGTGGAATCTCGACACTCTTTTGACGCGTTTTATCAAGATAGTTCAAAGTTAAAGTCTCTTCAGTAACCGATACTAAATCACCTTCATAATCTTTAACGCCATCTAATTTTTGATAGAGTGAAACGTGCACATATTGACCTTGGGCCCATTCGAGATCTTCAGGGGTCTTTAATGGCCGTTCAGCTCCGGGTGATGAGATTTCAAGCATGTATGCTTGTGGAATTGGATCAGGATCAACCACATCCAACATTTCGCTAATCTCATTAGTTGCTAGTACAATGTCATCCATCGTAATTCCGCCAGGCTTGTCAATGAAAATCCGTAAAAACATATCACGGCCTTCCTTTACAAACTCAACATCCCACAAAGAAAAACCCTTTGCAGTAATAATTGGGGTTACCAATTCGGTGATTTTTTCGACAACGTCATTAGCCACGAACTATCCCTCCTTCAATGCTTTGGATTACTATCAAATTTATTTAAAAAAATGAGCGGGCAAAATTTAATTTGCCCACTCAATTAAGAGTTATATTTGAACAACCTTTATATTAGCATCAATTTTGCTAAATTACAAGAATAATCAACTAAGTACTTATTTCGCTTGTCAGTTGTGTTTACTTTTTTGTAAAGGTGCTTTATTAGTCAATGCATAGATTATTAATAAGCACACAACGAAAATTCCCGTTCCAATAACAGAAATTCGTGTATCAGGTTGGAATAGTAATACTATTAACACACTAATGAAAAAGATAATTGTCAAATAATTTAATATTGGATATCCTGGCATCTGATATGTTGCTAATTGTTTAGTAACATGCCGATATTTTAAATGTGTTACTAATAAAATCAACCAAACGAAAATAAAGCTGATTGTCGCCACTCCTGAAATAATCACAAAAATCTGACTTGGTACAAAGTAATTCATCAAGACAATTGTTAATAAGAACAACGCAGATGTAATTAGGGCATTAACAGGAACATGCCGTTTACTTAATTTAGCAAACCATTTAGGAGCATGTCCATTTTGGGCCATGACATAAATTGTCCGACTAGTACTAAAGATAGCACTATTAGCGGCTGACATTGCTGATGTTAAGACTACAAAGTTCACAATTCCCGCGGCTGCTTTAATCCCAATGCCAGCAAAGACTTCTACAAATGGGCTTTGTGCCCCACTTAATGAATTCCAAGGATAAATAGACATAATAACTAACACAGCCCCAACGTAAAACAAACCAATTCGGACAGGCACCGCATTAATTGCTTTTGGTAAATCAACTTCTGGATGTTCGGTCTCCCCTGCTGTCAAACCAACCATTTCAATTCCGGTAAAGGCAAAGATTACTAGTGGAAAAGCTAGTAAAAAACCACTTAAACCGGTGGCAAAAAAACCGCCGTGTTGATATAAATTAGCAAATGATGCAACATTATCACCTGCTTGAAAACCTGTAAAAATCATAATTGCCCCAACAATTATTAAAGCTAAAATCGCAATCACTTTAATCCCTGCAAATACCGATTCTATCTCACCAAACCAACCAACATTCATTAAATTAATTGCTAATAAGGCAATAATAACAATCAATGGTGTAACCCATTGTGGCAAACTTGGAAACCAATATCGTAAATAGATACCGCTAGCTGTTAAATCAGCCATTGCCAGACTAGTCCAACATAACCAATACGCCCAGCCAGTTACAAATTCCCATCGTGGACCTAAATAAATACGTACAAAGTCAATAAATGAGCGAATTTTAACATTTGATAAAAGTAACTCTCCAATGGCTCGCATCATTAGGTAGCAAAAAAAGCCTGTAATAATATACGCTAAAATAATTGCTGGGCCAGCTTCTTTAATAGCCGTCCCGGAACCTAGGAAAAGTCCAGTTCCAATCGCTCCCCCAATGGCAATCATTTGAATATGCCGAGGAGTTAGTGCACGTGCAAGTTCATTTTTTTCTTGTTGCATAATTATACCTCACTTGCATGAGGACAAAAAAAGTCCCCATGCCAAATTAAATTTGACATAGGGACGTTAAATTAACGCGGTTCCACCCTAATTCTCAGCATGCTGAGCAACTTAATTACGTGTTAAGTCATTCTCTCCAAAAGCTCCCAATAAAAATCCATTAATACTTACTTTTCACTATCGTAAGCTCACTGTGATTAATCTTAATTATTATTGCTCTTTCTTCATCGATAAGTAACTAGATGTTTATTATATTAGAACCTTGATTTTGAATTGTCAACTGTTAATTAAATTAATATGAACTTTAATTAACAAATTAAAAAAATAGTTCGCTTTTTAATAGATAAACAAATAAAAAAGCTCATAAAAAATAATTTTACGAGTTTTTTATTAACTATTATTAATAATTACATATGCGTTGGGAAGCCAATTGCAGTATCAGCAACTTCACCAATAACTTCTGCTAAAGTTGGATGAGCATGAATCGTCAAAGCAACATCTTCAATATTCATTGCACTATTGACAGCTAATGTTAATTCAGCGATTAAATCCGATGCCCCTGGGCCAACAATTTGGCCACCTAGAACAGTCCCTTGATCATCAGTTACAACGCGTACAAATCCTTCCGGTTGCCCTAAAGTCATTGCCCGACCATTACCAGCAAATGGGAACTTATAACCTTTAGCCTTTAACCCTTTGACCTTAGCCTCAGCGACCGTTAAACCCACTGTGGCCAATTCTGGATCAGTAAAACATACAGCTGGAATACCAAGATAGTCAACGGCTGCCGCTGTATCGCCACTAATCGCTGCTGCTGCAACCTTTGCTTCAAAGAATGCTTTGTGAGCCAATGCAGGTCCTGGAACAATATCACCAATTGCATAGATATTTGCAACGGCTGTCCGGCCTTGATTATCGACTTCAATTAAGCCTTTATCACCAACTTTAACGCCCGTATATTCTAAGCCCATATCATCAGTATTTGGCCGTCGACCAACTGTAACTAAGCAATAATCAGCATTGATTGTAACTTCTTTCCCATCAACTTCATAAGTCACAGCAACATGATCATCAGTTTGAACGGCATTTTTAGCAAGGGCTTTAGTATGAATATCAATTCCCTTAGCTACTAATTCCTTCTTGACAACATCAACCATATCTTTTTCAAAATTAGGCAAAATTGCCGGTGATCCTTCTAGAATAGTTACATGCGCACCGAGATTAGCATAAGCACCGGCCAATTCAGCTCCAATATAGCCACCCCCGATAACAACCAATTCCTTAGGTACTTCAGTTAAAGCTAGTGCTCCGGTTGAATCAAGGACACGACCGGTAAACTTAAAGTTTGGAATTTCAATTGGCCGTGATCCAGTTGCTAAAATCAAATTCTCAAATTTATAGGTTTGAGCAGCTGTTTCACTAGTTTCACTTAGGACTCGAAGGGTATGATCATCGTGTAGGTACACCTCACCACGAACGATTTCAACCTTGTGTTTCTTTAAGAGCATTTCAACGCCACCAGTTAAACGATTAATAACCTCATTTTGTTTCCAAGCTTGTGTTTTAGCAAAATCTAACGTTGCCTCCCCCAAGGCCACCCCAAACATTTCACTTTGCGCAAGCTGGTAACGATGACCTGCACTAATTAAGGCTTTTGAAGGAATGCATCCCACATTCAAGCAAACGCCCCCAATGTTTTCACGTTCTACAATCATAACTTTTTGACCAAGTTCAGCGGCCCGAATCGCAGCAACATACCCTCCAGGGCCTGCACCGACAATAATCGTTTGCCGTTCTTCTGCAAAATCTCCTACGACCATCCTACTAACCCTCCATCAATAACAATTCTGGATCATGCAATAAACGTTTAAATAAATTCATTGCCCGTTGTGCTGTCCCACCATCGATTAATCGATGATCAAAACTAATTGAAAGTTTTAACATTTGTCCAACCGCAAGTTCACCATTTTCATCAACAATAGGTGCTTTAACAATCTTACCTACCCCAATAATTGCAACTTCAGGATAGTTAATAACTGGGGTAAACCAGCCCCCACCAATCGAACCAATATTACTAATTGTAACTGAGCCATCACGCATATCAGCTGCACCTAACTTACCAGTTTGTGCTTTAACGGTATTTTCTGATATTTCACTAGCAATTTCAAAGAGATTCTTTCGGTCTGCATCTTTAATATTTGGGACGTATAAGCCGTGATCAGTATCAGTAGCAATTCCTATATTATAGTAGTGTTTTGTAACAATTTCTTCAGTTGCATCATCAATTGAGGAATTAAACACTGGGTATACCTTTAATACTGCCGTTAACGCCTTGACAATATATGGCAAGAATGTCAACTTAATATCTTTTTCTGCGGCCAACACCTTATACTTTTTACGATTAGCCATTAAAGCACTTACTTCAACTTCATCAAATAAGGTTACATGTGGTGCTGTATGTTTAGAAGTAACCATGGCCTTGGCAATTGCCTTACGGGTCATTGACATTTTTTCGCGTGTTTCAAGAACACTTTCGCTAGTTACAGTAGTTGACTTAGCGACTGCTTTAGGTGCTTGTTCAATTGAAGTAGGAGTAGTTTGTGTCACGGTCGTAGCTTGTGCTCCCCCTTGTACAAAGGTCTCAACATCACTCTTTAAAATTTGACCATGTTTACCAGTTGCTGATACTAATGAAATATCAACGCCTTGTTGGCGTGCAAATTGGCGTACTGAAGGCATCGCCAAAATAATTTCACCTGGCTTAGCAACTCGCGTATTGCTTGTTGAAGCCGCAGGTGTATCTGGAACAGATTGTGTTGCTGTCACTGTTTTAGAATTTGAAACTGGGGTTGTAACAGGAGTAGACTCAGTAGCTGAGCCATCGTCAATTACAACAATAACATCCCCCACGGTAGCAGTTTCACCTTCTTTGATCTTAATTTCTTTAATCGTGCCACTAACTGGTGAAGGTAACTCCTCGACTGATTTATCATTTTGAATCTCAACTAAACCATCGTCTTCTTCAATATGATCGCCAACTTGCACAAGCCAAGATGCGATTTCACCTTCATGTAAACCTTCACCAAGTTCTGGCAATTTAAATTCAAACGCCATTACGATAGCCTCCTAATTAAATTCTAAAATTTCGCGTGCTTTTGCTTCGATATCATCAGCATTTGGTAGCCAATCATCTTCAGCTAAACCAAATGGATAAATTGTATCTGGGGCTGAAATTCGGCCAATTGGTGCATCTAAAGCCAAAATAGCACGTTCTGAAATTTCAGATACAACTTTTGAAGCCACCCCAGCAAGCCGTTGTGCTTCTTGAACAACAAGTACTCGGTGTGTCTTTTCAGCTGACTTCACAATTGTTTCAAAATCAATTGGCGCTAATGATCGTAAATCAACTACTTCAACTGATTTGCCTTCTTTTTCAAGTTTTTCAGCTACTTTCAAACTTTCATTAACTTCAGCGGAGTAGGCAATGATTGTTAAATCGGAGCCTTCCCGAACCACATTTGCTTTGTCCAAAGGTACTTCATATTCTCCCTCTGGCACGTCAGCTTTCATTGAACGATACAATTTCAAATTCTCTAAGAAAATAACCGGATCATTATTTTTAATTGATGAAATTAAAAGTCCTTTTGCATCATAAGGATTTGATGGAGTTACCACTCGTAAACCAGGTACCGAGGCTACCATTGCTTCTAATGAATCAGCGTGCATTTCCGGTGTATGTGTCCCCCCACCAAAAGGTGAACGAATTGTAACCGGCACATTTACTGTACCATTAGTACGATAACGTGTCCGTGACAATTGGCCGGCAATTTGGTCCATCGCTTCAAAAACGAAACCGAAAAATTGAATTTCAGGAATTGGCCGAAATCCTTGTAATGCTAAACCTGTTGATAAGCCAATAATGCCTGATTCGGCAAGCGGAGTATCAAAAACACGATCTTCACCAAATTCAGCTTGTAAACCATCAGTAGCTCGGAAAACCCCACCATTTTTACCTACATCTTCACCAAAAATCAATGTTTTATCATCACTTTTCAATTGAGTACGTAATGCATCTGTAATTGCTTGAATATAACTCATTGTAGCCATAATTACTTAGCCTCCTTTGCCTTAAACGCCTTGATTTGTTCCGCAACTTCTGGTGTTGGTACTTCAAAAACATTTTCCAAAAATTCTGAAATCTTTTGTTTAGGAGCTTCATCCGCTTTTTTAATTGCAGCTTTAATCTCATCTTTAACTTCATCAACATACGATGCTTCAATTTCTTCAGACCAAAGTCCTTTATCAGTTAAAATCTTTCGGTAACGAATCAATGGATCATTGTCAAACCATGGTTGCTCTTCTTCTGGTGACCGATAACGCTTAGGATCATCACCAGCATTAGTATGAGGTCCAAACCGGAATGTTAAAGTTTCAATCAATACCGGGCCATTTCCAGCAGCTGCATATTCACGGGCTGCTTTAGCAGTTTCATATACTGCTAGAAAATCCATCCCATCAACTTGAACATACGGAATCCCCGCGGCCATACCCTTTTGTGCTAATGTAACAGCGGCTGTTTGAACGTGACGTGGTACCGAGATAGCATAACCATTGTTTTGAATAAAGAAAACTGCTGGTACTTGGAAGGCACCTGCAAAGTTAATACCTTCATAAAAATCCCCCTGTGAAGTACCACCATCACCTGTATACGTAAAGGCTACCGTATCTTTAGTTTTATTTTTCTTGAGTCCTAAAGCAACCCCCGCAGTTTCAATGTATTGAGCCCCAATAATGATTTGTGGTGCTAATGCTTGCACATTTTCATCAGTATAATCATTCCCCAACACGTGTCCACGTGACCATAAAAAGGCCTTCCAAATTGGTAATCCATGTTGAATTAATTGTGGAATATCACGATAAGCAGGTAACATAAAATCAGTTGATTTAAAGGCTAGTTGTGATCCCATCCCACTAGCTTCTTGACCTTCAGTTGGTGCATAAAATCCAAGGCGTCCTTGACGCGTCAAAGCATTTGAACGTTGGTGTAGTGTCCGTTCCCATACCATTAATTTCATGAATTTCACTAAGTCTTCATCACTGTATTTATCAAAAACTGCTTGATTAACAATTTCCCCCTTGCCATTAACAACTTGTAGTGGCTCAACTTTTTCTTGTAATTCATTCTTTTTTGCAACAAAATCCACAAACTTCACTTCACTCATAGTAAAAGTCCTTTCTTTTGTAAAACTAATACATAACTTTGGTAAATATGCCAAATTAATGTAAGCGGTTTCATCTACACCACCATAATAGAATAATGTCCATCAAAAAGCAAGTGGTAATAGTAATCTATGTATAACTTTTTCACACCTTGCATCAGTTGATTTTTAAGGGTAAAATTAATTATTATTTATAATTTTTTGGAGGCTTCATATGTATTTAATGAATGATATCACTCGCGATGGTAATCCTGTATTACGTCAAGAGGCTGCCGATGTTGAATTTCCATTGTCTGCTGAAGATCAAAAGCTTGCTGCTGATATGATGGAATACTTGGTTATCAGCCAAGATGAAAAAGAAAATGAAAAATACAAGCTTCGTCCTGGTGTTGGTCTTGCTGCTCCACAAGTTGGCGTTTCAAAGCGAATGGCTGCAATTTTAGTTCCTGGTGAATATGAAGATGATGAGCCTATCTTTAAGGGTGTTATTTCAAATCCGGTTATTATCTCACATTCCGTCCAAGATGGCGCTCTTGATGTGGGGGAAGGTTGTCTTTCAGTTGATGAAGATGTCCCTGGTTTTGTTCCTCGTCATGACCGTATTACTGTTCGTTACCAAAACCTTGATGGTGAAACCGTTAAAATCCGACTTAAAGATTATCCAGCAATCGTATTCCAACATGAAATTGATCACTTACATGGTATTTTATACTATGATCACATTAATGCAACTAGTCCTTGGAGTGAAAACCCAGATACTAAGTACATCAAATAAAGCTATGCCGTAATAGCTTCAAAAAGCAGATAAATTTATCGAACACTTGAAATGGAAGTGTTGCAAAAATCCCAGGAAAAATAACTTTTCCTGGGATTTTTGTGTATATTTTAAATGAATCGAACTTTTGCGATATTTTTTATTAGGCTACAACTACTATTGTAAACTAGCTTATTTACGTTTAGTTAGCCAATAATATAAACCAAAATGCATTAAGCTTTCATTACCCTGTAAAACCCGCTTAAGATTCGCTCGATGACGATAAGTAACAAAAATAGTTAAGACACCGGCAATAATTGTCAAAACCCAATCATGAAACATGGCTGCCGTAGCCGTTACCATAATAAAGCCCATAATTGAGCCTACACTCATCATGCTAAACAAAAATAACATCACAACTAGTGTAATTACTGCCACGGCGAAGAAAAATGGGTTATAAGCAATCAAGACACCAGCTGATGTTGCAACTGCCTTGCCACCTTTAAATTTTAGCCAGATACTAAAAGTGTGGCCAATAATCGCAAAAAAACCTGTGATAAAAGGATTTATATGATGCATGCCTAATAATGTAGGTAATGCACCGGCCAAGGTTCCTTTAAATAAATCAAGTAATAAAACGGCTACTCCGGCAACCGGTCCAAGTACACGTAATGTATTTGTTGTTCCAATATTCCCCGATCCTTCAGTCCGAATATCACGGCCATAAAAGACTTTGCCAATCCAATAACCAAATGGCAATGAGCCAATAAAGTAACTTATAATACATAAAATTACTAATTCCAAAGTAACATACCAACTTTCAAAAAATTAACTGCATTAGTATAGCACATTAACATCTTTTAAGGTGGTTATTTTTTAAATTTTTTAAAAGAATGTCAAACTCCAATTAGCTGAGTAATCTTGTTGGCCATCTAATTTGTTAATTGCAAATTTATGCTTAATATCACCATCTGCATCCAAAGTATCTGCCAAGCCCCACCATGGTTCAAGACAAACAAAAGGTGCATCCTTCCCATAAGGTGACCAAATACCAACATATTTGGCATCTGCTAAATGCATTGTTACCCCATGAGATGCATCTAAGCGTGCAAGAATCAATGACGTTGGCTGTTGTTCTAATGACAAGATAATCGCATCTTCTTTATAGTCGTCATAGCGTAAACGTAAAGGAATACGTGGATTAAAGGTCCCCATATGATCAGGATCCGAATATGGTCCCACTAATTTAATACGATCGTACTCTTTAACTGGATCAACGTTAACATAATAATCGGTGAACTTATGGCCCTGTTCCATTGGCACATTAAAGGCAGGATGACCACCAACTTGGAAGTAAATTGGAGTTTCACCAGGATTATGTACAAAATACTCAATTTTTACAGTATCTTTAGTTGTTAAAGTATACTTAATCTGAAAATGAAAACTAAACGGATAAAGATTTTTAGTCAATGGTGAATCGCGAAGTTCAAAAACTGCATGAGTTGTACTTTGTTCAATGACAATAAAGTTTAAATCACGCGCAAATCCATGTTGACTCAAATAGTAAGTATTGCCAGCAAATTCATATTGATTATTTTTTAGCCGCCCAACAATTGGGAAAAGTACTGGCGCATGCCGATTCCAATATTTTGGATCAGCTTGCCATATATACTCTAAATCACTATCCTTTCGGCGAACACTTTGCAATTCAGCACCGTGTTCGTGAATTTCAACAATCAGATTGTCATTTTCAATACGTACTGTCATCATTCATCCCTACTCTCATTAGTTTAATTAATAGTATTTAGTTTATCACAAATTCAAATTAATAGCCGTTTGATTTCGAAATATTTAGCGCTTTCATTCATGACTTGCACGTGGAAAGTACTTACGATAATCAGCTTGCAATTGTTCTCGGCTAATATGCGTATAGATTTGCGTCGTACTTAAATTAGCGTGTCCTAACAATTCTTGAACACTTCGCAAATCAGCACCATTATTTAATAAATCTGTCGCATAAGTATGACGAAACATATGCGGATGCATTTCATTCCCCAATCCGGTTGCTTTCATCACTTGCTTAAGAATATATTCAATCCCTCCACTTGAGATGGGGCCCCCTAAACGGTTAATAAATACAACATTATGGTCGGTATGATATTGCTGTATTAATTTTTGTCGTAAACCATTGATATAATTTAGTAAGGCTTTTTTGGCATATGACCCTAGTGGTACGAAACGTTCTTTACCTCCTTTACCAAATACATGAATTGTCTCACGATCAAAGTCAATTTGGTTTAATGTTAAATTAGCCACTTCAGATACCCGCATACCAGTTCCATACAATAATTCTAATAATGCCACATTCCGTTCTTTTAAGGGTGTTTTTTGCGCATTAACAGTTGCAAATAATGTTGCTAATTCTGGTTCTCGAAAATAATGTGGTAAATGCTGCGGATGTTGTTTAACTTGAACATCTGCAAATGGATTTTGATTTGCAAAGTGATTATTGATTAGAAATTGGTAAAAAGAACGTAGCGAACTTAATTTACGATTAATAGTTGTTGCAGCTAATTTTTGATCATACAACTGACTAAGCCATGCTCGAATAAGATTTGCATCAACATCAGTCCAGTTAAAATCGCCAAGCTCACTTTGACAAAATTGCGCAAATAATTTTAAATCTTGTTGATAAGCTTTAAGTGTTTCTGGTGAAAATTGGCGTTCAATCGCTAAATATTGTAAAAATAACTTTAATTCTTTTAACATAATCCCTCCAAATTGTTGATTCAATAAAAATTAGTTGTAATTTTTTTAGATGATAAGCTACAATTATAATATAATATTTCTAATCGTTTTTTAATTTTAAAAACTATACTTGTTATTTAAGTTTTAAAATATCAATGTTAACGAGGTCTTTTATGAAAAATCAAAATTTCGCTAAGCGTGTCATTAACTACGACAGTTCTGTCTTGGCAGAATTATTTATTGAAAGTTCAAATCCTATCAACACATCATTTGCTGGTGGTTATCCTGATCAACAATTATTCCCCAGTGCCGAGATTACTACAGCTTTTCAGCAGGCCCTTACAACTAATACACCCGGAATTTTCCAATATACTGATGCCAAAGGGCCTGTTGCCCTACGAACTATTTTAGCACAACGTCATTTACAACGAACTGGTGTCGCTGTTACTGCAGATGATTTACTAATTACTCAAGGTGGCCAACAGGCAATTGACTTAATCACACGACTATTCATCAATCCTGGCGATGGTTTAGCCATTGAAGGTCCGACATATGTGGGAGCTATTTCGGCTTTTGAAAGTTATGCCCCAACGTATTATGAAATTCCTATGGAAGCTGATGGCCTTAATGTTGACCAATTAGAAGCCGATTTAAAAGCTCACCGAGGAGCTAATCGAATTAAACTCCTCTATACAATTCCTGATTTTCAAAATCCAACTGGAATTACTTTAAGTACTGCCAAGCGTCAACGACTAGCACATTTAGCAGCCGAATATGATTTCTATATTTTAGAAGATTCACCTTACCGTGATTTAAGGTATCGTGGTACCGAATTACCAACCATTCAAAGCTTCGATCATCATCATCGGGTATTGTATGTTTCTAGTTTTTCTAAAATTTTATCACCAGGTTTACGTGTTGGGTATTTAGTTGCCGAGCATGATATGTTAGTTGAACTAGCTGGCCTAAAATCAGCCAATGACGTCCAATCACCAAACATGACAATGTTAGCTTTAGCAGAATATTTAACTACCAATAACCTTGACCAGCATATTGCTAAAATGAAGCCGATTTATGCTGAAAAATGTCATGTTATGGTCAATGCACTACGTAAATATATGCCCGCTGAAATCACCTTTACCGAGCCTGAAGGTGGCTTCTTTCTTTGGCTAACTGGTCCAAAAAAACTTGATTTAAATAAATTTATGCATGATATCTTACTACCAAAAGCCCACATTGTTTTTGTACCTAGCCAACCACAATATGCTAGCTCAGATATTCGTAATTGTGCACGCTTAAATTATTCAAACGTTCCCCTTGAAAAAATTGAGCCAGGCATTAAACAATTAGCCACTTATTTCAAAGCGTATCTTGCTAATAATTAATTAAAAAACACACTTTCATAGCGTTAAAGTAAACGAGCAGCCTGCCACATATCCTTTTAAAAATTAATCAACCATTAGATTTTATATTAAACCAACTTTTTACTTTACTTTAAAGAAATACTAAGATAATCTTAAACATATGATATCACTTTGATATCATACGTTACCGAAAGGACTACGCCATGGCGAAAAAACAATTTCTTTTGCGTATTGACTACGATTTATATACACAAATTGAAGCCTACGCTAAGCGACAACATTTAAGTGTCAACAGTAGTATCACTACTTTACTCTCGCAATCAATTGAACGCGAAGGCTCACTTGAACAACGACGCTTTGTCGGTTTAACTGTTGATGGTAGTCAAATTACACCGGAACATAACCTAATTGAGGTCAAAGGAATTTATTATCGCTTTGTGATTATTAATAATTCTATTCCTGATTTAAATCATCAATACCTGATTAGTAATGTTCAAGACAACGTTTTAATTCTCACTGATTTATCACTTAGTAACGCACTATAGAATAGGAGAAAGTATTATGCCTTTTGGAATCAAGATTATTTCACAAAACAGTCAAGGACTAGTCGAAACATTAGGAAAATATCGTACTAGCGTTAACCCTGGATTACACTTTTATATTCCTTTCATTCAAAAAATTCGACAAGTTAGCTTAGCAATGCGCCCGGTACGATTACCTGATTATTCTGTAATTACTAAAGATAATGCTGAAATTTCAGCTAGTGTAACCCTTAATTATCACGTAACGGATGCAGTTAAATTCCAATATGAAAATACTGATTCTGTTGAATCAATGGCACAACTTGTTCGTGGTCATTTGCGAGATATTATTGGTCGTATGGATTTAAATGACGCATTAGGTTCAACTGCCCAAATTAACCGTGAATTAAGTCAAGCAATTGGTGATTTAACCAGCATTTACGGAATTAATGTTGATCGCTTAAATATTGACGAACTAAAACCTTCGCCATCAATCCAAGCTGCTATGGATACCCAACTTGAGGCTGATCGTAAACGAGTAGCAACAATTTCTCAAGCACAAGGAAATGCTAAATCAATCGAACTATCAACGAAAGCTCAAAATGAAGCTATGGTTAATACGGCCAAGGCTGAAGCAGAATCAATTCGGATTAAAGCTCAAGCTGAAGCAAATCGTATTGCCACCGTCGCAGCAGCTTTAGAAAAAGTTGATGCTAATTTCTTCCAAAACCAATCCATTCAAGCATTCCAAGAATTGGCCAATTCTAATGCCAACTTGGTTGTTGCTCCAACTGATGATGCGGCTAAATTTGGCCAATTAGCACCAATGGCCAAAATTTTTAAGCAAGTAACTGATAAATAAGCTTTGTAAATTTCCACTAACACAAGTACCAAAAAGGTACATAACTTTATAAATGACAAAAAAGCCTGAATTTATAAAACTTCAGGCTTTTTTGTCATTTTATTCATTATCCAAGTGTCTTTTATTTCTATTTAATTATTGTTACACTTCGAGTTCCAGTTGCAACCATGTGACCATCTGCTGCAATTGCATAGTACTTAACTTGGTATTGTCCTGGTGCAGCATAATTTCCTTGTCCAAAATCAATATTAGCCCAATCAGAATAAACATTTACCGTCCCATAATCAGTTATTGCTTGATGATGATTATCAACTAAACCAACACCATAAAACGGATCAAAAGATGCATCACCATTATCTCCACTTTTCAAAATTGCTTGATAATCACTACCCGAAATTGTAGTTGGCGTTAAACCAACAAATTGATAATTGCCTTGTGGATTAAGTACATTCCGATTATCAGGTGCATTCAACTTCATTGTTTGTGTAAAAGTGGTTAGTGCTCGGCCAGTATACATTCCAGTGGCTGCAAATTTAACCCGATAAGAACCAGGCAATGCATAATCTACGGCTTTATCAAATAACCCATATGCTTGTTGGCCTAGCATAATTTGATAATTAACTCGATAAGCTTGTGGATCAACAATTGCATTATTATTATCATACAACACGGGATTAGTAGCTAATTGTGCATATGGTAACGTCGAATACATATGAGGATCGCGGTTAATTGCTATTGTTGGAATTAGTCCAAAATGATACATTGGATTATTAAAATTATTTTGGCCATCGGCAGTTAAGTTGATAACACGAGTCATTGTTGTCGTTATTGCATTGTTTCCTGAACCACCATTAATAGTATACGTCAAAGTATACTGACCTGGTGTCATTACCTTTAACGCATTCGTTAAATTCGTAATTAAATTATATTCTTGTCCTTTAATCTTAGTCGTTACATTAATATGCCAATTTATATTTCCCACTTGAACTTGACCATTGCGACCATATAGGTTTGGTAATGTAAATATAGTAGGATTATTTTTAAACGTCAAGACAGACATTGTTACTGGTGCTGGTTGTTGTATCATATACGGACCCATACTTGGTACTAAATTATTTATTGTCTTAGTTAACCAAATATAAGCGTTCGTTACATCAGCCACAGGTGCTTGGCGGTTAGTATACGCTTGTATTACCATTGGTAATTGACTAGCAAGGGCATTAACACTTGCTTGTGTATACCACGTTCCAAATTTATCACTTGCTTTAGCTTTCCAAGTTCCTGGAAATTTAACAACTTGCTCAGCTTGTTGTAATAAACTTGTTAGTTCAGCTCGTGTTCGAGGTTGCCGCGTCATTTGTTGAATGGCTTGTTGTAAATTTCTTGTTGCTTGAATAACTGGCCACATTTGTACATCATTATCTGCATTAATACGGATTGCTTCATTCAGGGCTGGCACTAATTTGGCGACTGAGTCACTAGTATAAAATGCCAGAGTGAATTCTTTTGCAGCATTAATAGTTGCTTGTAAATCTGTTTTATTCGCTGGTAGCCATACAATTGCTTGCATCGCATTATTAAGATCAGCAATCGTCTTTTGGTATTGACTTGTAGTCGCCGGCCAAAAATATAGAATTGCCTGTGCATCATTGATTGCTTTTTGCAAACGAGCATATGAGGTTGCAGTATAATATTTTGCTGTATACGTTCGTGCTCGACCTAAAGTATTTTGTAAGTTAGCTTTAACTGCTGGTGCAATTGGTGCTACTGGTAGCCGTTGAATTTGATTCATAGCTGCATTTAAAGTAGCTAATGCTGTATTTAATTGCGTTGTTGTACTCCTGGAATTACTATTTATTTGCTGTGCTTGCATCAAAGCATTTTGTAGGCGATTAAATGAGGCTGCAGTATAATACTTGCGTGTATATTGTTTACCTGTATTAATAGCATTTTGTAACGTTTGATGCATATTCACCGTAGCAGCTTGAACTGTCGCTTTATGGGTGGTCTCATCATGATTGGCAAAATTAGTTACACCAAGTGTTACCATGGTACTAACCGAAAGCATTAAACCATGATTAGCTATTTTAGCTAAGGGGATGGTTCTTTTCATTTGAATGATACTCCATTTACTTTAATATATTTTTTTACATTATTGAATCAATTAAATATTATCATAAAAAAAGGTACTATAATAGATGGTCGCTGCTATCTAAAAAATCCTAAATAGGACCCCTAAAGATTTTCTTTAGGGGTCCTATTTAGGATTTCGAACATATCAAATTTTTAGAGTAAATTATCATAGTACATGACTTATGATCCA